>CAWEEJ010000108.1:0-17703 GCA_963807905.1 uncultured Chloroflexia bacterium | reverse complement strand
GTGTTTGCAAGTCAGTGTATACCGACACGCATTTACGGCCAAGCGCGGCAATCAGGATGGGTGCATACCACAGTTGGAGAGCTGCTCGAAAGAAAGCGACCCGTCCGTTTGTACAGATCGCCCCCAAAATGGGATGCAAAGCGGTACGCGCAACAATGGGTCCCGTCTACCCTACTGAAGATAAAATCCGATCAGCCGACGTCCGGGCCGCTCTGGACCCAGATCGCTGCGGCCAGCGGGCCAAAGAGGCCAAAGGCAGCCAACGCCTCGCCGTAGAGGCCCCAGCCGGAAGGAATTGCCGGAATAACCATGAAGGCGAGGGCGGCGATGAATGCAATCCACCGCCAGACGCCGGCCAATAGCTCGCCGCGGTTGGCATGAATGACCAGGCTGATCAGGCCGGCGCCAAAAAAGAGCGTCGCCGCCATGAACGTGCCGCTGACGAACCAGCCGCTGCCGTCGAAGAAGAGCGTGGGCGAGGCGCCGGTGGCCTGCACGGCAATCGGGCCGATGCCGTCGGCGCCCAGGCCCGCGGCGTAGAGTCCGGCGCCAATCGCCAGAATCGGGGTCGTCAACATTGGGAGCCCGTGCCCTTTTTTGTGGAGGACGTCATTGACTGCCTGCACTGCCACAATTCCCAACGCAAACGCGATGGCGGCGATCATGTGGCCGGCAAACCAGCGTGCGGTCTGGCCTACAGCCTCCGTGGCCTGCACATGATCGGCGTAGTCCGGCACGACGGGGATCAGAAAAATGCCGACAGCCAACACAACGGGAAAGGCGAACACAAGCAAGGCCTGCTGCCGGTTTTTTGCCATGGGGATGATCCTTGGGCAACTGCTGCAAACGGAAACGGGCAGCGCCCGGCGGCAAATCGCCGCTCGAACGCTGCCCGCAGTTTATCAGGCTCGAACTGCGCCAGTCAATCTATTCGAGCACCAGCACCGTGTGGGGGCCAATGGGCGGCAGCGCAATCTCGATACGGCCATCGGTCAGCGTCCAGTCAAGCTCCGTTTTGTCCGGCGCGAGGTAGGCGCGGCTTGGCTGCCAGCCATCGGCGCGCACGCTGACGGTGATGCCGGCCACCGGCGCGCTCTGGTCCACGTGCTGAATCGGCTGGAGCGTGCGCCGGGGATGATAGGCGACCAGATGCACGATCTTGCGCGCCGGGCGCTCAGCGGCCGCAGGCTGGTTATGGAGCGTGCACTCAATCCAGCCGGGTCCGCTCTGGCGGATCAACTGTTCCGGCAGAAAGCTGGCCAGGGCACTCTGGACAATCGCCCGGTAGGCCCAGTAGTCGTGGTCGCGATAGGCCCGGAAGAGTGGCGCCGCAAAGTAGAGCACCTGCTCGCTGACCACAGCCACCGGTGCATCCAACGCAGCGCCGACGGGCGCGTGCTGGTGGCTCGTGTAGTGCTCCCAGGTCCGGTTGAAGAGCGCGGGCGCAATTCGCCGTGGCTCGCTGTACCCGGCTTGGCGCGGACGATGTGACTCTGGTCATAGAAGACGTAATCGTAGTCGGTGGCCAGTTCGGAGGCGTCGGCCAGCAGGTCATCGAGACGCAGATACGACGGGATCGTTGGGGATGGTTCTCCATACGCAACCGGGACCGCGTCGAGCTGGAATTGCCCGTCCTCGTCCAGCGCGGCTGTGCCGCTCAGCACCAGGCGGCCACCCTGCTCCAGATAGGCCGCAAGCTTGGCCACCTCGTCCGCCGAAAGACGTACGCCATCGGGGAGGAAGAGTGCCTCGTATGCGTCGACCGTTGCGTTGGCATCGACGATGTCGAACTGGATGCCCAGTTCCAGCAGCATCTGCGCCGCGCCTTCGGTGTCGGGGTTGTGCGCGCCCACGCCCGGCTCGGACTCGCCGCCGATGCCCCAGGCCAGCAGCGCCACTTCGGCCGTCGGCTTACTGTCGTGCATCCACGGTTCCAGCGCCTCCACGCGTGAAAAGGAGCGCTGGAGCAGCCGATAGACGGCCGGGTCGAGCACGCCGTTGGGATGAAGCTGGTCACCCACGCAGATCATGCCGCCACCGCTGAGGATGACGCCACATTCGTAGTCAAGCTGATCGGTCGTCTTGAGTCCGCCAAAGTCGGCCCATGATTTGTGGAAGCGGCCGGTCATGCCGATGACGTCCACGCCGTAGGTGCGGGCCTGGCGCGCCATGATCGGGTAGTGGAGATAGCCCCACACGCCTTCGGAGGTGGGCAGACTCTCCACCTCGATATGGGTCATGTAGGGAACGCGCGTGCCCATCTTGGGCGTCGTCGTGCCGTTGTAGTAGACGGACGCGTCGGGTTTGCGACCATGCAGCAGCGAGGTTACATCGCCCATGAATTCGCGCATGCGCTCGTCGGCATAGGCCAGCACGGCACGATCATCCTCGAGCGGGACGCCGGCGTCGCGCATGCGCTGCTGGCTCCACGGCGAGTAGTTGGGCACGACAAAGCAAATGTCGGCCCAGAGTCCGTCCATCTCGTAATTGTCGAGCAATTCTTCGACCTGGGCCATGTAGTAGTCCCGGTAGGGCGAGGCTACGTCCATGGTCGTCCAACCCCATTCGCCGGAGAGCGGATGGCGCATGCGTTGGGTGCCGTCTCTGTTGGTCACCACCCAGCCCGGATGCTGGATGCCGGCCAAATCGTCCCACATGACCGAAACGTAGATCGGGCAGCGAATGTCGCGCCGGTGCAGGGCCTCGATCTGTTCACCCAGCAGGTCGCGCGTCATCGTCGGGTGAGGCGTCCCGACCTTGGTGGGATAGTAGGAATAGCCGTGGTGGCACTTGGCAAAGATATTGATCGTGTCGACGTGACCCATGGCAACCGTCTCGGCGAAGGTTTCCGGATCAAACTGGGCGCCGACATCCTCGCATTCGAGGGCCGTATGAAAATCGAGATGGACTTGGCGATAGCGCATTGTTGGTGGTGTCATGATAGGGATTCCGTTATTTTGAAAAGCCGGTCAGGCTGTTGATGAACTGGCGCTGGAGCAGGATATACATAGCCAGAAGCGGCAGCGTGGCCAGCGTCAACGCAGACAGCATGAGCGGCCAGTTGGTCGCCCATTCGCCCTGAAAAGTCGTCAGACCCAGGGGCAGCGTCTTGAGCGTATCGCTGCGGATGACGATCAGCGCCAGCAGGAACTCGTTCCAAATAAAGACGCCCTGGAAGATGGCTACGCTGGCCAAACCCGGCAAGGAGAGGGGCAGCACCACGCGGAAGAGCATGGACCAAACGCCGCAGCCATCGAGCTGTGCGGCGTCCTCCAGATCCTTGGGGAATTCGATAAAGAAGGCATAGAGGAGCAGCACGGAGAAAGGGATGCCAAAGGCGATATACGGTCCAATCAGCCCCTGATAGGTGTCGATCCAGCCGATATTGTTCAGCGTCTGATAGAGGGGAACGAGCACGATGTGGATCGGAATGGCGTAGCCGGCCATGAGCACGAGATAGATGCTGATCCGGCCGGGAAAGCGCAGGCGTGCCAGCACGTACGCGGCCAACCCACTGACCACCACAATAAACGTCACCGAAATGATCGTGACAAAGAGCGAGTTGAGAATGTAGTCGGCCAGCCCACGGTCCCAGGCCTGGGCGAAGTTTTGCCATTGGGGATCGGCCGGTAGGCCAAAAGGATTGGAGAAGAGTTCGCCGCGTCGTCTTGAGCGACGACAGGCCCATCCAAAAAATCGGCAGCGCCACGTAGAGCGAGTAGGCGCCCAGAAAGACCCACATGGCGATGCGGCCAGCAGAGCGTTTCATGATCCCTCTCCCACGGCGCGGCTAAAGCGGAGCTGGACGATGCCCAGGCCGAGGGCAAAGATCAGCAGGATGACGGCCAGGGCGCTGGCGTAGCCGGCGCGGTTGACCGTAAAGGCGTTGTAGTAAATGTAGGTCCCAAGCACCTGACTGGCATTTGCCGGCCCGCCCCGTGTCAAGACGTAGACAATATCGAAGACCTTGAAGGCGCCGATCATCGTAATCAGCGTTGCCACGATGATGACGTTGCGAATGACGGGGATGGTAATGCGCCAGAAGATCTGGCCTTCATTTGCGCCGTCGAGTCGTGCGGCTTCATAGATTGCGTCCGGGACCGACTGCATGCCGGCCAGCAGAATGACCATGACGAAGCCCGTATATTGCCAGCAGGCTACTGCTAGCACCGAATAGATGGCCAAGCGAGGATCGCCCAACCACCCCTGGCTCGGAACGGGCAGGTTCAGCGCATGCAGAACATTGTTGAGGATACCGATATTTGGGTCGTAGATCAACTGCCAGAGAATGCCGACTGCCACCACGGACATGATTACCGGTGCAAAGTGCAGCGTACGAAAGAAGACAGATCCGTGGCGAATGCCGCGATTAAGGATCGCGGCCAGCACCGCGCCGACGCCGATCTGAAAGACGACCGAGCCGATCAGAATGATGAAGTTGTTGCGCAACGAGCGCCAGAAAACCTCATCGCCGGCAAGTTCGGCATAGTTTTCAATGCCGATGAAGTTGAACTGCGTGCCAAGCAGATTGTAGTCAAAAAATGAAAACCAGATCGTGCGCACGATCGGATAGAGCACAAAAAAGATCATAAAGAGCACGGCGGGCGCGACCAGAAAATAGGCGTCGAGCCACTGCCGAACCTTGCGCGTACCGGCCGTGCTGGCCAGCGACGGGGCGGGCTGTGCGTCTCTTGAAGACTCATTGACATTGTCCCAGCAGGGTTTTAACTATTGATTTCATACGGCTGACTGCGGAGTTGAGCGGACACGACGGATGGACGCAGATCTTGCTACAAGCGATCTGCGTCCATCCGTCACATCCGCAGCCCATCGAGGACTATTCGCTCACACGCTCCTGAGCGATCAGCGCCTGCTCGCGGATCGCCGCGGCAGCCTCTTCGGGCGTCTGCGTGCCGGCAATCACCTCTTGAATCGAGTTGAGGTAGACTTCCGAAACGCTGTTTTCCAAGATGACGTCAAGCCAGGTTGTGGCGCCTTCGGCCTTGGACAGATCGTCGATGACGAAGGTGAACGCATCCGGTACGTTGTCGCTGGACACATCGCTGCGCACGGGCAGGCGATTGAGGCCCTCCATCAACTCAAGCTGGTTTTCCTGGTTGATGAAGAAATCGACGAAGGCGATGGCAGCTTCGGGCTGCGCGGTCTTCGAGGAGATCTCGAGGCCGATCGGTCCCATCAGAATATAGTTCTGATTGCCGGCTCCGTCGGTGATGGCCGGCATGCGGAACATGCCGTACTGGCCTTCAAAGTCATTGGCCGCAAGCTGACCGATGGCCCAGGTACCTTGGTAGTACATCGCGGCCTGCTCGGTGAAAACTGAGCCAGGGCCGCGTCGGGCGTTGTCGAGTTGACGGCGTCAGCGAAGCAGCCGGCTTCCTGCATCTCAATAAGGGGCTGGAACGCTGCCGCATAGTTGGGATCGGCGAAGAGTTCCTCAGCCGGTGTGGCCAGAATGTAGTCTTCGGCAATCGTATCTTCGCCGACGACCTTTTGGTTGAACATGGAGAGATAGTGCACGCCTTCCCACCGTTCCTGATTGCCGAAGGACATGGGCGTGATGCCCTGTTCGCTCAGCGTGCGGCAGATGTCCAGCAGGTCGTTAAAGGTCTCCGGCTCGGACAGCCCGTATTCTTCAAACATGGCCAGGTTGTAATAGTAATACTTGGCTTCGAGACTGTAGGGTGCTGCGGCCAGGAAGTCACCGTAGGTGAAGGCGTCAAGCGCGGCCGGCGAGACCACATCGCCCCAGCCGAGCTCTTGGCCGGCAGCCGCTATGTCCAAGAGATGTCCCTCGCGCATGAAGCGACCGGTATCATCGCCCGCCCAGTTGAAGAAGATGTCGGGCGGATCGTCAGAGCCGATCGCTACCTGAATGGCGGTCTTGTAGGCCTCATTGGCATAGGTGCGCATAATGACTTCCGTCTCCGGATTGGCGGCATTAAACGCATCAACGATGCCCTCGAAATAGGGCTTGGAGACCTCATCCGTCAGCATCCAAAATTCCAGTGGTTCGGCGTCGCCCGAGGACGCGGCGTCGCCATCGGCTCCGGTGGTCGCGGCCGGCGCTGGCGCAGTACACGCTGCCATCAAGCTCAGCAGCGCAAGCAGTACGATTGTAACGGTTACTCTTCGCATTCTAGCCTCCTGTTGGGGTACTCTGGTAAAGTAACATTCTACCCGTTGATCCATTTGCACAGAACGCGCCACGACACAGCTAGCGGCTCGCGCTCACGGAGTTTCGGATAGGGTTCACGGGATAAAGGTACGGCATCGCACGTCGCTTCATGCTGTACGATAGGGAGCAGACAAGCCGCTTGGTGTCACTTGTCCAGCAGGTGAAAGCCCGCTGGTATCCACTGAGCCAGCGTCTTGTTTGCCTGCTCATTATAGTGCTTTTGCGTTCAATGTCACGCGTTTTTTTGACGGACTTCGGCCACAAATGGGACAAGAACCGGACAGCCAACTTGATCAAGCGTTTTTTCAGCACGTACGCTCCGCGCTGAATCATCTCTATGATCCCGACTACCTGCGTCATTCCGCCCTGCCGGAGGCCCTTGGTCTGCCCGATCGCTTCGACATGCCCGCACACCTTCAGCGAATCTTGACCGGGGCGATCGAGAAGCTGGATGTCGCGTCCGAGAGCGCTTTATCGGACCCGGAGCGTGAACTGTACGAGCTTTTGCTCTATCGCTATGTCCAGCAGTTCAGCCAGGATGAGGTCGCCGATCAGTTTGGGGTTTCGGTTCGCCAGCTGCGCCGCAAGCAAAACGCTGCTATCTATGCGTTGGCCGCCCAGTTGTGGCATGAATACTGCGCGCCACGCGTCGGTGCCGCAGATGCCCATGCCCGCCTGCCCCATCAAACCGAGCCGACGCTCTCCAGCGGCAGCGAGGGCAGCGGCGAATTGACGTGGCTGCGCCAGACGTCCGCCGGCGAGTCGACCGCTGTCGCCCAAGCCCTGCCCACCGTGTTGCGCCTGATCCAGCCGCTGGTCGATTCTCTGGCCGGCGAGATCGTTCACGACGGGCCGTGGAATGTTGATTTGGCCCTGCATCCCGTTGCTTTTCAGCAGAGCCTGTTGCTTGTGCTCAATATCGCCCTTGCCGCCGCCCAGGATCACACCGTTCACCTTACCGGGCGCACGGCGGCTGCCACGCTGATCCTCGAGGCATCGTGCCTGCCGGTCGAACCGAATTGGCAGCCAAACACCGATGACGGCGAACGGCTTCGTGCGATCCGCCGCCTGCTGAAAGGCTCCGGGGCAGCACTGGATGTTGAGGCCGAACCGGACCGGCTGCGCGTCAGCCTGCACTTCCCGGTTAGCCGGCGAGTGACGGTGTTGGTGATCGAGGACAACGCCGAGATCGTTGCCGTCATGCAGCGCTTCACGGCGGGGACGCGCTTCGTTGTCGAGGGCATTCAAGACCCGTCTGCAACCTTTGAAGCGGTTGATCGCCTGCAACCCGACATGATTATTGTTGACATCATGATGCCGGAGACCGACGGTCTGCTGCTGATGAGCCGTCTGCGCGAGCATCCCCGCTTTGCGGCGATTCCCATCATCGTCTGCTCGGTTCTGCCCCAGGTGGAGTTGGCGCGCGCGCTTGGCGCCGCCGACTATGTGCAGAAGCCGTTCGACCGCCAGGATCTGCTTGCGGCCCTGAACCGCCAGGCCCAGCGCCTTGGCTGAAGCGGCGCGCAGGCGTCGTTTGAGCCTGTTTAGTGAAATGAGCCCGCGCCTTCGCCAGGCCCAGGCTGCACGGCTCGCTACTGTGAGATTCCGTTACTCTTCAAAAGCCGGGGCGGCTGCCTGTTCGAATACTTCTACCTCTTCGCCCTGGAAAGATTTTGTTGGATTTATGGCTCCCGGCAAGGGGGGCTCAGGTGAGAGGGTCTCTTGCACGGCCGTAAGCAAACCAAGCAGGGCGTTGGCGGTCAGCCCGCCGGCCAGGCTAATGTGCGCGACATCGCAGACCGCGTGCTGATCGGTCGGATTGAGTGATGAGACGATGATCACGGGAATGTCGCGCAGCGTCGGGTCGAGCGCGATCGACTTCAGGACCTGATAGCCACTCATTTCCTGCATGACCAGGTCAAGAATGATGGCGTCTGCCGGCCGCCTGGCCAACAGCGCCAGCGCTTGCTCTCCGCTCGACGCTCGCACCACCCGATAAGGCGGATCCGCAGTCGCAAGGATGCGGCCAAAGAGTTGAAGGATTTCGCGGTTGTCATCGATGACTAGCACCGTCTCGACGCCCGGTTGCAGCTCGTCCAGCGTACCCAACAGTTCGGCGCGACTTACCGGCTTGACCAGGTAGTGCATCGCGCCCAGGCGATCGGCCGCCTCGTGCAGGCCGGGCGTCCAGCAGCCGATGATCGGCGTGCCGTAGGTGGCCTGGAACTGGGTGCTGAAGTAGGCCACCTGCCGTTCCGCATCGGGCGCGTTGAGGAGCAGCAGTTCAGCGGGGAGATCACGCAAGGCGTCAATCGCCGCTTCGAGCGTCTCCTCATAGACGATCTCATAGTCGGCCAGGCGGCGACGGAGCAGACGGGTCAGTACCTGCCCGCGCGCTTCGACAACCACGATGCGTCTGATCGGCGCGGCCACGGGCGCCATGTTGCGGTGCGTCCGCTCCACGTAGGGCTGGTAGGGGTTGATCCAGCGCAGCGGCGATTGCGGCGTTGGCGCAAGCTCTTGTTCCCGGCGCGGCAACGTAAAAAGGATCGTCGTGCCCACGCCGACTTCACTGTCGATCCACATGCGTCCTTCATGGAGTTCCACAAAGCGCTTGCTGATGGCCAGTCCGAGTCCGCTTCCACCGAAATCGCGCCGGACCGTGGGATCGAGCTGGTGGAAGGGCTCGAAAAGCTGTGCCTGTTGCTCCGGCGCGATGCCGGGCCCCGTATCGCGCACGGCAAAGCAAATCTCGCTATCGTTCTGCTCGAGCGAGACGATCACGCTGCCCGCCTCCGTAAAGCGGCCGGCATTGCTCAGCAAGTTGACCAACACTTCACGGATACGTGTGGGATCGCAGTAAATTGAGCCTGATTCGGGCGGGACCGAAGCCTCCAGCCGTAAGCCTTTGGAAGCGTAGAGGGGCCGCACGACCTCTGTAGCGCTATGCACGATCTCGGCGGCCTCGCTCCATTTGGGGACGATTGAGAGCTTGCCCATCTCAATCTGACTCAGATCCAGCACGTCGTTGATCAGCTCCAGCAGGTGTGCACTGTTGCGGCGAATGGAGGCGATGTCGGCCATGAGCGCCGGCGGCAGGGATCCGCCGTAGATTTCGGGCGACTGCACGATCACCTCGCTGAAGCCGATGATCATGTTGAGCGGCGTGCGCAACTCATGACTCACGACTGCGACAAAGTCTTCTTTTGCCCGCTTTGCCTCTTCGGCTGCCAACGTGAGCGCCTGCAATCGACGTGACATAATCGTGAGTTGCTGATTCGATGTGACGAGGTCTTCCTCGATCTGCTTGAGCTCCAGGCGCTGATCGCGCGCTTCTTCCATATTGCGCAGCGCCAACTCATAGCTTTGCCGGTACCAGAGCATCAGCGTCTGGTTGGCCCGGGCCGTGCTCCACACGATGGCGAGCGTGCCAAAGAGCAGCGCCACATACGGTGGCGCGATGGCGGTCACGGCGCCGTCGGCCACAAGCGCTGCTGGCCCCTGATTTTGCACGAACCACAGCATGCCCAGCGCCAGCCCGATGCCGGTCAGCGTCAGCGGGGCGCTGCGCAAGAGTGCGGCGAGTAACGGCAGGGTGATGAGCAGGAACAGCCAAACCACCGAGCCGGTCCGATAGACAATTGCGAGAATCATTGCGGTCGCGGAGAGCTGCCAGAGTAGATGGGCGATCATTAGATGGCGGTCGGCCAGGTAGAAGATGATGCCCACGCTGGCCAAGGCAATAGTCAGGAGGGCACCCACGCCACCGCGCAGCGCGGTCGGTTCTGCATAGATGACGGCCAGTTGCCAGCAGATGAAGGCGCCGCCCAACGTCAGCACGGCAATGCGCAGTAACTCGACGCGCGGCTCTTCAAGTCCCTGCGCTTCAGCGGTTTGGTAACTGGTGATGGTGGTCATTGGCGTCTCTGGTGGAAAGAGGGGGGAATGGTTAATGGAGAATAGCGAATGGAGATTGGTTAATGGGTTCGTTTACGACCGGATCACGTTCCCTCGGTCAGTCTGCACGCCCCGCGTGGACGGTCGCTGTCGCGCATACTAATCCCGTCCGCGAGAAACGTAACCCATCGATCCGCTTGGTTTCGACAGGCTCAACCGGCGCTAGCCCTCGCCGATCCGCTTGGTTTCGACGGGCTCAACCGGCGCTGACCTCTTCGTCCAGCGGCAGGATCGGCCGCCGCACGTGCTGGTAGGGGAAGCGATCCAGGTTGGCGGAACAGAGTCCGGCCGTGTCCATTTCGATCACGCCGGCGGCGATGGGGAGATAGGCCACGCGATAGGCGACGGCCGACTTGACCACGATCATCTTCTGCTCCTCCGGGATGATGCCGATCATGCGCAGCTGCGCAAGATCGAAAGGCGGCGTCTTGCGCTCGGTGAGCAAGATGTTGAGGCCGTCGACGCGCAGCCAGACGCTGCGCCCCATGTGGATGGTGTTGCCAAAGAACGAGGCAAAATGATTGTTGGCCAGCTCTGCGGTGAAGGTGCCGTCCGACAAGCCCTTGACCACGCCGGCGACGGACACGGGCGCGCCATGCCATTCGTCGTATTTGCCGCCCACTTCGAGCGTGACCGTCGCGCCTTTCCCCGTATCCCAACAGCGTGCGACTGCTTCTGGATCGGCGAGGACGACGGCGCCCTCCTGCACCCCGGCCGCAAGCATGGCGCGCAGCGCATCGGTCCCGTCGCCGGGCGAGCCGCCGCCGATGTTGTCGGCCGAGTCCACCAGGATGATGGGCCCGCCGGGCATGGCCAGCGCCTGGTCGACAGCCGCAGGGGGCGTCACGAAGTCGGGCAGCGCCGCGGCCCGTTCCTTCATGAGTATGTCGGCCAACTCGTCCGCATAGCGTTGCGCCAGCGCAGCATCGGCGTTGGTGGTCACGATCATGCAGGCGCCGGCATCGGGGGTGTCGCTGTAGGCAAAGCCGCCAAAGACCGCGACGCAGACCACCTGCTCCTCCCGCTCCATTTCGGCGGCACGGGCGTGGACCGCAGCCAGCGGCAGATCGTCCGTGCCGGTCGCTTGGGGCGCCAGAATCAGCGGAGGATGGGCATAGCCGGCGGTTGGCGTGAGTTCGCCTTCGAGCAGGCGGGCCAAAACGTCCGACGCCTCTTGACCCCGCTCGTATGGATCGGTGTGAGGATTCTTGTCAAAGGCGATCACTACATCGGCCAGATCGACCGTTTGGGGCGAGATGTTGCCGTGCATATCGAGCGTGATGACGATCGGGACGTCACTGCCGACGACGCTCCTCACCGCGCGTAGTATCGCGCTCTCGGCATCCATTTCGTCTTCCGTAACCATCGCGCCATGGAGCGCCAGCAGGATGCCGTCCAAGGGCAGCGCGGCGGAGAGGCATTCGGTAAGTGCCTCAAGGACGATCGCAAACGCCTCGCTGGTGACGATGCCGCCCGGCATGGCTCCGGCATAGACGGTGGGGATCAGCTGCCAGTCGGCGCGGTGATTGTCGATCATGCCGGCCGTAGCCGACTTTGTGCCCGCCAAATGGGAAAAGATCGCTTCGTCAAAGAAGAGCGCCTGTTTCTCGAAGTCTGCTGTCGTGGTGCGACGGGCAGCGAAGCTGTGCGTCTCGTGGGCGATGCCGCCCACGGCAATGCGCTTCTGGTCGCGTGTGGCCGCGCTCATGTTAGATCCCTTTCTGCGTCAAGGCGAGAGAGTGTGCTTCATCCATGCTGCGGGTGCGCATGGCCCAGCCGGCGATCACGCCTATACGCTTGAAATGCGGACGCTGACATCACTGCGCTCGAAGAGATCTTCGCGCCAGGAAACGCCTATCCCCGGCGCAGTTGGCGCCTGGGCCAGCCCATCAACGACGTGGATCCCGCCGCGAATGAGTTGCGGGTAGAGGATGCGAATGTGCGCGCGCAGGGTCTCCTGCCAGGCCACGTTTGCGGCAGCCGTGGCCACGTGGATGCCCGAGAGCAGCGTCAAGGGGCCCGTACAGTCATGCATGACGACGGGCACATTGTAAAACTGGGCCAGCTCGGCAATCCGGCGCGTCTGCGAAATCCCGCCGACCCAGGTCGGGTCGATCATGACGTAGTCGGCCGCGCGTTTCTCCAAGACGAGGCGAAAATCTTCGTAGCCGACCAGCATTTCGCTGACCGCCAGCGGTACATCGGCCTGACGCCGCAGATCGGCAATGGTGTCGATGCTGTCCGGGCGGATGATGTCCTCCAGCCAGAGCATGTTCAGGTCGCGTACTTCGCGGGCGATCCGTAGCGCCGGCGCTAACTGGAAAAAGCCGTGACCGTCTAGCGCCAGCTCAATTTCGTTGCCCAGAGCCTCACGGATTGCGCGCAGAGGGCGGAGACCCTCATCCAGGTCGCGCTGGCTGATGTAAAGCGCGCCGCCCGGCTTGTGCGCAGCGAAGTCGAGGGTCCACACCTTGAGGCCACGGATGCCCTCGTCGAGCAGTTCCTTGGCATAGTCGACAGGACGGTTGACAACCGACCAGTAGTCGTTGAGCGGTCCTTCATTGCCCACGATGCCGTGGCCCGGCCAGCCCTGATCGCCCGGACTGCGGTCGCCACGGCCGCCATACGCCGGGCCGCCGCTGCTGTTGTAGACGGGGATGCCGTCGCGCGTGCGTCCGCCCAGCAACTGCCAGATCGGCTGCTCCGTCGCCTGGCCGAGAATGTCCCACAGCGCCAGGTCGATGGCTGAGAGCGCACGCAATTCGGTTCCGCGCGCCCCGAAGTTGGCGGCCCGCTCGTAGAGGAAACGGAAGTGTCCTTCGATGGCCAGGGCATCCGCCCCCAGCAGGCGACGCGCCATCCAGTCGTGGATCATGGCCGCGACCGCATGGGGCACGTAGTAGGTCTCACCGCAGCCGATGTAGCCGGCATCGGTATGGATGCGCAGCGCCAGCAGTCCCGGCATCACGTGCTGGGGCAACGCCGTCTCAATCTTGGTGATCCGGATATCTGACACGTCTGCTTCCTCCCTGAAACCTGGTGAATATGGAAAGATGGGCCGCGGATTTGGCGGATGTACACGGATTTACTTGATGTTTGATCCGCTTCATCCGCGGCCAATGGTGCAGCTAACTTATTCCACAAGTTCATTCCACCACGGGCACGGGCACGCGCTCGGCGATATCTGCCACGACCTGGGCCGGGGTGCGGCCGCGCAGGCGCGTTTGGGGGCTGATGTGGATGCGGTGGGTGAGCAGGGCGGGGCTCAAATGCTGAACGTCGCTGGGAATGACAAAGTCCCGCCCGCGCAGCGCGGCCAGGGCCTGGCTGGCCCGGTAGAGGGCAAGCGAGCCGCGCGGCGAGACGCCCAGTTCCACCGACTCATGCTCACGCGTGCCGCGGACGATGTCGAGCACATAGCGCCGCACCGGTTCGCTGACATGGATGCCGCGTACCTCCTCCTGGAGCGCGACGACTGCGTCTGCGGTCGCGACCGGCGCCAGCGCGGCCAAGGGGTCGCTCCGCTCGTAGCGCAGCAGGATTTCTTCCTCCTCATCCAGGGTCGGGTAGCCGAGATTGAGCTGGAGCAGGAAGCGATCGAGTTGGGCTTCCGGCAGGGGGAAGGTGCCCTCCAACTCGATGGGATTCTGGGTAGCGATAACCAGAAAGGGCCGGGGCAGCGCCATGGTGTCGCCGTCCAGCGTAATCTGATGCTCCTGCATGGCTTCAAGCAGGCTGGATTGGGTGCGTGGCGTGGCGCGGTTGATTTCGTCGGCGAGCAGGATCTGGCTGAAGACCGGGCCCGGTCGAAATTCGAAGGCCTGCTCTTTTTGGTTGAAGAAGTTAATCCCGGTCACATCGCTGGGCAGCAGGTCGGGCGTGAACTGAATGCGGGCGAAAGAGCAATCGATGCTGCGCGCCAGCGCCTTGGCCAGCGTCGTCTTGCCGATGCCCGGCACGTCTTCGAGCAGAATGTGGCCATCGCACAGAAGCGCCACCAGCATCAACTCAACGACATCGCGTTTGCCGATAATCACGTTGGCGACGTTGTCTTGCACAGCCACAACAAAGTCGGCAAATTTCATGACATTCTCCGGGAGTCAGGTTGGCCGGGCAAGCATGCCCGGATGCCGGGGTAGTCTACTCGCGAAGCAAGCCCGGGTCAACTGCATCCGCATGACCGAAAAAAATTGCTACTTGACATTGGTTAAAAAAAGTGCAAAACTTTTAATTGAAAACGCCCAAAAAACTCTGACTAAAATTTAACGAAGGTCTGCACGCTATGCGTCCTACCATGACCGATGTGGCCAAAAAGGCAGGCGTCTCGATTGGCACGGTCTCCCTCGTACTAAACGACAAGCCGGGTATCTCCTCGGAAGTGCGTAGCCACGTTCAGAAGAGCGGGAAGAGCTGGGCTATCGACTCCCCCAGCGACGGGCGGGTGCATCGACGATGAACTCGGTAACGGTCGTGCACTATGCCACTCGCGGCGAGGGCGACAAGGCGCCGCGCACAACTGGCGTGCTCGTCAACTATATCGACAGCATTCAGGAGGCGTTGCAGGAACAGGGCGTGAGCTGGACGCTCTTAAGCGAATACCAGGAGGGTGATCGGGAGAATCTTGGCTTTCAGCTTCTGGACAATAGGCAGCTTTCCACAGACGGGTTAATCCTCCTCGGTCTCGCCAACCGGGATAGCACGCTGCTCCAGCGTGCGCTGGCGGAAGATGTGCCAGTGGTGGTGCTGAGTCGCAACTGGCCCGACATGCCCGTTAGTTCAGTCGGTCAAGATCATCGCAAGGCGACCGAGATGGCCATGGAGTATTTGATCGGCCTCGGTCATCGCCAGATAGGCTTTGTGGCCCGCAGCGCCGACCAACAGTTTGATTGGTTTGCAACGCGCCTGCGCACCTATCGGGAAGCCATGGCGGAAATCGACAATGCCGTGGCTGATTTGGTCGTCATTGCGGATAGCGTCGGGCAGGCGGTGGAGACGCTGGTTGCGCGGCGGCCCGACGTGACCGCGATTTTTTCGCTCCATGATGAAGCGGCCGTCGAGGCCATGATCGCGCTCCATGCGCTGGGGCTGCGAATTCCCGAGGAAGTTTCGGTGATCGGCTTGGATGACTCGTCCATGCCGCCCGACTATCTTCCGCCGCTGACAACGATTGGCTTTCCTCATCGCGAAGTCGGGCGGCTGGCCGCGGAGCTGTTGTTGGCCCAAATTGAAGCCGACACCTTGCTCTATTCAAAGATCTTCGTACGCAGCCACCTTGTGGACCGTGATTCATGTGCTCCACCGCGTGCGTGATTGCATCTTGGTGATTCTGGAATCTGTTCGAGCCGCAAGGCGACAGCCGCGGTTCGAACCATGGCAGGGGAGACGACATATGGGATGATTTGCAACTATCCGGCAGCATACTAACGCTTGGCATGGGCCTGAAAGCCCAGTCAAGAGATGGATTACTCGTATCGCACAGCAAATGGTGATTTCACAGTAACAGGCAAAAGGAGCAGAAGGCAATGAAACGTAATTGGCTTGATGTGAAGCGAACGCTGTTGACACTCTTACTTGTGTTGACGGTTGCGCTGCTGGCTGCATGTTCGTCGGGCGCGCCGGCGCGGCAGACGACGCGGCGGCTGCTGAGGAAACAACGCAGGAAGAAGCCGCGGCGCCGATGGATGACTCGATGGAAGCGCCCATGCTGGCAGAGATGGTTGCCGCGGGCGAACTACCGCCGCTGGAAGAGCGCATTCCCGCCAACCCGAAGGTTATCCAGGTGGTGGAAGAGCCCGGACAGTATGGCGGCAACTGGCGGCGCGCCTATAACGGCATTAGCGACCGCTGGGGCCCACCAAGCTGCTCGAAGAGCGCATCGTTGAGTTCGAAATCAATCCGGAAGATGGGTCGATTTCCATCGAGCCGAACTGGGCAGATGAGTTTACGGTCAGCGAGGATGCGCGCGAGTTCACTTTCCGCATCCGCGAAGGGCTGAAGTGGTCCGACGGCGTGCCGGTGACGACCGAGGATATTCGTTTCTGGTACGAAGACATTTTCCAGACGACCCTCTTCCGCGAGACGCCGCATCAGAATTTGACCACTAACGGGACACCGCTGGAGATCGAGATTGCTGACGACTATACCTTTACGGTCAAGTTCGCCGATCCCTATCCGCTCTTCCCGCAGATCCTGGCCAAGGAGAGCAGTGGCTCGCCGGGGCTGACGCGTGACAGCTTCCTGCTGCCGGCACACTATCTGAAAGACTTCCATCCCAACTATGTTTCTGAGGAAGAACTCGCGGCCAAGGCCGAAGAGTATGGCGTCGAGGGTTGGCAGAATCTATGGGATGACAGTGGCCCGGTGCAATCCTGGTGGCTCAACCCCGACCTGCCGGTGATCAGCGCCTGGAAGATTGAGACGCCTCCGCCCAGCCCGCAAGCCGTCATGGTACGCAATCCCTACTACCACGCTGTTGATCCCGACGGTCGCCAGCTGCCCTATATCGACATGATTACCCACGATCTCTTCGAAGATGCGGAAACGCTCAATCTGTGGGTCATTCAGGGTTTGATCGACATGCAGGCCCGTCACATCAACGGCGCCGGCAACTTCACGCTCCTTAAAGAAAATGAGGCCGGCGGCGACTACCGCATGGTCATTTGGAACGGAGCGAGCACCGGCGCACTCTACCCGAACCTGAACACGCCCGATCCCGTGCTTGGCGGAACTTTTCAACGATGTACGCTTCCGCCAGGCGCTGTCGCTCGGCATCAACCGCAGCGAGATCAATGAGATCGTCTTCAACGGTCTGGGCGAACCGCGCCAGGCCAGCCCGGTCTCCGGCTCGCCCCAGTTCGATGCTGAGTTTGAATCCAAGTGGGCCGAGTACGATCCCGAGAGCGCCAATGCGCTCCTCGACGAGATCGGCCTGAGCGAGCTTGGCGGCGATGGTTTCCGTATCGGACCCGATGGCGAAACGCTGCAACTCACCATTACGACCTTTACCGACAATACGAACGATTTGGAGTTGATGAAGGCGTACTGGGAAGATCTGGGCATCGCGTGGTTATCAACGCCGTCGAACGCTCGCTCTTTACCGAGCAGGCTGCCAATGGCGAAATCGAAATTGCTTCGTAGAACTTTGACCGCGGCGCGATGATTCCGGCTGACCCCCGTCGCTATACGGCCGTGCTTTCCGACGGTCCGTGGGCCCCGCTCTATGGGCGCTGGTTTGACACCGGCGGCGCGGAAGGCGTTGAGCCGCCGGCCGATCACCCTATCCGTGGCGTCTGGGCGGCGTGGAAAACGCCCAAACCGCAGCTTCAATTGACGAAGCGGATGCCTCTGTGCAAGAGATGATCGATCTGCACAAGGAAAATGTCTGGGTCATCGGTACGATTGTGAATTGCCGTCGATCTACATCGTCAGCAACAAGATGAAGAACGTGCCCTCGGGTCTGATCGATGACGACTCGCTGCGTAATGTGGGTATTGCACAGCCGGCGCAATTCTTTATGACGGAGTAACTGATTCGTTTCATTAAATGAAGCA
>CAWEEJ010000107.1:0-104556 GCA_963807905.1 uncultured Chloroflexia bacterium | reverse complement strand
CGCCTCGGATAGCCCAGGCGATATTGAGCGAAGCACAGGTCTGCTTGATAGAGCCAACAGAGGAACTGCGACCAGGTCAGAGAATGGTACTGTTGGTAGAACAGAAAGCTGGGCATGGACAAGCCATAGGCAAAACAGCAACGAAAACGGTGCGATGGACTATAGACGATGGCGCCGATGATAAAGAGGTCCTCCTGAAGTACGGTTCGGCTGAACTACGTCGTCTGCGTATCCAACGTCTGTTGAGCGAGGCGTTGGAGCAAGGAGCGCTGGCCAGTCAGGAGGACTTGGCTACTGCGCTGCAGGTGAACATCCGCACCATCAAACGCGATTTCAAGGCGCTGCAGAAACGCGGGACTCTGTTGCCCAGCCGGGGCTATATGCGGGGCATTGGGCGTGGCCAGACCCACAAAGCCCAGATTGTGAAACGATGGCTGTGTGGCGAGACCTACGATCAGATCAGCCTGCATACGCATCACAGCCTTTCGTCGGTGCAGCGTTATGTCCAGACTTTCGTGCGAGTGATGGCTCTCCATCAGCAAGGCTTCTCTGTAGGCCAGGTTGCTCATCTGAGCCAGTGTAGCCAAAGGCTAGTCAATGAGTATCTGGCCCTCTATGAGCAAGAGGATGAACCGCTCTGCCGCCAACGTCTTGAGGAACAAATCGCCCGTTTCCAGCGTGTGCATCAGAGCAACACGGTGGCAAAAAGGGGGGCCGTATGAGCAGCCAAGCCTACGTGGGAAGCGCCAAGCGTACCTTCCAACAAGCGTTCATCCACCAATTGGAGAGCGACTACGGCCTGCTCAGCAGTCGGCGTGTCTTGAGCTTGCTGGCCGAAGATGTCCAGCGATTGGTGGAACAGTTCTATCCGCCAGCCCACCATCTGCGTCCTGGATGGGTGGTCTTCACCGGCACCAAGGCCGAGGGCAGCAAGACCCGTCCAGGCCAAGAGACCTGTGAGCGAAAGAGCGTAACCATCTCCTGGCCCTTGCTTACCAAAGAGGATCTGGACTGGAAGGCAAGCAAACCGGACACCAAGGAAATGCGCAACCAGCTCCACAAGCAGCGCATGATTCGTCTTATCGAACATGGCTGGCAACATCCTAATGGCCCAGTCTTGCTGACCCTAGCTGACCTCTCACTCCTGATCGGTGTCGACACCCCTCAGGCTTCCGGTTTGCTGGCCCAGGCGCGTGACGAAACCGGCAAGCCCTTGCTCACTATGGGTCTCTATTTTGACCAGGGCATGCGTCCTACTCACAAGACCGAGATCGTTGCCCTCTATGAACAAGGCTATGATGAAGCTGACATCGCTCGCCTAACTCACCACGCATCCTCCAGCGTTGGCCGCTATCTGCGCGATTATGAACGTGTTAAGGTACTGATCTTGCAGCAACAAGAACCGCCGCAAATCGCTTGGCTGCTCAATATGCAGCCTGCTGTCGTCAAGGCTTACGCTCAGTTAGTCCGCCATTATCAGCCAGCTATCACCACCAACTCTGTCCTTACCTATGCAGATTCTGAAACTGGCACTTGACAAAGGTGACAAATGTCACTATTCGGGTTTCTGGCAGAAACCCGACTTCTCACTTGGTACAGAGAGAGACACGGCAACTGGCTCCCCAACTACGTTGTCAAGACCGTTCTCTGGTACAATCTGGCCATGGCTACTCAGATCCTGATGATCGAGGACGATGTGCTGCAGCGGCGCAGCCTGACATTTGTGCTGGAACAGGCCGGCTATCACGTGCGTGCCGCCGGCAGCGCCGAAGATGGACTGGCTATGGCAGCGCTCAATAGACCCGATATCGTGCTGCTCGACATTGGTCTGCCCGGCATGGATGGCCTGGAAGCACTTCGCCGCCTGCAGGGAGAGACCAAGATTCCCGTCATCTTCCTGACCGCGCGCCGCCGTGAGCTCGAGGAAGCGTTGGGCCTGGAGTTAGGCGCCGACGATTACATTACCAAACCCTTTGACGTGGATGTACTTCTCGCCCGTATCAAGGCCGTACTGCGCCGCTACCAGCGCGCCGAGGAAAGCACTGCCGATCCAGGCGGACTGACCGTGGGAGACCTGACCATCGATCCGGCCGCGCATACGGTGACCGTCGCCCAGCGCAGTGTGAACCTCTCCCGACGGGAATTTGATCTGCTGCTGGCGCTGGCGCAACAGGCAGATCGCGTTCTTAGCGCCGACGATCTGCTGAACCGGGTCTGGGGCGCCGAATACGCCGGTGAACCCCAAGTAGTCTATGTCCACATCCGCCGCCTACGTGAAAAGCTGGAAGACAATCCTAACAAACCGCGCCGCGTTGTGACTGTGCGCGGGGTTGGCTACAAGTTGGTGAGTGCAGGCTAGATGCATACCCTGCGTGGCAGACTTATACTCAGCCACACGCTGCCGATCCTCGTCGTCGTACCCCTGATCGCGCTTGTCGGCTACGTGATCCTATCCACCCAAGGACGGCTCACCAAGATCGAGCTAACGCTGGATCAGGAAGTTCAGCGCCTCACAGAGCAGGCACTCTATCTGACAGGGGCTACCGCAGCCCAAGACAACATCTGGTCTGATCCCGCCGTCACCCAGGATTTCGTGACTAACGTCGACGTGCAGGTCACGACGATTGCCTTGCTGGACACACAGGGGAAGATACTGGCGGCGACAGTGCCCAGTGATACCGTACGATTGCTTGGGCTGCTAGGCCAGGAACGGTTGACCGCTATCCTCGAAGGTCAGACCAATATCCATTTGCAGTACCTGGATACAGGTGGCGTGGAGACCGCCGTCCTGTTGGCGCCGGTATTGGGTGCAAACCAGCAACTGCGCGGGATCCTGCTTCTCGGCCAGACATTATCCGCCATCCAACGGGGATTCGAACGCATCTACTGGCTGCTATTGCTCATGGTGGGGGGGCTACTCATTCTTGGCGTGATGCTGGGCTCGTACCTGGCCCTGCAACTGGAGACCTCGCTGCGCCGTGTCACTGCGTCCCTGCATGGAATTGCTACGGGGCATTCGCCCGATTCACTTCCCGATCAGCAAATTGCCGAGATTGACATGCTCTATCAGGCTGTCAATACGCTGGCGCAGCGTTTACACACCCTGGAAGAAGCGCGCAAGCGCTTGCTGGCGAACCTGGTGCACGAACTGGGCCGCCCCCTGGGTTCGCTTCGATCCGCCGTCCATGCACTGCGTCAGGGAGCGGTGGAAGATGAAGAACTGTGTAATGACCTGTTGGCCGGCATGGAGTACCAGATCGAACACATGGAACCGCTGCTGGACGATCTGACCCTGCTCCACGGCCAGGTACTCGGCCCGCTGGAACTGAGCCGGCAGCCTGTCGCCTTCAGTGCCTGGTTACGCCAGCGTATGACACTGTGGCGCGAGTTGGCCCGTCAGAAGAATATTGGCTGGCGAGCCGATGTTCCACTCGACCTGCCCCAGATCGAGATCGACGTCGACCAGATGGGCCGTGCGCTGGGCAACCTGTTCAGTAACGCCGTGAAGTTCACGCCGGCAGGCGGGTCCATCCTCGTTGAAGCAGGTGTCAACATGGAGGGCCATCCAGACACCCATGGACTGGCCTGGATCGGCGTCAACGACAGTGGCCCAGGTGTTCCCGCACAAGAGCAGGAACAGATATTCGAACCGTTCCAACGCGGCGTGGCCGACCATCGATTTCCACAGGGGATGGGGCTGGGCCTTGCCATTGCCCGCGATGTCGCCCGCGCCCACGGTGGCGACATCACAGTGGAAAGCACGCCCGAAAGTGGCAGTCGATTCACCCTCACCTTCCCTGTCTCCTCCGAGGCGAACACCGTAATTTCCTCGCATATGTAGAAAGATCGTACAAGAAGGCTCACAGCGTTCTTGATGGCTTGGCTAGCCGCGACTGGAATTAGTTTGAAGACGCGAGCTAGTTGTGACGCTGCCTGAATATCTCTCTCTCGCAGCGCCTGGCGGACATCGTCGAGCTTGTAGGCATCATCCACCGAAAGATAGGGCGACCAGCCTTCGGACGTGATGATCAGCTCCACGTCGACCTCGGCGACGTATTCCCCTTCATGAACGAATCTGGTTGATGGTTTCCGGATCATTGGATTCTCCTCAAGTTCGGGTCCTCACGTCTGAGTGACACTGTATCGAGAAGGATGCGTCTGGTCAAAAGAGAGCGATTCTGATAGTGACAGTCGCTTCACCCTCATCTTCCCCGTCTCCTCCGGGAAGTCGCAGTTCCCCCTCACAAACGCTGAATAATCACCACAGAGCGGAGCAGGCCAAACGACAGCCGAACCTGCTGGAACCCTCACCTGTCACCTGTTAGGTTGCTGTAAGGTTGCTGCGAGCCTGCGCTAAGGACGGGCGGTGCCCGGCGCGTGCTACAGTGGTGACAGTTTCTTATTTCGTCTGCAAGATTCATCATTTATAGGAGAAGTAGACCATGTCTCTCATCACGCAGCGCTTGTCTGCTACCAGACGCAACGGCACTACAGCGCCACAGACCAACGGCACAATGAACCCATCCCCGTTACAGCGCGATGTTAGCGAGCTGAACGCCCGCATTGAGGTGGACGCGGCCTTTCTACAGGTGCTGCTGAACGAAGTGAACAAGGTGATTGTGGGGCAGGAACAGCTAGTCGAGCGTGTTCTCATCGGTCTGTTGGCCGACGGCCATATCCTGCTGGAAGGTGTGCCCGGCCTGGCCAAGACCCTGCTCATCAAGACCTGGCGCAGGCGATGCAGACAGATTTCAAGCGTATCCAGTTTACGCCCGACCTGCTGCCGGCCGACCTGATTGGCACCAAGATCTACAACCCGCGCAGACGGCGAGTTCACGTCCACGCAGGGGCCGATCTTCGCCAACATGATCCTGGCGGACGAGATCAACCGCGCCCCGGCCAAAGTGCAGAGCGCGCTGCTGGAAGCCATGCAGGAGCGCCAGGTCACCATCGGCGACGAGACCTATCCGCTGCCGGAGCCCTTCCTGGTGCTGGCCACCCAGAATCCCATCGAGCAGGAAGGCACCTATCCGCTGCCCGAAGCCCAGGTCGACCGCTTCATGCTGAAGGTGATGGTTGGCTATCCGACCCGCAGACGAGGAGCGGCTGATCCTGGATCGCATGGCCGGCACTCGCATTCCCAGATGTCGAGCCCGGTGATCATCACCGGACCATTGCTGCACGCCCGCGAGGTGGTCGAACAGATCTATGTGGACGAAAAGATCAAGGATTATATGCTGGAATTGTCTTTGCCACCCGCGAGCCCGAGAACGTGGCCTCGGGATCTGAGCCCGCTGATCGCCTTTGGCGCCTCGCCGCGGGCCAGCATCTACCTGATCAAGGCCGCCCGTGCCCACGCCTTCATGCAGGGTCGCGGCTTTGTCACGCCGGAAGACATCAAGGAGATCGCGCACGACGTGCTGCGCCACCGCATGTGATCAGCTACGAAGCCGAAGCGGAAGATGTGACCAGCGACGACATCGTCAGCGGATTCTCGACCACATCGAAGTGCCGTAACCAGAGGCGAATCACGGAGACAATCACTCATGATCACCCGCGAACTGATGGCAAAGGTTCGGCGTATCGAGATGCGCACGCGCCGCCTGGTCAACGACAGCTTCGCCGGCGAATACCATTCGGTCTTCAAAGGGCGCGGTATGGATTTCGACGAAGTACGGCCATACCTGCCGGGCGATGATGTGCGCACCATCGACTGGAACGTGACCGCGCGCACGGGCCAGCCATTCGTGAAGCGCTACGTGGAGGACCGGGAACTGACTGTCATGCTGGTGGTTGACGCCAGCGCATCGGGCGATTTTGGATCGGTCGACACGCTTCAAGCGCGAATTGGCGGCCGAGATGGCGGCTGTGCTCGCCTTTTCCGCCATCACCAACAACGACAAGGTGGGACTGCTTGTCTTCACCGATCAGGTGGAGCTGTACATTCCCGCCGCGCAAGGGACGCCGCCATATCCTGCGCATTGTTCGCGATCTGCTCGCCTTTGAGCCCCAGGGGACTGGCACCGATATTTCTATGGCGTTGGATACGGTCAATCGACTGTGCAAGCGACGGGGCATCGTCTTCTTGTTGTCGGATTTCCAGGTCGAGGCCGAGACCTACCGGCGTCCACTCTATATGGCCAACCGCAGACATGATGTGATAGCTGTCGATCTGCACGATCCAATGGAGATGGGCATCGCAGAAGTGGGTCTGATGCTTCTGGAGGATGCCGAGACCGGTGAGTTTGTCTGGGTCGACACACGTGATAGTGGATGGCAGCAGTCATTCAATGCCAACGTAGCCGCACACCAGGACGACAAGCTCAGAATCATGCGCAAAGCCGGTGTGGACCGCATCGCCGTCGATACCGAACACGACTACGTAGACGCCCTGACCAGCTTCTTCGAGCAGCGCTCTACGCGTATCACGACACTGAGCTATCCCGGCAACGGCGATCTACTATGGCACACGAGAAACTGATGAAGGAATTGAACAATATGATCCGACCATTACATCCGCGCCGGCATCCGCTGCAGAGAGGATTATCCCTGGCGGTTGCCCTGACCGTCGCCGTGGCACTCCTCGGCTTCGGCGCCCTGGGCAATGTCCATGCGCAGGAGGCAGCGCCCGCAGAGAGTGCACATTCGCTGGCCGCGCACACACAAGCAGTTCTGCACGCCCAGGAGTCCGAGCTGAGCGTCGGTGATCCATCCTCACTGGTTTTGGAGGTCGATCATCCTGCCGGCACCGTTGTGATCTTGCCCACCTTAGAGCGGACATGGGGTGACTTTGACATACGGTCACAGTCCGCCGGTCTGACTGCCACGAACGCGGACGGTTCGGTGACAACGCGCTGGGAGATCGAAGTGGCTCTCTTTGCGCCAGGGACTTTCACCACACCGCCGCTGCCGCTGACGATTAGCGACAGCCGGGGAAACGTGAGCCAGACCATGGCAGCGCCCGCCTCCTTGACTGTGCGCTCCGTACTGGTCGATGGCGATAGCGAGCTGCGCGATATCAAGCCGCAGGCCGAACTGCCGTCGCCTCCTCCCTGGCCAACAATCGCCGGGGCCAGTCTGGCTGCTGCTCTGTTGCTCGCGGTCGTAGTATGGTGGATCTTCAGACGCAGGGGAGGCCGCGGCTTCCTGGACCGGCGACCTGCCGATCAGAGAGCATACGACTCCTTGGACCGTATCGCCGGCCTGCGCCTTCCCGAGGCAGGCCAATTCAAGAAGCACTACGCACTGGTCAGCCATTGCCTGCGCCTATACATAGATCAACAGATCCACATACCTGCGCAGGACTTAACCACTGGCGAATTGAGGCGCCGGCTGCGCAAGAGTGAGATTTCGCCGTCCACTGTACAGCGGCTTCTCTCCCTGCTGGGCGATGCCGACCTGGTGAAGTTCTCCAAGGTGTCCCCTGACGTGCAGTCAGCATCCGACCATATCAGAGAGGCGCGTGCTGTGGTAAAGCTGGCGACAGCAGAGATGGAAGAGGCAAGAGTGGCGTCTGAACAGGCCGCCACTATCAAGAACAAACAGGCCGCGGTTGTGCCCTCCGGCGCATAATGGTGGCATAACCCAGGAGGGTTAGCATGAATTTCCAATTTGGATCACCCTGGCTACTGAGCCTGCTCCTGTTGCTGCCGCTGCTCTGGCTGTGGCGCAACAGCGCAGCCGGCGGGGTTCATCTGGCAGGACTGCGCTACTCGAGCGTGCGCCTCGCGCGCAGCGCAGGGCAATCCTGGCGCCTGGCGCTACGACCCCTGCTTCCACTATTGCGCGTTGCCTCCCTGGCACTGATCATAGTCGGCCTGGCGCGCCCCCAAAGTATCCAGGCGAGAGAGATCGTGCAAGGAGAGGGTTTGGATATCGTTCTGGCCCTGGATATCTCGGGCAGCATGGCCTCACTAGATTTTCAGCCGCAGAACCGGCTGGGGGCAGCCAAGGACGTGATCAGCGACTTTATTGCCCAGCGACCCTATGACCGAATGGGCCTGGTGATCTTCGCCAGCAACGCCTTTAACCAGAGCCCTCCTACGGTCGACCACAATGTCCTGCACCGTATGCTGGATCAGAGTAGACTGGCGACCGAACTGAAGATCGAGGATGGTACCGCCATTGGCATGGGACTGGCGAACGCCGCCAACATGCTCAAGGGGTCAGATGCGGCTAGCAGGGTTGTTATCCTTCTGACCGACGGTGTCAACAACTCTGGACAGATCGACCCGCTCACGGCGGCGGAGGCAGCGGAGACGTTGGGCATCAAGGTCTACACCGTAGGCATGGGACGCCCCGGCCAGGTGCCGGTACCCGTCACAGACGCCTTCGGTCGAGAGCGAGTGGCTATGCAGGAAAGCACACTGGATGAAGCAACCCTGCAGCAGATTGCCGAGACAACGGGCGGGCAATACTTCCGGGCCGAAGACGCAGAAGGTCTGCGCCGCGTCTATGCCGAAATCAGCCAGATGGAGCAGTCCGAGATCGAAATTGAGACCTATACCAACTACCGCGAGCTGGTAGGTTGGGTGCTGGCGCCCGGACTGCTGCTGCTGCTCACCGAGATGGTCTTGCGCCAGACGGTGCTGCGCATCGTTCCCTAATGGAAGAAACAGGTAAAGATTGTACATTCCTCTGTTCGGGTAGAGGCGAGGCATGCCTCGCCACTACAGTGCACGCTTTGATTGCGTTGTCCATAGGACTGTCTGAAAAGGGTCTCTTGAATATCTGAACAGGAGGAACCAGAGGAAACGGAGAAATCCAGTAGTTTCTGCTGTTGGCTCTGTTATCTCAGTTCTCTCCTGTTGGGTATTTGCCTGTTGTCTAGGACGTACAAAAAGGAAGAGTGAAATTATGACATTCGCCAATTCGAATACCCTTTATCTGGCCATTCTTGCCCTACCTGCGCTGGCCCTCTTTATGTTCTGGATGGGCCGTCGCCGGGAATCGTTGCTCTCGCGGTTGGGCAATCCCGCCCTCATCGAGCGGCTCAGCGCCAGCGTCAACTGGAAGGGTCGCCGCTGGCAGCAGTGGCTGTGGGGCACAGCCATAGTTCTCATGCTGCTAGCCCTCTCACGACCCCAATGGGGAGAGGTAACACAGATAGTGGAACGCAAAGGCGTACAGGTAATGGTAGCGCTGGACGTGTCACAGAGCATGCTGGCTGAAGACGTGAAGCCCAACCGGCTCAGCCGCGCCAAGATGGAGATTGCCGACCTCATGTCCCGCTTGGGCGGCGACGAGATCGGGCTGGTTCTCTTTTCCGGCGCCAGCTTTATCCAGTTCCCTCTCACTTCAGACTACGCTACCGCGCGCACCTTTCTGGATGGCGCCCGGCCCGGCGTAATCTCCAAGCCAGGCACCAACATTGGCGACGCCGTTCGAACCGCCATGGACGGGTTTGACGCAAAGAGCAACGCCCAACGAGTGATCGTGCTGATCACGGACGGAGAGGCACACGACGACGCGGCGTTGGACGCAGTACGTACAGCAGCCGAAGACGGCGTGATCTTTTACACCATCGGTTTTGGTTCGCCGGAAGGCGTGCCCATTCCAGAAGTGGACGCAGCGGGCAACAATCTAGGATTTAAGACAGATCGCCAGGGCCAAACGGTGCTTTCACGATTGGATGAGACGACGCTGCGCGAGATCGCGTCTGCCGGCAATGGGCGCTATTTTCAGGCCACAGCCGGCGGCAGCGAACTGGACGTACTTGTCGAACAGATCAACCAGCTTCAGAAGGGCGACGTCAGTACCCAGATGCAAGTGCAGCGTATCGAGCGCTTTCAGCTCTTCCTTGGCCTGGCCTTGCTGGCCCTGTTCGCCGCCAGCCTGATCCCGGAACGTACCAGAAAGAGCATGCACACGCCCAAGGCGGATGGCGCCGGCTCATTCACTCTTTGGCCGCAAAGACGAAACGCAGCATAGAGCACAGCGGCAGCAAGCCCTGTCATGTAGAGAAAAGCATCAACTGGAGCAAATTATGAAACGTATAGCCACGACACTTCTATTCATGACCGGCCTGACCCTTGCAGCCTGCACTACGCCGGCGAGCCAACTCAACGAAACCGGCAACGCCGCCTTTGTCGAACAGGACTACGCAGCCGCTCTGGATGCCTACGGGCAGGCGCTGGAAGAAGATCCATCCTTGGCGGAAGCCGCCTACAACGCCGCCAACGCCTATTACAGGCAGGGAGAGTTTGAACAAGCAGCAGGCACGATCCAGAAAGCATTGAACAACGCCGATCCGGACCTGAGCATGCGCGGCTATTACAACCTCGGCAACAGTCACTTCAGCCGGGAGGAATTTGAAATGGCTGTAGGGGAGTACAAAGAAGCACTGCGTTTGGATCCACAGGATCTGGATGCCAAGGTCAATCTCGAATTGGCGCTGCAACAGCTAGAGCAGCAGGAGCAGGAACAACAGGACCAGGAACAGCAAGACCAGGAACAACAGGACCAGGAACAACAGGACCAGGAACAACAGGACCAGGAACAGCAGGACCAGGAACAGCAAGACAGGAACAACAGAACAAGAACAGCAACCAACAACAGGAGCAAGAACAGCAAGACCAGGAATCGTCTGCCGGTGAAGAGGAATCAGAACAGCAGGAGAACCAGTCCGAACAAGAAAAACAGGACGAACAGGCAGAAGAAGAGAGCGCTGAAGCGGAAGAGCCGCAGTCAGACTCGGAGAAGCCGGAAGACGAGGAGAGCGATGCGCAGGGCTCGGGAACACCCCAGCCGCAAGAGCCGCCGGATCAAAGATCCACCGGAACAGGAGCAGCCCGTTGGCCCCGGCCAGATGGTCCAGGCTGAGGGTCTGACAGAAGAGCAGGCGGAACAGCTTCTGGCGGCGGCGGCCCAGGGTACTGAGACACTGCAAGAGCATCTTCAGCAGTTCTATCTCTTCCCGGCCGGCACCGTTGATGAAGACTGGTAGAACCGACAGGCCTTCTCAAAGGTCGCCAAAATGGTCGAGGTTTGAATGACAGCGGAAACCAGAGATTGTGCTTACACGGATGTCTGGCCCGCTGCCACTCAAACCCAAGCGATACAATCTGATTGTTGAGAGAGCTAGCAGAACGTACAGCCACAGGTAGAAATTCGAGAGGCACGAATCATGAGCACAATATCCAGATGGTTGAGTATGACCGCCATTGTCGCACTCTTGGTGGTAGCGACGGTTCAACCGCTCTTGGCGCAGACGCAGTACCCCATCACAGCAAGCGTGGACCGCACGGATCTGACCACGGATGAGACGCTGATCTTGAGCATCGCCCTTGCCGGCGATGGGCGCAGTCAAGCCCAGCCGCGGCTGCCCGATCTGGATGGGTTCAACATCATCGGACAGAACTCATCGACAAATATCAGCATCGTCAACGGCAGCATCTCCTCGAGCATCGTCTACAGCTACCGGCTGCAGCCGTACGATACCGGCACACTGACGATTGGTCCTGTTCAGTTCGATGAGAACGGCCAGACCTACGCGACCGCGCCCATTATGGTGGAGGTACGCCAGGGCAGCGGACTCCCACAACAGACAAGCCCGGCACTCGCTCCATCTCTCCTTGCCTCGCCATTTCAGTCTGACGGCCAGGGCATGTACGTTGAGGCAACGCTGGACAAGCCGGAGCCGTTCGTGGGCGAACAGCTCGTCTACACCTTCAGGCTCTACGAACCGGTGAACACACGGCGCCTGCCCGGCCTCTTTTCCAGCCAGCCCGCCTACGAGGCGCCTGCCATGACCGGCTTCTGGGCTGAAGGCGAAGCCGAGCAGTCTACCTACCAGGTCTCCGTAATGGGCGCATCTACACAGTGACCGAATTGCGCAGCAACATCTTCCCCACCGTGCCGGGGGAAGCAACATCGAGCCGGCACGCATGACCATGCCGGGATCACTCTTTCAGGCGCGGCGGTAGGCTGGCAACCGAACCCATACATATAGACGTCAAGCCTCTGCCTGCCGGCAGCACCGGCCAACTTTGGTGGAGCCGTAGGACAGTATGAAATCAGGGCTGCGCTGGACAGCGTTCAGAGCACGGTAGACGAGCCGATCACGCTCCGCGTCACCCTCTCCGGCAGTGGCAATATCAGCACGGCGGCCGATCCAGTCTGGCCGCAGATGGACGGTTGGCGCGCATTCGATGCCGAGAGCGACGTTCAAACATCCGTGGTGGATGGGCGTGTTGTGGGTACCCGATCGTACGATTGGCTTTTAGTGCCTACTCAAGCAGGTGAACAATCGATTCCCGCCGTTGAATACACTTACTTTGATCCCGCGGACGAACAGTATCCCATACCATTTCCACCCAGCCGTGACGGTATCAGTCGCAGCGGGCACGCGTGGCGCCACCAGTACGTACAGTACAGAGGAGAGTGACGCCGTCATGGAGCCAACGGACGAAGAAGTGGAGCTGGGCCTCAAGGATGACGCAGCAGCCCTGGCTCTTCCGACCCGGACACTTCCTGAGCAGCCCTGGTACTGGGCTCTCTGGGCCGTACCGCTGGTCGGTCTGGTAGGCAGCTATTCGTGGCAGAGGAGAGAGTCGTACTTGCAACACAATGCAGTCAGACTGCGCAGTTCTCGGGCCCACAAGGAAGCACAGGCGGCCCTGCGACAGATTGAACGCTCAGATTGTCTCCGGCGGATGAGGACGGCGCAATCCATCAAGTCCTGTCCGACTATCTACAGGCCAAGCTCAACAAGCCCATCAGTGGCATGACCGGCAGAGACCTGGTGCAGGTACTGCAATCCCATGGCGTACCGGTAGATGCAGCCGAAAAGATGGCTGACTGCTACCGGGCCACCGAGCAGAGCCAGTTCAGCCCCGACAACCTGAGCCTGAGAGAGACCAGAGCCAACATCGAGTGCGCTGCTGCCGCCATCTCGGCCCTGGAGTCGACACTATCAACAGGAGAAACCGTATCATGAGACGCAAAGTGATCCTAGTGCTGATGGGCATGCTGATTCTGTCCCTGGCCGGCCTTGTGACCGCTATGGCCGGGACCCAGCCGCAGACGGCGCCGGACGCCGGCGAACAGGAGGCTCTTGCAGACGGCGCGCCGTCTGTACGAGAAGGGTGATTACCAGTTGGCGGCTGGCGCCTATCGCCAGGTGGTCGACCAGGGTTACTCTGACGTTTCCCTCTATCACAATTTGGGACTGGCCTACTATGAAGCCGGCGAGCTAGGCCAGGCCCTATGGAGCCTGCGCAGTGCTCAGGATCTGGCGCCGCGTGATCCCGCCGTGGAAAGCACGCTGGCACAGGTACGCCGGCAGATCGCCCTGCAGAGTGACGAAAGCAGCGCCATGGACGGAGCCCATCTTGGAGCCCATCTTGTGGAGGCGGAAGGGGGCGGGCAGGCTCAAGCCATGAACCTGACGGCGGACTGGCTGACTGTGAATGAGTTGGCGCTGGTCGCTTTCGCACTGTGGATACTCTTTGCCACGCTGATGGCCGTCTATTGGCTGGGCCTTCTGCCATCCGCTGCCCGGCGCACCGCGCGCCATGGGTCGCATCGTAGCCGGCATCGCCCTCGTAGCCGTTGTCATGGCCCTTGGCGGTCGACTGCTCAATGAGAGTCACCGGGACGCCGTCGTTGTCGCCGATCAGGCAGAGATCTTTGCCGGGCCGGGAGAACAGTACCACGGCCAGCTCTCGCTTGCCGCCGGCTCCGAGGTCACAATCCTGGACCAGCGCGAGAACTGGACCAAGCTGTCAGCGGGCGAAAATGGGATGACAGGCTGGCCTGACCGATGCCGTTAGTGCGATCGGCCGACTGGCGTTTACCCCACCGATCTGACTAACCTTGATAACTCTACCTTCCCTATTGGGCTGGCCAACTATGCACGGATGGATATCCGAAATCGAAACCGGCCATCCTCGCCTTCATTTCGATGCTCAGGGCCTGCAATCCGCTGCAGGCCCAAGCCGGCGCCTCAGCGAGCAGGGCCTGGACAGAGAACGGCTCACACCCTATTCAGGCGGGCGGCTGGCTCCGCACCAAAATCGAAGCGGAGCATTGCCATTCCTCTTTTCAACGAGGACACGACTTCTACCGAGACCTAAGCTAGCTACGAGGGTCTATTGCCAACGATGATAACGATCTGGTTGTTATTGCCATACCCAGCCACCTGCACGTCGACTCCGCGATCCAGCCCAAATTCAAGCAACCCCTGGTCTATGCCATAGTAATCGTGCAGTCGCACCAGATAGAATATGGTCCTTTCATCATGTCCATTAATACCCAGCAGAATCTATCGCACCGTTGACCGCATCCATGTTCCACGGTCTGATCTTCAATAGGCTCGAGCCGGTGCGTTTGTCAGCATGATCTTGCCCCTCCTGGTCTTCTTCGCCCTTCAGAAGTATTATGTTTGGAGTACTATGGCCGGCTCGGCAAAAGACTGACTGCTGCGACTTCACAATCCCGACACGGAGGTTTTCCATGCGACTCAGCGTATTCTCATACAGCTTTCACCGCTCCTTTTCCAGCGGTCAGATGGACATCTTCAGCTATATCAAGTGGTGCAAAGAGGCCGGCATGTCCAGCTCGATCTGTGGAACCGGCACCTGACCTTGGACACGGAAACGGACGCCGATCAACAGGAGCTTGCGGACCAGCAGGCGGGTGGCGCGCAGGCATACCCGTCTTCCTCGATCAGGTGAAGGATGCCGTGGCGGCGGCCGGTCTGCCAGTTGGTTCGATTGCCGTGGATGGCGCCCACATCTACGAGCCAACGGACGAAGGGCGGGCGACAAGGCGAGCGGCCGCCCACCACTGGCTCGACGTTGCCCAACGTCTGGGCGCCGCACAGCTACGCATCGATGCCGGCGATCCTGCGCCCGCGCAGCCCCTGCTGCCGGATGAGGCCCTGGCCATCATTACCGCAGGATATGCGGATCTGATGGCGGCGCGCCGCCGACAAAGGCATCGAGATCCTCATGGAAAACCACTGGGGAGCTACCCCTCTACCCGGACAATGTGCTGAGGATCCTGGAAGCAGTGCCCGGTCTCGGCTATCTCTTCGACACCGACAACTGGGCGCCGGGGCTCCAGGAGGAGGGCTGGGAAAAATGCGCGTCCCATGCCCGTCTCACCCATATCAAGGCCTTTCGTTTCGATGCCACAGGCAACGACCCAACCGTCAATCTGGCCAAAGCCATCCGACTGCTGGTCAAGGCAGAATATGCCGGGCCCTGGTGCGTCGAAAGCTGGCCCGAAGAGGTGGATGAGCGCCAGGGGGCCCTGCAGACGCTGGAGTTGATCGAACACAAATTGGGGATGGCATAACACCATCCAGTTTTAGGTCTCCACACCGGACAACTCAACCCTGCATAGGTTCGAGATCCACACACGCGCCAGGCCCCTATTGCCGGGGCAGCCAAACACGCATGGCATTGGCCCCACGATTCGCCCAGGCGTAGTAGGGTATCGCCTTCAGCGTAATCGGCAGGCTGTGACTATTGCGGGCACTGCCATAGGTCCGGTACATGCCACCCGCCCAGGCATCCGTATCCACCACAGAGCCGGTAGCCTCCACCGTGACCACACCGCCAAGCAGGTCAGGCGCCCAGGCATCGACCAGCGGGCCATCGGCGTCGATCTGTACATCCAACAGATCCACGGAGGCATCCTGATCTACTTCTTCCACACAGAAGACAATAGGGCCGCGCTGGATGGCAACACAGCCGCGAACGGCGTCAACACGTGGATGGCCGGTCATCAGCACTGGCTCCATGAGCAACTCCAGCCCGACCGTGTCGCCGGACTGCCAGGTGCGCTCCAGTAGAGCATAGCCATTTTCTATGGAAGGAGTGAATGTTTCGCCGTTGACTGTGAATGTCGCCTGTTGACACCAGACCGGAATACGCAAACGCAGCGTCCACACAGAGTCATCGGCTTCATCGATTGCAAGTCTGACGCTTCCATCCCATGGAAAGTCTGACTGCATGCTCATGGTCACCGGGGCGCCGGAGGCCAGAGTGAGATCGAGTTTGGCCGGAGCATACTGGTGAATCTGGATGCCGGTTTCGTCCGTAGAGGCGAAGTAGTGGGAAAGCGACGCCAGCAAGCGCATAACGTTGGGCGGGCAACAGGCGCATCCATACCATTCCGGACGCTCAATCACCTTGTACGGGTCAATCCTGTCGGGACCGCGACTCAGCAGTGGATTAACATAAAAATATCGCTGTCCGTCCAGCGATATCCCGCTGAGGAAACCATTGTAGAGCGTCTGCTCCAGCACATCAGCGTAGCGACCTTCACCTGTTGCCAGCAACATGCGCCAACTCCAGAAGATGCTGGCGATCTGGGCACACGTCTCACAGTAGCAGGAATCGGTGGGCAGCTCATACGGTTCACCAAACGATTCACCCTGGTGCAATGCGCCCACGCCGCCGGTAATGTACATCTTGTGTTCGGTCATGTCGTACCACTGGCGCAACATGGCGTGCATGAGTGCGCTTCGCCGGTCTCCAAGTAGGCATCGGTGACGCCGGCCGTAAGGTAGAGCTGGCGTACGGCGTGCCCTTCCATGGTCGATGCCTCACGAACAGACACGTGATCCTGATGGTATTTTATTGACGTCCATCGATAGACCGACTTCAGGTGGTCCTTGCCCCTTTCGTCCAGGAGGAAGATAGCCAGATCCAGATACTGCCTCTTGCCCGTCTCCCGATAGAGCTCAATCAGACCCATCTCGATCTCAGGGTGCCCCGGCGTCGAGTGGCGCTTGTCCGCACCAAAGACGGAATCGATATTGTCGGCGACGGCACAGGCGATGTCGAGCAGACGTTTGTCGCCCGTACCGCGGGCATAGGCAACGGCAGCCTGGAAAAGGTGACCGGCACAGTAGAGTTCGTGCCCATGCTCCATATCGCTCCAACGTTGGTCGGGCATGACAACCTGCCAGTAGGAGTTCAGATAGCCGTCTTCGGCCTGGGCCGCTTCCAGCAGATCGATGGCATTGTTGGCCATCTGTTCCAGATCCGGGTTGGGGTTGGCAGCCAGTTCATAGCCGACGGCTTCCAGCCACTTGGAGACGTCGGAGTCCATGAAGACAGGCGTGCGATATTCGCCCTCGCCTGCGCCGGCTGCCAGGCGCAGATTATTGAAGTTCCCCGACTTCTCAAGCTGTGAGTAGCCATGACTCAGGGTCACGTTGCGGTTGATCTCCTGGCGCTTCGACCAGAAACCATCCTGTAGTTTCACACCATCCAAGGGTACCGTGCGCCAGCGCGCAGACGGGCTCTTCGCAGTATCAACAGGTCCAGCGGACATACGATTCTCCTTCACGTAAGGGTGAGAAGTCGGGTTTCTGTCAGAAACCCGACTTCTGTCAAACCATCAATTGAGGGTTGACAAATTCCTAATGGACAACGCAATTAGAAACTGCACTGTACGGGTGAGGCATGCCTCACCCGTACCCGAGATGGAGACTGTGCGATCTCTAATTGCTTCTTCCACAAGATATCAAGCGTGTAGTGGAAAGTAGACGGTATATCGTTCATATAGCTGGCTCATGTGTCTATCCCTTGAGACCGCTCAGTACAATGCCTTGGATAAGGTACCGTTGAGCGAAGAAGAAAAGCAGCACGACCGGTAGGATCATAGCTGATGACGCGGGCATTTCTCATGTTCAGGGCACGTATGGTTCCAAATGCCGTGGACGAACCAAACGGAAATGCATCCGGTGAGGCACGGTCGATTGACCGGCTACATGGGGTACGATACTCCATTCTAGCATATCATCTTCTATGCCAAAACTCGTTGTACCAGTATGGGTGTATCTCAAGATCGGCGGCACAATCGTCTGTCGAGATGGCCGAGGTCGCCTTCCAAGATGTCGCTGAACTGGGCTATGCCGCTTATGTGACAATCGGGGAGATTGTCGTAGACTATGAACAACAGGAGGAGGATGGTTTCAAGCGGCTGCCATGAGCCGGCAATCGATTGGGACAACGCATTTGGTCAGGATCTGCGCCATTTCCATGACTGCATCCTCAACGGTGATGCCGCCCACAGGCACCCCATCCGTGCCCACTGTGGCTACGAAAATAGCGCAAGGAGTGATGAATGTCATACGAGGACGGCTGGGCGGCACTCAATCTTGAGATGCCGGCACGCATTCCGCGCACGGAATACTCCGCCGAAGGTCATTGGGATCTGATCAAGGCGGTAACGGGAATCGATGTCGGCGTCGAAAGTCCGGAGGAGGTCAGAGATCGAGCCAGCGTTGAGTTTCGACCGCGCCTGGAATTACGATTTCTTCTGGAGCACGCTCATCGCAGGCGATGACCTCGGCGAGGTTGCCACACCGTATGGGCCACGCCGAATACGCCGCCGGTGGCGTGGACTGGGACGAAGAGACGCGCCAGCTCTACTCCGACCCGGAGGATGTACTTGACTTCGACCCGTGGGAGTCGCTGGGCCCTATCGACAAGGCCGCGGCCACCAGGCGTTTTGAGGAGCATTTCCGAGCAAACAGCGAGCGTCACCCCTTCGGCGTCAACATGACCGGCACATATATTACGCTCATCTCCGGCTTCATCGATCTCTTCGGCTGGGATATGCTCTTGCTGGCTGCGGGCACGATCCGGTCCGCTTCGGCGACCTGGCCAACCGCTACGCCTCCTGGATGCAACAATACTATGACGCACTGGCCGAGGCCGATGTGCCCGTGCATCATGATGCATGACGACATCGTCTGGTCATCTGGCCCGATCCTTCGCCCCGGCCTGGTATCGCCAGTATGTATTTCCCAAACTACAGTAAATACCTCGACCCCGTACTGGAGAGTGGCAAGAAAGTGATGTTCACTTCCGACGGCAACTTTGACGAGTTTGTGGATGACATTGCTGACGCCGGCGTACACGGTTTTGCCTTCGAACCGCTGACCAGCCTTGAACGCATCGTCGAGAGTATGGACAGAGCATGTGATCATCGGCAATGCCGACACACGCATCCTGCTCTTCGGCACAAAGGCAGAGATCCGAGCCGAAGTCGAACGCTGCATGTACATCGGGCAACGACTGCCCCGGTTTCTTTATGGCCGTGGGCAACCATATGCCGCCAACACCCCGGTAGAGAACGCACTATACTACAACGAGGTCTATTGAGGAGCTATCACGGCGCTAAGATGGAACGCTGTTGAACCTTCTTATTATGGAGAGCGCAATCGGAGTCTCAGTACACCACAACCGTAGGGGCGCTGCTTGCCCGCGCCAAGATTACCAACCGGCGATCTACTCCGGTTGTTGCCGTCTACTGAATCTGCACAATCACTGTCAGATACGGGTCTTGTGCTCGCCCGGGTAGCCACAAGAGCTACCCCTATAATTTGTCCATCTACTAGTTGAGCTGTTATTCGGGTCGATCCGGCAGATGACTATCCAACATCCCCGGCAGGCGTAGACTTCCACATTTGGAAGAGCCTTATTGCACTGTAAACAAAGAAATCGGGTGTCTCGTAGGTCCGGCTTCGGGAGCCCCCTGGGCGCGGACGAACTGCAGAAATCTCGACGTTTCTTGTCAGTGAATCCGCTTGGCCGGCTCGTCACACTGCAAGTGTGACCTACGACTTTCTACCAGAAAATTTACTTTACGATGTACTTGTGCAACTGCTTGGAAGTCTTTACAAATACGGCAGCGATCTCACCCTATGGACGGGTCACCGTATTCCGTATTCCTTCTACCGTATACCGTCTACCCACTTGGCTATAGAAACAGGTTCAGAAATACCAACTGTGCCCATCCGAAAAGAAAAGGAAAAAGCATGTCGGATGACGCTTGAGCACATCGCCGACGGTATGGCTCCGGGACCGTTCGAGGCTTAATCGGATTCCCTGGAAGCCTACGAGATTCCCGACTGGTATCAAAACGACAAGTTTGGCATCTTTATCCATTGGGGCGTCTACGCCGTTCCCGCCTTTGGCAACGAATGGTACCCCCGTAACATGTATCTCCAGGGATCCAGGGACTACGATCATCATCGGGCCACCTACGGTCCCCAGGATCAGTTTGGCTACAAAGACTTTATCCCCATGTTCCAGGCGGAAAAGTACGACCCGGCTGCCTGGGCCAGGCTCTTCAAAGAGGCCGGCGCCCGTTTTGTGGTGCCTGTGGCCGAACACCACGATGGTTTTCAGATGTACGAAAGCGCGCTTTCGGAGTGGAATGCCGCCCAGATGGGGCCCAACCGCGACCTGATCGGCGAACTGGCGGATGCGGTGCGCGCCGAAGAGATGATCTTTGGCGTCTCCAGCCACCGGGCGGAACATTGGTGGTTTATGAATGGCGGCAATACGTTCCCGTCGGATGTGCAGGACCCGGCGTATGCCGGTCTGTACGGCCCGGCCAGCGGCGCACTGGGCACAGCGTCCACCGAACAGTATTTTGACAACTCGCCCGATCAGGCGTTTCTGGAGGATTGGCTGCTGCGCACCTGTGAATTGATCGACAAGTACCAGCCGCAGTTGATCTGGTTCGACTGGTGGATCCAGAACATGGCCTTCAAGCCTTATCTGAAAAATTTCGCCGCCTACTACTACAATTCCGGCGCCGAGTGGGGCAAGGGCGTGGCCGTCAACAACAAGTATGACGCCTTTCCGGCCGGCACGACGGTCTTCGATATCGAACGGGGCCAGGAGAGCCGCATTCGGGGCCTTTCTGGCAGAATGACACGTCGGTCTCCAAGAATTCCTGGGGCTATATCGAGAACCACGACTACAAAGTCGCCAACGACATCATCGGCGATCTGATCGACGTGGTGAGCAAGAACGGCGCGCTGTTGCTCAATATCGGGCCGCGTGCGGATGGCACGATCCCGGACGTCGAGCAACAGTATGTTGCGCGAGATCGGGGCGTGGCTCGATGTCAACGGCGAAGGCATTTACGGTACTCGGCCCTGGCATCTCTTTGGCGAAGGGCCGACCCAGGTCATGTCCGGCGCCTTTACCGACACCCGGCGCACCACGTTCACCAGCGAGGATATCCGGTTCACGGCCAAGGGCGACAGCATCTACGCCCACGTGATGGCGTGGCCCGCCGACGGCACCGTGAAGATCCGCTCGTTGGGCGGTAATTCGCCCTATCATCTGTCCCATGTCTCGGAGATCGTTCTGCTGGGCGATAACAGGCCTCTCAAGTGGCAGGTGGATGGCGATGCATTACGGGTCGATATTAGCGAGTGTGCTGCAACGGGAGCCCCCTTACCTAACAATCACTTCCTGAGGCAAATCCGGCCTGTCGGAGCCTGATGCGATTCCGGCAGGCCGGCCCTGTCTACCTATCACTGCCCACCCATGACTGTCATAAGTTGCTCAAGTGATTTTTGAGTAGAGGGTCCATGTGACATGGGTTATCTTGCCGTCCTGTACGACATACTCTTCAGTGGCCACGAGCAGGCGCAATCCCGGCTTCCCGGCTCCAAATTCATCCAGGTTTTCGTCTCTGTGCGCACGGTGGTGCCGTCTGATTCAAGGATCTCCGCAGTCTAGCGAAAATCAGCCTTCGAGCAGGCCTGCCATCCAGCCATAATCTGTCATCGTCGCGGCCGGTATATGTCTCAGTGCCCGTGGGCAGCCCGGCGATTTCATAGACCGCATCGTCAGCGAAGTTCGCCAATGAGGCGTCGATCATCGAGACGGCTCACTTCCTCTTCCTCTTCATTCCATCCGTATGCGGCGGCAAGCACCACCTCTTCCGGTGTGCGGGGCTCAGCTCCAGGTGTCACCGGGCGAATCGGGCTGGCAACCAAGCAGCAACAGGAGCATAACGGGCAGAACAATCGGCATCGCAATCCAAGTGTACTGCATCATATTTACTTCCTTTCTTGTAGATGATACGATTGTAATTCCTACGATATAGGTACCTTGCCGGTAACAGCCACAACCCGATGCTTGATGGCGCCGGCATCGCCTACGCTTTTCTTTTGCGTGTCAGTGCCTACATAGGTTTGCGAATAACTCAGTTCCTATGGGTAAGCTTAGCAGCGTTGCGTGGGGTAAACATGGGGAAGCGTGGAATCGTGAGTTGCTTGGACATGACAGTGCTGGGCGCCCCTAGCTTTCTGTTGGGTGGCAGACGCTTGCTTGGATTCGACTCCAACAAAGTTCGCGCACTGTTGATCTTTCTGGCCGTCGAACAGGAGAGGGGGCATGGACGCGACAAAATTGCCGGTCTGCTATGGCCGAACCTGCCTATGCGAGAGGCTCGTACAAATCTACGTTATGCACTCTATAACCTGAGACAAGTGCTGGCGGAACCGGAGCGCGTCCGTCAGGGGGGAGACGCCGTTTCTGTGCAGCACAGCCGGCGAACTGCAATTCAACCAGGCCGCTCCACACCGGCTCGATCTGGTCGACTTTCTGACATATGCCCAGGAATCCGCAGGATCGGATCCCATACCACATCTGACCCAGGCCGTCGCCTGCTATCATGACGATTTTCTGAATGATTTTCCATCGATCGGCAGCCCTCTCTTTGAGGAATGGATTCTGCAGAAGCGGGCATATCTCGACCAGGTGATTTATTCTGTTCTTGATGCCCTGGCAGACCGCCTACGAGACGCAAGGAAACTTTGAAGAGGCGCAGCAGTACACCGAAATGCAGATTCGTCATGTGCCATGGCAGGAAACAGCGCATCGGCGGCTGATGCGCTGCTTGGCGGGGTCTGGAAAACGGAGCGAAGCACTGGTCCAATTCGAAATCTGCCGGCGCCTTCTTGAAGAACACTTACAGATGACACCCTCGTATCAGACAACAGCGTTGGCACAAGCGATAGGCGACGAAACGTTCGCAAAGACAAAGTTCGCATTCGCCGTACCGCAAACGAACTTGGGTGAATCGCATCTGTCGCAACTCAGAACAGCCGCTGTTTGTCGGCCGGACCGCGGAGCTAGCGCAACTGGAGGCGGCCTTGACCGCTACGCTCTCCGGTCAAAGCCAGACCGGCCTTCATTTGTGGCAGTGCGGGGACCGGGAAATCGGCCCTAGCAACTGAATTCGCCAGGTGTTCGGTGTCTCGCCACCCTGCGCTGATAGCCATCTATGGCCACTGCAATGCTCTCTCTGGCGTTGGCGATCCCTATTCGCCATTTGTGGCCATATTACGTACGCTTTGCGGTGACGCGGGCAGCCACCAACGGGCCGCCGCCTTGGTGCAAGCGCAGATACAGCGTTTGCGCTCGGTGACTGCCGAGACAATCCGCGCCATCGCAGCAGATGGAACAGCGCTGGTCGACCGCTTTGTGCCGGCGTCGTCTCTGTTGCGACACGCCCTGACCCTCCCCGAGGCGTCCCGCGAGACGTTGGTCCAACTCGAGGGGTTGGTCGAACGCACGCAATCTCTCGTCCACTGGCTCTGAACTGACGCAGATCAATCTGTTTGAGCAGTATGAAAATGTCTTGCGTACTGTGGCACACCGGCGTCCCTTGCTGCTGGTCCTTGACGATCTGCAGTGGGCAGACAGCGGGTCCATCAGCTTGCTCTTTCATTTGGTGCGTCACCTCATTCACGATCCCGTTCTGATTATCGGAGCCTACCGCTCAGACGAGGTCACTCTGGGACGTGGCGGGGACCGTCATCCACTTCAGCCTGTCCTGATCGAGGTTCAACTGGAATCCGGTCACAGACCCATCGACCTTGACACCAGTGACGGCAGGGCATTTGTAGATGCGCTGTTGGATGCCGAACCCAATCGGTATGAAGATCCCTTTCGGAAGGCGTTCTTTCAGCATACGAGCGGCCATCCTCTTTTCTCCGTTGAGCTACTAAAAAGCCTGAAGGAGCGCGGAGATATCTGTACGATGACGACGGACGTTGGGCTGTGATTCGACAACCCGACTGGAACCTAATCCCGGCACGCGTCGAAGCGGCAATCGAGCAACAGATTCAAAATCTGCCGAGTCGATGGCAGAGAATTCTTGACCATAGCCAGCGTACAAGGTGAGGTTTTCTGCGCTGAAGTGGTCGCCTCGATGGACGGCAGCAAGTTCGCAAGAGATTGTACGGCAGTTTAGTGGCGATCTCAGTCGTCGCCTGAATCTGGTCAGCGCCGAAAATGTGCAGACCATTAATTCCCGGCAGATATCTTATTACCGGTTTCGTCATTTCCTATTTCAGCACTATCTATATTCGACTCTTGATCCTGTCGAATGTGCGCTGTTACACAAACAGGTAGGAAGGCAGTTGGAGTCGCTGTTATGGAGAACAGGCGACAGACTATGTCGGTGTTACTGGCACGGCACTTTGAAGCTGCCCATGTAACCGATAAGGCCATCGACTATTTGGTTCACGCCGGAAACCATGCCGTGCGTCTGTTTGCATATGAGGAGGCTATCGTCCATTTTGAGCGCGCGTTGAACCTAATGCAGGAGTTGCCTCAAACCCAATCGTCCGTTGAGCGGGAACTGAGGCTGCGTCTGGCGTTAGGTGCACCCTTGCTGGCTGCACACGGCTTTGGCGACGAGGCACTAGCCGAGAATTACACGCAAGCCCGCACGCTACTCGATGACGCAGTCGCTTCGGCCGAGTTATTCCAAATCATTTCGGGGCTCAAGAGTTACTATGATCTACGACTCGAGCTAACGGTGGCGCAGGAGCTGACTGAACGGATGTTGACGCTGGCAGACAAGATGCATGACCCGGCACTCACGAGCGATGGCGCACAACCACGCCGGCGACACTTATCTCTACCGTGGTTATCTTGCCGACGCTCTCCGCCATCTGGAACAGGTTCGAGATTGGTATTCGGCTGAACGTTTTCGAGACTTGGTCTTTCAGCATGGCTATGATCCGCTTGTGGCGTCGCTGTCCCACATGTCATGGGCGCTTTGGCTGCGAGGCTATCCGGATCAGGCCAGACGCGCCAGCGAAGAAGCCATACGCTTGGCCGATGAGTTGCGCCACCCGTTTGTTCAGGCGTTCGCCTATTATTTTGCGGCGAAGTTTTATCAATATATGGGAGAGGCTACAACCGCTCGCTCGCTGGCGGAGATAACGATAGAGATTTCCGACAGGCATCAAATGGCCTTCTGGTCCGCGACAGGCAAGGGAATCTGTGGTTGGGCCCATGCCCATTTGGTCCATCCGGAAACCGGCCTGGCTCAGCAGCTCGCAGCGTCTGCTGTCCTGGAGGCAATTGGCGCAAAGTTGCCCAGGTAGAATATCTGACTCTGCTTGTATCGACCTATCTTCTTATCCCGCAGGTGACAGAAGGCCTTCAGACCATCGAAAACGCATTGCGGGAGAGCCAGGCGTCTCAGTTCGCCTGGACGAACCAGAGCTGCTTCGCTTGCGGGGAGAGTTGCTTTTGCAGCAGGAGGCGTCTGAAAGCTTGGCCGAGGTAGCGTTTCTGCAGGCAATTCACGGTGCGCAAGCGATGGAAGCGCGTTCGTGGGAGCTGCGAGCAACCTTGAGTCTTTGCCGTCTCTGGCGCGGTCAGGGTCGTCAGCAGGAGGCGCTTGCTGCGCTTCGAGCGATCTATGATTGGTTTTCCGAAGGGTTTGCTACGCCGGATCTGCAGCAGGCAAAGGTATTACTGGAGGATATCGAAAACGATATCCTTTGATCGTGCTAACGCACGCACTACTACAGTTGGGCGTACATACCACGGCAGATAGATGAGGTTATTTCAGTCGAGTCGATTGAGTACGGATATCATTCATCTATTTCGCAACGAGTACTAGTATTACAGCGCAATGTTGTGCTGAAGTGACGTAGGAAAAAAGAAATAGGCATGGTATGGTCTCCTGACCTGAGACCAATCAAGTGGGAGACGATAACCATGCCTGAACTGATTATAGCTGAAACCTGTCCTGCGCCGGAATGCAATCTGACGGTATGCGAGATTGAGCAGATGGTTGGCGAGTTGGCGAAATACCACAGGCGATTTGATGATGCGTTTGGTCGAGTGGAGCAGATAAAACAGAGTCGAATTTATCTGCAAGGACTGTTGGGAGATCTGTCGCGCAAGACGACGGAACGGATCGCTTTGGAGCAAGGTGTCAACGTGCGCACACTGCAGTACTTCATGGGACAGAGTCCCTGGCCCACCGAACCGGTGCTGGCAATCCACCAGCGGTTGGTGGGCGAAACATTGGGCGAGGCAGACGGTGTGATGTTGGTCGATGAATCGGGTGTAGTCAAGCAGGGGGCACACTCGGTGGGTGTGACCTCCCAGTATTGTGGTGCCGTAGGCAAGGTGGCCAACTGCCAGGTGGGTGTCTATCTGGGCTATGTGAGTCGCCAGGGTTACAGCCTGATTGACAGCCAGTTGTTTGTTCCCGAGCGTTGGTTCGAGCCTGACTATGACGAACTGCGGCAAAAAACAGGCATGCCGACGAAGCTGACCTTCCAGACCAAGCCGCAGATTGGCCTGGATTTGCTGACCCAAGCGGTAGCTCGGGACACAGTCCCCTTCCGTTGGGTGGCAGCCGATTTCCCTCTATGGGAACTCGGGTGCGTTTCGGGACGATGTCGCAGCCTTGGGCAAAGAGTTCTTTGTCGAAGTCTCGTGCGATACCCAAGTCTGGTCGGGAGTCCCCTGGGCGCGGCCCCGGGTCTGGGTGCCGCCGAGGGCAGGTCAACGGGGCCGTCTGCCCACTCATCTGCGCCTTCATCCTTCCAGTCGACCACCGCAACGGGTTGACACACTGGCCCTTGCCATTCCCCATGCGGACTGGGTGCGCATGACCATCAAGGAGGGCAGCAAAGGGCCGATGGTCTGCGACTTCGCCTGCCTGCGCATCATTGAGGCTCGAGGTGGCCTGCCGGGCGACCAACTCTGGTTGGTAATCCGACGCAATCTCAGCGACCCCACCCAAGTCAAATACTACCTCTGTAATAGCCCTGCTGACCTGCCTATCGCACAACTGGTGCGTCTCAGCGGCCTGCGCTCGCCCGTGGATAACTCTTCGAGGAAAGCAAAGAAGAAGTCGGCTTCGACCACTACGAACTGCGCAGTTGGCTTGGTTGGCACCACCATATGACTCTCTTGATCCTGGCCCATCACTTCTTGGTCTGCATGCGCATCCAGCTGCAACACCTGGCACCAGCGCCAGGAGCAGGCCGGCGAGAAACGCAGGGCCGATCCCGAACAGTCGCAGCACCAGCAGATAGGCCGCGGCCAGGAAGGTCAAGCCAGCCAATGCGAAGGGTAGACGGGCGCTCAGTTCCGTCAGTCTATCGGTTGACGAAAAAATCGGGGTTACGAGCAGGATTTCGGTCGGTCCCTTGCGATGGAGGAAAAGGGTCGACTCATATCCCTGCAGCGTTCCTGCACTACGCAGGACCACAGTCGCCTCATCGCTATGAAACTCGGAGTAACCCAGGTTGGCCAAGCGGAAGAATGCGCCGACGAGCAGTACAATCACCAGCGCTGTCATGACCCATCGGGTAGGAGGCGGCTGCTCAAATCCGTCTGAGGGTACCCATGCGGATTCGCTGCAGATCAGCGTAATTGGGCTACGGCGGAGCGCCACGGCAACGAGACCCAGCAAATTGAGGAGGGAAAAAGCGCCCAGCGTCTGCCACCAGAGGAGAGCGCCGGGCAGGTAGCTCAGGAGCAGCATTGTCACGACGGTGAGGCCGATGCCCGCGGCGATGCCTAGGACGGCAAATTCGAGTATTGTTGGCGGTGCGTTGGGGCGGCAGAGCAGTAGCATCACCAGAAGCAGACCCGGCAGAAGAATGCACAGGACGACCACGCCAAGGGCGTTGACCCAATGAGGAGCCGGCAAGAGCGCAAGTACGAGCACGCCCAGCGCGACAATGCCAAGTCCCGCCGCGATGCGCAGCGGGTGCATTGCAACAGAGTCAGGGTTATTTTGCTGGATCCCACGTATTGCTGGACTGATGGTGACTCCCAACGTTCCCAGGTCCTCTAAACCTTCTTGGCGCAATCAGACATGGGAAGCTGCAAGCGATAGCGGTATGGACGTGTGCGCGAATCTTCGTGGACCAAATTGACCATTGCGTGCGGCAGTCGGAAACGCCGGCCCATGCCCCGCTCCAAGGTCTGCAACGATCTCATCGCGCCGCCAGTAGCCTATCTCGAGAAAAAACTGGCTTCTACAGTGGGGATCAGGCGATGGCGGTACAGTCAACATCGCGCAGATCCTCACGTTTCGGGAAGACTGATTGGTAGCCTACCACGCAAGCGACGCCAACGGCAAGATGCAGGAGGCGAGCAAAACATGACGCCAGACTTAGCCAAACAGCCTTTAACTCTCATCCTTAGCACTGGCTCGATTGTCTGTTCGGTGTCGAATCGCTCAACCCACTGGCGCCGTGATCTGCAAGGAAAGGACAATCCTGCAGATTGTGCGGACTTCGTGCTAACTGAGTAGCACAGATGTGGTTTTGGGCGTGGACTACGGTATCTTCAGGTTTGTCGATCGGCCTGTACGCAGTGCGCAAACATTCACCTCGCCGACTCGCTCGATATTGACATTTCGTGCGCAACCATCAACAATGACGGCTGATCATTGCTCAGTACCGAACGCTAGTCACGTACCTTCATGTTCCGCACCAATTCACGTCGCCGCATCGACCCAACCAAAGATACGCAGTTCAGCGATGCCTGGATCATCATCGCCATCGTGCTGACGCTGGCCGGCGTGGCGCTCAACAGTCGCTACCTGACCGGCGCGGCCGCGCTGCTGCTGGCAATTGCAACCATCTCATGGCTCTGGGCGCGCTTCAGCCTGACGGGCGTGCAGTATGAGCGTAGCTTCAACGAGGTCCGCGCGTTTCGGGGCGAGACCATTGAGCTGGGACTGACGGTGCGCAACCGCAAGCCCGTGCCGCTGACCTGGCTTACCATCCGCGACACCTTTCCCCAGGAGTTGCCCGTCGCAGAGAAGGATCTTGTCGCCGATCCGGTGACCAATCTGGCCGACTTTAGCACGTTTTGGATGCCCGGACCCTACCAGCGCATTACCCGCCGCTATCAGGTCGAGTGTGTCGAGCGCGGCTTTCATACCTATGGCCCGGCCGAGGCCCAAACGGGCGATGGGTTTGGCTTTTTCAGCCGGCGTGCGCTCTTTCCCGAAACAGAACGGCTCATCGTCTACCCCCATCTCTACACCGTCACCGAGCTGCGCCTGCCCTCAAAGAACCCCTTTGGTGAAGCCCGCGGCTCGGGCCGCCTCTTTGAGGATCCGCTGCGCACGGTGGGCATCCGCGAATGGCAAGAGAGCGACAGCCCCCGGCGCGTGCATTGGAAGGCGACCGCCCGCCAACAGAAGATGCTCAGCCGCGTCTATGAGCCGAGCGAGGAGCAGCAGGTGCTGATCTTCCTCAACGTGGCCACGCTGGAGCGCCACTGGCACGGCTATCTGCCCGAGCTGCAGGAGCGGACCATCAGCGTGGCGGGCAGCCTGGCCGCGCTCGCCGCGGAGCAACGCCTGCCCGCCGGGCTGATTGCCAACGGCGCGCTGCCGGGCAGCGATCAGCCCATTCGCCTCTTGCCCGGGCGGGGTCCCAATCAGCTCATCCGTATTTTGGAACTCCTGGCCGCGGTCACGCCCTTTGCCACCAATCCGATTGAAGTGATGCTGCTCCAGGAAGCCCCACGCATGCCCTGGGGCGCGACCCTGGTAATCGTCACTGCCATTGCCCACAACGACCTGCTGGCTACCATCGCCGATCTGGCCGGCGCCGGGCGCAAAGTCGTGCTCTTTACGCTGGCCAAAGAGCCGCCAACCGCCCTGATGCCCGGCGTGACCATCTATCACCTGCCCCACCTCGTGGACGATCTGATCGCACCCACTCTGGTGCAGGAGGCATGAGGATGATCCCCGTTGCCACGCATGCAAGTCACTCATGCTGTTGACCAATCGCCGTCACCGCTTGATTTATGGTGCGCTGGCCGGGATGGCGCTCGCCTGGATCCTGCCCTACGTGTTGCTCTTTATCAACTACTGGATCACGCGCGGCGACCCGGCCACCGTAGAGGCGCTGGGCATCGCCGGAGCCAACGCGCGTCTGGCCACGCTGCTGACCATGCCGGCGCTGGCACTCTTCGCCTTCTTCTGGCTGGTCATGCTCTGCTACATGATTGCGTCGGATACGCTCAACCGCAGCCTGATCGGGTCGCCGGGCCGCGAGCTGATCCTCATCACGTTGATCTTGGGCACGTCGCTGCTGAGCGCCCGGCTCTTGCTCTACCCCGGCTTGTCCGCGTTCGATTTCGGCTGGCTGGGCGATTTCCTCAACACGCTCTTCAACTTTCACCGCGGCCGGCGCCCTGAACTGGTCCTGCTGCTCCTCAACCTCCTGCTCTGGTTCCGGGTGGCGGCATTGACCTCGCGGGAACTCTCCTTTTTCAGCGTGGGCCTGAGCTTTCGTCTGGGGTTGCTGCTGGCCATCACCGGCGGCGGCTTGCTCAACCGCTATGCGTCGCTGTCCACACAGAATGGAATGGTCTACCTGGCGCTGTTCTTCGCATTTGGCCTGACCGCAGTCGCCCTGGCACGCATGAACGAAAAGGCCTATCAGAGCACCCACAGCGCGGGCCGCGCGCTGCCATGGCCGCGTTTTGCCCAGATTCTGACAATGGTGGGGGCAGTGCTGGCATCAGCCTGGGCGCTTGGCCAACTCTATACGCCTGAACGCTGGCGGAGCGTGATCGATTGGTTTTCGCCTTTGTGGACGCTGATCGGCGTGGCCACCTCGCAGCTCTTGCTGGGCCTGGCCTGGCTGCTTGCGCCGCTGCTCAACGCCATGATCGCCCTCTTCTCGATGCTGCTGGCCAGGGTTGCCGAGCTCTTGGAGAGTACGGAGCAGGCCGAACCGTTCATACCGCCCGAAGCCGTCGAATTGACGCAGCTTGATCTCGACCAGCTGGTTCAGAACTGGACGCCCATACGCTACGGTCTGGTTGCTGTGGCCTTGGTCCTGGCCCTGGGCCTGATTTGGATTTTCTTTGCCCGCACGCGCGGTCGCAGCATGGGTAACGAAGCCGAGGAGGTGATGGCCGAGCCCCTTGAGCTAGATGGAAACCTGCTGCAGAAGGGCCTCCAGCGCCTGCGCAACTGGGCCGATCTGATGCGCCGCTATGGCGTGGGCACGCAACTGCTGGCCGCGGTTTCCGTCGAAAACATCTATGCCAACGTCTCGCGTATGGCCAGACAGCGGGGCTATCCGCGTCGCCAATCTCAGCCGCCGGACGAGTACATTGCGCAGTTGGTCGAGGCCTTCCCTGGCTGCGGGGCAGAGCTACAGCGGATTACGAATGCCTACATGAAAGTGGAGTATGGCGACGTGCCCGCCATGGAGGCCGAACTCGCCCAACTGCGCGAGGACTTCAACCGGGTGAAGCGGGCGCCCAAGCCGGTCAGCACCGCTCCAGCAGCGCCGACCGGGCCGCAGTTGGACGCAGATGCCGCGGGTTGAGGCAGTTTCTGCAATTTAGCGTTTGTGGCGCAAGCAGCGTGAACGAATATCCGCGCCATGAATTAGGTCCTCATGTATGCACGTCCCGCTCTGCACTCGATGATCGCTCTCTCACGCCTGGTTGAAACGTGACATTCGTCACCTTGGCAGCGGGCGCGTCGGTGATATAATGACGGGCAACGGCGGATGCGCAAGGTGGCATCCGCCGATTCGATTCGAGTGCGTTCATACGAAGGAGTTTTTCAATGGCGAAAAACGGTTCAGAACAGACCCAGCAAAAAGCAACAACCCCGGCCAGTCGCGACAATGGCCATAACGCTCCCCTTGACGAAGTACGCATTGCTCCCACTCCCGACGAGATCAGCGAGATCATCGTCCAGCCAGACGACCCGGAAGAACTCGGCGATAACGAGCATCCCACCGCCAGAATTCCGGAAGATCCGCCCATCCGCCGGGCCAGCGCCTATCGCGTCGCCCAGACCCAACTCGATCAGGTAGCGGACTTCATGGGCTTGGATGATGATATTCGTCTCTATCTGCGTTCTCCCCAACGCGAGATGATCGTCCATTTCCCTGTCCGCATGGATGACGATTCCATGCGCATGTTCACGGGCTTCCGCGTCCATCACAATACAACCAAAGGTCCGACCAAGGGCGGCATTCGCTACCACCCCGATGTGACCCTGGATGAATGCCGGGCGCTGGCCATGTGGATGACCTGGAAATGTGCGCTCATGAACCTGCCCTATGGGGGCGGCAAGGGCGGCGTGATTGTCGATCCCGGTGAGTTGAGCAACCGCGAACTCGAAAAAATGACGCGCCGCTTTGCCACCGAGATCAGCCTCTTTATCGGCCCGGAGCGCGATATTCCGGCGCCAGACGTAGGCACCAATGCGCAAGTGATGGCCTGGTTCATGGATACCTATTCCATGCACAAGGGCTATTCGATCCCCACCATCACCACGGGCAAGCCAGTCTCGATCGGCGGCACCGTAGGACGCGAATACGCAACCGGGCTGGGCATCACCTATGTTACGCGTGCGGTGCTTAAGCAGCGCCTGGGGCGTGGGCTGGATGACATCCAGGTGGCCGTGCAGGGCTTCGGCAATGTGGGCAGCTGGACGGCCAAAACGATGCACGAGCGCGGGGCGCGCATCGTTGCCGTGAGCGACCGCTTTGGCGGCATCTACAACCCCTATGGCCTGGATCTGCGCCAGCTTCAGCGTCATGTGGATGCGACGGGCACGGTTACCGGCTTTTCCGGGGCAGATGCGCTGACGAACGAAGAATTACTGGAGTTGAAGGTGGACGTGCTGGTACCCGCGGCGCTGGAAGGCACGATCACGCGCAAGAATGCCGATCGCATCCAGGCGCGGGTGATTGTCGAGGGCGCAAACGGCCCCACCACGCCCGAAGCGGAGCAGATGCTGCTCGATCGGGGTGTGCTGATCATCCCCGACGTGTTGGCCAATGCCGGGGGTGTGGTTGTCAGTTATTTTGAGTGGGTGCAGGGTCTCCAGGCCTTCTTCTGGGATGAAAGCGAAGTGCGGCGCAACATGGAGCGCAAGCTGCTCGACAACCTGGATCAGGTAATCGGCGTGACGATGCGCAAGCACTGCGATATGCGCACGGCCGCTTACACGATTGCGATTGAGCGCATCGTCGATGCGGTAACAGTGCGCGGCTTCTATCCATAATGTAAGGTGCGTCAGTCGCCAGCATCACCATCCAGAAGCGGCACGTCGGAGTCCTCCCGACGCGCCGCTTTTGGATCGGGCCATTGTGTGTCTGATATACTGAGGATGAAGCTGAACGTACGAATAAGCAGTCAAATTGTGAGAATCGAATATGAAACTGAGTAGCCGTGCCCGACAAAAACCCACCGTACGCTCGTGGACGATGAACGACATTCCGGCAGTCGTGGCCTGTCACCGTGCCGCTTATCCCGAGTACGCGGCCGATAATTCTCACTACGATGAACTGACCTATGCCATGCAGCTTCAGGCCTTTCCCGATGGCCAATTTCTGGTCGACGTGCGCGGCACGGTGGCGGCATATGCCACGTCACTGATCCTGCGCCTACGCGCCGATGGGCAGCCCGACACGTATGACGAGTTGACGAGCGATGGCAGCTTCGATCGCCATCGCCCGGACGGCGATACGCTCTACGGCGCAGATATCGCGGTCCACCCGGATTTTCGCGGCATGGGCCTGTCGCGCCTGCTCTATGGCGCGGCGTAGTCGCCTGTTGCGCCGCTTCAATCTGCGCCGCATGGTAGCCTTCGGGCGCATTCCCGGTTACCGGAAATATGCCGATCGGCTGAGCGCCAAAGAGTATGTGCAGCGAGTCTTGCAGGGAGACGTGCGCGATCCGGCGCTCAACACGCACCTTCGCGCCGGCTATTCGGTGAAGCAGATTTTGCACAACCCAGCCGAAGAAGACCCCCTATTGGAGGTCTGCACCTTGCTGGAAATGCCAAACCCAGACTTCGTTCCTCACCGGACTGTTCCGACCATCGTTGAGTAGAGGAGCCAATGGCCTCACAATCGTTCGCCCAGGCTAAAGACGACTTTCGCCAGGCGCGCCAGAAGGCGCTCATGCAGCAAATACTGGCGAATATCGACGGTCGCCCCATGAACTTGATGGACTACGAGGAGATTCGTCAGCAACTGCACGCGCGCAACCAGTCAGACCGGGGCTTAAAGGAGATCCCGGTTGAGGCGATTGTGGGCAGCGTGGGTCGCTCCCAGGACTTCACCCGCACCTTTCTGCCCAAAAATGACCGCGCCCTGGAGCGCTGGTCACGGGTAAAGGCCCATGTCGATGAGAGCGGCATGGACCCCATCAGCGTCTATCAGGTAGGCGACGCCTACTTTGTGCTGGACGGCAATCACCGGGTCTCCATCGCCCGTCAGAACGACGTGCCCACCGTCCCGGCCTATGTGACCGAGGTGCAAACCCGGGTGCCGCTGGCCAAAGACGACAACCCAACAGAGCTCATCTGCAAGGCGCGCTACGCCGATTTTTTGGCAGAGACGGGCCTGGACAGAGTGCGACCCGGGGCCGACCTGCGCATGACGCAATGCGGGCTTTACACCCTCCTGGCCGAACACATTGCCGTGCACCGCTACTTCATGGGACTCGACCAGCAACGCGACATCTCCTACGAAGAGGCGGTGGTGAGCTGGTATGACCAGGTCTACCGGCCCGTCGTCGATCTTGTGCATAACTATGGATTGCATCGAAGTTTCCCCGGCTATACCGATGCCGATCTCTATGCGCTGGTTGCACTCAATCGCAGCGAAATCGAGCAGGATCTAGGGTGGGAAATTAAATCCAGTGACGCGGTCAGCACCTTGCCCGGGCGCAAGGGACAACCCCAGGAAGGCGCGCTCCAGCGCTTTTCCGACCAACTCTATCGCAAGGTCATGCCCGACAGCCTGGAACCGGGCCCGGACCCTGGTCACTGGCGGCGCGATCGCCTGGCACAACGGGGGGCTGATTCGCTCTTCGCCGAGATTGTCGTGGCCGGGCAGGGCGCGCCGGCAGATGTCAACATGTTTCAGCATGCGCTGGTCATCGCCCAACGCGAACAGAGTCGCATCATCGGCCTACGCGTCCTCAACAAGCGGCAGCCGGCAGACGCCGCCCGTGCAGAAGCATTGCAGGAACCATTTGCAGCGGCGTGTGAGACTGCTGGCGTGCCGTATACCATCATTGTTGAAGAAGGAGTCGTCTTCCAGCGTATCATCGAACGCAGCATCTACGCGGACCTGATTGCGCTGGGCCTGGGTCAGGGGGGCGAAGCGAACACCCCAACGGGCGTCGGCACGGAATTCAACACGATTTTGCAGCACAGTCACCGTCCGGTTCTGGCTGTCCCTGAAGCAGCCCGCTCGCCCATGGACAACGCGCTGCTGGCATACGATGGCAGCCCCAAAGCGGACGAGGCGCTCTTTCTCGCCGCCTACATTGCCGCGGCATGGCAGACGCGCCTTACCATCGTGGTGGTCGGTGCGACGCGCGAGGCGCGCCATGCCATTTCCCATGCTGAAGCCTACATGAAGCAACAGGGCGTAACGGCCGAAATCCTCAACCCCGCGGGCAATGAAGCCGAGCAGATTCTCAACGCAATGGCCCAGGTCGAGGCCAATTTGCTGCTCATCGGCAGCTTTGGTCGCCGGCCCATCTTTCAACTGCTGGTGGGGAGTACGCTCAACACCATCCTGCGCCGGATCGACCAGCCAATCCTGATTTGCCGCTGAGAGAGCGAAGCCACGAGGAATCTCGACTGTGCGAGCCTGAGATTCCTCGTTTCTCCGATCGTGCCGCTTTGCGCCCAATACGTGAATGGAATGACAATCCGTGGACGACCGCAGTAGAGTCTCATAGCAGGAGGGGCTGAGAGTAACCCAGAAATCATCTGCGCTGATCGGCGCAATCCGGGAAATTCGCGTTCGATTGCTCTTTCGCCCCGGCGGTCCAAATTCGCGAATTATCCGGCGGGCGGTATAATGGCTCGATTATGAGTAAAGATCTGCAACGCAAGCTAATCTACTCAATGGTCTTTGCCCTGATCCTCTACATCGTCATGGCGCTGTGGAGCGACTGGCAGGATCTGACCGCCGCGGTCTCCAATTTTCCGTGGCGCCTCATGCCGATTGTGATTGGCCTCACCCTGATCAACTACGGGGGGCGACTGCTGCGCTGGTACTGGTATCTGCATAGCGTGGTGGGATCGCCCATCGGCTTTGCGGACAGCGCGTGTATCTTCGGCATCGGTATGATGATGGTCATGACGCCGGGCAAAGCGGGCGAATTCCTCAAGAGTTACATGGTCAAGAACGTGAGCGGCACGCCCATGAGCCAAACTGCGCCCATCGTTCTGGCCGAGCGAATTCTGGACGGCCTGGCCATGCTGATCTTGGCCAGCATTGGTCTCTTCGCCTACCCCAATCCGGTGGCGCGCACGATTGCCATGGGCGTGTTTATCGTCTTCGGCAGCTTCATTGTCGTCATTCAGATCCGTCCCCTGGCGCTCTTTTTCCTTGGCTTCGCCGAACGTTTACCGGTTGTCAAGCGCTTTGCGCAACCGTTGGAGGCGCTCTATGAGAGCAGTTACGTCGTCTTCAGCCCGCGCAATATGACGATTTCCATTCTCATCGGCCTCATCTGCTGGTCGGCCACGGGGCTGGCCTATTATGTCGTGTTGACCGGCTTCGGCGTGCCGACCGGCGTACAGACTGCGGCGCTCTCGATCTTTATCTTCAACATCAGCACCGTCATCGGCGCGGTCTTTGCCCTCCCTGGCGGCCTGGGCGGTGTGGAGGGCAGCATGGTGGCGTGGAGCATGCAGATCTTTGGCCTGAGCGGGGCGGAAGCCACCGCTGCCGCCTTGCTCACCCGCTTCTGCACCTTGTGGATGGGTGTGGGCATCGGCGTCGTCTGCTTCCTCCGCTGGCCCGAACTGCTGGCCGGATCCGAAACGGCCAAGGAGCAAGCGCAGGCGCAGACCGAGGCGCTGACGGCGGCGGCCAATCTGGACCACAACAGCGAAGGATCGTTGGAAAGCAAGCCTACCCCGTAAGTTGAGCGATCCGGGGCTCCACTCCTACCACACAGGGGCGTAAATAAGCCGGTGGTTCGTAGGTCACGCTATCAGCGTGACAGTTCCAGTATACCTACGAGTTATCGGGGTGGACCGGGGCTCGTCCGGCTGGTAGCCGGATCTACAATCCATTGGTCTGTTTCCGCCTGGCTGTACTAGCAGCAATTGGATCAAGCACATGCGTAAAATGCAGCGTAGCTGACGGACTAGGTCGGCAACAGCGAGTACGTTACAAAAACAACGTGTACAAGGAGAACCGCCATCGTGACCAACATTGCTACCCCTGCCGAAATTTTGGATTACTGGTTCGGCCCGCTGGACGAGCATGGCAACACCCTCGAAGAGAAGGCGCCGCTCTGGTGGCAGAAGCAAGATGCAACGGACGCTGATATTACCGCACGCTTCGAGTCGACCGTGCAGGCAGCCATGCGCGGCGATCTGGACGCCTGGCAAGCGACGCCCACTGACCGTACCGCGCTTATCGTGGCACTCGATCAATTTCCGCGCAACATCTACCGCGGCACGCCCCAAGCCTTCGCCGCCGACTCCCAGGCGCTGGCGCTGACGCAGGCGGGCATTACCCAGAATCATGACCAGCAGATTCCCTTCATTTATCGCGTCTTCTTCTATTTACCTCTGGAGCATGCAGAAGATCGGGCCGCACAGGCGCAGTCGGTCGGCCACTTCGTGCAGTTGCTTGAGCAGGCGCCCGATGGGCTCAAAGAAGCCGCCGCCAACTATCTCGACTACGCAAAGCAGCATCAAGTGATTGTTGACCGCTTTGGCCGCTTTCCCCATCGCAACGCAATTTTGGGCAGATCGTCTACGCCTGAAGAAAAAAAGTTCCTCCAGGAGCCAAATTCCTCGTTTTGACGCCCTTGTTTGGCTCCTATATAAATAAAACCGTGCACAACAACCCATTCCCATCGTTCACACAAGGAGTTCACCATGGCCAAGAAATTCCAAGGCGTCGTCAATCTGGACGCCCGAGATTCGGTCCCCGACTGGGAGCCGTATCTACAACCGCAAGCGCCTGAAGACGCGCCCAACGTACTGATGATCGTCTGGGACGATGTCGGCTATGGTGCGATGGACCTTTACGGCGGACCAATTGAGATGCCGACGATGAAACGCATCGCGGATATGGGCGTGCGCTACTCCAACTTCCACACGACCGCCCTCTGCTCGCCCACCCGCTCCAGCTTGCTGACAGGCCGCAACGCCACCAGCAACGGCATGGCCGTCATCACCGAGGGCGCGGACGGTTTTCCCGGCGCCTCGGCCCGCATACCGTTTGAGAATGGCTTTATTTCCGAAGTGCTGGGCGAACGAGGTTGGAATACCTACGCCATCGGCAAGTGGCACCTGACGCCAGCCGACGAAACTGACATGTCGGCCTGGAAACATCGCTGGCCGCTGGGTCGTGGCTTTGAACGGTACTATGGCTTCTTGGGCGGTGAAACGCACCAGTACTATCCCGACCTGATCTATGATAACCATCCGGTGGAACCACCCTACGGCCCGGAAGACGGCTATCACATTTCCAAGGATCTGGTCGACAAGTCGATCCAGTTCATCCGTGACGCCAAAGCCGTGAACCCCGACAAGCCCTGGTTTATGTACTTCTGCCCTGGCGCCGGCCACGCCCCCCATCATGTATGGACCGAATGGGCCGACAAGTACAAGGGCAAGTTTGATGAAGGCTATGAGGCAATCCGCGCCGGCATTCTGGCCAATCAGAAGACGTTGGGACTCCTTGCCGATACTGTCGATCTCTCGGAAATCAATCCCCATGGCGAGCCCGACGCGGTCAGCCCGGACGGACTCCCCTGGCCGCAGACCGACTTTGTGCGCCCTTGGGACTCGCTGAGTGACGACGAGCGCAAGCTCTTCATCCGCATGGCCGAGGTCTTCGCCGGCTTTGTCTCCTACACCGACTACGAAATCGGGCGGCTGATCGATTACCTGGAAGAATCGGGCCAGTTGGAGAACACGATCATCTTCGTGACCTCCGACAACGGATCGAGCGCAGAGGGCGGCCCCAACGGCTCGTTCAACGAAAACAAATTCTTCAACAATGTGGAGGACACGGTCGAAGCCAACCTGGCCAAACTAGACGAGCTGGGTTCGCCAACCTCCTACAATCATTACTGCTCGGGCTGGGCCTGGGCTTTTGACACCCCCTTCCCCTACTGGAAGCGCTACGCCGGCTACGAGGGCGGCGTCTGCGACATGATGCTCATGTCCTGGCCCAAAGGCATTGAGGCCGGCGGCATCCGACACCAATACCTCCATGCCATCGACGTGGTACCCACACTCTACGACATTCTCGATATCGAGCCGCCTGCGTACGTGAATGGCCATCCGCAGAGCGACATCGAAGGCGACAGCTTTGCCGACACCTTCACGGACCCAGAGGCGCCGGAACGGAAGACGCAGTTCTACTCCATGCTCGGCATGCGCTCCATCTATCATGAGGGCTGGCTGGCTACAGCGCTGCACCCCGCACTGTCGGGGTGGGGCAACTATCAGAAGGACGTGTGGGAGCTCTACTACTTGGCCGAAGATCGAGCCCAGGCGCACAACGTGGCCGACGAGCATCCGGACAAGCTCCAGGAGTTGATCGGTCTCTGGTTCTATAACGCCGGACTGTACAACGGCTTCCCCGTGGACGACCGCACGGCGCTGGAGCAGCTCAACCGCGAACGTCCGGAGTCCGGCAAGCCGCGCAACCGTTATGTCTACTACCCAGACACGGCGGAAGTGCCAGAATCCGTGGCCGTCGCTACCAAGGGGCGCGATTACACCATTGCTGCCGGCGTGATTGTCGAATCTGCCGCGGCCGAGGGCGTACTCTTTGCCCAGGGCGGCGTGGGCGGCGGGCACAGCCTCTACATTCAGGACGGCAAGCTGCACTATCTCTACAATTGGCTAGGCGAGATACAGCAGCAGATCACCTCTGACGTAGCAATCACGGAAGGGCGCCATGTCTTCACCGCTGAGTTCGTCAAGAGTGGCGAAGATGAAGTGACGCGCAGCGCGCTCGGTACGCTAAAGCTCTACATCGACACCGATCAGGTGGGCGAAGCCGACATCCAGACCCAGCCGGGGGCCTTTGCCCTGGCCGGCGACGGGCTGGGCGTCGGCCGTGATGGCGGTTCACCCGTCTCACCCAGCTACAAGCCGCCCTTCGAATTCACCGGTGGTGAGATCGAACGCGTCATTGTCGACGTCAGTGGTGAGCTCTATGTGGATCACGAAAAGGTTGTGCTTGGCTGGCTGAAGCGTGACTAGGCGAGAACAGCAAAGCAACATAGTTGCCTGACAACAAAGAGACCCGGCCGTATTGGCCGGGTCTCTTTGTTGTCAGGCAGTATGCGTCTTGACGTCTGAGGTCCTATACGTAGACGGTCACCGGTTCGGCGGCAACCACTTCTTCTGCCACCGGCGCCAGGGCAAGAATCACAAAGCTGGCCGAACTGTTCTTGCTAAGTGATGTGAGGCTGTCGACCAGCAAACCAAGCGGTTTGGGCATGTCGGCCGGCAGCGATTGCGACACTTCGCCGTCGGCGATCACGTACGCCGTGCACGCACGTCGCTTGCCCCGCAACCAGACGCCGATATCCGGAACGGCTGCCACGTTCTTCATCCACTGAGAGCTGCCACGCACGGTGCTGGCCACCAGGAAGCCCCGGTACTCAGAGGCCACCACCGGAATATTGTACGTGCGTCCGCTCTTGCGGCCAGTCGTTTCCATGACTACGGCGCCCACGGGCACCAGCCAGGGCGAGCCGATCCCGACACGTATGGTCGGTTCAAGGAAGCGGTTGACGGTACGAAAGACGGTCTTTTCAACCGACTGAAATGTAGAACACCCAAGCATAACCCATCTCCCAATTCGTGATGCATATACGACGAAAATGACTGCAGAATGGTTCGCCGACTCTGATTATTGGGTCAGTATGGTGTAAAGGGCGTGGGGTATCTGTCACATTTTTCACAATTGGTGATTGTGAAATGCAGTTATTCTAACGGACCGATGGGGAAAATGAGCGTATACTGTTCTTTCGGAATGAATTGGGGCTAATATCGCGGCGCGAAAAATCAGAGCACAGGAACCAAAGCGCGCCTGCAGATGAGGACAATAGCGCAACGCATGAATGCAATTGACATACGCGATTTACGCAAGACCTACGCCGGAGGCTTTGAGGCGCTCAAGGGCATCGACTTGACCGTGCGTCAGGGGGAGTTCTTTGGCATGCTCGGCCCCAATGGCGCCGGCAAGTCGACCACGATCGGTATCCTCAGTTCGCTGGTCACCAAGACAAGCGGTTCGGTACAGATCATGGGATTGGACATCGACCGGGAGATGGCGACAGCCAAGCGCTTTCTCGGCGTCGTGCCCCAAGAATTCAACTTCAATGTGTTTGAGACGTGCCAGCAGATCGTCGTCAACCAGGCCGGCTACTATGGCATGTCCGGCAAGGAGGCCGGGCAGCGGGCTGAACTGCTCTTCCATCAGCTTGGTCTATGGGAGAAGCGCGACGTCAAAGCGCGTGAACTCTCCGGCGGCATGAAGCGGCGGCTGATGATCGCCCGTGCGCTGGTGCACAATCCCCACATTCTCATCCTGGATGAGCCGACCGCGGGCGTCGACATCTCGCTGCGTCGCTCCATGTGGGCATTCCTGGAGGAAGCGAATCAAGCCGGCCTGACAATCATCTTGACGACCCACTACCTGGAAGAAGCCGAGTCACTCTGTGAACGCATCGCCATCATCGACAAGGGGCTGATCATTCAGGACATGGCCACGCAGGAGCTGCTCGAACAGCTCCAGTCCGAGAATTTTATTCTCTACTGTGAGGGTCTAAGCGGCGGCGATCTGGATGCCGTCCCGCAGGTGCCGCAGGTGCCGATCCGACGCATCGATGCCACCACGCTGGAGGCGGAATTACAGAGTGACCAGAGCATTACCGACCTGGTCGCGGCCTTGGGCGAGCAGGGCATTGTGGTCGAGCGCATGCGCAACAAGGCCAATCGACTGGAAGAACTCTTTGTGAAGCTGGTGGAGGCCTAATTCATGACACAGCAACCTATTGCATCCAAAGGCCTGGACCAGGCCGCCATCGAATTGCGTTCGGCCGAAGCCGTGCGCGGCGATCAGTCGATGCTTCGCGTGCAGTGGACGGGCTTTCTGACGATCACGCGCAAGGAAGTCACGCGCATTCTGCGCATCTGGCCACAGACGCTGCTCCCGTCGGTGGTGACGACGACGCTCTACTTCCTCATCTTTGGCAGCTTCATCGGCGATCGCTTGGGTGAAATCGACGGCATCACCTACATCGAGTTCATCGTGCCCGGTCTGATCATGATGGCCATTATCACCAACTCCTACTCCAACGTTTCGTCGTCCGCGTTTGGCGCGAAGTTTCAGCGCAGCATCGAAGAAATGCTGATTTCACCACTCAACAACTCGACGATTGTGCTCGGCTTCATGGCGGGCGGCGTGCTGCGCGGCGTCATGGTCGGCGGGTTGGTGATGCTCGTCTCGACCTTGTTTACGCCGCTGCGCATCTTCAACCTGCCGCTTATCTTGCTGACCATGCTCTTCACGGCCACGCTCTTTTCGTTAGGCGGCTTTATCAATGCCATCTACGCCAAGAATTTTGATCAGGTCTCGATCGTGCCCACCTTTGTGCTGACGCCGCTCACCTACCTGGGTGGCGTCTTCTACACGATTTCGATCTTGCCGCCCGTTTGGCAGGCGTTATCGCGGCTCAATCCGGTGCTCTATCTGGTCAACATCTTTCGCTACGGCTTTCTGGGCGTTTCCGACGTACCGGTGAGCACGGCCTTTCTTTTCTTGATTGTTTTGACCTTTGGCATGTGGGTCTTCTGCCTGTGGATCATGCGTCGCGGCGTGGGGCTGCGCTCGTAATCAACCATGGAATAGGGCGGAATGCAGCCACCGAATAGAGGTGCATCCCATTTTGGAAGCGGTGCACGAACGGACTGATCGCATTCTCTAGAGCAGCCCCCAAAATGTGGTATGCATCCACCGAATAATCCACCGAATAGAGGTGCACCCCATTTTGGGGGCGGTGCACGAACGGACTGATCGCATTCTCTAGAGCAGCTCCCCAAATGTGGTATGCACCCACCGAATAGACAGAGATTGACATCTCTTTGAATTGGTTTATAGTGGCGGGGTAACCAGTTTTGCCACTTGAAAGGAATCGAATGGATAGTCTGGTCCATCTGTGGGAAACGCCCACAGCGAATGAAGTGTATATGATTGCCGGTTGGAATCAATGGGCTGATGCTGGCAATGTTTCGTCCGGTCTGCCCGCCTATCTGGTTGAGTTGCTGGGCGCGCGCAAGATCGGCGAGATCCGGCGCAACGGCTTCTACCTCTTCCAGGTGCCCGGCACCCACCACCTCCTCCGTCCGGAGATCAAGCTGGAGGAGGGTCATCGGGTCGAATTGCGCCAGCCCCAAAATGAGATCTACTACGCGGGCGACGAGGAAACCGGTCTGGTAATCTTCCTGGGCGAGGAGCCGCACCTGAATGTGGAACGCTACGCCGATGCCTTCCTCGACGTGATCGAAGAGTTGGGCGTGCGCCGCGCCGTGAGCGTGGGCGGCGTCTACGGCATGATGCCCTACAACCGGGATCGTGAAGTATCCTGCGTCTACAGCCTGCCACGCATGAAAAAAGAGTTGGAAGCGTACGCGGTCAAGTTCTCCAACTATGAAGGCGGTGCGACAGTCGGCGTTTGCATTGCCGATCGGGCTGAGGGGCGTGAAGTCGAATTCATCGATTTTTATGTCTTCGTGCCGGCCTATGACTTTACCCAATTCACCAACGAAATGCAGGGCATCCGCATCGAGCAGGACTTTCGCGCCTGGTATGAGCTGATGCGGCGCTTCAATCATATGTTTGAGTTGGGTCTGGATCTGAGCGAGTTGGAGAGCCAAAGCAACGCCCTCAGCGAGTCGATCGATGAAGAGATCGAAGAGTTGGCGCAGAGCATCGAGCAGTTCGACGTGCACGAGTTCCTCGGTCAGCTTGAAGAGCAGTACGCCGAGCTGCCTTTTATGCCCATGGACGATATCTGGGCGCGGGAGCTGGACGACATCCTGGAAGACTTTGACGAGTGATCGACGGCATGAGATCCGACGCGACCTTGCCAGTAGGCCCGCCCGTGGACGACCCAACACCGGCGCCAGTGCCCGAGTCACGGATCCTCGAAGGTCAATTTGTCACGTTGCTCCCGCTGGACGCGGCTCGTGATGGGGCTGAGCTCTACCGAATCTCGCACCCGGCCGGCGACGCAGGCGATCTCTGGACCTACATGGGCTACGGTCCGTTTGACGACGCCGCGGCGATGCGCGTCTGGCTGGACGAACAGCAGGGCAAGACGGATCCGCTCTTCTTCACCGTCGTCGACAAAGCAACAGAACGCGCGATCGGCATGACGAGCATGCAAAACATCGTGCCCGCGATGCAGCGCCTGGAAATCGGCCACATCTGGTTTGGCGTCGCGTATCAACAGACTGAGGCCAATACCGAAGCGGCCTATCTGCTGCTCGGCGAAGCCTTTGACAATCTGGGCTATCGGCGCGTGGAATGGAAGTGCGACACGCTCAACGCGCGCTCGCGCAGGGCAGCGCTGCGGCTGGGCTTTCGGCCCGAGGGAATCTTCGCCAAACACATGATCGTCAAGGGGCGCAGTCGCGACACGGCCTGGTTCTCCATCATCGACGACGAGTGGCCAGCGGTGCGCCGCAATCAGGCGCTCTGGCTCTATGAGGAGAACGAGCCGCGCCCCTCGCTGACGCAATTGAGCGCCCAAAGCCAGGCCGATGTCTTTGGGCAGGCACGCGTCTAGCCAGAGCAATATCCCGACACGTCGTGCGTTTTGGCGATGTGCCCCATCAAGGAGCTTCCCGTCATGCCAACCGAGCCGCTGCGCATCGCCATGTGGTCCGGCCCGCGCAACATCTCCACGGCGATGATGCGCGCGTGGGAGCACCGTGCCGATACGGCCGTCACCGATGAACCGTTCTACGCCTATTACCTGCGCGAGACCGGCCTCGATCACCCCGGCGCGGCCGAGACAATGGCCGCCTACCCCACGGACTGGCAAGAGGTCGTGGCAGCGATCACCGGGCCCGTGCCCAATGATCGTTCCATCTGGTATCAGAAGCACATGACGCACCATATGCTGCCGGACGTGACGTACGGTTGGCTCGATGAGATGGTCAACTGCTTCCTCATCCGCGAACCGCGCGAGATGCTGACCTCATACATCAAAGTACGCCCGGACATCACCATCGACGAGTTGGGCATTCCCCAGCAGCGACGTATCTTCGATCTCGTCTATGAGCGAACGGGCGCCTATCCACCTGTGATCGACAGCCGCGACGTGCTGCAAAACCCGCGGCGCACCCTCTTCCTGCTCTGTGAGGCGGTGGGCGCTCCCTTTGATGAGGCCATGCTCAATTGGCCACCCGGACCGCGTGCGACCGATGGCGTCTGGGCGCCCTATTGGTATGGTCGGGTCGAGCAGTCCACCGGCTTCGAACCCTATCGCCCCAAGGATGAGTCCGTACCGCCCCGTTATGAAGCGATGGTGGCAGCGTGTGATGCGCTCTACGAAGAGATGTATGACCATCGGCTGCGCTAGGGTGCCGAATCGACAACTCCTGAAACGAGGAATGAAATGCTCCAGCCTTTTTACGAAAAGAACCGAACCTTGTTGGTCAACATCAACGGTGAGCTGATCCATCGGGACCGGGCCGGGATCAGCCCCTTCGACTCGGCGGTGCAAAATGGTGACGCAGTCTGGGAAGGGCTACGTCTCTATGACGGTCGCATCTTCAAATTGATCGAACACCTGGACCGCCTGCGCGACTCTGCGCTCGCCCTGGCCTATTCAGACATTCCCAGCCATGAGCGCATCATCGACGAACTCCAGCACACCCTGGCCGCCAACGAGATGCGCGATCGCGTACACATTCGCCTGACGCTGAGCCGCGGCGTGAAGTACACCAGCGGCATGGATCCGCGCGTTAACACCAGTGGCAGTACGCTGATCATCCTAGCCGAGCACAAGCCGCCCGTCTACGATAAGAGCGGGCTTACGCTGATCACGTCGGGCGTCCGCCGCATTCCGCCCGAATGCCTCGACCAGAATATTCACTCGTGCAATATGCTCAATTCGATCCTTGCCAAAATTCAGGCCAACGTGGCGGGCGTCGACGACGCGCTCATGCTCGACCTGCGCGGCTATGTCGCCGAGACCAACGCGACCCACTTCTTCATCGTGCACGACGGCGTGGTCATGACCTCGGACACGGGCTCCTGCCCGGAAGGCATCACCCGCGCCACCGTCCTCGACCTATGCGCCGAACATGGCATTCCTCACCAGGTGAAGGATATCTCCCTGACCGAAGTCTACCGCGCGGATGAGGCATTCTGCACCGGCACCATGGGCGAACTCGCCCCGGTAATCACCATCGACGGGCGCACCATCGGCACCGGCCGCCAGGGCGCGATGACGGCCCGGCTCAGCGAGCTATACGGTGCGCTCACGGCCAGCGCCGGCTATCCGATTGTGGAAGGCGCGAGCGTCGTATGAATCAGGTCAACCCGAAGAAGATTCTCGACTCTAAATGGACTGCGGCGGTGCCAAAAGATGGGGACAAGCACTTCACGGTGACGCGACTCTGGTGGGAAAAGCGAGGCAAGCTGAGCCAGGTTCAGCTAACGGGCGTGGTCACGGGCTCTCAGCGCGCCATCCACTGGCGCGAGCTCAAGGACAGCGACAAGTGGCGTCCTGGCTGGCACGAATGATTGTATAACAGGTGGCTAGACAGGCTCAATGCAAGCCGCGCCTTCGTTGCGGGCGTTGGAAACGTAGGTACTGACGGGGTAGGCCATCATCTCTTCGGCAGGATACGGACGTAGCAGGTGCCCAATCGCATCAAAGTAAGTCCGATCCTCGCTGGAGTGGTCGAGCCATTCGGCATAGTCTTCGGGCGCAATGATGACCGGCATGCGGTTGTGGATCGGTTCGAGCAGGTCATTGGGTTCGATGGTTAACAGGGTGCAGGTCTGCAATTCGCCGCCGTCTGGCCCATACCAGCGCTCCCACAAACCGGCGATCCCGAAGGGTTCGCCGCTCTCCATCCCGATGTAATGCGGTTGCTTGCCCTTGCCCACCTTCTGCCATTCATAGAAACCCGATGCGGGCACGAGACAGCGTCGCCGCTTGTAGGCAGCGCGAAATGAAGGTTTCTCGGCCACCGTCTCGGCCCGGGCGTTGATCATGCGCGCGCCAATCGTCGGATCCTTGGCCCACGACGGGATCAAGCCCCACATGACCAGCGCCCACTCACGCGCCGTCTTGTCCCCCGCGGTCGCCCGGACAATGCCAACCGGTTGCGTCGGTGCAATGTTGTATCGGGGCGCCAGGGGCGGCGGCTCGGGCAGATCAAATAGGGTTGCCAGCGCTTCCGCCGGCGCATGCAATGCAAATCGTCCACACATAAGCCCATCCTAGCACAGAACATTCGTGCGATCAAACAGTGCTTGCACATTCTCTTACGCCTCAGGTATGCTAGCGTTTCCAATCGTACGCAAGCAAACCATCGCCTGAGGAGCGCAGCATGCAACAGTCCCTGACCGACAAAGTTGTAATCATCACCGGGGCGAGTTCCGGCATCGGCGCCGCCACGGCGCGCGTGCTGGTCGCGGATGGCGCCAAGGTCGTGCTCACCGCACGGTCGACAGAGAAACTGAACGCGTTGGCCACCGAGCTGGGCCCAGCCGCGTTGGCCCTGCCGGGCGACGTGACCGTCGCAGTCGACGTGCAGCGCCTCATCGATGGCACGCTGGACCATTTCGGCCGCATTGACGTGCTCTTCGCCAATGCGGGCATCTACATCCCCGGTCAGGCCGCCGAGGGGGATCCCGACGCCTGGGCCACCCTCATGGACGTGAACGTGGACGGCGTATTGCGCTGCGTTCACGCCGTCTTGCCCCACATGATGGCCCAACAGTCGGGCGACATTCTGGTTACCAGCTCCATTTCCGGCTTCATCGACATCCACTGGGAGCCAGTCTACAGCGCGTCGAAACATGCCATCCAGTCCTTTGTCCACACGCTGCGCCGCCAGGTGGCCGCAGCGAACATTCGCGTGATGTCGATTGCCCCGGGCATGGTGGCCAATGAGCTATGGGGCTTTACGGAGGAGGCCAAGATTAACGAGATGGTCGACAAGCACGCCAGCCTGCGCTCCGAAGATGTGGCCGAAGCGGTACGCTTCATACTGGCGCAGCCGCCTCATGTAACCATCCGCGACCTGGTCATGCTTCCGCAAGCACAAGACCTCTAGACAGAGAAGATTGGCGCGACGATTGGCGCGCCAATGCGTGTGACGTCCCCATTCAAGAAAGCGAGTTAATCCATGATCGATCCCGCGACATTCGACTTCCTCACCGAGCTTGACCAAAACAACAACAAGGCGTGGTTTGACGAACACCGCGCCGAGTACAAGCGGCTGCGCAAGGAGTTTGAGGGATTCCTCACGGACCTAGCCCAGCGCATGGCCTTTTTCGACCCGGAGATTCAGCTGCACTTGGATGATCCCAAGCTGGTCAAGATCTTCCGCATCAACCGGGACGTGCGCTTTTCCAACGACAAGCGACCCTACAAGACCAATCTTGCCGGCACAATCGGCCCGCGCCTCGGCGACGGTCACCCCATCTACTACGTCAACATCCAGCGGGGCGACAGCGCAGCCGGCGGCGGAATCTACATGCCGCCATCACCGGTGCTGAAGGTGCTACGTGAAAAAGTTGACGAAGAGTACGGCAGCCTCGACGCGATCGTCACGGACCCGGCGTTTCAGGCTCAATTTCCTGAGGGGCTCACGCGCCACGGGGCGCTGAAGACAGCGCCACGCGGCTATAGCGTCGACCACCCCGGCATTGACTATCTACGCCTCAAGAGCTTTGCAGCGCTACGTAGCTTTGATGACAAAGAGGTCACACGGGAAGATTTTGACGAAGAGGTCCTGGCGGCCTTTGAGGCGCTGAGCAAGCTGAACGCATTCCTCACGTCGGCAAACTTACCGCGTGGATAGCGTTTGTGCGTTCAGGCTGCGGTGGTAACAGTGTAGCCGGCCGCGTCCAGGGCAACCACGGCCGTCCGCAACTCGTTGGTTTGGACAAGCACATAGTCCGTATCGAAAGTTGAGAGGGCGAAGATGCTGACCTCGGCAGCGGCAAGCGCAGTCGCAATGCCGGCCAGCACGCCCGTAAGGGAAAAATCGAGGGGGCCTGCCACCTTGATGCAGGACCAGTCATCGCTGCGCTCACTGCCGGGCAGATCGATCCCAGCTTCACAAACAACTGAGAGCTCTTCGTCCGTACGCCCGATCCAGCAGAAGGGCGCGTCCAGAAGCAGATCCGGCAACGGACTCTGCGGCGACAAGCGGTGGATCGTGAAGCCCTGCGGAAGCACTGTGAGCGCAGGCAATGACATGACAATCGGCTCCATTGTTTTGCGGTCGAGACGTCAGGCTCTTGACGATAGCCTGACCTCCCCGCCCCCGCCGTATTTTTACACACATCTTTTTCAGGGGCTGGCGACAATCCTGGGTTAGACTGCAGCGCTCCCGTCAAACGGGGCTTGGTCGTCGACAGTGAAGCCCCGCTTCAGGGGGCGCATCCTGCCAGCAAGGGCATTTCATGCCCGGCGGGCTCGTTCCCGCACGTCCTAGTAGTACTATGCCGCCGGCGGCTTGCCGCGGACGCCGGCGGCCAGTTCCGCGCCCAGCTGACGCGCGGCATCCACGTTTTCATTCCCCGCCCGCACAAGCGCCGAGCCGACGATGACGCCGTCTGCAATCTCAGCCACGGCCGCGGCCTGCTTCCCTGTGCCAATCCCAAAACCGATGGCCAGGGGCAAGTCGGTGAAGCGCCGTACGCGCTGCACAAAGGCGGCGAGATCGGGCGGCAGTTCACTGCGTGCACCGGTAATGCCGGTGATGCTGACCAGGTAGATGAAGCCGGTTGCACGCCGGGCCACTGCCTCGATGCGGGCATCGGTACTGGTCGGGGCCAGCAGGTAGACCGTCGCCAACCCGGCCTGGCGCGCAGCCGCTTCCAACTCGTCGGCCTCTTCGGGCGGCAGATCCGGCACGATCAGGCCGTCGACGCCGGCCGCAACTGCATCCGTTACAAAGCGTTCCACGCCATAGGCAAAAATCGGGTTGTAGTAGCTCATGGCGCAGAAGGGAGCGTCCACGCCGCCGGCACGCAATTCACGCACCATGGCCAGAGAGTCGCGTACGGTCGTCCCCTGGGTGATGGCCGCGTAGGTAGCGGTCTGGATCGTCGGCCCGTCGGCCAGTGGGTCGCTGTGGGGAATGCCGATTTCGAAGAGATCGGCGCCTTCCTCGCTGAGCGCGGTGACAATCTCCAGGGTCTCGTCCCGGCTGGGATAGCCCATGGCGTGGTAGGGCATGAAGGCCGCCCGTCCATCCTGCTTGGCCGCGGCAAACGCGGCCTCAATTCGTTCAACTCCGGTCATAACCAGACTCCTCGTTTCTGATGCACGGAACGCAAATCATACGACTTGGGCAGATTCCGTAGATTCTTCCATGAAAGAAATCCGTACACATCTGCCCACCCACTAAATCAGCGTTCCATCTAATCTAATCCACCCAACTCCAGCTCGCTCATCACCGTGCCCAAATCCTTGTCACCGCGCCCGCTGAGATTGACGAGGATGATCTCGCCTTTGTCCATTTGCGGAGCCAGGTCGATCAGGTGGCCGATGGCATGGGCACTCTCCAGCGCCGGGATGATGCCTTCCATCTCGCAGAGGAGGCGGAATCCTTCCATGGCCTGATCATCCGTGCAGTAGGTATACTCGGTGCGGCCCAGGTCGCGCAGCCAGGCGTGCTCTGGTCCGACGCTGGCGTAGTCGAGCCCGGCGGAGATGCTGTGCGTCAGGGCGATCTGGCCATCCTCATCCTGCATCACAAAGCTCTTGGTGCCCTGAAGAATGCCGAGCCGGCCCAGCTTGGGGTCAGCAAAGCGCGCCGCATGTTCACCGCCTTCAATGCCGCGCCCCCCGCCTCCACACCGATCATGCGAATGCCTTCGTACTCCAGGAAGGGGTGAAAGATGCCGATGGCGTTGGAGCCGCCGCCCACACAGGCGACAATCGTATCCGGCAGTCGTCCCGGCCCGTCGACGGTGTCGAGCATCTGGTTGATCGCTTCGCGGCCGATGATGCTCTGAAAATCGCGGACCATGGCCGGATAGGGATGGGGGCCCAGCGCACTGCCCAAGAGATAGTGGGTCGTGTCGACGTTGGTGACCCAGTCACGAATGGCCTCGTTGATGGCATCCTTGAGCGTCTTGCTGCCGCTCTCCACACCGCGGACGTCGGTGCCAAGCAGGCGCATGCGGAAGACGTTGGGCTCCTGGCGCGCCATGTCAACGGTGCCCATGTAGACGATGCATTCGATCCCGAGCAGCGCTGCCGCCGTTGCCGTGGCCACGCCGTGCTGGCCCGCCCCCGTCTCGGCCACGATGCGCGTCTTGCCCATCTTGCGCTTCATCAACAGCGCCTGACCTAGTGCATTGTTGATCTTGTGTGCGCCGGTGTGGGCCAAATCTTCGCGCTTGAGGTAGATCTGCGCGCCCCCTAAGTGCTCCGAGAGGCGCCGGGCATAGGTAATGGGCGTGGCGCGGCCGACAAACGTCCGCTGCAGGTAGGCCAACTCTTCCATGAATTCCTTGTCGCCACGTGCTCTAAGATAGGCCTCTTCCAGCTCGTCCAGCGCCGGCATGAGCGTTTCGGGCACGAACTTACCGCCATACGGACCAAAATGGCCGGATTCATCGGGATAGGCCTGATAGTTTACCGCAATGGCTTCGGATGGTGTGGACATAGACTCCTCTTTCTACAATCGGAATGCTCTCTGCATGTACCTTAACGATCGAACGCTGTGAATGCGCTCGCCTCTCAACTCAATCATCCGCCAGCGCCTGCAGCGCGGCGGCATGCATCACCGCGACCGGCGCCGGCTGGCCGGTCCACAGCTCTAGCGCAAGCGCGCCCTGCCAGATCAGCATGCCAAAGCCGCCGATGGCCTGGGCGCCGGCTTCTTCGGCCAGCTGCAGCAGCCGCGTCTGCCACGGATTATAGACCAAATCATAGACGATTTGATTTGGACGTAAGCGGGTACTTTCTGACCAGGGCAGCCCGTCTACGTGCGGCGTCATGCCCAGCGAAGTACAGTTGACGATCAGATCGGCCTGCGCCGAGGCCTGGTCCAATGCGCTTGGAAAAGCGCCTGCCACCATGCGGCATTCAGGAAACGCAGGGGCCAGCGTCTGCACCAGCGCCTCAGCCCGGTCTGCGCTCCGGTTGAGCACGGTAATCGCGGCGACGCCGGCCTCTGCCAGGCCGAAGACGATGGCCCGGGCGGAGCCACCGGCGCCCAAGACCAGCGCGTGGCGGCCCGCCGGCTCAACGCCATGGTCGACGAGGTCGGCGATGAAGCCCCGGGCATCCGTATTGTCGCCGACCAGTGCGCCATCCTCAAGAAGCTGGATCGTGTTGACGGCGCCAATCGCCCGGGCTGCCGGCGTCAGTCGGTCCATGCACGGCATGACGCCCTGCTTGTGGGGCACGGTGACATTGCTGCCGCGGAATCCCAGGGCGCGCAGGCCATAGACGGCCTCTTCAATGCGCCGGGCCGGCTCGATGTCGACAGGCAAACCTACATAGCGCCAGTCCAACCCCAACTCGGTCAGCGCAGCATTGTGCATGGCCGGGCTAACGCTGTGGCTAATCGGCCAACCGATCAAGCCCACTAGCTGCGTTGTGGCAGAAATTGTTCGATCGTCCATAGACGTACCTCATGGACGATTGACAATTGACGATGGTCAATTGTCAATCGTGAGTTCGGCGCCGAGGGCGGCCAGCGTCTGCTCGAAGCCGGGGAAGGAGTCTTCGGTGACTTCGGCGCCATAGACGGTCGTCTCGCCCTGAGCGATGAGACCGGCCACGGTTAGCGCCATGGCCAAACGATGGTCGCCATGAGAATCGACCGGGCCGCCCATGAGCTTGGCCGGGCCACTGACGATCAAACCGTCCTGGGTAGGCTCTATCTGTGCGCCCAGCTTGCGCAGTTCGCTGACCGTCGTGGCGATGCGGTCGGTCTCCTTGACGCGGAGTTCGCCCGCGTCCTTGATGATCGTCTGACCCTGGGCCTGGGTCGCGGCCACGGCCAAAACAGGCAACTCGTCGATCATGGTGACGATCTCGCGCCCGCCAAAGGTGGCGCTGCGCAGCGCGCCGGCCACCACCTCGACATCGGCCACCGGCTCACCGCTCTCCATGCGTTCATTGACAAAGTGAATGTTGGCGCCCATCTCGCAGAGCGCGTCGACGATGCCGGTACGCGTCGGGTTGACCCCCACGCCGGCAATCGTGATGCGGCTGTCCGGCACAATGCTGGCCGCAACCAGCAGGAACGCGGCGGACGAGACATCGCCAGGCACGGTAATCTCCAGCGTGTTGAGGGGACGCGTCGGCCGTTCGATATGAATCGTCGAGCCAAGCACTGCGATAGGCGCCCCCATGGCGCCCAGCAGGCGTTCGGTGTGATCGCGCGCCGGTCCGGGCTCGCGGACGATGGTCAGCCCCTGTGCGTACATGCCCGCCAGCAGCACGCAGCTCTTGACCTGTGCGCTAGCCACGGGCAGATCATACTCCAGGCCGCGCAGGCGCGCGGGGCGAATGCCCAGCGGCGCGTAGGAGCCGTTCTGCCGCCCCATGATGTCGGCGCCCATGCCGCGCAGCGGTTGCACGATGCGATCCATGGGGCGACGGCGGATCTGGTCGGTGCCACTGAGGAAGGAGCTAAACTGTTGCCCGGCCAGGAGGCCCGTGAGCAGGCGGATGGTCGTGCCTGAGTTGGCGCAATCGAGCACATCGCCAGCCTCGACCAAGCCGTCCAACCCGCGCCCATGGACGACCAGATCCGTATCGGTGACGTCTTCGATCTGAACACCCAACGCGCGCATCGCCGCCACCGTTGCGCGGCAGTCATGCCCGTCCAAAAAATTGTGAACCTTGTCGCGCCCTCGGCGATGGCAGCAAACATCACCGCCCGGTGACTAATTGACTTGTCGCCCGGCACATGACAACGTCCCGTGAGTGCCGAGCCGGATTGGATTGTGAGAAGAGTCATGGGCAATTTCCGATTGTCAGTGTGCAATTGCCAATTGTCATTTGTACGACTCTTGGCGGTTTCGGTTAATGGTGCCAATGCTGGCATTGATAATGCGGGACATTGGCGTACATTCGTCCTGAATTGCGGTTAGTTGGTGCGGCGGTAAAAGATCGCTCCGCTGAATAATGGCAAGCCAGACGTGGGTCTCATTTAGCTCTTTCAGACAAATCCGTAACTTGTGCACAAAATCCTTTATGCTTTCAGCACCGCGTGCCTCCGCATAGTGAGCCGCCGGTGCGGTACCGAATCGCAGTAATTGATCACCAACATGGCGTCCCGTTGCGTTAGGTGGCAACGCATTGTGAACTCGTACAATTCGAACTGCGAAATCGATTAGTCGTTCCTGAATATCATCACCTTTGACCATGTCAGATTCCTTTCGGGGAAGCAAGCAATCATGATAAAGTCACCGTTGTCAACAGCAACGGCAATTGGCCATTGTCAATTGTCAATTTCTAATTGCCGTTGCCAGCCCATCCGCTTCTCTCTGGCGTGGGCCAATTTCGCCCGCAGCGCGGCTTCGTCTTCGTCGGCCAGGAGCGTGCGCAGGGCGCTGAGTTCGGTGGTGAAATGGTCGAGCTGTTCGAGAATTGCCGTGCGATCGGTGGAGAGGATATCCAGAAACATTTGGGTGTCGCTGGCGGCGACGCGACTCGTGTCACGAAAGCCCCCGGCCGCCAGTGTCCAGATCAAGGGATCCTCTTCGCCGACCGCGGTCACTGCTTCTACCAGCGCGCTGGCAACCAAAAAGGGCAGATGACTGATGCCGGCCACCAGCCGGTCGTGACGAACGGCGTCGAGCACGATCGGTCTCGCCCGCACCGCGTCAGCCAGTTCGACGGCCAGCGCCAGCGCGCTGGGGTCGGTCCGTTCCAGCGGTGAGAGTACCCAGATTGCGCCCTCGTAGAGTCCCTCCTCGGCAGCCGTGAAGCCGGACGTCTCTTTCCCCGTCATGGGGTGCCCGCCCACAGGTTGGATTCCGAGCGGCAGGCCATCCATTGCCGCGCAGATCTCCGCCTTGGTGCTCCCCATGTCCATGACCAGGGTGCCCGGCCACAAATAGGGTCCGATCTCCGCCAGCATATCGACGATAGTCCACACCGGCGTGGCCAAAATCACGATATCTGCACCGAGGACGCCCGTGTGCAAATCATTGGTGACCAGATCAACCGCACCGGCAAAAAACGCATCTAGCACGACCTCCGTACGCCGAGCCACGCCGCGCACCTCGCGACAAAGTCCGTCTCTGGAGAGATCCATGCAGAGGCTGGCTCCCATCAATCCCAAACCGACGACTGTGACCCGGCACTCTTTCAAACGCTTGGCCATGCTCAAATCTGACGCTTTCGTATTTGTGCACAATGGACATGGTCGATAAGCCGACTCATTGGCTGGATAGAAGACGGACACGTGCGAAAATGCCCGCCTTCTACAATGTCTACAACGTCCGGCCAACAGCCTCGGCAACCGGGCGCACCTCTTTCATCAGTTCGGTGAACCGCGCCGGCGTCAGGCTCTGCGCGCCGTCACTCCACGCACTCCCTGGATCGCCATGGACTTCGATCATCAGCGAATCTGCGCCCGCTGCGACAGATGCTTTGGAGATTGCGCCGACGAGATCCCACTTGCCCGTGCCGTGAGCCGGATCCGCCACGACGGGCAGGTGACTCAGCTGCTTGAGGACCGGAATGGCGTTGATGTCAAAGGTGTTGCGCGTGACGGTCTCGTAGGTGCGAATGCCCCGCTCGCAGAGCATGACCTGCATGTTGCCGCCGCTCAAGATATACTCGGCGCTCATCAGCAGTTCCTCGATCGTGCCACTAATGCCGCGCTTGAGAAAGATCGGCTTATCCAGCTTGCCCAGCGCCTTGAGCAACGAGTAGTTCTGCGTGTTGCGCGCGCCAACCTGAAAGATATCGGTGTATTCCGCCACCAACTCGATGTCGTCGGCGCTCATAACTTCGGTGATGATGGGCAGGCCCGTCTGCTCACGCGCTTCGGCCAAGTACTTGAGGCCCTCTTCGCCCAGCCCCTGAAAGCTGTACGGACTGCTGCGCGGCTTGTATGCGCCACCGCGCAGAATTGATGCGCCCGCCTCTTTCACGGCGTGGGCGAGCTCGATGATCATCTCCCGTCCCTCAACGCTGCAGGGGCCGGCCATAACCACCACCTTCTTGCCCCCGATCTTGACGCCATTGACGTCGATCACGGTTGGTTCGGCAAAGTCGCTGCTGGCCAGCTTGTAGGGCTGCATGACGCGCATGACGCGGTCCACGCCGTCCATTACTTCAAATGTCGCGCGCTGGAGCAGGTGTTCGTCGGCGCCGACAATGCCGACGATGGTCGTCGCCTCGCCTCGACTCAAGTGGACCTTGTAGCCGAGATCTTCCACACGATTGACAACAGTCTCTACATCTTGGGGCGCTGCGCCCTGTTTCATGACAATAATCATGGTCTTTTTCCGTTTTGGCTTGTTGGTTCTGTTTTCAATGAAAGCTGCAGCGGGTTAGGTAACGTCACCAAGAATGGCTCATGAGCAACAACGTACGATCTGTGTTCCTCTTTAGCTTCCCCGTGCGCTGCTCTATATCCCGCTGCAGCCTCTTCCTTACGTTCAGCTATTGCTGGTTGACAGGGTCAATTCTTCTACCTCATCCGCAATTGGCGCCGGCGCTTCACCGACAAAGCGGTCGACCGCCACGGCCACGCGACGCAGGTCACGCATGAGGGCTTCGAAGGTCTCCAGAGTCATGCTCTGGCGCCCGTCACTGATGGCGTTGTCCGGGTCCGGGTGCACCTCCAGAATCAGCGCATCAGCCCCCGCGGCGACGGAGGCCTTGGCCATGGCCGGCACCAGTTCGCGCAAGCCCGTGCCGTGAGAGGGATCGGCCACTACCGGCAGATGGCTCGTCTGCTTCACGTACGGTACGGCGTTGAGGTCAAAGGTGTTGCGCGTGGCGGTTTCGTAGGTGCGGATGCCCCGCTCGCAGAGCATGACGTTACGATTGCCGCTGCTGATAATGTACTCGGCGCACATGAGCCACTCTTTGATCGTGCCGCTCATGCCGCGCTTGAGCAGCACCGGCTTGTTGGCCTTGCCCACGGCCTGCAGCAGGCCATAGTTTTGCATGTTGCGTGCGCCGACCTGCAAGATGTCGGCGTATTCCGCTATCATGGGTACCGCTTCCACCGTCATCACTTCGGTAATGATGGGCAAGCCTGTCTGCTCACGCGCTTCAGCCAGATATTCAAGACCGCGCAGACCATGGCCCTGGAAATCGTACGGGCTCGTGCGTGGCTTGAAGGCGCCGCCGCGCAGCACCTTGCCGCCGGCAGCCTTCACCGCATGGGCGATTTCGATAATCCCGGTGCGGCTCTCCACGCTGCATGGTCCGGCCATGACGATAATTTCGGGGCCGCCAATGCGGATTTCGCTGTCGCCCAATTCGATCACGGTGTCCTTGGGACGGGTCGTCCGGCTGCTCAGCTTGTAGGGCTCCTGGATACGCACGGTACGCAAGACACCTTCCATGGCGCCAAACACTTCGCGCGACACATTCGTCAGGTCGCCAACCAGGGCAACGACGGTGCGGTCATCCCCGTAGATCGGATGGGTCTGACAACCCATTTGTTCGGCCCTGGCAATGACATTGCCGATTTGGGCGGCGGTGGCGCCCGGCTTCATGACGACGATCATGGAACGCTCTCCTTGTGGATTACCACAGATTAGAATCAAGCAAATGGTGCTTAGAATCAAGCAAATGGCGCTTAGAATCAAGCAAATAGTGCATCAAATGGAACGCAGATGAAGCTGGTCTGGCAGATCACTACCGATTTTTCTCTATGAAGTAGCAAGTATCTTCTGGATCCGACTGCCCGCGTTGATCAAGTGATCCGCAAGCAGATCCCGACGATTAGATCTGTAAGAGTGTCGCTTGAGCGCGCGACCATTCACTGTTGCCGTTTTGTGCGGCGGGCGGATAACTGCCCAGCAGCTTGACAAACGCCGCCCGGTTGAGGAGTGCGACCAGCGCTTCGGCTGCGGTCCGATCCTCCCAGTGACCGTCGAAGTCGAGGTAGAAGACATACTGCCAGGGACGGTTGCGCCGTGGCCGGCTTTCCAGCTTGGTCAGGTTGATGTCACGGCTGGCAAACTCACTGAGGCAGCCGTAGAGCGCGCCGGGCGTATTGGGCACGGCAAAGACCAAGGACGTCTTGGACCCGGCCTCATGGGGCGCATTCCCCTTGCCGACTACAAAAAAGCGCGTAAAGTTATTTTGCATATCCTCGATGCGCTCGGCCACAATCTCGAGCCCATAATGTTCGGCCGCCAGGCGACTGGCAATCACCCCCACGCCTTCCACCGGGCTGGCTGCAAGATCCTTGGCGCTGCCCGCCGTATCGTACCAGGGCACGGCAATGTAGCCATTGCGGTTGAGGAATTCTTCGCACTGCGCCAGAGCCTGATGATGGCTACGCACCTCGCGGATTGCGCCGCCCATGCCGGGCATCGTCAGCAGATTGTGATGGATGCGCAAGAGGATCTCCCCATGGACCTTGAGGTCATGGTCAAGGAGCAGATCATAGGCCTTGTTGATGCTGCCAGCAGTCGAGTTCTCGACTGGAACTGCAGCGTAGTCAGCCTCGCCTTTCTCCACCGCTTCGAAGATATGCTCGAAGGCCGGACAGGGCAATGAGACCACGTCATCACCGAACTGAAGACGCAGCGCCTCTTCCGAGTAGGCCCCTGCTTCGCCCTGAAATGCTACTGTTGTCATAGAACTGGCTCCTTCATCTCGGGCCGGTAATGGGGCCCGCTGTTTCCTGTTGCACCAATGAGCGCTGTTTAGCGACTGACGCCCTCGCGCCAGTGGGCCAGCTGCTCCTCAATCCACTGGTTAAGCTCCGCAAAATCTACGTCCGATAGCATCAGCGTCTTATCTGGCCGCAGGGCTTTGGCTTCACGCAGGTAAACGTGCTGGATGTTCGGCTGCGCCTGCTCAGTGTTCCAGTGCAGCAGGATCCGAACACAAAGGGGCAGGCCCCCATCGACAGCCATCTCATTGCCGCAGAGCAGCGGCACATCGAGCCAGCCGAGTTGGCGCGCGGCCAGAGCCGGAAAGACGGAGGTGATGTCATGGGTCGTCGTAAAGATCGCGCTGGCAACGTCTGCCGGCTCGATCCCATTCACGTGGATCATGAGCGCCAGCAGCTCGCGCGTTGCACGGAGCACCTCCTCACGGCTATCCTGTTCAACGGTTGTTGCGCCACGTACTCCCCGACATACGATCATAAGAAACTCCGGATAATTGCAGATTGAGCAATGATTGCAGGCACAAAAAAACGAGAGCGGGTGACTGTTCGCCACTCTACGCTCTCGTTGCGTTCTCGTGCTGTCTCTTGCTAGCTAGACAACCCCTCTTTGCGCAGCGCAGGATGGCGACTTGCCAAAATAGCCAAACCAAAAATAACCAAAATAAAACCCGCGCCAGTCATTGCGCGGGTTCAAAGCAAACAGAAAGGCCACAAGACGAGAAGCCTGTGTCGATCCGTTCCGTTGGGTTTGGTCAAGCAGTCGCAAGGTCATCAGAGTTGCGCCAAATTAGGCGGGGCATCAGGCCCCAAATACGGGTTTACGTGCTAGGACGCTGCCAAGATAGCATGCATCCATGGTGATGTCAAACTCAAAAATAGGTGTCCAGGAATTCGCCATATGAATCACACGGCCGCGGATCAACGCAGATCCGGCGGATAGCGGCCGCAATCCGCCGGAACCATTGCAAAAACATCTGTGATGATCCGCTACACCCTTTGCCAGACTCAGGGCAAGTCCGGCTTCTTCCACGGTCCATCGACGATCGTCGAAATCTGAGAATCCCGACCAAAAGATGGTGCAATTCTTGACAGCTATCAGGCGCCATGCTACACTTTGCGCAGACGTTTGCGCACCCTGGCGTTTACAGGTCAAGACCGACTCCTCATCTCATCGTTATGGGCCATCGTCACGGGCGCAATTGCGTCACCCCATGGAGGACACTATTCCCGATGAATCACGCATCGGATCACTCGCGTCATCGAATGCAAAGTGAGGAGCATCGTGGCAACGCGTAAGCGCGTCTCGATCAAAGACATTGCCGATGTCGCCGGCGTCAGTCACCCGACCGTGAGTCGCGCCCTGCGCGGCCAGGGACGGATGGCCGATGCCACCCGCGCCCGCATCATCAACATCGCCCGCGAGCTTGGCTATACGCCTTCGCTGGTCGCACGCGGCCTCGTCACCCAGCAGAGCTATGCCATCGGCCTGGTCGTCACCAACTTCGCCGACCCCTTCAATACGGGTCTGGCCCAGGGGCTGGAGGCTGAAGCGCGCCAGCATGGCTACAGCGTCTTTCTGGCCAGCACCGAAAATGATCCCCAGCTTGAAGTAGACGTGGCCCGGGGTTTTCAGGGCCGCCAGGTGGACGGCATCGTGGTCTCCTCCAGCCGGGTGGGCGACAAGTATGCCGAACTCCTGGAAGAGACGGGGGTACCCATCGTATTGGTCAACACCCATGCGCAAAACGACCGCCTCCATGCCGTCTACAACGATGACTATGGCGGTGCGCGCCAAATCGTGAGCTATCTGATTGGCAAGGGCTATGAGCGCATCGCCTTTTTGGGCAACCAGCGGGCGGGTCGCGCGCAGACGGAGCGCCATCGCGCCTGGCATGACGGCATGGTGGCCGCTGGTCGCGCCATTGACGTCCTGGTGTTCGGCAGCAACGGCCGCATCACGGGCGGCTCTTCTGCCATCGACAAGCTCCTGACGGAAGCCGAAAGCCAATGGGGTGCGCCGCCGGACGCGATCTGCTGCTACAACGACACGATGGCGATTGGCGCCGATGTGGGCCCTGCGCCAGCGCGGCTTCGAGACGCCAGGCGACATCGCCATTACCGGTTTTGATGATATCGATGTGGCCGCCTACATTGACCCGGGCCTCACAACGCTGCACCAGCCGCGGTTCGAGCTGGGCGTGGAAGCCATGCGCATCCTGCTCGAGCAATTCAAGGCCGACGGAAAACAGGCGATGCCGATCACCAGGACGTTGAGCGGATCGCTGATTATTCGTGACTCCGCGTAGCTGTCCTTGTTGTCAACCAAATCCAAGAAAAGGTCCCGATATGCAGTATACAAGTCAAAACATTCTGGTTCACCCGCAACCAACAGCCGCCGACCCGGAATTGATCCTGTCAATCACGCCGGAAGATGCCGGCTGGGCATTCATCCATTTTCAGGTGCGCCGGCTGGCGGCCGGCGCAAGCTGGTCCTTTGCAACCGGTGAGAACGAGTTGGCGCTGGTCAATCTCACCGGCCAATATGCAGTCGATTCCAGCCGTGGGCGATGGCAGCACATTGGCGGCAGAAAAGATGTGTTCAGCGGCGCAGCCCATGCGCTCTACCTGCCCCGTCGCACAGAGTTCACGATCACAGCGGAAGCGGCCGGCGAGTTTGCCGTCACGTGGGTCCCCGCGACGGAAGAGAACGATCCCTGGTTGATCCGACCCGAGGACGTGGCCGTCTCTGTGCGCGGCGGTGACAACGTCAGTCGTCAGATCAACGATCTCTTGCCGCCCGGTTCGCCGGTCGAACGTCTGGTGCTGGTCGAAGTCTACACGCCCAGCGGCAACTGGAGCAGCTACCCGCCCCACAAGCACGACGTGCACATCGAGGGCGAGGACGGCACGCTGATCGAGGCCGACCTGGAGGAGGTGTACTATTACAGAATTGACAAACCTGAAGGCTATGCGTACCAGCGGGTCTACACCGACGAGAATTCGCCGCTGCAGCAGGCCGGCTATCCCATCGACGCGCTGGTGCGGGCGACGGATGGCGACGCCGTCCTGGTGCCCGAGGGCTACCATCCGGTTGTGAGCGCGCCGGGCTACACGACCTACTATCTGAACGTGCTGGCCGGCAGCGCCCAAAGCCTGGCCAATCAGGATGACCCACAGTTCACGTGGGTGAAGGATCACTATCGCGGTCAGGATGACCGCCTGCCGCTTTATTGACATTGACCACGTATCAAAACGCAATCCAGTTGCAAGGACGGCCCTAATCATGACGCCGAAAACGTATGATACGCTCCACATGGGGCGCTCTTCGATCGACCTGTACAGCAACGATGTGGGCGCGCCCTTTGAGGAGATCACGAGTTTTGCCGCCTATGTGGGCGGCTCTCCCACCAATATCAGCGTGGGCGCAGCCCGTTTGGGCCTGCGTAGCGCGCTCCTGACGGGTCTGGGCGAGGATCCCGTGGGCGACTTCATCTTGGCTTTTCTCACCAAAGAAGGGGTCGAGACGCGCTTCAGCCCGCACAAGCCGGGCCACCGCACCAGCGCGGTCGTGCTCGGCATCGAGCCGCCTGACAAGTTCCCGCTGGTCTACTACCGCGACAACTGCGCCGACATCGAGCTGACGATTGACGACGTGCTGGCAGCCCCCGTCGCCGACAGCAAAGTGCTCCAATTTGCCGGCACCAACCTGAGCAAGGATCCCAGCCGCAGCGCCACGCTCTTTGCGGCGGAACTCGCCCAGCAAGTCGGCACTGATGTGGTGCTTGACGTCGATTTTCGCCCTGATCAATGGCACGATCCGCGTGCGTTTGGCGTGGCCATCCGCAGCATTCTGCCCAACGTTGATATCGTGATTGCGACGGAGGATGAGATCAACGCCTCCATGTTGGCCGATCCCAATCAGATGGAGCTGACCCATTCCCAGGTCTCCGATACCAAAGTGAGCGGTGATACCGCGTCCCACATCGCGCAGATTCTGGGCATGGGCCCCAAGGCCGTGGTTGAAAAAGTCGGCGCGGAGGGCGCACGCATCCATCTGGCCAGAGGCGAGGTGATCGACGCGCCGGGCTATCCGGTCGAGATCTACAATATTCTGGGCGCCGGCGACGCGTTTGGCGCCGGCTTTCTCTATGGCTATACGAATGGCTGGGACTGGCGCAAGGCGGCCAGGTTGGGCAATGCCTGTGGCGCAATTGTCGTCACCAAGCATGGCTGCGCCAATTTTACGCCCACACTCGATGAAGTGATGGCTTTCGTCAATGCCCGGGATGGACTGGAGTAATGCGCCATGCTACAGATCAATGATGATCAACCGAGAATGACAGAGAATGCGAAGATGAAAATTCAGATTGCCACAGCACCCGTTTCGTGGGGCGTGCTGATGAAGGACACGCCAAACGTCCCGCCCTACTCCGTCGTACTCGACCAGATCGCCGAGGCCGGCTATGGCGGCACCGAACTTGGGCCGTACGGCTATTTGCCCTTCGACCCAGCACGCCTGCGGGACGAGTTGGATGCCCGCGGCCTGACGTTGACGTCAGCTTTTACGATCTTCAACTTCCTATTGGGCCAAGGGGATGAAACCACCTATCGCGAAGCCGTGGAGACAGTCAATGTCTTGGCCGCATTAGGTTGTCACTATGTCGTCTTGTCCGACACCCTCTTCGTCGACCCGAAGCGGGCCCAACGGGCCGGCCGCGTTGGCCCGCAGGACTCGCTAGACGAGGCAACGTGGGACCGGAGTGTCCGCCACGTTGATGACTTTGCCCGCTTTGTCTTTGACGAATACGGCATGCGCACGGTGATCCATCCCCATGTAGGCGGCTATGTGGAAACGCCGGCCGAAATTGATGCCGTGCTGGAGCGGGCTGATCCAAACCGGGTGGGCCTCTGCTTCGACATGGCCCACATTGCCTACGGGGGCGGCGACCCCGTCGCAGTTCTGAAGAAGTGGCGCGATCGAACCTGGTACATGCATATCAAGGAGTGTGACGACGATGCACGTACGCAGGTATTGGCCCGCGAAGGTGACTATTTCGACGGCGTCGCGGCTGGCGTCTTCCCCGAGCTGGGCCAGGGCACGATTGACTGGCAAGCGATAGCCGCAACACTGGCCGAGATGGAATACGAAGGCTGGGGCGTAGTCGAGCAAGACATTCTCCCGAGTTCTGGAATCGACGCCCTAGCCAGCGCCAGACGCAACCGAACGTTTCTGCGCGAGACACTCGGTTGGTAGACAGTGTTGCCGGTTTTTACATGCAAATCTAACCAATGGAGCAGCTTGACGATGACATCTCCCCTTCAAATCGGCGTGATCGGCACGGGCGGCATGGGCGGACGCCATGCCCGCAACCTGGCCCGACATACGCCCAACGCCGTCGTGACCGCGGTCATGGACCTGGACGTAGAGGCTGCGCAACTGGTAGCCGATGAATGTGGTGGCGCCACGGTCTACAGTGCGGCTGACGCGCTCATTTCCGACCCGGACGTGGCAGCCGTGGTCATCGCTTCGCCGGATCAAACCCATGCCGGGCTGGCACACGCCTGCGTTGTCGCCGGCAAGCCGGTCCTGTGTGAAAAACCGCTGGCAACGAGTGCGGCCGAGGCGCGCGCCGTCATGGAAGCCGAAGTGGAGACCGGCAAGCGGCTCATCCAACTCGGTTTCATGCGCGAGTTTGATGACGCCCATCGTCAGGTTTATGCCGCAGTGGCTTCAGGCGCGCTGGGCCGGCCGCTCTACTTTCGCGGCACCCACACCAATCTGAGCGAAGGCAGCCCCCGCACGATCGAACATGTCATCATCAGTTCGGCGATCCACGACATTCACTCTGCGCGCTGGCTGCTGGGCGGGCGTGTGCGCGAAGTCTTCAGCCGCTATGCAACGGTTCCCGGCGCAGGCGCCGACAGTTGTCGCTTCTCGCTCACCGAACTGCATTTCGATGACGGCAAGATGGCCCTGGTCGAGGTCAATCCGGACGCAGGCTACGGCTATGAAGTGCGCATCGAAGTCATGTGCGAAGAGGGAACCGTCTCCTCCGATGGGCTGGACAATTTGCATTCTCGCACAGCGGGCCAAGCCGGCCGGCCGGTGGTCGCCGATTGGCTCGAGCGCTTCGACCAGGCCTACCGCACCGAAGCTCAGGTCTGGGTGGAAGCCGTGCGGCAGGGCAGGTCCGTCGGCCCATCGGCGTGGGACGGCTACATCTCCCTCGTGATTGCCGACGCCTGCATCGAGTCGGCACGCAGCGGACTGCCGCAGCCCGTACCGGACGAAGAAATGCCTGCCTTATATAATTGACAATCGGCAATCGCCAATCGGCGATTTTCAATCATGAAGGGACAGCATCATGAACCAAACCGTCCGGCTCACCATGGCCCAGGCGCTTGTGCAGTTTCTGAAAAACCAATATTCCGCACGCGATGGGATCGAACAGCGCTTCTTCGCCGGCTGCTTTGGCATTTTCGGCCACGGCAATGTGGCCGGGATCGGCCAGGCGCTCCAGCAGTATCCGGACTTCCGCTACTACCAGACGCGCAACGAGCAGGCCATGGTCCACACGGCCGCGGCCTTTGCCAAGCAGAGCAACCGCCTGCGCACATTGGCCTGCACGGCCTCCATCGGTCCCGGCGCCACAAACATGATCACGGCCGCGGCCGGCGCTACAGTCAACCGGCTGCCCGTACTGCTGCTGCCGGGCGACATCTTTGCCCGGCGCAACACGGCGCCCCTGCTCCAACAGTTGGAATCAGAGCAGAGCCAGGACGTCTCCGTCAACGACTGCTTCAAACCCATCAGCCGCTACTGGGACCGCTTCAACCGGCCCGAGCAGATCATCACGGCGCTGCCCGAGGCCATGCGCGTGCTGACCAGCCCGATCAACACAGGCGCAGTGACCCTCTGCCTGCCGCAGGATGTCCAGACGGAGGCATTTGACTACCCGGTCGAGCTCTTCGCGAAACGCGTCTGGACAATCCCGCGCAATCGACCCGACCTCGGCTCGTCGGCCCAGGCGGTTGCGCAGATCAAGGCGGCCCGGGCGCCGATGATCATTGCCGGCGGCGGCGTTCTCTACAGCGAGGCAACCGACGCGCTGCGTGATTTCGTCGACCAGACGGGCATCCCAGTGGGCGAAACCATGGCGGGCAAAGGCAGTCTGCGCTTCGATCACCCCCTCTGTTTGGGCGCGGTCGGCGCCACGGGGACATCGGCGGCCAACATCATGGCCAAAGAAGCAGATCTGATCATTGGCATTGGCACCCGCTATAGCGACTTCACCACCGCCAGCAAGACGCAGTTCCAGCATCCCGACGTCCGTTTCATCAATATCAACGTGGCCGAGTTTGACGCCCACAAACACAATGCCCTGGCCCTCACTGGTGACGCGCGATCGACATTGGAAGAACTGAGCGCGGCGCTGGGCGATTTTACAGCGCCGGCCGAACATGCCGCACGGGCCAACGCGTTGCACGATGATTGGGAAGCGGAAGTGGACCGCCTCTATGCCATTCATACGGCCGAGAGCGGCTTGCCCTTCCAGGGTGCGTTGATCGGCGCGGTGAATGACGAGGGCGATCCCGATGCAGTCGTGGTCTGCGCGGCCGGCAGCTTGCCGGGCGACATGCACAAGCTCTGGCGCAGTCGTCATCCCAAGCAGTACCACCTGGAGTATGGGTACAGCTGCATGGGCTATGAGATTGCCGGCGGCCTGGGCGTGAAGATGGCCGAGCCGGACCGCGAAGTCTACGTCATGGTCGGCGACGGCTCCTACTTGATGCTGGCGCAGGAGATCCTGACGTCGATTCAGGAAGGGCAGAAGCTCACCATCGTGCTCATGAACAACAACGGCTACCGCAGCATCGGCGCGTTGAGTCGATCGCTGGGCCAGGGCGGCTTTGGCACGCGCTACGCCTTCCCGCAAGATGACGTGCTGCCGAGCGATGCGATGGGCTATGACGGGGTGGAGACCCTGCCGATCGATCTGGTGGCCAATGCCAGGAGCCTGGGCGCACACGTCATCGAGTGCACAAGCTACGAAGACATGGTCGCGGCGCTGGCAACTGCCAAAGGCATCGACAAGACTGTGGTCATCTATATTGAAAATGATCGCTATCTGGGTGTGCCAGGGTATGAGAGCTGGTGGGATGTACCCATTGCGGAAGTGAGTGAATCGGATACCGTCAACGCGGCCCGTGAGGAATATGATGAGATGCGGACTCAGGAGCGCTATTTTCTATGAGTGAGCACTCGCGCCAGCGCACCGACGACGGTGGCATCGCCCAGTATCGGCCGACTGAACGCTTCACGGCGCGTGTCGACGCCTACATGCGCTATCGGCCGGGATATGCCGACGCAGTAATTGAGACGCTTGCAGCAGAGGCCGGCCTGACACAGGCAGATGTCGTGGCCGATGTGGGCTGTGGAACGGGCATTTCGTCAGCGCTCTTTCTGCGCAACGGCAATCGCGTCTGATGGCATTGAGCCCAATGCGGCCATGCGTGAAGCCGCAACTGCGCACCTGCAAGCGTACCAGGCGTTTACGCCAATCGACGGAACTGCGGAGGCAACGACGCTGGCCGATGTCGCGGTCGATTACGTGGTGGCCGGACAGGCGCTACACTGGTTTCGCCTCGACGAGACCCGGGGCGAATTTGCGCGCATCTTGCGCCCGGGCGGTTGGATTGCGCTCTTTTGGAACTTGCGCAATGTGGAGGCATCCTCCTTTATGGAGGGGTACGAAACGCTCTTGAAGCGCTATAGCCCCGACTATGAACGGGTCCATCGGACCCGATTGGACGGTGCCGACTATGGCGCGCTCTTTGGACCTGGTGGTTATCAAGCACGCAGCTTTGCCAATCCCTATCGGCTCGACTTCACAGCAGTGATGGGACGGACGGCATCCAGTTCCTATGCGCCGACGGTTGATGATCCGGCGTATGCACAATTGGAAGCGGAACTGAAGGCGCTTTTCGATGCGCATGCCGTCGATGGCCTCGTGCATTTTGAGTACACGACCGACCTCCTCTTTGGCCACGGATCGTAACGAGAAACTTGGACAACTCCCGCTTGGTCCGCAAGGGGCGTGCTCACTGAGCGTGGCGGGGGAGGACAATCATCGACCATCAACCATTGACCATTACCAATCGACCATTAACACTATCCCGGGGTAACCAAATGACACCAAACGGACAGCTACTCAACTTCGTCAACGGCACGTGGCGGCGCTCCAGCGCGAGCGAGGCGCTCGAAATTATCAACCCGGCCACGGCCCAAGCGCTGACCACCGTGCCCCTTTCGCCGGGCGCGGAAGTCGATGCTGCGGTGGAGGCCGGGCAAGCGGCCTTCGAGGTCTGGCGCCGCACGCCGGTGGTTGAGCGCATCCAGCCGCTCTTTCGGTTAAAGATGTTGCTGGAGGAGAACATCGAGGCGATTGCCCGCATCATTACCACCGAATGTGGCAAAACCTTCGCCGAAAGCGTAGGCGAGATGCGCCGCGGGATTGAGAATGTAGAGGTGGCCTGCGGTGCGCCGATCCTCATGCAGGGGACCAACAACGAGGACATCGCCGCCGGCATTGACGAGCACATGATTCGCCAGCCGCTGGGCGTCACGGCCGCGATCACGCCCTTCAACTTTCCGGGCATGATCCCGCTCTGGTTCTTGCCCTATGCTGTGGCCGCCGGCAACGCATTCATCCTCAAGCCGAGCGAGAAGGTATCGATGACGAGTCAGAAGCTCTTCGAGCTGATCGAAGCAGCCGGCTTCCCCGCGGGCGTGATCCAGCTGGTCAACGGCGGCAAAGAGACGGTCAACGCCCTGCTCGACCATCCCGACGTCCGGGCAATCAGCTTCGTGGGCTCAACGCCGGTGGCCAAATATGTCTACAGCCGGGCCACGGCCAACGGCAAGCGCGCCCAGTGCCAGGGCGGGGCCAAGAATCCAGTCGTTATCATGCCCGATGCCGACATGGAGACGACGACGCGCATCATGGCCGATTCGGCCTTTGGCTGTGCGGGCCAGCGCTGCCTGGCAGCGTCCGTGGCCGTGACCGTCGGCGGGGCCAAGCACGCGTTCACCGAGATGATCGCGGATGCGGCCACCTCGCGGACGGTCGGCTACGGGCTGGACGAAGGTGTGCAGATGGGTCCCGTCATCACCGGGGAAAGCAAGACGCGCATTGAGGCGCTGGTCGAGCAGGGTGCGCAAGAAGGCGCCAACGTGCTCGTCGACGGTCGCCGGCAGCGCGTGGATGGCTATGAGGACGGCTACTGGATCTTCCCGACCGTTCTGGACGGGGTCAACCCTCAAGGCGAGATTGCCCAGACCGAGATTTTCGGCCCCGTGCTCAGCCTCATGCATGCCGACGACATCGATGGCGCCATTGAGATGGTCAACAACCGGGCGTTCGGCAACATGGCCTGCATCTTTACCGCCAGCGGCGCAACCGCACGCCAGTTCCGCAACCAGGCCGACGCCGGCAATATCGGCATCAACATCGGCGTGGCCGCGCCCATGGCCTTCTTCCCCTTCAGCGGCTGGAACGCCTCGTTCTTCGGCGATCTCCACGCCCAGGCCCACCACGGCATTGAGTTCTACACGCAGACAAAGGTGGTAGTAGAGCGCTGGCCGCGGGAGTGGACACGGACGTTTTGACATGGGTTTGGGGGAGTAGGGTCTTGGGCTGGTAGGGTAGTGGGGTTGTAGGGTTTGTAGGGTGGTGGGGTCGTGGTGAGCCATTTAGGCTATCGATGATCCCCCCACTACCCCAAGACCCCACCACCCTACACCCTCCCCAAAAAAGGACCTTTACCATGACAACAACCCTAAATATCGGCGTCATCGGCATGGGCTGGATGGGGTCGGCGCATAGCCGGGCCTATCGGGCGGTGCTCGATCGCTATTATGATTCAGGCATTCGGCCGCGGCTGGTAATTTGCGCCGACGAGGTGGCGGAACGCGCCAGGAGCGCACAGGAGCAGTTGGGCTTTGAGGCGTCCACAACCGACTGGCATGCTGTCATCGAGCACCCTGACGTGCAGGTGGTCAACGTGGCGTCACCCAATTTCCTGCACCTGGAGATGGTCCAGGCTGCGACCGCGGCGGGCAAGCACGTGTTTTGCGAGAAGCCGGTGGGCGCGACGCCGGCCGAAACTGTGGAAATCGAGCGGCTGGCGCGCGAGGCGGGCGTGATGAGCTTTGTGGGCTTCAACTATCGCTGGGCGCCGATGGTGCAGTATGCCAAGCAGATTATCGACGAGGGGCGGCTCGGTACGCTGACCCATTTCCGCGGCCGTTTCTTTTCCATGTATGGCTCCAATCCCAATGGCCTGCTCACGTGGCGCTTCCAGTACGAGCAGGGCGGCTTGGGCGTGCTGGGCGACATCATGTCCCACGTGACGGATATGGCTCACATGCTGGTTGGCCCAATTGAACGTGTGGTCTCTAATCGCCACATCTTCATCGCCAAGCGGCCGCTCCCCATCCCCGGGCAGGGCACCCACTTCTCGCTGGGCCAGGAAGGCGACCCCACCGGGCCGGTGACCAACGAGGACTATGTGGGCACGTTGGTTCAGTTTACCAATGGCGTTCAGGGCAGCCTCGAAACGTGTCGCGCGATCTACGGCCCAAAATGTGAAATGTCATTTGAGGTCAACGGTACAAAGGGCGCGCTCAAGTGGAACTTCGAACGCATGAATGAGCTGGAGGTCTACCTGCCCGACGAGGCCGCGCATGACGGGTATACCACGCTGCTGGGCGGACCGAAATACGGTGATCACGGTCGCTTTAACCCCGGCGACGGCATCGGCGTTGGCTACGAAGATCTCAAGACGATTGAAGCGTACAACTTCCTCCAATCGATCGTTGACGGCGTCCAGCGCGAACCCAGCTTCAAGTCGGCGCTGGAATTGGCCAGGGTTCAGACCGCGATGATTCGATCGTGGGAGAGCGGCACGTGGGAAGCGGTCGAAGAATTGGCTATTGATAATTGACAATCGCCAATTGTCAATGAACCAACGGAGATCCTATGACAACCCCGTCCCTCAACCTCGGACTGATCGGCGCCGGTCGCATTGGCCGGGTGCATGCCGAAAACATTGCGTTTCGCATCCCCAACGCACGCACGCTCATCGTGGCTGATGCGGACGAGGCGTCAGCCCAACGCTGTGCCGACGATTTTCGCGTCAATTTTGCGGTGAAGGATTACCGCATGATCCTGGATAGCCCAGCCATCGACGCTGTCGTCATCTGCTCACCGACGCATACCCATGCTTTCATCATTCAAGAGGCGGCCAGAGCCGGTAAGCACATCTTCTGTGAGAAGCCGATCGACCACAATCTGGTCGTCGTTGATGCCGCGCTCAAGGCGGTGGGGGAGGCCGGCGTCAAGCTGCAGGTCGGCTTTAACCGGCGCTTCGACGCCAACTACGCGCGGGTGAAAGAGGCCATTTCCACGGGCGCAATTGGCGAGCCGCAGCTCCTGCACCTGATCAGCCGCGATCCGACGCCACCGCCTGTGGATTATATTGCCACGTCCGGCGGTCTCTTCCTCGACATGATGATCCATGACTTCGACATGGCGCGCTTTCTGCTCGAGAGCGAGGTGACGGAGGTTTATGCTGCGGCCAATGTCCTCATCGATCCGGCGATTGGCGCGGCAGGGGATGTAGACACAGCCATGGTGACGTTAAAGTTCGAAAGCGGCGCAATCGGCGTCATCGACAACAGCCGCCAGGCCGTTTACGGCTATGATCAGCGCGTGGAAATATTGGGCAGCGCCGGCGCCGTGCGCACGGAAAACAACTACCCCAACAGCATGATCCTGTCGGGCCCTGCAACAATCCAACGCGATCTGCCGCTCAACTTCTTCATAGAGCGCTATGCCGAGAGCTACCGGCTGGAGTTACAGGCGTTCGTCGATGCGGTGCTCAACGATGCGCCCGTCCCGGTATCCGGCGCCGACGGGCGTATTTCGACCGTGATGGCGCTGGCCGCGCAACAGTCGTATGCAGAAAATCGGCCGGTCAAGATTGAAGTGATCAAATGATTGGAGCGTGATCAGTCACTCAAGCCTCACGCACGAGCGGACGGGTCAGACACGTTGGCCCGCCGCCCCCCTTGATACAAAGATCCGTTCCCGGAAATGTCTTGACGGCAACGCCGGCTGCTTCCAGCCTCCCTTGGGTGATCGGATTACCGGCCAGCATGATGCAACGTCCGGGCGCTAAGGCGAGGACGTTGCAGGCCATGGTGTCGTATTCCGTATCTGGCACTTCGATCAACTCCCAGCCATCCGTCAGCAAGCGCCGCCGGAAGAAGACCGGCATCAAGCGTGAATAGACGACGGCCTTGCGCCGGTCGACCGGACTGATGAAGGAGAGCAGGTGCAGGCAGTCGTCAGGGCCGGTCCAGTGGGATAGAGGCACGGCGATGACTTCGTCGACGCGATCACCGAGCAGTGCACGCAGCTGGCGAATGCCCTCGGCGTTGGTCCGATAGCCCTCCCCAACGGCGACGGTCCGCCGGTCCAGCCAGCAGACGTCCCCTCCTTCCAAGCGCCCCTCGCCCTCGATCCAACCAAGAATAGGGATTCCGGATGTGGTCAGCGCCGCGGCGATTGCCTCCGGTTCGCCCCGACGCGCGTCCTTGCCCATCCGCCCCAAAATTGCGCCCCCTTGGGCAATGATGACGGGATCATGGGTGTAGATCGAATCGAGCCCCACATCAGGCCCGGCGGGCAAAGTGAGTAACTCAACGCCCTGTTCCGTCAGCATATCGAGGAAGCCAGCGTGCTCAGCCACCACTGTCGCAAAATCGGGACGACTCAGGTAGTTCAGGCTGCGCCACTGGCTATCAACCGTCGCCTGATCAACATGGGAAGCGATAGGATTTTTGACCAGACAAAGCGTCAACTTATCAACCATCGATTGGCTGTCTACTTGCATTTTGTTTTCCTTTCCGTCGGACAGAGAGCGGGGGGAATGGTGAATCGAAAATGGAGAATGGAAAATGGTTAATGGTTCGTATGCCACCATTAACCGTTCATAATTTTCTATTCTCGCTTAACCATTGCGCATCAGGCGCCAGATTGTTCCCATTGCCCGTATGCTGCATCACGCCGCTTTGCCTGCCGACCAATTATTTGCTACGCTGCACAGGCTATTCAAACATTCGTATCCCAATCCACACAAATCTATGCGAAGGGCATTGTGCGCCCGATCATCCACGCGATCCAGCCGGCCCTCTGCGACCGGATCATCGACGAAACTCGTCCTGTTTTGGCCACAACCGGTATGGAGATCCGCGGCGAACTGTTGCGGCTGTTGACGTGTCGAAATCAAGCGGGTTGGCACTGTTCCCGCCGAAGATGAAGTTCTCCTTCAAGCCACGAAAGGCAACATTATGTCAATTGATCAAGCGTCAGCCCGCTCTTCTATGGGGATCGTGGGTCTGCCGATGCCCTTGCAAGAACTTGTAGCCACGCGGTGGGACGTGATCGTGGTCGGCGGTGGCCACAACGGGCTGACCTGCGCCGCATACCTGGCCAAAGCCGGCAAGCGGGTGCTCGTTTTGGAGGCCCGGGAACGCTTGGGTGGCGCGTGCACGCTGGAAGAGACGTGGCCGGGCTATACGGTATCGCCCTGCGCCTACCTGGCTGGCCTACTGCATCCCAAGGTGATTGAGGAGCTCAACTTTCCTGCTTACGGCTATGAATGGACAGCCGGTTCCGCCGGCCTCTTTGTGCCCTTTGACGACGGCGACTACATCCAACTGTGGGAGGACGACGAACGCTGTGAAGCCGAAGTGCGCCGCGTGGCCCCGGGCGATGTCGCGGGCTGGCGCGCCATGGGCGACGTCATGCGACGCACGCGTGATGCCATCCGCCCCGCGGGCGACGACGACCTCTGGATCGGCCCGGCACCCACGCGCGAGCAGATCGCCGCGCGCCTCGATGGGGACGATGGAGGCGCTCGGCCTGCTCTTCGAATGGAGCATGGTCGATTATGTCGAGCGCTATCTGGACGATGAGCGGCTGCAGTCGGCCTATTTGGGCCAAGGCGTCATCGGCACCAACGCCAGCCCGTACGATCCCGGTACTGCATCCATCAACTTCCACCATTCCAGCGGTCGCCAAGGCGGCGAACCCGGCATGTGGGGCTACGTCAAGGGCGGCATGGGCAGGGTTTCCTTCATCCTGGCCGACATCGCCAGGGATGCCGGGGCGACGATTGCCGCGGGTACGCCCGTAGCGCGCATTATGCCGGGCGAGGGCGTTGAGTTGGCGGGTGGTGACCGCATTGCCGCGCCGATAGTCGTTTCCAACGCCGATCCTCAGGTCACGCTGCGACTGCTGGGCAGTGCGGTCGACAGCGCCTGGCAGGCACAGGTCGAGTCGGTGCCGATTGAGGGCTGCACGGTCAAGGTCAGCGCGGCCCTGCATGAGTTGCCCAACTTCACGGCCAAGCCGGGCATCAACGAGGCGCATCACTCCGCGCAGATCAACACGCCGCTGACGAAGGAGGAGTGGCACGACTACTACGCCATCGCCCGCCAGGGCGAGCTGCCGCCGCGTCTGTGGACCGAACTCTACTTCCAGACCACGGCCGATCCGTCTGTTGCGCCGCCGGGCAAGCATCTCATGAGCGTCTTCGCCCAGTACGTGCCCTACGCCTTTGCCGAGGGCAGCTGGGAGACGCGGCGTGACGAGGTCGGCAAAGTGGCCATCGACTCGATTGGCCGCTATTGCAGCAACTTGCCTGATGCCATCGCCCACCTGGAAGTCGTGGGGCCGCCCGATATCGAAGAGAAGGTTGGCCTCACCGGCGGCCACATCTTCCAGGGCGAGTGTCTGCCCGACTACATGTGGAGCAACCGGCTGGCCCACCGCACGCCCATGGAGGGCGTCTATCTCTGCGGCGCCTGTACCCATCCCGGCGGCAGCGTCATCGCCATGAACGGGCGCAACGCCGCCATGGCCGTGCTGGCCGGCGCGTAGCTGGAAATGAGTCCGACATTTGGCATAAGTCGGACTTCTTGCCGACCATCAAGACTCAGCGCGAAATCATGGGCAGAAAGACTTTGTCAGCCGGTCGCACGAAGCGATAGTAGGCCGTGTAAGTCGACGAGGTAGCCGGCACGCTAAAGGTCAACGTTCGCGCAGTCAGGTCGGGCGGCTCCGCGCTCAGGATCGCCTCAGGCCAGCCGCCGGCGTGAACGTGCCACTGATCAAACGCGCCCACGCCGCCTTCGGTCAGGAGTTCAGGGGGGGCTTCAATTGTGTGTTCGGTGCCGGCAATGGCGCGGTAGCGATAGGGTGCGGTCTCGCGCCCACCGTTGACGATGATTGAGTTCGGGGCCGGGTGACTGTCAACGCCGACCGTCACCCAGGCAGGGCGGATATCGGCGCTGACTTGAACTTGCTGGCCTGTCGCTGTATTCATGGTCAGGTGGAATCGATACCAAATGTTCCAGGCGCCGCCATGGTTATCGGTGCTCACGTCAAACGGGGCGCTGTCGGTCACCCGATCGGTGATGATGGGATGGCTGTGCTGGTTGTGATGCATGGCCACACGCCACACGAAGGGGCGCACGGGATCCAAATCTGCGCCGTCACCACTGCGCACGACCGCATATTCCCAGCGGTCGCCGCCATGAAAGAGCGCCCGACCAGCGTCGGTGAGGTTGGTCAGTCGAATCGTGGGGATCTCGCCACTGTAGACCTGGATTTCAACTTCTGCGGCTTCCGACTCAGCGCCTTCGTCATCAATCACGGTAACGCTGGCGCGATAGGTCCCGTCGGCGGCATAGCTGTGCGTGATGGCCGGACGTGTCGTCGTTTCGGCGGCTGATCCGTCGCCAAAGGCCCAACGGTAGCCCACAATCTCTCCGTCGCCATCGAAAGAGGCGCCGGCATCGAAGCGCACGCGCAGCGGCGCCGCCCCCAACGCTACATCAGCGTTAAGACTGGCCACCGGCACCTGATTGGATGCGCCCGTGTAGCGGATTACGCCGATCCTGCCGAATATTTCCAGGTAGTAGAGGGCCTGATCGTGATACTCAATGTCGACAATTCCCGGTACGCCGGCGGCAAAGGGAATGACTGAAAAGCCATCCGCTCGCATCTCGCCAACCTCAATCGTGCCCAAATCGAAATCAGCAAAAAAGAGCTGGTCTTGATAGGACGCAGGGAACTCGGTCCCCGCATAGAAGTCCAGACCTGTGATCGAACCGCCTTGCTCAGGCGCGTGGGCATGAGTCGAGACGCGGCTCGGTGTAGCGAGCCGGCGCCGGGGCACAGGGCAGATACTCATCCAGCGGACAGGGGCCTTCTCGCTCGGGCCAGCCAAAATTGGCGCGAGGCGCAGCCAGATTCACCTCTTCCCAAACCGCACTGCCCACATCGGCCACATCGACGCGGTTGTCCGTGTTGCGATGGGCGATGCGGAAGGGATTGCGCAAACCGAGGGAGTATACTTCATCCAGCGCGTCCTCTTCGCCCGCATACGGATTATCGGCGGGAACGGTATACCCATTCGGCGTCGGTCGGAAGCGCAGGAGCTTGCCGCTGAAGCTTGCCGTCGTTTGCGGTGCGTCCATGTTGACCGCATCACCGACGGCCAGATAGAGCAAACCACTTGCGTCAAAGGCCATGCCGCCGCCATTGTGCATCAACGCCCACGGGACGCCGTCCAGCACAATGCGCTCGGTGGCCGGATCGATGGTGTAAGTCGAACGATCCACCCTAAAGCGCGAGAGACGATTCTTGGTCTCCCCACTCCAGTTCAATGAGCCGCTTCCAGTGGCGTGCCAGACGTAGATGAACCCATTGCTCGCAAAGTTAGGATCGATCGCCAGCCCCAGCAGGCCCGAATCTCCATTGGGATTGGTAGCCAGCGTCATAACCGGCTCAGACCTAACCTGGCCGTCGGCCACAAGGCGAATCGCGCCCACACCATCCGGGCCGTTTCCCGCACCCTTTTCAACTACCAACAGCTTGCCATCGGGCAGGAAGGCCATATCCGTCGGCAGGTTGAGCCCTCCGATCTCAGCCGCCACAAAACCGGACGGCAACACGATTGTGCCATCCTCATCCGCGGCATGGAGCGCTGGTGTCAGCAGCGCAACGGCACAGATTGCAAGCACAAGCGAAATAACTAACGCTGCGCAGCGGCGGGAAAATCGCTGAAAACAGTACAGCGTCATAACATCAGCTCCTTCACAGTGAATCGTCTTACCATTGATTTGGCGTCAAGATAGTTTACAAGCATGGGTTGTAGAATCGCCAAGTTGGGCATAAGATAACTCACCATTGTGCTGGACGCTATTCAATGGCACCGATGATTTGCATAAGGGAGCAATCCGCATGAGTCAGTCGACCCAACCATTTGGCCGCGCCGGCCGCACACCGACGGCCTTTCAAGCATCACTTTTTGACCATCTCTACTACACCCTTGGTTCAAGTCCGCAGTCTGCCAGCATCTATGATGCCTATACGACCCTGTCGCTGACCGTGCGCGATTATCTCATGGAGCGCTGGCGTCGTACGACTGAAGCCCACTATGCCGCCAACCCGAAGTTTGTCTACTATTTTTCAGCCGAGTACCTGCTGGGACGGCAGCTCGAAAAAAATATGCTCTATACCGACACGACACATCTGGCTGACGAAGTCATCGGCGAACTGCCCGTGTCGCTGGATGAGCTGAGCGCGCAGGATGTTGAACCCGGATTGGGCAACGGCGGTTTGGGACGATTGGCCGCCTGCTTCCTCGATTCCATGGCGACGTTGGACCTGCCCGCGGTCGGCTACGGCATCCGCTACGAGTATGGCATTTTCACCCAGTCGTTCCGCAATGGCTGGCAGGTTGAGAGTCCGGATGAGTGGCTCGAATTCGGCAACCCGTGGGAGTTCCCCCAACCGGATGACCGGGTGGAGGTGGGCTTTGGTGGGCAGACCGTGGCGGAGACGGATGCCGATGGCGCTTATCGCGTGCGCTGGGCTCCAGCCGAGCGCGTGTTGGGCGAGCCTTATCACACCATGGTGCCCGGCTATGCCACGGGCACGGTCAACATGTTGCGCCTGTGGCGAGCGCGCGCCACCAACGAATTCGACTTCCAGAAGTTTGACTACGGTGATTATGCATTGGCGGTAGAAGAAAAGATCAGCACGGAAAACATCACCAAGGTGCTCTATCCCAATGACAACACGCCCCAGGGCCGTGAACTGCGGCTAAAACAGCAATATTTCTTTGTTGCGTGCTCGCTCCAGGACATCATTCGCCGCTTTTTCCTGCGCAACACGGATTGGACCGCGTTTCCCGATAAGGTTGTCATCCAACTCAATGACACCCATCCCGTCATTGCCATCCCCGAATTGCTGCGCCTCTTGATCGACGAGTACGGACTGAGCTGGGACGAAGCATGGGCGATCACGAGCCGCACCTTTGCCTACACCTGTCATACGCTTCTTCCCGAGGCGCTGGAAAAATGGCCGATCGAACTATTGGGCAGGCTGCTGCCTCGCCACCTGGAGATCATCTATGAAATCAACCAGCGCTTCCTGGATGAGGTAGAGGCACGCTTTCCCGGCGATCCTGACCGGGTGGCGCGCATGTCGATCGTTGAGGAAGGCAGCGAGCGCAGCGTGCGCATGGCCTATCTGGCCAGCATCGCCAGTTTCTCGATCAATGGCGTGGCCGCCTTGCAGACGGATCTGCTCTGCGAATATACGCTGCATGATTTCTATGAACTGTGGCCGGAAAAATTCAACAACAAGACCAATGGCGTAACGCCGCGTCGCTTCATGCGGTTGGCCAACCCGCGCCTAAGCCGGCTTATCACCGAACAGATCGGCGAAGGCTGGCTGCGCGATCTGAACCAGTTGAGTGGGCTGGAAAAGGTGGTGGATGATGCAGCCTTCCGCCAGGAATGGCATGCCGTCAAGCAAGCAAACAAGATCGATCTAGCCAAGCTGATCGAGCAAAAATTGGATGTCGTCGTCGACCCCGACTCGCTCTTTGACGTCATGGTCAAGCGGCTGCATGAGTACAAGCGTCAGTTACTCGATGTTCTCCATATCATTACGCTCTACCACCGCCTCCACGATAATCCCGGGCGTGAGATGACGCCGCGCACCTTCATCTTTGGAGCCAAAGCCGCGCCGGGATACGTCATGGCCAAGTTGATCATCAAGCTGATCAATGACGTCGCCATGACGGTCAACAACGATCCGATCACCGCCGGCCGGCTCAAGGTCGCATATTTGCCCAATTTCAACGTGACTCTCGGCCAGCGGATCTACCCCGCGGCCGATCTGTCAGAGCAGATCTCTCTGGCCGGCAAAGAGGCGTCAGGCACGGGCAACATGAAGTTTGCCCTCAACGGCGCCGTGACCATCGGCACGCTGGACGGGGCCAATATTGAGATCCGAGAGCGAGTTGGCGCCGAGAACTTCTTCCTGTTTGGCATGACTGCACCGGAGGTCCTTGCCTGCAAGGCAGAGGGGTACAATCCCCAGGCTCTGTACTATACGAATGGAGAACTCAAACGGGCCATCGATAGTATTGGCAACGGAACCTTTTCCAATGGCGATCGAGACATCTTTCGGCCGATCGTCGATTCGCTGCTATATGATGATCAGTACATGGTCTGCGCCGACTACGCCGCCTATATCAAGGCGCAGGAAGCTGTGTCAGCGGCCTATCGCAATGGCGACGACTGGACGCGCATGTCGATCCTCAACGCCGCACGCTGTGGCTTCTTTTCATCGGATCGAACCATCCGCCAGTATGCTGAAGAGATATGGGGCGTCAGGTCGCTGTCAGTGGGGCTGGGTCAAACGGGATAGATATGGATATTGCGGGGAACAGTAGAGAGAAGTGCCCCGAGCTGCCAGGAGATTTGGTGCGAGCGTCACAGTGAGTGGCTAGAAGTCGCTAGTGCTCTGTGTCGCCCCCGACGGTCTCCATGCAGCTCGGGGTCATCTTTCTTCGTGCTTTAGTTATACAATCTCGACCAGCTCTACGGTGAAGGTCAAATCCTCACCGGCCAGCGGATGATTGGCGTCGAGCACGATTGCCTCATCGTTGACATCCGTCACGGTGACAACAAAAACCTGTTCGCCCTGCTGCATCTGCAGCTGCTGGCCCGCCTCGGGGTTGATGTGGTCGGGAAACTCATCACGCGAGACGGTCATGACCATCTCGTCGCGGCGCTCACCATAGGCCTGATCGGACGGAATTTCGAAGGTTTTGCTCTCACCGATGCTCATGCCGTCGACCGCGGTATCGAATCCCGGAATGACCATGCCATCGCCCAGGGTAAACTCGAGTGGTTCGCGCCCGGTCGAGCTATCGAACTGCGAGCCGTCAGTCAACGTGCCGGTGTAGTGGATCCGCACGGTATCTCCACTTTTTGCTAGTGCCATAATCAACTCCTCTGTCGGCAGCTTCAAGGTTGAACCGCTACCCTAACACAGGCAGGGCTTCGGTCAAAATAGGAGACTATTTAGGGGCTTGGGCCGTGCTAATCGGTTCTGGCAACCAGATCACGCACCAAGTCATTGGGCATGGCGTAGACGGTGCGGCCCTGAAAGCCGGTCATGGTTTCGGCCGCGACCAAGGCGTTAAGAATCGCTTCCTTGGTCGCTTCGGCGGCCGCCTCGAAGACAAAATCCATCTGATAGTTCGGCAACATTTGCAGTGGGATCGGCGCTTCCGCTTCAGCCGGAATATGATTGCCCGTGGCAAAGGCCAAGAAGATGTCGCCACTGCCGTCGTGACCAACGCCGCCGGTGCGCGCCAGTCCAACGGTGGCGCGTTGCGCCAGGCGCTTGCACTGCGCCGGAATGAGCGGGGCGTCTGTGGCCAGAATGACGATAATTGAGCTGCCGTCGGGTCGCTGGTCAAAGGCCAGCGGCACCAGCGAGCCGTCAATCTGCTGGCCCACCGGCACGCCATCAATGCGCAGCTGTTGGCGGTCACCGTAATTGGTCTGGACCAGTACACCGACTGTAAAGGCGCCGCTGGGCGTCTCAACCAGGCGCGAGCTGGTACCGATGCCGCCCTTGAAGTCATGGCAGATCATGCCCGTACCGCCGCCCACATTGCCCTCTTCAACTGGCCCGGGACCGGCATTTTCCATGGCGGCGAAGAGATGCTCCCTGGTAACGTGAAACGCACGGATGTCGTTTAGCCAGCCGTCCCAGGTCTCCGCAGCGACCGGCAAGCCATAGCCGCCGCCGTGGCGCGTGATGCCCCACTCGATGAGGGCATCGTGGACGACGCCAACGGAGTAGGTGTTCGTGAGCCCGATCGGCGACGTGAGCAGCCCGGATGCCTCAACCCAATGGGTGCCCGTCATCTCACCGTTGCCATTGAAGGTGTGGACACCGGCAAAACAGTAGTCCTTGCGGATTTCATCCTCACGCGGGACGATCACCGTGACGCCCGTCCTGGCTACCCGCGGCTCGTCTTCGATCAGCGTAGTGTGACCGACCCAGATCCCCGGCACATCCGTGATAGCATTCAGCGGTCCGGGCGAGAGTGATCCGATGGTGATGCCCAGGTCGCGTAGGCGCCGTTTTGACATAGAGATTTTCTCCCTGCTAATTGAGCGATAGGTTTGCAGGTATAATAACGAGCAGCACCCAGATCGCCAATTCGGTCAAATTAACATTATGTCAAATATCGGCACGCCATATATTCTAGCCAAAGGTCGGGCACGGTTGCGGTCGATGAAGAAGGCGCGCCCCTTCACAACGCTATCATCTGGATGGACAGTCGCGGCAAAGAGTATGTCAATCGGGTGACGTGGGTCGCAGCAAGCTACATCCGTGGCCACATCGAGTACATGCCGGATCTGCGGGTGCTGGGCGACCCGCTCTGGGTGATCGCCTTTGGCTCGCGCACGCTCAACATCTACGCCGTCATGGCGCAGATGTGCGCCCGCGGCTGGAGCCTCAACGGGCTACACCATCCGCCGGCGATTCACATCGCAGTCACGAAACGGCACGCCCAGCCCGGCGTGGCCCAGCGCTTCGTAGAGGATCTCCAGGCGTCGGTCGCCTACGTCAAGGACCACCCCACTGAGGAGAGCGGCATGGCGCCGGTCTACGGCATCACCGCAACGCTACCCCTGCGCGGCGTCGTTAGCGAACTGCTCAGGCGTTACATTGATGCGCTCTACAGCGTCTAGATAGCGCTTAGATATTTCGCTTTTCGGCCAAATTAACCCACACGCTCAGCGGTCATCAGCTGTGGGAGCAGGCGCGGGCCTACGATATCGAAACAACCACCGTTGAACAGCTGGAAGATTAGATTGAAGGCCGGGTTGTTGCTGAAATCGCCGGCGCGACACGGGCATCGCCGCACTCCAATAGGGACGTCGGTGCAGCAGCGCAACGATCAGTGGAATGGTCAAGAAGCGCACGAAAAACGTAAGCAGGTTGCCGATCAAACTGAATGACGGCGACTCAGCATAACCGTGCCCACCGGCGACGTGCCCTCTGCCTCCACCGTGTTGACCAGCGGCCCGGGCAGGCCATCGCCAGGAACGTGGCCTTGGAGACATTCTTGCTTGCCCAAACCACCACTGCGTCGTGACGGTCGCGATCGAGTCGCCGGCTCAGCTCACCCCAGGGCGCAAAAGCGTCAGCCAGGTCATATTCCCGATCGATGTAATGGGTGGTCGAATGCGTTTGCATCCAAGATAGTGCTATCCATTGATCAGTTGTCCAGCAGTGAATCCTCGATGGCTGAGGGCAGCAGGGCGACGTTGCAATCTGCGCTATTGGTCAGATAAACAAGGTTGGTCTCTTTTTCGGGAATGGTCATCATCAGCGTCGCATAGCCCGGGGTCCCTCCGGTATGTCCCCAGGCTTCAGCGGCATCGAGAGGCATCACCCCGATTCCCAGGCCGTAACCGGTCATCAAGCCAAATTTGACCGGATCCACTTTCTGGAAAGCAGTCATCTGGGCCAGTGAGTCGGGATCACTGAAAAGCGTCCCGGCGACCAGGGCTTCGGTATAGAGGGCCATGTCCTCGGCTGTGCTGACAATCGCACCCGCGGTCCAACCCTGGGAAACGTTCCAATCGGTCGCATTGACCAGGCTGGCGCCTTCATCACTATCGTCCTCCGCCGTGAAGTAGCCATCCGCAAGCTGGCCTTCTGTCGGAATACCTTCTGGAAGCCATGTACTGGTCATCCCCAGCGGGACAAAAATGCGTGTCTGGTAGAGTTCAGCCATCGACTGACTCGTCGCCGCTTCCAGGGCCATGCCCAGCAGGACGAAATTGGTGCTGCTGTAAGACCGATCCTCTCCGGGGTCGAATTGCGGTTCTCCGTTTTCCACGGCATAGGAGATTATCTCCTCCGGTGAAAAGGCCTGCCGGCGCACATTGGCATCAGACATACCGGCCTCCAGGAGTGGATCGCCATAATCCCAGGTCCCGGCCGCGTGGCCGGCCAACTGGCGCAAGGTCATCTGGTCCCCATTGGGCACCAGGGCAGCCATCTCCGGCAGCCACTGTGCCAAGGGATCGTCTAGGGACCAGACACCTTCCTCCTGCAATTGCAGGGCCACGGCGACGGTGAAGGATTTGGTGATGCTACCGATCTCGAAGGCATCACCCACGTCCATGGGCGTTTGATCCTCGACGCTGGAAACGCCGGTGGCTTTCAGAAAACGACCTTGTGGCGAATCCACCAACAAGACGGCGCCGGGCGCGTCGCACAAAAAGAGGTTTTCGGTGAAGTTCACCAGCAGATCATCCCAGGTATCCGCGCCGATCATGCCGGCGGCCGCCTGCATGCCCGAGAGTTCGGCCCTCTGCACAACACTGCAACCGGTCAACAGGGATAGAGCGGACAAGATGGCCAAAAGAGCCAATACGAAGTGGCCAGGCATGGTTCTATTCATGGTTCATTCATGGGCAGAGAACTCCTGCTCAGCACCGCTGCGCAGACGGATGACCTCAGCACGATAGTACTCGATCAATGGATCTCCCTCGATCGGCCGACTCTTGCGTTTCAAATATGCCTTGTGGAAGGCCAGGCGATTCTGAGCGTTGCGGACCTGTCGCCCGATGCGTCTTGGGAAACCGGGGAGGCGCCGCAGCCTAAAGCGTCTTTCGGCCTTCACCCCTTCATACTCCTCCGGCGTAATCACAGCGTCACTTTCATCTGCCAATCCCTCTTGAATCACCTGCCGTTCCCAGTTACCGCTCTTGAGCAAACAAAGCGATAACGATGGGCAAGATGATTATGTTGATCAAAATGGCCTCAATCCGGGTGATCCATCGCAAGTTTTCACTGATCATTTCCGGTCCTGCTGTCGGATCGTTCATATCGACCTCAGCCCCTTGCAGAGTCAACAACATGGACATGGCTACCGCCATCAATATCACGCCTCCACCCATATCCTGGATGCCGTGGGTAATGGCTGCCAGCAGATAGGCGCCCAGCGGCGCCAGAATTTTCGTTCTGCGGTTCTGCGTCTGTACCGCCAGCCCGATGCCGGCGCCCACCAGCATACTCCAGATCACATGGACGCCGATGCCCCAGAAGCTCAGGCGAGCCAATGCCTCGGTCAGACCGGCAGCAATCCCTTGTGCAGGATAGGTATCCAGCAGAAAATAGTCAGCAATCTCTACCATATTGAAGGCAAAGCCGCCCAGGGCGCCATAGATCATGCCATCCCGGACGCCGTTGACCGTGGTCGGTGCGAACAGAATGAGCAGTAGCAAGGGCACTACTTTCCAGAATTCTTCGTTGAACCCAATCGTAAAAACGAAGGGGCTGATGGAATTGAATACCACTGCCGGTGTGACAGTGAAGAGCATGGCGAAGACCAGGACACCGATCCAGTACCACCAGGATTCGGGCTCCCGCCTATCAAGGTAGCGTAGCCATACCAGGCCCACCAGTGAACCCAGGAAGGCAACTGCGACCGCCAGTAACACGAGCCAGCCATTGGAAAGCGGCGTGAGCCAGGTGCTCCAGATCACACTGGACAGCAGTACGATCACGACCATGATGGCAACAAGTGCGATCTTCCCTGAGAGCCTGTGCAGGGGAGAGTCATACAGCATGCGGCTGAGAAAGCTGTGATAGTCCTGCCCGCGAACCTGCTCAGACGAAGTGGCTTCCGGCTTGATTTCATCAAGCTTCATAATGATACCTCTTCCCGTGGATGGTTTCAGGGGCCTACAACTTGACAAAAAGCGGAATACTTTGCCGATAATTCACCGGTACGATGGCGGCTCTGTACACGCATTCGGAAAAACAATTCGTGAACGACTTCGTTTACCCGGTGCTTTCCCGGCCAGAGACCGCTCTATACGCAAATGCGCTCGCAGAATAGAGCACCACGGAATTGACTACACCCATCAAGCCGACAACGATAAACCAGATAACGTAATCGCTCGCCTGCGGCGTAACGGATGTTTCGGCGCCACCCGCAAGCGCAAAGGGCAGGGCAACGAGCAGGCCGGCAACAAACCCATCAAGGATCACGCGCCAGAAGCGGCCTGATCGTTGCGAGCGCTGCCAGTCGATGTAGGTTGGAATGCGCCAGAAAACGACGATAGCGCAGACCGCCACGGCCAGGACGATCCAGACAAATCCAAGCGGCGGCGGTTTGTCGGCGCCGGCCAGCAGTACCAATGTCCAAAAGACGAAGAAAAGAACGGCGAAGAGAGCGCCGATCTGCTGCCGAGAGTCTGTCAATCTCATTATGGTGCCATTGCTGCATCTGCGCTGCCCGCTCGGTTGAAGAAGAGCGTCCCCTGTTCACCGCCCTCTGTCATATAGTCAACCGCCAACTGGCCGGGGAAGAACCGCCACCCGGTGGCGGCCTGCAGGGCAGCCAGATAGTCTGCCTCCAGCGCCTCCAGTTCTTCGTCACAGGCCATGGCCGTGGCGGCAATGGGGCCAACGGTCAGAAGCTGGCCGCCCTCGCTCGTGACCGCGGCGCTGTAGCTGTTACAGCCGCCGGCGCCCGACACCGTGCCATCGGCAAAATCGGCCGAGATCATCACGTCGACAAGGGGCGGCTGGTCGAAGTTCAGACGGTGCAGCATCCATTGCGTGCCCATCAGGTCGTCCAGCGAGACCGTGCCCAGCTCCTCGGACGCAATCTCGGCCAGCTGACCATCCTGCAGGGCCAGCGTCTTGCGCACCTTGAGCGTGCCGCAGCACATGCCCTCGTCCGGTCCCTGGGTCACGATCTCCGCCGTTACCTGGCCCTCTGCGATCTCCATGGAGATGAGCTGCACGCGGTCGCCCAGCAGGGCCGTGCCCGCGTCGGCAGCCTCGCCGCTGCTGGTTCAGCTGGGCGCCGGCGTAGAAGAAAGACCCGCTGCCGCCCGAATTCTCGACCAGCAGCGCCACGGCATCGTCCAGCCCGTCGCCGTCCAGGTCGCCAAATAGACCAGCGTGTTGTCGAAGTAGGTGACGACCGGCCGCGACGCGCCGCCCTCCTCAAAGGGCTCGCCTTCATAGACGCCGTCTGCCAATGTGACCGGCTCGTCGTAGATGCCGCTGTAGGTGGCGTTCCCCATCTGCTCCGGTGTTATCTGACTCGTGGCTGAACCGTCCGGCAATGCCCATTTGGGCTTGCGCGCGTCCAGGCAGCTCAGATCAAGGTCAGCGTCCGGATCTTGAACAAAGGCGGTGGCGATCTGGCCCACACAATCACCTGCGTTGCTCCAAACCTCATGCCCTTCCTGCGGCACAAGGACGTAGGTGCTGTTTGTCAGCTCGCGGGCGGCACGCTTACCCATGAAGACCGGTGTCCGAGTGTCGTAGGCGCCTTGCAGAACCAGCGTTGGCACCGTGCTGCTCACCGGGTCTTTGACCTGGATGGGGGCCGCTTCCACAGGCCAGTTTTGACAAAGGTCTGCCAACGCTTGCGATAATTCCAGCTTGCCCAATTGCGGGAAGGCCAGGTCGTGATAGCTGTTGACGGCCTGCTCAAAGCGCTCGAACGGGACATCTTCGACGCAGTGGATCGTGTTGAAGAAGGACCACGCGAGCCTGCCGGCAACGGATCGGCGCTGCTGGGCCAATTCAAGTCTCGCCAACTCCTCGGGATCGCCTATGCCCATCTCGGCAGCGAAGTCCGCTTGGAGTTGTGCGACGTAAGGCGATTCCGCGATCGCCTCGGCGGTCAGCATTGCCAGTTTCGCATTGAGTTGCTCGGCTATTTCGCCGCTAAAGGCATCCGCGACAAGGGCCTGCAATGCTGTCAGCGGATCCTCATCGACGAGGGAAAAATTGAGGTAGACGATCGTTTCCAATCCCGGAACGCCGCCGCCGGTGGCATCATAGACATCGGCGATAAAGGCCTGCACCGGGTCACTGCGGTCTAGGTCGCCCGCATAGTTTTCCGGTAGATCGGTCCCGACCATCCCATCCCGTAATGCCAGATAGGTGTCCAACACACCCGCCTCCAGTTCTGCGATCATCTTGGGCAGGTAGGCGGCCTGCGTCGCATCGAGTATCCCCAGTTGGGCAACGACATCATCCAGCGTGACCGTCTCCCCGTTGGCGGTGAGCGGTTCTTCCTCAAGCCTGTCTAGCAACGCAGCCAGCCGCACGTCCAAATTGGGGTACGCCTGGCGACACCCGGCATCCGCCCGGCACTCCGCCAGCAGCTGCAGCATGAAGTCGTGATCTTTGCGCGGAAACGCGGCGATCGTGTAGATGGAAGGCGGAAAGGCCGAGTCCAGCACCACGGAACGCAGCGCCGGCGCGTCGTCGTAGGTGGGCAGTTCAGCCATGATCGTCATGGCCAGGCGTGTGCCATAGGAGACGCCGTGGAGCGTGAAGCCCGCATAGTCCAACGCCTTGAGCAGTTCCACCACGTCGCGTGCGCTGGCCGCGCTCGTGAACTGACTGAGATCGAGCCCCTGTGCAGTAAATTGCTCCCAGCAGACCTCGTTGAGCACGGGGACGTCCTGCTCGGTCACATCCAGCGGCCTTGAAGCCTCCTCCAACGGGTTGTAGGCTGCGGCCCGCAAGGCTTCGATTTGAGCCGGCGGCGCATCATTTTGCAGGGCCAAGAGCAGGCACTCTTCATAGCCCAGACGCTGGCTGAGTCCCGTACCGCGCTGGTCCAAGCGGATGATGTCGTGGTCATCCTGCAGACGCTGATAGCCATCGATGGGTTTGGAGATAGCACTTTGGCCAGGACCGCCGGCGAGAAAGACCAGGGCATCGGACGCGGGCTCTTCGCCGGTCGCCTTGACCACGACAAAGGCCAGGTCGAGGGCAGGGCCCTCCGGCTCGTCCCAGTTCTGGGGCACGGTGAAGACGCCGCAGTAGTAGTCCTCGCCTTCCACCGCGTTGATGCCGGGCGATTGCGTTGGTTCGCACTCGCTGATGTGGATACCGGGTTCTCGATCGGATAGACGAGGAGGGGAGATGATCTCTGCCAGCGGATCGACCTGCGAATCCGGTTGGAAGGCCAATGCTGCATGCGTCTCAACCTGATAGGACACGCCCAGCATGACCAGTACCATCAACAGAACGGACGCTATTCTTTTCACAGATGATTGCACCATAGCGGATCGCAAATGCTCCTTCATTTTTTTCATGTCCAGACGTTTCTTGTTTTGGCAAAACGGACTACACGGATAATCTGCCGGGAAGCTTGAAGCTTCCCGGCAGATGATATCCAACATCTAGGTGCTGTGTCTACGCGCGGGCGCTGGTTTTGCTCCCCAAGGACGCATTCAGCCGTCCTTATAGAGACGACACTCAAACATTGGACAATGCAAAGCAATCTTGATCGAGGAGCATTGTCCAATGTTTGAATAATGTGTCAATTAGCGCATCAGGATCGGCAGCCAACTCTTGGGCGATAGCTCGATGCCACCGGGCAATGCATAGGCACCGTACTCCCTGCCCAGCGTAAACGGTCCATGCTCCGTCACGCTGCCGTCTACGCCGACTTCCTGGAGGTAGAAAGTCACGGCGTCGGTCGCGAGCGCGACGCTGTAGTTTGTCGGCTCCACGGAATCGATGACCTTGGACGGGATCAGCTCGCGATTGAGCTGGACCGTCCCCCCCTCGGTCACCGCCAGCACGTTGAAGCCGGCCGTGCCCGTCTCGGTGGCCGTCTGCCAGCGGAAGTTGACCGTCCCGCCATTGCCCGCAGCCAGGAACCAGCCGAGGGTGACGGGGATCACTTTGTTCTCGTTGGTGAAGAGACACTCCACCGTCTCGCCCGGATCGAGCTGGATAATGGCCGTGGCCTCAGTCAGGTCTGTGCTCGAGGCCGTGCCGTCAGCATCGGAATCCGTACATTCGATATTGGCCAGAGACGAGCCGGCAGGAACGCCTGCTTCCTGCACCGTATACGTCCCGGGCAGCACGTTGTCAAAGCGCTGCTCGCCGCCGTCGCTCAGATCGAAGGTGGCCGGAGTGGCGATATTGTCCAGGAAGGTGAAGTCACCGTCAGGGCCGGAGTCGACCGCTTTCCGGATCACCACGCTGCCGCCGGGCTGGTTGGTGAAGGTGCAGTGCACCGTCTCGCCCGGATCCAGGTTGATGGTCGCCGTTTGCGAGGCCACGTCACCCGTGGAGGCGACGCCGTTGGCATCGGTGTCGGTACAGAACAGGTCGGTCAGCAGATCGCCGGGCGGGGTTAGCTCGGTCACGCTGTACTGCCCCACCGGCAGTTCGACGAAGGTTTCTTTCTGCTCGCTGTCCAGGCTGAAGTCGCCCAGATCGCCGCTGAATGCGTAGCCCGTACCGGCGCCCGGCGCCTTCTCGATGATGACCGTGCCCCGCTGCACGTTGACGAATTCGCACAGTATCTGCTGGCCTTCCTGTAGCGGCCCCACGGTGACTTGGCGGTTGACCACATCTCCTTCGAAGAACTCGCCCGTGGAGGCGTCGTTGCAGAGGATGAAGGCCAGATCATAGTCCGCGTTTTCATCTTCGCTGATGGTATAGCTGCTGCCCGGAGAGACGTTGAAGCTGCGCAGGTCACCGTCGTCCAGCGTGAATGAGCCAAAGTTGCCGCCAAAACCGAAGCCTTCGCCGCCGGGCGGTATGGTCGTTTTGAAGACGGAAACGGTGTTCGGCAAGCTGTTGGTGAAGGTACACTCCACCGTCTCCCCGGCATCCAGGTTGATGGTCGCCGTGTGGGTCGGCAGATCGCCAGTGGAAGGCGTGCCGCTGGGGTCGCTGTCGGTACAGCTGATGCCGCTCAGCCCAAAGCCCAGGCCGCTGGGGTCCACCTCACTCACGGAGTAAGTGCCCGGCGTCACGTCGAGGAAGGTCTCTTCCTGACCGTCCTTCAGGGAAAACGTGTTGAAACTACCATAGAAACCAAATTCTGCATTGTTGGGAGCGTTCGCCGGCGCGGTCGCCTTGCGAATCACGATCTGGCCGTGGCGCTCGTTGGTGAAGGTGCAGTACTGGCTCTCACCAGGCTGGGTGTCGAGCGCAACGGTGCGGGTATCAACGTCGCCCAGCGTGATATCACCTGTCTCGGTGTTGACGCAGCGGATCTCGGTCACTTCATAGCCATCGCCGCTGGGATCCGTCTCGGTCAGGGTGTATGGACCGGCGCCGGCGTCGACGCTGAAGGACTGGGTTTCGCCGTCCTTGAGCGTGAAGCCGCCGATGGCGGGGCTGCCCGTGAAGGCGAAATCGGTCGTCGTATCGCCGGCGGGGACGGTCACCTTCTCCACGGTGATGGTCTCATCTTCCACGTTGGTGAAGGTGCAATCCATGGTGTCGCCGGGGGCCAGTTCCACCGTGGTCTTCAAGTTATCGATGTCATTCGTGAAGGTGCTGGCGCCCAGCGTAGACGTGCAGCTGATATTGCCCAGGTGCCAGTCCCCGGAGGGCAGCATTTCCTCCAGCGTCCATGTACCAGGTTGGGCGTTAGGGACCACCTTGAATGTGCCATCGACCAGTGAGCCACTGTCGCTGTAGTCTGGTCCACTGATGGTATAGCCAAAGCTATCCGCAGCGCCATCGGGCAGCGTCTGCTTGCGCATGATGATTGTGCCCAACTTGGTGTTGGTGAAGGTGCAGTGCGCGCTGCCGCCGGGCTGCGTCAGGCTGAAATTAGCTGCCCCCGTTTCCAGGTTGCCAGCCACGCTTTGCCCTTCCACGTTGCAGTCGATAGCCGTTAGCTTGTAGCCAGTAGGAAGAGCATTAGTATTCTCCTGGACAAAGTAATTGCCCGGGGGCACGCGGGTGAAGGTGCGGGTCTCGGCGTCCCCCAGGAAGAAGAAGTTGGGCGTGCCGATGTTGTCGAAGAATTGAAAGCCGCTGCCGCCCGGCGGGAGGGTGCGCTTCTCGACGACGACCGTCTCCTCTTCGTTGTTCGAAAACAAACATGTCACCGTCTCGCCTGAATCGACGTTGATGGTCGCGGTGAGGGTATCCACATCCCCGGTGGAGGGAGTCCCATTGGGGTCAGTGTCAGCGCAGGCGAGGCCGAACAGCCTATAGCCAGGTCCAACGCCGGCGGGGTCCGCTTCGGTCACCGTATAGGCGCCGGGGGTCACGTTGGTGAATACCTTGGAGCCCTGGTCGTCCAGCGTAAAACTGTTGCCGCTGCCATCAATGGTTTGCGAGAAGCTGAAGCTCGTCCCTCCTGACGGCGCGGTTGTCTTTTTGATGATGACCGTACCCGGGGCGAACGGCATGGCCGTCGTGGTGCCGTACGGACCGGTGGCGATATTGGTCTTGGCAGCGACAGAGAACTCATATTCCGTGCCGTTGGTCAGGCCGGTGATGGTCGTTTGCGTGCCTTGTGTTACAAACTTACTAAATGTTTGTGTTGTGCCGAGCGGCCGCCAAATGATGAAGTAACCTTGAATCTCGCCGCCGCCGTCGTCCGGTTTGGTCCAGGAGAGATCGACCTGCGTATTGCCCGGTGTTGCAGTCACCACCGGCGTGCCGATGGGGGCGAGCGGTGTGCCCCTGGCTGTATTGCTCCAGGGTCCTTTACCATCAGGATCGTAGGTAGCCCGTACTTCAAACTCGTACTCCGTGCCGTTGCTCAGGCCGGTGACCTGCTGTGTCAGAGTGTCGGGCCCGGAAACGAGGGGGCCAGTCGTCCAGGTCGTACTGCCCGTTGGGCGATAGCGCAGCTCATACCCTGTTATGCCTGTCGGTCGGGTCGGAGAACTGGGGCTTGGTCCAACTCAAGTCAACCGTCCCGTCGCCGGTGTCGGTCACCGTCAGGAAGGGAGCCAGGATCAGCTGCACGGCGCCGATGTTGCGTGTGCCGTTGGCATCCACCCGGGGATTACCCAGGGCGTCCTCGGTAATACAGGAGCCGTCGATGGGATTGCGCAGCGCGTTGGCCCCGTCATTGGCCGTGTTGTTGTCGTCGCACACCGCATCGGGAACACGGTCGATGAGTTGGCCGGGATCCAGCGGCGTCGCCCATTCAGCTTGGCTGGAACCGAACGCAGCCTGGCTAAAGGCTGGTGGGTCGGTGCGTAAGTTTGGCTGATTGGTGACAGCCTTCAGTGCGTTAGCATCTTGCGCTACTGTGGGTCGGACCCAGGTATATTCATCAGCGGTGAAGAAGCCATCACCAGCTGGCGAATCCAACACCTTTACGGCGGGTGTACCCAAATCAGGAAAGGCCACTTCGATCGCGGACTGGGCCAAGTTAATCTTCCCTATTACTGGATTGGGAAAGCGATAGATCAACCCGGCGCTTCTACCTGCCTGGCATTCGCGCCCACAAGTGGTATCAAAATTCAAAATGGTGGACGCCCTAATGTTCATCTCGCCGCGGGAACTGTTGTAGATCCGAGAGCCGGGCACTAGTATGCTAGGATGTGACCAGATAGTATTGACGATATTAGTCGTACCTTCCCCGTCGATAGAGAAACCACCAGCATAATCGAAGCGAGATGTGACGATATTGACCTCACTCCCCGACTGCCCATTCCATTGAATGCCGCCACCCTTATTTTTAACGCCGAAAAACGAATCCTCAATAGTGAGGTTTCCTGCGCCAGCCCCACCCCCCCCGGCGATCGTAGCACCCGAGTAAAATTGAGAAGAAGGAAAAGAAATATCGACAGCTTTGAAGCTGTTGATTCCGAGCCATTGGGTTCGACGCGCCGTGAAATTCGCTCCTTCTTCAACCGTAACGGCATGTTCGCCACAACTCGTGCCGTAAGATGGGACAATATTCTTCACAACCACATCTTCCAGAATCAGCGATGCATTCTTCTCGATTCGCGCCGCACTGTTGAGGGTATCCAGTTCTAGGTTGCGCACAGTGACCGTGATGGCTGAGTTATCCTGGCCGCGCTGCCCAACCTTGATGAAACCGGGTGAAATCGCGACTTGTATGGATGGCGAATTAAAGGGACAAAGATCAAAACCACCAGGGGGGCGCACAACTCCACCACTATCTACCCAATTAATGATGCCTTCCACTTTGACGCCATTGCCTTCAATGATCACCGACTCGGTCGCCTGGATGGCAAAATAATCAACCGGGTCTACTGGATCACTAACTCCGGGTAAATTCGGGCAGCTCACGGCATTGATTGGGTTGCCTTGCAGGCTGTCCACGAAGGTGATGGTATCCTCACCCGGGTTGGCATTGGCCAGGGCCATGGCCTCGGTAATGGAACCAGGCCCCGTACAACTGGTGGAGGTGACGGTGTAGGTTGTGCCCACGGCCGCGGCGCTTACCGTCTCAGCGGGGGCATCCTGCTGAACGGGCGCGGCTTGGGCGGACGCGGGGGGCGTCACGAGCGACGTCGGGGCTAGCATGACAATCAGTAGGAGCAGACGCAAGAAGAGCGGTGCCAGATTGTGGGTCAAGCGTTTCATCGTGATTCTCCAGTTCAAAATGGGTACTGTGCGTCTCAAACAGCCGAACGCCTCTACAAGCGGATCGATACCATCCCGCGTTGTTGAGCATGGCGATGGACGTTGCGACGTGGGGCTGTGCAGGGCTGTGCAGGGCTGTGGAAGAGCTTTGATACCAAGGAAGATGGGAACAGGGCTGATTGATTCCTTCATGTGGGAGCAAAAAGATGCCACCACTTTTGTAAGTCGTCTCCCGAAAAGTATATACGCGCAGAGGAGGAAAATCTATCGGATGAATCAGCCAATTCATATGATATTCATATGATATACTGCCCGCGTTCACGAGTATTCGTCTCGAGATATCTGTGAGGCTCGTCCAGATGGCCATTCTCTATAGCAAAGTAACGCGACCGACGCCGACGCCTCAGATATTGGATCGGCCACGCCTCTACGCACGGCTTGATCGTTGGCAGACGACACCGGTCGTCTTTGTCCACGCGCCGGCCGGCTACGGCAAATCCATGCTTGTCAGCCGCTGGATCGGGGTGCGTGGACTTGCTGCTCAGAGCGCCTGGCTGTCACTGGATCCTGGCGATGATGCGCCCGTACAATTTGTCCGCTATCTCGCGGCCGCGCTGGAACCTGTCGTGCCGGGAATATTGGTGGCGGTCGAGCCGGTGCTCGATACGCCGGAGCCACACCCGATGCGCGCGCTCGAAGTCATGCTTGGCACGGTCGACCAAGTCTCAGACGGGGACAACGACACCCCAATTCTCCTGGTCCTCGACGATTTGCACCACGTCGATTCGCCCGGAGCTGGCCCCACTGATGACCCTGGCACTGGAACGGCGGCCATCACGATTGCACTTTATGCTCCTCGGGCGTCAGGCCATCTATGGGCCGCTGACCCGGCTCTACGCGGCAGAAGAGGTGTTGGAGATGAGCGAGGCCGAACTGCGCTTTCAACGGGACGAGATAGAGACCTACTTGGCCCACCGCGATTTTCCGCCCCTCACATTCGAGGCGATGACGCGGTTGGTTGAGCGTACAGAGGGCTGGATCGTGGCCTTGCAGTTGATCGTCGCGGCAGCAAGGAATACGCCCGATATCGACGAACTCTTGACCGCCGGCCATAGTGGACAGGACTGGTTGGTCGAATACCTGACCACGCAAATCCTGGATGCATTCCCATCCGCAATGCGTGATTTCCTGCTCAGGACCTCGATTCTGGACCGCTTCAATGCGTCACTCTCTGCGATTGTCACCGACACTACGAATGCAGACCCATTGTTATCAAAGATGGTGGAAGGCGGCGTGCCGGTGGTGCAGTTGGACAGCCAACGCGAGTGGTTTCGCTACCATCATCTTTTTCAGGAGCTGCTAAAGGCTCAACTTCGAAGGACGCATAGCCGCGCAGCCATCGCCACACTGCACCACCGCGCGGCAACCTGGCTGGCGCGACACAACCAGGTCACCGCAGCGGTGCAGCATGCTCTGTGCGCAGATGATCTATCGCTGGCTGCCGCCATTCTGGAAGCGGCTGTGCGTCCCGAGATGATGCGCGGCGATACCCAGCAGGCGCAGGATTGGCTGACACGCTTCCCGAGACAATGCTCTCGACCAACACCCGCAGCTGCTGTTGGATTGGTGTCTGCTGGCGATGTTGCGCGTCCAGACAAATCTAATCGAGTGGGTCGCGCGCACGGACGCCGCCCTGGCATTAGCCCAGCTGACGGCGGAGGAGCGTCGGCGCGCCCAAGCCGAACTCACCATTTTCACCATCATTGCTCGGTTCTACCGGCGTGAATTCGACACTGTCAGGAAACTCGTCCAGGACAAAGATCACTGTCTGGCAGATGCTGAACCGTTGATCCAAGGCATGTTGGCGTACGTTCAAATGCATCTCGCGTGGTACGAAGGGCAGTTCGACTACGCCTTAACATTCGGTAGTCAGGCAATTGAGGCGTTCCGAGACGCGGGCTTTGACCACATTGTGATTTCCGTTCGAATAGATCGAGCGCGGATCTCGGCCCAGCGTGGATACCCGCACGAAGCACTCGCAATGCTCCAAGAACTCGTGGCCATTGCGCCGGCGAACGGTTCATTTGTGATCCAGGAGTTGGCGCTTGCACATGTGAATGCGATGAATCTTCACTACTGGATGGATGATATCGAAGCAGCGCAGCGCGAGCAGCAGTCGGCCCTGGCTCTGGCCCGGCGTCTGGCCGATCCCGATTACCATCAGTGAAATTGCCTCACTAGACGCCCTCTTCGATATGGCTCGTGTCACGGGTAAATCCAGTGAGATTGAAGCGTCTTGGCCTCAGGGCACAGTGAGTACCATCCTACAGCTCAACAAACTACAATTTCATAAGTTGGTGCGACAAGGTCAACTCGAACGTGCCTGGCACTTCGCCACGGCTTTTGGTGTGCGACTTGATAACGAAATCACCGCCGAAAACCTATTTTACTTTATCATGCTTCTGGAGGTAACGATCGCCAGGGGAATTGAACTTGAAAGCGTAATGCCACGGTTTGCAGACGCCTTCGCCAAGGCAGAGATCGTAGGGAGCCGGCTCTTTGTCGCCGAACTCTATGCCCTGTCGGCATGGGCCCATCTGCAGCTGGAACGACGCCAGGAGGCTGAAGACGCCCTGAGCCACGCGCTCGATCTGGCCGTTGATACTGGCTATGTACGCTTCATCATCGACATCCCTGCGCTCGCGCCGTTGTTGGCGGTTTTGGATCATCCGGCCGCGGCGGACATGTGGGTCGCCACCGTTTCCGATGCTCAACGTCGCCAGGCGGCCCAACTGACCGATCGAGAACGCCATGTGCTGGTGCACCTGACGCGGCCGGCACGCTATCAAGACATTGCCGACGACCTCGGCATCAGCATCGGCACGGTGCGCACCCACATCTCCCACATCTACGCCAAGCTAGGCGTGAACAAACGCAATGACGCCGTTGCCCGCGCGCGGGCCTTGGGTTTGACCGCAATGAGTTAACCGCACCCTCAATGTCGACTCCGACTGTGGAATGGAGTATGGTTGACCCAACAATGACTACCGACTAGCAGAGGTCATGGCGCGCGATTTTTTGCTCTTTTGGAGATGAATCGTGAAATGATTCACAAATTTCGGTTAGATTGGGATGATCCCCACACACAAAGGGTATGCGCAGCCTGTATAGTTATTGTACAAACATGTGCACAGCTTTGTACAACCATTAACCCGTGCAGAATTTGTCAGTTTCCGATCTACTGGCTAGCAAGAAGATTCGATAGGCTGATTCCTGCACCCAGCTCGCAGTATCTACGATCTAGGTCAGTGACGCTGCAAAGAGCGTCTTGGGTCTCATCACGCTCTTTGCAGCCTCTCCTCCCCAATCTGCCATGCTGCATGAAGTGTTCTACCTAATACATTCACCTCGCTGAATGTGTGCTGAGTTGTCTGAACGAAAGGAAGTACTCTCATGCCGGACCTAACATTGGGCCAGTTCAACATCGTATACAATGCATTGTCGTTTGCCATTGCGGCCATGTTGGGTAGTTTTGTGTTCTTTGTCTTGGCCCGTGGCCAAGTTGCGCCGAAGTATCGTATGGCGCTGATTATGTCTTCTATTGTCGTTGCTATCGCAGGCTATCACTACTTCCGCATCTTCCAGAGCTGGACCGATGCCTATACGCTGAGCAATGGCGTTTACGTAGCGAGCGGTGCACCCTTTAACGATGGGTATCGCTACATGGATTGGTTGCTGACTGTGCCGCTACTGGTTGCGGAACTGGTCGCAGTGCTTGCACTCTCACGCAGCAAGACGATTTCGCTGACGGCGAAGTTGGCGATTGCAGCCGTCTTGATGGTTGCGCTCGGCTTCCCCGGAGAGACCTCGTCAGATATGACAACACGTGCCATCTGGGGCGCGCTTAGCACGATTCCCTTCGTCTACATTATCTGGGTGCTGTGGGGTGAGCTGGGCCAGGCGGTCGGTCGTCAGACCAACGAGGTAAAGGTATTGCTGCGCAACACGCGCCTGCTGTTGCTGGCTACCTGGGGCTTCTATCCCATCGTTTACATGCTGCCAATGTTAGGCATTGCCGGCGCAAGCGCCACAGTTGGGATTCAGGTTGGCTATAGCATTGCTGATGTCGCCGCAAAGTGTGGCTATGGTTTGATGATTTACGCCATCGCCCGGGCCAAGACTGTTGCCGATCAGGCCGAAAATGACCAGGGTTCCACCACTAACGGCTTCAATCAGATCGTCGCAGATGGTGCTGAAGAGCGTGAATTCGCCCTTAACTAAGGTACTGTTAGATCGTCAGATAGAATGAACGTTAGTTAGTTCAGGGCCTTCCGTGATGATGACATATCAATCACGGAAGGCCTTTCCATTTCGGCGATTCAGCCACGATTCGTTACGTCAGGTGCGAAGGAACGCAACTATGTATCACACGGCAATTGTCGGCGCCGGCTGCGCCGGGCTTAGTCTAGCCGTTCAGCTCGTCCGTGCCGGGCTGACTGAACCGATCTTGCTTCTCGACGGACGCTCACGCTATGAAAACGATCGGACCTGGTGCTACTGGCAGATCGAGCCAACCCCCTTTGACGATTTGGCCACGCACCGCTGGCACAGCTGGGAAGTGCGCAGCGCCACAGCTTCAGCGCGCCAGCAAAGCAATCAATATCCCTACCTACATCTTCCTGCCGAGCGATTCTATGCCGCAACCCGTCAGGAGTTGGAGCAGCACACAAACGTTCAGCTACGCCTCGAAACGCACGTCCGGGGGTGGCGTGAGCGGGGCCAGGATGTGCAAATCCGCACGAGCGGAGAGACTCTGACTGCACGTCATCTGATCGACGCACGCGGCTTTAGCGGCTACTCAAAAAGGTTACACAGTGCATCGGATGCCCCCCATGCGCTCTTCCAACGCTTTACGGGCCTGCGCATCAAGACCGCACGCCCCGTTTTTGCAACTGAAACCTGCACGCTGATGGACTTCACCGTGCCGCAGGCGGAAAGGCTGCACTTCATGTATCTCCTTCCATTTAGTCCAACTGAAGCGCTGGTCGAAGATACGTACATAACGCAGCAAAGGTCCAAAACCCTGCACCATAGGGAGCAGATCGGCCACTATTTGCAGCGACGCTATGACCTTGCGCCACACGAGTGGACCGTGGAAGGAACCGAGCACGGCGTGATCCCCATGGCGATTGCGGCTGATGCAGAAGATGGGAAGCGGATCTGGCGCAGCGGCATGATGGGAGGTCAGGTACGGCCCTCTTCGGGATATGCGTTTGTGCGCATCCAGCGCCATGCGCGAGAGCTGGCACAGCGACTTGTTGCCGACGCTGAATTCGACCAGCGCAACATGAGCGCGCCGCCGTCGCTGTCCTATCCCTACCGCTTCATGGATGGCATGCTGCTAGATTATCTGCAGCACGCGCCGCCGCAACTGCGCGTCGAGGCCTTCCTTCGGCTGGCCGCAGGCACAGATGGGGACACCTTTGCCCGTTTCATGACGGAACGCGCTACCGCACGCGATCTGGCCGAGATTGTACTTGCATTGCCCAAACGCCCCTTTCTCAACACGCTGGTGCAGCGTGCACCGATGGTGTCGCCCCGGTCGCTATTCACCTCCGTCAAGGCTGAAATTAGATCTCATGTCCCAAGAGCTTGATCGGCAGCATCTCTCTACACAGTCGGTGTGGACAATGCCGCCCACCGCAAGCATCAGCTGGACGCTGGTGGGCATAACAACAATTATCTGTGCGCTGCTGTACGGCGTGGAGATTCCTCTTGTAGTGCAATTTGTGCCGCTGCTGCTGAGCATTGTCATCCTCGGCTTGCCCCATGGCGCCGTGGATCATCTTGCCCCATTTCGGCTGCTCCAGCGCCGGGTGACGCCGGTCAACATGATGGTGCTCCTGCTCGGTTACATACTAATGGTGGCGCTGTACGGAACCTTCTGGTGGTCGTCGCCGGGCCTCGCCTTTCTAGTCTTTTTGCTCATGACGCTCCTGCACTGGGGACAGGGCGATCTCTACTATCTAACTCACTACACCGATAGCCGGCACATTCGATCACGCGTTGATCGAGCACTCGTCGTGATGATCCGCGGTGGGCTGCCCATGATCATCCCCGTACTAGTCTACCCTGTCGTCGTCGCAGATCTCGCCGGCACGATTTCAGAGATCTTTGGCCAAACATCCGGGCCGGTCGTCGACCTCGTGGTTGCCCCACCCTTCCGCGCCGGGTTGGCAGTGCTTTTTGCCGCCATATTGCTCGTCTATATCGTGCGCACATGCTTCGTCCGCAAAGCCGGCTCTGTCGGTTGGAAAGTAGATCTGGGCGAGATCGGACTGCTGGCATGCTTCTTTGTGCTGGTCCCCCCATGGTTGGCGATTGGCATCTATTTCTGCGGATGGCATGCCCTTCGCCACATCTACCGCTTACTCCTGCTCGACCCGCTTGAGGGCGAAAATGTCGCGCAGGGAGCGTGGCAGAAGGCAGCAGTGCGTTTTGCACGGGATGCGCTGTTGCCGACCGTGGCCGCCTTGCTAATGCTTGCAGTCGGCCTGGTTGCACTACCGCAGGCGGCCACATCCATCAATCACCTGCTGGGGTTCTATCTGGCGCTGATTGCAGCACTAACCTTTCCCCATTTCCTGCTAGTCGGTTGGATGGATTGGTACGAACATATTGGCTAGGATTTGCCCACCTACGGTTGATAAAACGTCCACCTCGCTGGAAACCTAACGAACGCAATGACGCCGTTGCCCGCGCGGGGCATTGGGTTTGACCGTTATGAGTTAATCGCACCCCTCAATGTCGACGCTGACTATGGCACGGAGAGCAGCTGATCCGACGCCAACGCAAGGCTTTGCCTGGCTGCGCAACACAACCCCAACAGAGACCAATCCAACAGCGCAGCACAAAGCCCATGGAGCAAGTGCACTCCTTACGATCGTCGCCGTAGAAACCGCAAGGGCAGGGGTTCATGCCAGCGATGCGCGAATGTCGGCCCGCGAAGTATGACCTTCCACAGCACATTCCCCGCCTCGAACCCCGCCAGATTGACAATCAACCCCCGACCATCGACAATTGAGAAGCGCGCCAGGCAGATCGTACGCCGTGCGCGCCATGCTCAATTCATCGACCTTTCGCAAACGATTTTGCACCCAACGAGTCCATCATGCACCGTCAATTTGCTGTACGCCTCCTGCCCTTGTTCGTCATCCTCCTGCTTCTGGCCGCCTGCGGACGGGGCGATACCTCGCCTGCGCCAGAACCGACGCCGCCGCCCGCAGAACAGGCGCCCGTGGTCGCTGAAGCGGCAGCAGAGGCGCCCGCGGAGGAAGCGCCCGTCGCCCAAACGCCGGCGACAGAGGCCGGTCCCGTCGTGGTCGACTTCTGGACCACTGACAATGAGCCCTCGCGCCTGGCCGCGTATGAAGCAGTCGCTCAGCGCTACATGGATCAAAATCCGGACGTCGAGCTGCGCATCACCGGCGTCGACGAAACTGCCGTAGCCGATGCCGTCATTGAGGCCGCAGCCGACGGGGTTGGGCCAGACCTTGTCCGTCTCGGTTTTGAGCGGACGGGCGTGCTCATCAACAGCAACTTGCTCGATTTTGCCGCGGCCGAGGCCGTGGTCGATGCGGTTGGGCGCGATGACTTCCGCGCAGGGCCTCTTGAAATGACGACGGCGCCTAACACAGGTGAAATTTTTGCGGTTCCCTATGACGGCTGGGTCCAGGCGCTCTGGTATCGTCGCGATCTCTTTGAGGCGGCCGGCCTCACGCCGCCCGTCAGTTGGGCCGATCTTGAGGCAGCCTGCGATCAACTTGCTGCGTCCGGCGCCGTCAGCGCGGCCCTGAGCCTGCCCAGCGACCCCACGTCAAGCTACACGCATCAGGTCTTTGAACAGGTCGCCATGTCCAACGCAGCCTGGCCCATTGACGCCGACGGCAATGTCAGCATGAACACGCCGGAGATGGCTGAAGCATTGCGCTTCTACACCTCCCTGCAGCGCTGCTCACCAGGCGCACCGCAGAGCCTGTTCGATGCCCGCGAAGCCTACGAGTTGGGGCAAACCGGCATGCTCTTCTACAGCACCTATATCATGGACGACCTGGTTGAGGGCTCCGAGCGGCAAGACGGCAGCCGCGTGGAGATCGCGGTCGAGGATCTGCCTGGCAAGACCGGTTTTGCCTCGGGCATGGCCGGTCCCAACGGCTCGGCGACCTATGGCCAACTGGTCACGCTTGCCCTGTTGCGCGACGCCGACTCAGCGGCGCAAGATGTCGCGCGTTTCTTCCTGACCAACGGCTACTACGACATCATCAAGACCGCGCCGCTGGGCAAGATCCCGGTGCGTGAAAGCGCGTTGGCGGATTGGACCGCGCTCAGTCCAATCTTTAGCTACTACTCCGACGCCACGCTGGGCTACATTGCCAGTTCCTATGACGTCATGGGCCGCTGGATTTTTCAGCCGCAGTACGACGCTGCCGAGCGGCTCACGATTTCCCAAATCGAGGGCCAGTTGCTCGTGCCCCAGGCAATTGGCATGATTCTCGACGGCAGCATGACGCCCGAGGAAGCGGCCGGTTGGCTGCAAACGCAAGTCGAAGCCATTGCTGCGCAAAACGCTGCCCAAGGCTAAGAGCAAGACACCGAGTGCAGGCTCGGGCACAGCCTGCACTCGGCCCTTGACGCATGTCCCAAGAAATCAGGGACATCTGCCCCTAAGCGCTTTGTCCCCAAATATGCTACAATTTTCACAATTCAGACTCCTCAAGCCTGCGTTCATCGTCGTGCAAGTGTGATGATCACTGCTTCCGTTTGCCGTTGTGCGTTGACGTACCGGTCCTTTTGAAGTTTATCTGACTGCCCACAACAACTCATCTATTCAGACTGCCCATCTGTCGGTTTCCGGCGCGTCGCTCACGGTCGCGCTGTCGTTGGCGTACCGGCTTGCTTCGGGCAACGATTGGCTGCATGGCCCAAGCCAGGTTCGTCACGACGCTGCCGATAGGCGGGCGTCCACGACGAAAGGAGTGGGTTCCGATGGAATGGCAGCCGATTGAGAAATCCCCCACCATATGGCACGTACAGCCCAATATGCAGGACTATGCCGCCACGCGCGAGCAATTTTCCTGGGACAGCATCGAGAAAGAACTGACCGGCCTACCCGGCGGCCGCGGGATCAACATCGCCTATGAAGCGATTGATCGCCATGTCGCCAACGGACTGCGTGACAAAGTGGCGATCCGCTGGCTGGGGCGCAAAGGGGACGTGCGCGATTTCACCTACGGCGAATTGATGGCTGAATCGAATCGCTTTGCCAACGTGCTGGCGGGACTGGGCATCGGCAAGGGCGATCGGGTCTTCATGCTCTCGGCCCGCATCCCCGAACTCTATATCGGCGTCTTGGGAACGCTGAAAAATGCCAGCGTGCTCTGCCCGCTCTTTGCCGCCTTTGGGCCCGAGCCAATCTGGCAACGCATCCACAAGGGTGACGGCAAGCTGCTGGTAACGACGGCCAAGCTCTATAAACGCAAGATCGCCCAGATCCGCGACGCCTTGCCTGCGCTCGAGACGATCCTGATTGCCGACGCTGATGAAGACCTGGCCGAAGACGTCCTCTCGCTGCCAAAGCTCATGGCAGCAGCCTCGCCCGACTTTGAGATTCCGCCCACCGACCCGGAGGACATGGCTCTGCTGCACTTCACCAGCGGCACGACCGGCATGCCCAAGGGCGCAATCCACGTTCACAACGCCGTCTACCATCACTACATGACCGGCAAATACGCGCTGGATTTACACCCGGACGACATCTACTGGTGCACGGCCGATCCCGGCTGGGTCACCGGCACCTCCTATGGCATCAGCGCTCCACTCTGTCACGGCGTGACCATGATCGTCGACGAAGCGGAGTTCGACGCCGAGCGCTGGTACCGCATCCTCGAAGAGCAAAAGGTGAACGTTTGGTATACGGCGCCTACAGCCATTCGGCGCCTCATGCGTCTCGACCTCGATCCGCTGGCCGAGTATGACCTAAGCCACCTTCGCTTCGTCGCCAGCGTCGGCGAGCCGCTCAATCCAGAAGCCGTCGCCTGGGGCATGGAGACTCTTCATCTGCCCATCCACGACAACTGGTGGCAGACCGAGACCGGCGGCATCATGATCTCCAATTTCACGGCCATGGACATTCGGCCCGGTTCCATGGGACGCCCGCTGCCGGGCGTGGAAGCGGCTGTCCTGGAAAAACTGGAGGACGGCACGTTTGTGCCCATCACCGAGCCGTACGTAGAAGGGCATTTGGCCCTCAAACCAGGCTGGCCTTCCATGCTCCGCGGCTATCTCCACGACGACGAGCGTTACGCCAAGTGTTTCGCTGATGGCTGGTACATCTCGGGCGATTTGGCTGAAATCGACGAAGACGGCTACTTCTGGTTCATCGGCCGGGCAGATGACATCATCAAGACGGCCGGTCATATGGTGGGGCCGTTTGAGGTCGAGAGCGCGCTCATGGAACACCCAGCGGTGGCCGAGGCCGGCGTGATTGGCGTGC
>CAWEEJ010000106.1:0-34642 GCA_963807905.1 uncultured Chloroflexia bacterium | reverse complement strand
GGGGCTGGCGATGAAGGTCAATCTGATCAACACGCGCAGCCAACTGCTTTCCTTCCTGGATGACGAAATCATCGACGCGTTGGCCTATCATCTGCGCGAGCAGGGCGTGCTCATTCGCCACAATGAGGAGTATGCACGGGTTGAGGCCGACGATGAGGGCGTTACGCTCTACCTGGAATCCAATAAGGTCATCCGCAGCGATGTGCTCCTCTGGGCCAATGGCCGCACGGGCAACTCGGACAACATGGGGCTGAATGGATTGGAGGTCGAGCGCAACAGTCGGGGCAGCATCGTCACGAATGAGTTCTACCAGTCCACGCTCCCCCACATCTATGCAGTGGGCGACGTGGTCGGTTTTCCCAGCCTGGCCAGCGCGGCCTACGACCAGGGCCGCTTTGCGGCTACCCACATCAGCGGCGGCCCGACTGACACGCAGCTGCTCAAGCAGATTCCCGTGGGCATCTACACCATTCCGGAGATCTCCTGCATCGGGGCCACCGAACGGGATCTGACCGAAGAGCGCGTGCCCTATGAGGTGGGCCACTCCTTCTTCCGTCATCTAGCCCGTGCGCAGATCACCGGTAACACGGTCGGCATGCTGAAGATCCTTTTCCACCGCGAGAGCCTGAAGATTCTGGGCATTCACTGCTTTGGCCAGAACGCGGCCGAGATCATCCATATCGGCCAGGCGATCATGGCCCAGGCGGGCGAGGCGAACTCGCTCCTCTACTTCGTCAACACGACCTTCAACTACCCGACCATGGCGGAAGCCTATCGAGTCGCCGCGCTCAATGGCCTGAACCGCGTGTGACCAATTGACCATTGCAAATTGATCATTGCCCATTATCCCCGCTTGAAGATGCGAATCTTGCCGTCGGCCGCGCCCACGGCCAGCCACTGCCCGTCGACTGAGAACGCGGCCGAGTTGACCGAATTGGTGCTGATGGGCAGCTCATCGGTGACGGTCCAGTTCGTTGTTTCAAAGAGTTGTACCTTGGCCTTGGCAAGCAGCGCAGCCCGACTTTGGTCCGGTGCGAGAACCAGGCCCCAACTCCCGTGCTCGATGGGCACAGTCTGGATCGCCGCCCGTCTCTTCATATCCCACACTTTGATCGATCCTTCATAGCCGGTGGAGACGAGGCGGCCGCCGTCGCCCAAAAAACTGAGTGATCCGGCAGCCGTTTTGTGACCCGCGAGCGTGCCGGCAGCCTCACCGCCGGGCAAGGACCAGAGCGTGATGTCGTCACCCAGCCCGGCCACCGCCAGCAGCGCGCCCTCTGGATGAAAGGCCAGCGAAGTCACGTTCTTCTTGCTCGCCTTGATGCGGGAGACAAAGTCGCCCCCGACCGTCCAGAGTGGTACGTTGCCGCCGTATTGGGCCGCGCCAATCCACGCGCCGTCGGGCGAGATGCGCACTGCAGCCACCGTCTGCTTGCGATCCTGGAGCGTGCCCAGCGGTGCTGCGCCAGGCCAGGCCCAGCGCTTGACCGTCTGGTCGCTGGAGCAGGTGACGAGCATCCGTTCGTCCGGCGTCAGGGTGACGTTGTTGACGCTCTTGTCGTGCGCCTCGAAGTCGAGGTCGAGCGTCCAGTCCGGGACCTGCCACGTGCGCACCCGGTTGTCAAAGCCGCACGAGATGAGCGTCCGGCAGTCTGTGGTGAAGCAGAGATCGAGAACGTAGCTGACGTGCGCGTCAAAGGTGGTGACGGGTTGCATGTGGGTCTCCTCGGGTGACAAGCAGTGCGAATGGATGCTATTATACACGGGCTCAGCTTTGGTGAGACGTACCGTTATTTCTTCAATCGTCCACGGAGTCGGTTACCGCGGATGCGGCAAGAAATGCAAGCGACGTTTACCAACTCAAATTCACGTTGCAGGCGATTGTTGTGATGTAAAACCGTCATCCGTGCGTCGGAATGCCAAGCCGTGAATCAATGGATCTGAGCGACCTGCATGGAACAACGCATTCGCGACCGCTACAGCAACGAAATCCTGGCCGAAGCCCGGGCGCGCTATGCCATCGACGCTGATCGCATGGCCGCGCTCGACGGCTTTGAGAGCTACATCTACGAATTCAGCCGCGCCGACGGCGACTACATCCTGCGCATCGGCCACTCCCTGCGCCGGAGCGCGAACCTAATCCATGGCGAGGTCGACTGGATCAACTATCTGGCGGCCGGCGGCGCGGGCGTGGCTCAGGCCGTGCCCTCGGCCGCGGGCAGGCTGGTGGAGACGATCGATGATGGCGCGGGCGGCGCGTTTCTGGCCACGGCTTTCATGCGGGCGCCGGGCGCGCGATGCCGGCCGGGTTGAGTGGACGCCGGCGTTTGTCGAGGAATATGGTCGGACCATCGGCCGCCTGCACCGCTTGAGCCGCAGCTACCGGCTCGCCGATCCGGCCTGGCGACGACCCGCCTGGGACGATGAGAGCAACGAAAGCGTGGCTTTCTTGCCGGCAACCGACCACGTGGCTGCCGACCACTTTCGGCAGACGATCCGGCATCTGCAGCGTCTGCCCCAGACGCCTGACGCTTATGGCATGATTCATCAGGACGCGCACGGCGGCAACTTCTTTGTCGATGACCGCGGCCGGCTCACGCTCTTCGACTTTGACGACTGCTGCTACGGCCATTTCATCTACGACGTGGCCATGGTGATCTTCTACGCCGCCACCAACACCGACGACCCGGCAGCCTACGCCCGCCAATTTTTTCCACCCTTCTGGCGCGGCTACCGACAAGAAAACGAGCTCGATCCCGTCTGGCTCAATGAGATCCCCTGGTTCCTCAAACTGCGCGAAATCGACCTCTACGCCGTCATCCACCGCAGCTACGGCGCCGACCACATCCCCGATTCCTGGGCCGCTCAATTCATGCGCGGCCGCAAAGAAAAGATCGACGCCGCCGTCCCCTATCTGGACGTGGACTTCCCCTCCCTGTATACCGGCAGCAATTGACAATCGTCAATTTTCAATTGCCAATTACAAATCAACTTCCTGTTGACCCGTAATCAGCACAACCTTGTTGTTGTCGTTGAGTTGGCTCACCGCGTTGAGGAATGCCTGGGCTTCGTCGGGATCGCGCAGCTCGATGCTGTAGACGAGCTCGTTGAGCGTGCCCGCCTGCACCGATTCGACCGCGACCAGCGTGTAGTCGGCCAGGTAGCGGTCGAAGACAGGTTGGAGCAGGGCGCTGTAGGGCATGTCGGCGGGGATGCGGACTTTGAGCAGTTGATGCGCGGCCTGTTGCGCGAACATATCGAAGCGCACCATGACGATGATCAACGTGCAGATGAGGATCGTGGCGATGACCGCAACGAGATAGAAGCGGGTGCCGCAAGCCATGCCGATGGCCATGGCGAAGAAGATAAAACCGACGTCGCGCGTGTCCTTGACCGCATTGCGGAAGCGGATGATGGAGAGCGCGCCCACCAGCGAAAAGGCCCGGGCAATATTCGAGCCGATGATCAGCATGATCACCGCCACGACCATGGCCATGAGCACCAGCGTCTGGACGTAGGACTGGGAGTAGGAGGTGCCCCGGTAGGTCATTTGGTAGACATAAGCGATGGCTGCCGAGAGCACAAAGCTCAGCAGGACGGTGACGATGATGTCCCAGGTGGTGAAGACTTCCGTGGAGATTTGCAGGCTGTCGATCAGTGCTTGAACGTCCATTGGCTCACTGCCTTACCATGATGCGTTGGCGGTTTTGAATGACGGCGCTCTGCTCCAGGGCGCCGCAATACTTGCTGACGCGCCGCAGGATGCAGCGATGCCGGCTAAGAATCTGCGTCAGCCAGAAGGGCGCGGTCTGGTTGACCTTGATCTCCATGATGCGGCGGTCGGGGGGCAGGAAATAGGGATCTTCTGCGCCAACCGGCTGCTCCGCTGCCAGCAGGCTCAGTACACGCGCTCGACCGCGCAAGTTGGTGTCGAAGGTGATGCGCAGATCCGGATGGCTGGCGTCGCCGTTGAGCGCCAGGCGATCATAACGCACGATACACGCAGGCTGGAGCCGCAGCGTTGCATACAGAAAGCCGACCTCCTGCATGACGGCCCAGTCCGCCTCGTCAACAGCGGGCGGACGTGCGGCCAAGGCGTCAAAGTCGGTGGCCAGGGCATAGGGCAGCCTGGCCCGCCGCTTGCCCATGCGCTGATTGACCCGGTGCTTGATCTCCAGGTAGCACATCGCGTCCCCATCTGCCACGGTATCACCATAGGTGCGTACCCGCACCTTGCGCCGCACCTTGTGTCCCTCCAATTTATCCCAATAGGCTCGATAGTCGGGCGTGTCGTAGTAGAGGCTCGTGATGCGATAGGCGCCGTGGGCATCGCCGTGCTCGTCGGGCGCCACATAGCCGGCCAGATCGGCGCGCACGGCCGCGGCCTGCTCGGCCGTCAGCACGTACTTTAGTTCATACCGCAGCTTCTCTTTGACCCGCATTGCGCTCTGGGCATCCCATTCCGTTTTGATGATCCATTATGCTGGCAAAAAACGCGGAAGGCAATTCTGCGGCCACAACCGCGGCTACACAACAGCGGATAGGGAAAGGAGCGGATAGTGCGGTTGCGAATGTATTGCAACGGCGTACGAATATCTGATCCGTTCCATTCTCCATCCGTTGTTGTGCCTATTTTTCAACCCGCTATTTCACCTACTCCCGCCTCGCCTCGTCGTCTGCCCCCGGCGAGCCGCCGATCGTGGCGCTGGCCTGCCAGTGAAAGGGTTGGGCCGGATCGCTGACGTAGTCAATCGGCACGAGTGAATCGCCCGTCTGGTCGGCGCTGAGGGGCCAGCCGTTGCCGTCGTCGTAGGGGACAATGGTCAGCACGTTGCCGGCAACGTCGAAGAGCGCCAGCGGTTCGCCCCGATCCGAGAGCCGGCCGGCGTAGACGCCATGGATGTCCGGCTCGGGATAACGCTCGCGGAAGCGCCGGAAGTCGGCTACGAGCAGCTTGAACTCGCCCGGTTCGATCACTGTGCCCCGGGGAAAGGTGAAGTCAATGCCGCCAAAGAAGGCCAGGGAGAGATCGACCGGCAACGCGCCCACGTTCTTCAGCTCCACGAATTCGTAGGGCTCGCCGCCGGCAGGGTTGTACATGATCTCGGTGATGCGCACATCACCCCGCTCGTCTGCACGGTGGAAGAGCCCCTGCGTGAGGGAGCTCCACGTCTCAGCGTCGAGGACGCGGGCGCTAACCTGTGTGGCCCCCGCCAGCGTGAGCGGTTCCATGTACGACTGCGCAGCCGGGGCCACGCCACCGTCCGGCGCACGCGGGTCGCTGCCATCAAGCGTGTAGTAGATCTCGCCCGCAGCCGCACTCAGGCCGAGCTCGAGCGTCTCAGCAAAGACGCGGTCCGATGTGGAGAAGGCGGGCGCGTCGACAGGCGGATAGTAGCCGGCGTCGCGCGCCAGACGCCGCAGCTTCTCGCCATTCCCCGTCATCTGCGCCAGCACGTCGTCACGGGCTGCGCTCCAGTCCTCGGGCGTGATGGGCGGCTCCTCGCGTGCATCGCCCCAGCGCGCCGACTCTGCGGCGACCGCGTTTGCCAGCGGCTCGGTCAGCGCAAGCCAGCGCGCCTGGGCGGCACCGTCGGCCAGCGCGCCCTCGCTGCTCAGCAGCGCGTGGAGGCGGTCGGCAAAGAGCAAGCGGAAGTCGGCGTTCTCCATCAGCGCTGTGAAGACGAGCTTGACCACGTTGGGGTAGGGCGCGCCCTCAAAGCCGTCACTGCCCAGCACGATGGCCGCGCCGTCATCCCATGTTGCTTCGGCATCCCAGACAAAGAAGTAGTTGGGCCCGGCCGGATAGTGGACGCCCGCATACCAGTTGTTCTCAGGCCAGTCCTGGTTGCCCGCGTACCAGTTGACGATCAGGTAGTCGGCAAAGTGAGTCGGGTCGATGAACTCCAGCATGGTCGCATAGCGTTCGGGGTCGGCCAGGCCGCCTTCTTGGGCCAGGCGCAGCAACACGTCAAAGCGGTCTTGGGGGCCGCTGACCGGACCGCCATGGTTGGTCGATCCGTATTCATTCTTCTCACCGCCAAAATAGCCCGCCATGAAGCTGGCGTCAGGCCGCTCGACCACATTGTAGAGGCCCCAGTAGAGGCCGTTGAGATAGAGGTTCACAAAGCGCCCGTGAGATCCTGTCTCTGATGCGGCAATCTGCGACGCCCGCACCCACTCATCGCGCGCATAGGTCGTCTCCCGATGATCGACCGGGTTGTCGGGCGGCGTGTCGGGCGCAGGTGGGTGGCCGGCGAAGCTGCGATCGACGCCGGCGCGCAGCACCAGCGTGTCGAACTCATGCACCGGCGAGTCGGGAAAGAAGGGGTAGCGCAGCTTGCTGGGCCCGTGCTCATTCGTAAAGAAGACGCGGAACGAGTGCTTGGGCATGAACTCCCAGCGGCCGGCGCCGCCCTGAATGCGCAGCCCGGCATCGACCTGAAAGCCCGGCTCCGCGCCGGTGGGATCGAAGAACTCGACCGAAACCGGACGTTCGGCCTCTGGGCCGCGCGCCTGGGGATCGGCGTAGATGTCGAGGTTGGCCGCGTCGGTGACGAGGGAGAGCGTGGGCAACTCACTCAGCCCCTGCGCCGCCATGGGGCCGTAGACGGGGTCCTCAACGATACGCGGGTCCATGGCATAATCGGCGGCGACCGGCTCGCCCGCCGTGTAACCGCCAAAGTCGATGCGGTGGGTTCCCCACGTCTCAGGGAAGCCGGGCGGCGCGGCCGGCTGCGTCAGCACGTCAGCGCTGAACAGATAGCTCTGCGTACCCACCGGTCCGGTCAGATAGCCATCGCGCACCGCGGTTGCCCGTACGATCGTCGTGCCGTCGATCTGGAGCGGCTGTGCGTACGTTTGGCCATTCTCGACGGTTGGCGTGCTGCCGTCGAGGGTGTAGCGAATGGTGGCGTCGGGCGTTGTGGTCTCTAGCCGCAATTCAAAGGGCGCGTCAAGGAGGCCGTGGGGCTGGCTAAAGTTCACGGGCGCGGTCATGCCGGCGTAGATCGCAGCCGCATTGGCGCTGCCGGGCGTGGGCGTCTCGAGATAGCCGTAGCCGTCGTCACGCCGGCTGGGCGCCTGGCTGCGGCCGTAGGAGAGATCCGGAAGCTGGCGCGGGTAGTCGAGTGACGTGCTGTCGAGATAGCGGCGCGCGGTGGGCGGATAGAGGGCGAGGAAGCCGCCGTCTGCGCCCAGGCGGAAGTTGGTGTGGAGGAAGCCGGGCTGCCCGGTTTCGTCATCGATTTCGATGCGCGTACGGTCCTTGCCGGTGGCGAGGACGAGGAGCTGCTCGCCCGGGGCCAGCGTCACGTCGCCGAAGATCCACTGGGTGGGGCGGGTCGGATCGTCGGTCAGGGACCAGTCGCGCAGGTTTACCGGCGCAGGACCCAGGTTGACCAGCTCGATCCAGTCGGCCGGCTCACCCTCCTCATCGAGCAAGGGCGCCTCCGCGGCGGCCGCGGCCTGAAACTCGTTGATGACGACCGGACTGGTCTCGGTCGCGGCCGGCGTGTCCGGATGGACGAAGATACGCGGCAGCGCCAACAGCAGCACGAATCCAAGGATCAGCCAAAATATCAATTGTGTCCGGCGGCGTCGCCAGGGAATGCGCATGGCTTTTGGCCAAGTCATCATTTAGCCGCCGGCACCGACTCGACGTTGGACGCGGGTTCAGAGACGATGCCGCCGCCGCGCACCGTCGCGCCGATGACGAGGGCGGCGCTGACCAATACCAGATTCTTGATGATGTACTGGCCTTCCAGCGTCGGCGCGTACGGGATGTGGGTGAAGACCTCGTTGGGAAAGAGGAAAATGGGTGCGGCTGTGCCGATCATCTGCAAAAAGAGCAAGAAGAGCGTCACGCGCATGAAGACGCCAAAGATCAGCCCCAGCCCCACCAGCGTTTCCCACATGGCCAGAAGATAGATGGAGACCTCGGGCGGAATCAGGCCAAAGGTCAACATATCAATGGTGCGGGTGGCCAAACCCTCGGCCGGACTCAGACCGGGAAAGAATTTGAGAAATCCAAACCAGAAAAAGGTCACACCCAAACTGACGCGCAATATCAGAATGCCGTAGCGGGCCATCCACGCGGTGATGCGGCTGTCGATTTGATCGAATTTTTCGTATAGAGTGCTCATGCTGCTTCCTTCATCATGCCACGATTGAACGCGCAGGCAATACTGTACGTTCTGCGCCTCTATGGTAAACGAGAGGCTCTCGCTGCGCCAATATGCGCCGAAATTGAAAAGTGTGATACCCTCGACCTTGGTTTGACGAAGGCGGTTTGGTCTCATGCTTGCGAGGTAGGTAGATGAAAGTATTGCGCACTATTCTAATCGGCTTGTTGGTTGCTGTGGGCGCGCTGGCGCTCTTCCTGGTGCTCTCCGTGTTCTTTGACAGCTTTGGCGATGACGAGAAGCTGGCGGACCTGACCAACGTCCAGATCGAGAACCCCGCGGGGCAATCCGTTGCCGCCTATGTGGCCGCGCCCGATGAAGACGGACAATTTCCTGCCGTCATCATGCTACATGAATTTTGGGGAATGCGGCCCTCCATCACCGGCAAGGCAGACTTGCTGGCCGAAGAAGGCTACGTGGTCGTCGCCCCGGACACCTATCGCGGCGCGGTGACGGATTGGATCCCCCGCGCCATCTATCTTGCGCTGACCACGCCGCAAGAACGGGTGAATGAAGACCTGGACGCGGTCCATGCCTGGCTCGCCGAGCAGCCAAATGTCGATCCGGAGCGTGTGATGGTGATGGGCTTTTGTTATGGCGGGGGCAAGGCGTTGCGCTATAGCCTGCACAACCCGGACATTACATCGACGGGCGTCTTCTACGGCGAACTAATCGACGATCCGGCAACGCTGGCCGATCTGCCTGGCCCCGTGCTGGGGATATTCGGCGCCGAGGATCAGCGTCCGTCACCGGAAGACGTGGCGGCGTTTGAGATGGCGCTGGTCGCTGCGGATGCCCCCCATGAAATCACCATCTACGACGGCGTCGGCCATGCGTTTGTGGAGGATGCCGCCGGCATCGCCGAGGGCGGCGCGCAGGGCGAGGCCTGGGCGCAGTTTGTAGACTTCGCCGGCGCTACGCTGAAAGCGGAGTAGCGTACGCGTAACCCGCTTGATTTCGACAAGCTCAATCGGCGCTGGGCTATCGCGAGAGGTCCACGTTCCACGTCACGCCGCCAAGGTAGCGCCGGTTGAGCCTGCTTGGACTGAGCTTGTCGAAGGGTCGAAACCAAGCGAGCCTGAGCGCGTAACCCGCTTGATTTCGACAAGCTCAATCGGCGCTGGGCTATCGTGAGAAGTCCAGCGTCCAAGTCACGCCGCCAAGGTAGCGCCGGTTGAGCCTGCTTGGACTGAGCTTGTCGAAGGGTCGAAACCAAGCGAGGCCTAGCGCGTGACCCGCTTGATTTCGACAGGCTCAATCGGCGCTGGACTATCGTGACATGATGATGGTCATCCCACGACTCATTCACGCAAGTGACGAAACGCAGCGTACGCGGCCGCGTCCGGCACAGTAACCGTGCGCGCGTACGTCCCCAGCGCGTCAACGGCCTCTTGCGTGCCGGGCGGGTCCTGGTAGAGCAGGCCAAAGTCGGGGTCGTCGGGCATGGACTGCTGGCCGTAGCGACGCCAGGCGCCCTCTTCAACTGCGCTGATGTAGCCATCCCGGCCAAAGCGCTCCAGCAGTAATCCGCGCAGGCGCGCAGTCGGTTCGTGGTAGGCCGGGTTGTAGGCGAAGTTGTGGCTTTCGCCCGGATCCCAGTCACGGTCGAAGAGCCACTCCTTCTCATCGGCTGCCGAGTAGATGTACTTGTAGCGGCCGTCGGTCACCATGTAGAGACCGAAACGCCCATCGGAAAACTGGCTGTAGACGACCTCACGCGTGGTTGAGCCGTCGGCCACGCGCTGCAGCGCTTCGCCCTCGGCGCTGCCATGCTGGACCTCAACGCCGGCCGCCTGCAGCGCGGTCTGGCCGATATCGAGGAGCGAGACGGGCGCATTGACGCGTGCGCCGGCTGCAAACTCCTCCGGATAGCGCGCCAGCATGGGCACGCGCGCGCCTGCATCCAGCATGGAACGCTTGCCCACGCTGCCGTAGTCGCCCAGCAGCTCGCCATGATCGGCTGAAAAGAGAATGAGCGTGTTGTCGATCTCATCGCCCAGCGCCGCCAGAATGCGACCCACGTTGTAGTCGATGAAAGAGATGGCCGCGTAGTAGGCGGCGCGCATCGTGCGCATGAGCTGGTCATCGATGCCCGCGTCGCGATACTTGTAGCGATTCTGCACCCGATTCCAGAAGGTGAGCAGGTTCTCGTAGCCTTCGGGGCGGAAGGGGGGCGCCATCTCTGGACCGCGATAGAGCTTGTTCCACGGCGTCGGGTTCTCAAAGGGCGGATGGGGCTTGATAAAGCTGGACCAGAGGAAGAAGGGACGTTCCCGATCGCGGTTTTCCAGAAAATCGATCGATTTGTCGGCGATCCAGTGCGTATGATGGTGCTGTGCCGGCAGTTGCGAGGGCTGGGGCAGGTAGTAATACTCGGAGCGCACGCCGTGAACGTCCTGCACGTGGCCAAAGCCCTGCTCGGCCAGGTAGGCCATGAATTCGTCGCCCGGCGTGGCGCCCTCTTCCGAGTAGACGCGCTGCTCAAAGCCCCAGTCGTAGTAGGGGTCGGGTGAGAAGTGCATCTTGCCGATGCCGGCGGTCTGGTAACCGGCATCGCTCAGCCGCTGCATGAAGCTGGGCTGATCCTGGGGCATGGGGTTGTTGGCCGTGCAGCCGGTCACGTGGGGCGGCTGGCCCGTGACGAGCGCACAGCGTGCGGCCATGCAGACGGGGCTGGGCGTAAAGGCCTGGGTAAATGCGGTCCCTTCGTTGGCCAGGCGATCCAGCGCCGGCGTTTTGAGCTGGGGATTACCCAGCGCCGCGATGGTGTCGTGGCGCTGCTGGTCGGTGAAAAGAAAGAGAATGTTCGGCCGGCGGTCGGGCATGGCAGGACTGTCCTTGTGGCTGAGTGGATTGGGCTATAGCTTGTTATGCGATTGAGTGTAGGCGCATCTGCTATCCGAGGCAAACGCATCTACACGCTAATATCCCAGCCGCAGCGTCGCTTCCTCCAGACCGTCGGGCACGCCGACGAGCGTCAGGTCATCGGCGAGATGGATGGGCGTATAGCCACTGGGCAGGATCGAATGGCCGTTGCGCTTGACGCCCAGGATGCGCACATCGTTGGGCAGACGCAGGTCGCGCACGAGCATGCCGTCCAAGTCGGGGTTGGTGACCGTGCACTGGATGAATTCGAAGTGCTCCGGATCCCGGTCGAGCATCAACGCGGCCGACTGCGGCGCAATCACCGCCTGTTCCAAGAGGCTGACCATGGCCGACACCGGCTCGACGATCAGGACATCGATTTCCGCAAAACGGCCGAGGCTGGCGGCATCATGGGGTCGGACAATCAGCCGCTGGACATTGAATTTGTTGCGGGCGTACTCGCAGGCGCGAAAGTTGTCATCATCGTCATTCAACATAGCCACGACTGCATCCGTGTCCGCCGTGATCAGCTGGCTGAGCGTCTCCTCATTGATGGCGGCTACATGGCGTTCATCAATATCCTCGGCCGCTAGATTCTCAACGTGTTCTGCATCGGTATCGGCAATGACGACGCGCCAGTTGTGTTCCTGCAACTCTCGCGCCAGGGCCAGTGATTGAAGCTCGACACCCAAAATCAACGCGTCGCGTACCGGCTCCTTTTCGGGCAGATCGCCGGGCAAGTTGGCTTCGCCCGCCCGCTTGAGCGATTCCTTGAGCAACATGGGGCCAAAAATTTCATTCAGCACGATGACCGAGATAATCATGGTCGAGAAGGCCGTGCCCAGCGAGGGAAACTGAACGGCCACCTCGCGCGCCAGCCCCAGGGCAATGCCGGCCTGAGTGATCAGGGCCATCCATCCATACTTCTTGAATTCCTCCGATTCCTGGGCGAGACGGCTGCCCACGAAGGTCCCGCCGTAGATGCCAACCATGCGCATGAGAAAGAGCGCAATGGCAATCGGCAGCGTGGCGATCAAAATGTCGAGCTTGAGAGAGATGCCGGTCAGGGTGAAGAAAGCGACATAGACAACGGGGCCGATATGGTGCAAGAGCTCATCAAACTGGTGGCGCTGCTCTGAAAAATTGGTGACCATGAAGCCGCCGATGAGACAGATCAGCAGGGGCTCGATGTAGACCTCATAGCCGACAAGACCCGGACTGATCTGCTTCACCTGATCGGACAAGAAGTAGACGCCATAGCCGATCAGCAGGATGAGGGCGATCTTGAGCGGCTGCTGCAGGCGCGTCGCCAGGACCGCCTCCAGCAGCTTGCCGACAACGATGCCGAGGACGACGGCCAGAGTCAGGTCCAGCGTCAGCTGGGCCAGAAACGCAATGCTGAAGTCGGCACTGGTCAGAAAGATGCTGGCCATGGAGGTCGTCACGGCAAAAAGGACGATGATGAGCACGTCCATAAAGACGGTGATGCTGAGCACCGTGCGTGTAAAGGGGCCGCGGGCGCGCACTTCTTTGATCACGGCAATCGTCGAAGGAGGCGATAGCGCCAACAGAACGACCGCGCCAAGCAGCGCAATCGCCAGCAGTTCGTTAATGGGTCGGTCCTGCGTGAAGCTCAGGAAATTGGTGAGGACCAGGATGGTGGCCGTGCCCAAGACGAGCCCAAGGGTAGCGATGCTCAGCGAGTTGATGACGATGCTGCGCAGACGCGGGCGAATCTCTTTGAGATAAAGCTCGCTCCCGGCCACAAACGCGATCACGGCCAGAGAGAGTTGATCCACAAATCGCAACTGGGTCACCGCTTCGCTGGGCAACAGATCGAGTACGAATGGACCCGCCAACGCGCCGGCGAAGAGATAGCCGGTGATGTAGGGCAACCCAAGACGCGTAAAGAGCTTGCCGATCAGATAAGCGGCCAGCGCGATCATTACGAAAGTGACAAAAAAGATAAGAGTGGTCATGCAGGCTCCCCTCAGGGGTTAAAGGCGGTTAACAACAGCCAGCGGGATTATCTCGCACTGCGGCCGGCGATACTGTGATTTTTCCCCATACTGATCGAAATGACGCGCGCACGCGCCGTGACCGGACGCGATCGGTTCAGTTCCGCTTCGTCACGCCGTCGGGCGTCTTGAATGAAGGATGGGGGGCGGATTAGTTCAACTTCTCGCAAGCTCTCGTCGAGAGGCGGTCGTCGTGCCGAGGACTTGGTAGGTGCAAGACCGGTGGTTTTCGCAATGTCAAGAGAACACTAACGCCGTTTTGACGTGCGCCATGCCCCCAATGCCAAGAGCAGCAGCGTCGCGATTACCCCCAGACCCAGGCTTATCACCAACTTTGATCGTGGTTGTGTTGCTCTATCACTTGGCGAAGCCGTGGTGTGAGCCGTTTGCGTTGCAAACGGAGTCGCCGGCGAGCTGGTAGCGGATGGTGAGATTGCCGGCTGTGACGAGGCCGGTGGCGTAGCTGCTGCCGGCAGGAAGCCGGGGATCTGCGCCTGGGGCGAGAGGGAGAGGACATAGAGGGTCAGATCAGCGATTGCCTGCTCGTCCAACGGACCGCCGCGACCCTGGCTCCAGGCGATCATGGCGCTGCGCGGAATGCCGTGGCTGATCGTGCGGCGCACGGTGCGGTCCGGCCAGTCGACGGTCCATTCCGTGGCCAACGGCGCGCCCACGCCGCCTTCGCCCGTCGCACCGTGACAGACGACACAGTGCTGGGCAAAGAGCCCTGCGCCGCGTTCAAGGTCCCCGGCCGGGAAAGGCGTTTCATCACTAGCCGCGTTCCATTCGGGCCAGCGCGCCGCGATGGCGTCATCCACCGCAAGCGGCAAAGGGGGCGGCGCGCCAAGCGCTTCCCAGCGCTGGATGTAGGCGGCAATGGCGTCGATCTCCGTCCGCGTGAGCGGGCCGCCAGCGGCCTGGCTCATGGCCGCCATGCCGACCGTGCCCTCAAGCATGAGGTCCAGCACGCGTTGGGGGTCGTTCTGCGCGCCCTGGCGTGCGCTGGCGTAGTCTCCGTGACAGCGATAGCAGAAATCGTGGTAGAGCCAGGCGCCGTGGGCCACGGGGTCCAACGCAAAGAGACCGTCCAGGGCCGGTTCGGGCGGCGCCTGGCGCAACGGCTGGGCATCGGTGGCATGGAGCGGCTGGCCTATCGCTATGTTCAGGAGAAACAGCAGGAGGGGAAGAATGTATAGACGGCGTGAGCGCAGGCGGACGTCAATCATGGCTAGAGCGTAGCTGCCGCCTGTTCGCGCAGCGTGGCGATTATGTGACGATAGCGTCTGGTCCGCTGCTGTCCGAGGAAATCAACTTCTGCCTGCAACAGGCGGCCGCCGACCATCCGGAACCTCCGCAACGCTCGGCCCGCGTTGCCTACCATGAATCGGCTGGCCGATCGTCGCCAATTCTTCAAAACTGATCCGCCAAAATCCGCCGCATCAGCGTCAATCACGCGGACCCTCCGATTCATCCTGCAAGTTCCTCGCATCCTTGAACAGGCGGTTGCTCGCATGGGACGTCGATGTTATCGTTTGGCTCTGCTGAACGCAACGCACCGGCGCTTCAAGCGCTGGTGACATGACGGCGATTCGTCCCTTGCACGGAAAGGAAGTGAGCATGAATGGCGGCAACCAGATCCGGATCAGCCAGGTGCGATTGCTGCAACTGCGCACCGTTGAAGAGGTCGGCGAGCTTGAGCCTGCGTGGGATGTAGGTGGGCGCATGCCCTTTACCGACGGCGGCGGCACGGTGGTCCAGATCGAGACGGACGCCGGCATCATCGGCATTGGCCCGGGCTGTGCGCCGGAACTGCTGCCTGCCGTGCGCGAAGTGCTCGTCGGCGCCGATCCCTTTGACGTCGAGCAGCATGCTGCCAGACTAACTTACTATGCGGCGGGTTTGCCCTACAACGGCGCGGCCGGGATCGACATCGCCCTCTGGGACATCATCGGCAAAGCATGCGGTCAGCCCCTCTACAAGCTGTGGGGCGGAGGACGCGACAAGGTGCCGGCCTACGCCAGCATGGTGCTGCTCTCAACGCTGGAAGAACGGGTGGAGTTGGCTGTGAGGCTGGCCGATGAGGGCTGGCAGGCGATCAAGCTGCGTCTTCATTTCCCGACCATGCAGGAGGACATTGCGTTGGTCGAGAGGGTGCGCGAGGCCGTGGGCGCGCGCATGACCATCATGGTCGATGCCAACCAGGCGCAGTCGAGTGGATCGTGGCAGCCTGGCGTGCGCTGGGACTACCGTCGGGCGCTGGAGACGGCCAAGGCGCTCGATCAGCTCGATTGCTTCTGGCTGGAAGAACCGCTGCCCCGCTATGCTTTTGAGGCCCTGGCCGCGATCAACGCCCAGGTGGGCATGCCTCTGGCCGGCGGTGAAAACAACCCCTATTTGCACGAACTGCGCCAGATGGCTGAACAGAACGTCTACGGCGTACTCCAGCCCGAGAGCATGGTCCTGGGCGGTATCACCGCTTTGCGCAAGGTTGGCGTGCTGGCCGAGCTCTTTGACAAGCTGGTCGAACCCCATCACGGCGGCCGCGGCCTGGGCACCATCGCCCATCTGCACCTCACGGCATCCTGGGCCCACTCGCCCTATCTGGAAGTGCTCCACGATCCGCCCATCGGCGACTACCGCCACGGCTTTTCCATCCTGACCGAACCGCCGGTCGTGGACAGTGAGGGCTTTATTCAGACGCCCCAGCAGCCGGGCTTGGGCGTAGCCGTGGATCCCGCGCTGATCACGGGCGAGATCAATCCGTAGGCGCACGATAGCAGAACAACTCTCTTCACATCCATGGGTAGCGTACACATCCGCTGTGAACCGCAACGGTACGCAACCGACCCCCGTCATCCAGCCTGGATGACGGGGGTCGGTTGCTTGTCGGAAGCGCCGCGGCTTGACTTCAGTGCCGGTTGCCTACCGCTGAATGATAGGCAGCCAATAAGCGGACTAGACCCGCAGCCAGCATTCCATAAAACTTGTGACGCATTACTTAGCGCGTCGCAACCGGGCCCGCGATCACGGGCAGGTAGATGCGGCCGCTGGGCTGCGGCGCAATGCCGGTCGCCTGCGGTTCGCCGTAGATGAGGTCGTCAATCACGACGAGGTCCACTCTGTCGTCGGCCGTGGGATCGTCCAGCACGCCGGCTTCGAGCGCAGTCGTGCCGCTGACCAGGCGCACGCGGGCGATGCACGCCTCAGCAAACTTCAGGCCCGCAAAGGAGAGGCTGCCCTGCACATTTTCTGCGGCCCCGCTAACAGCGGCCCCGCTCACAGCGGGCACACTCTGCGCGTAGACCAGATTGTCGTCAGCGTCATAGTATTTGAGCGCCGTCACGTTGGCGAGGTCCACGTCGCTGAAGACTGCGCCGAAACCGTTCGTAACCGTCGCTTCGGTCTGGTTGGCCGGGTCGAAGAAGCCGGCGTCAATCATATTTGAACCGACAGCGGTGAAGAGCCGTTCAGGCGAAAAGGCGCTGAAGGTCTCGGCATAGCCGGGGTCAATGTTGGCGAAATTGACGCCGACGCCCGACTCAGCCGTGGCGCTCAGCTGCAGGGCGCCGTCGGGCCCGGCCTCGGCGGCGGCAAACTCGATGCCCCGCGCGCGGGGCGCGGCGTTGAAGTTGAAGAAGTCGCCTGGGAACGGATTGGGGGCCGCAATGGCGTCGGGCGCGGCATCCCAGTTGATCTGACGACGACCGCCGGTGAAGTTCTCGGCCTCAAAGGGATTCAGGTCGCCCAGGGCCGCGCGGTATGCATCGACCTCGGCCGTGATCGCCGCAGCGTCGACGCCCGCGTCGGTGAAGACTTCCGGCGCGCCGCAGAGCGTCGCCGTCACGGGTTCACCGAAGATGAAGTCGTCCATGACCACCAAGTCCACGCCATTGTCGGGGTCGTCGTTCACATCCGGGCCGAGTGGGGCTGTGCCGCTGGTCAGCTCGACAAAGCTCACGCAGGGCGAATCGAACTTGACCCCGGCAAAGGAGAGCCCCTCATTGCCGGGCTGGGCCTGGACGCCTTGCTTGTAGAGCAAGTTGCCGGCCGCATCGAAGTAGGCGATCGTTGTCTTGGCGTCCAGATCCACATCGCTGAAGACCGCGCCAAAGCCGTTGACCTGGGCCGGCGTGGTTTGCGCAGCCGGATTGAAGAAGTCGGCCTTGACAACATTGGCGTCGATGGCGGTGAAGAGCCGTTCGGGCGAGAAGGTCTGGAAGGTAGCGGCGTACGTTGGATTGATGTTGGCAAACTCAACGCCGGCGCCCGATGCCGCGGTCGCGCTCAGCTGCAGGCCCGAGCCGTCACTGGTAAAGGCAATGCCGCGGGCGCGGGGAAAGATGTCGGCGTTGAAGAAGTCGCCGGGAAAGCTGTTCGGGGCGGAAACCGCGTCCGGGGCGGCATCCCAGTCGATCTGGCGGCGGCCGGCGAGATTATTGAAGGGCGCGGGCGCGTTCAGGTCGCCCAGGGCGCTGCGATAGCTATCGACGCCGTCCTGCAGTTCGGCCGGCGTGACGCCCGTGGCGGCGTATTCTGCCGGCAGACCACAGGATGTGATGGGCTGTGGTTCGCCGAAGATGAAGTCATCCATCGCCACCACGTCATAGCCGGAGACGCCGTCTTGAATGCCGGCCGCCAGGGCAATGTTGCCGGTGGTGATGCGTACGCGCGCCACGCAGGGCGCAGCAAAATCGGCGCCGGCCAGCGACAGCGTGGCGCTGCCGGGCTGGGCCGCGACGTACTGGGTGTAGACCAGGTTGTCGTTCACATCGTAGAAGTCCAGCTTGGTCACGTCGGCCAGGTCCACATCGGTGAAGACCACGCCAAAGCTGCGCACCAGCGCGGGCGTCGTCTGATCCGCCGGGCTGAAGAAGCGAACGTCAACCACATTGGAGCCAATTGGCGTGAAGAGGCGCTCGGCCGAGAAGGTTGCGAACTCAGTGGCGTATGAGCCATCGATGTTGCTAAATCTCACGCCGACACCCGCCGCGTCTGTGGCGCTTAACTGGAGCGCCGTGCCCGGCGTGGTGAACTGAATGCCGCGTGCGCGGGGAAAGACGTTGGCGTTAAAGAAATCGCCGGGAAAAGGATTGGGCGCGGAAACGCCATCCGGCGCAGCATCCCAATCGATCTGGCGGCGACCGTCCAGGTGATTGATAGGGTGGGGGGCATTGAGCGCGCCGCTTGCGCTGCGGAAGGCATCGACATCGCTCTGTAGCGCAGCGGCGTCCGTGCCGGTGGCGCTGAACAGGTCGGCCGGCGTGCACGCGGCCTGCGCCGCGGCAGTGGCCGGACGCGCGGCCGCGTCAAACGCGGCCGCGCTGACCGTGGAGGTCAGGGCGATGATGGCGACGAGCAACATTCGTCCCAGCCGGTTGATGAATGGGTTGTGCATAGTGGATCTCCTTTTGAAATGGTGGGTCAATGATCTGCAACGTCCGCATCAGCCTGCCCTAACCCCGAATCAACGTTTTACCGCAGTTGGGGCAGGCGGGCGCAGGCGCTGCGACAAGCCAAACAGTCTCTTGACCGGGAATTTGTACACGCCATACACCGTCCTCTTGGCTACGTTCGACATGGAGCAGATCGATGGCGCAGGCAGGGTCGGGACAGCGCCACTTCTCTTGAGCTTGGTGATCGCCATGCGCCTTGCCATACGATGACTCAATCGGTGAAGGCGCTGACTTCTGCATGAGGACATCTCACTTTGCTTACCAAAAAGAAGTGGTACAATTCACGGACTGCAACGAGGATACCCCGTACGGCGGCGGCGATGGTGTCGGTTAGCGACACAAAAACCGCCACAGTTGGCGACACATGTTGCGGCACAGTGAGCGGCACAGCTTGCGGCACAAGGTGCGGCACGGTCCTCCCATCGAGACGGATGCACAGATGAATGATGAAGAGCGGACGGCCGCACGCGAGCAACTTGAAGGCAATCTATCCTTCGGTTATTGGGTGCGGCGACGACGCAAGAGCCTGGATCTGACGCAAGTTGAGCTGGCCAAACAGGTCGGCTGCACGGAGTCGCTCATCCGCAAGATCGAAAGTGATCAACGCCGCCCTTCACGCCAGATGGCGGCGGCACTGGCCGCCGGTCTGCAAATCTCGGCCGCACAGCAGCCGCTTTTTCTCCAGATTGCGCGGGCTGAAGTCGGTCTGAGCCAGCTGGCGGCGCTGGATGCCGATGGGCAAAGCCCGCCGTCCCCGCGTCCCGAGCGCAGCGAGCGCAGACACGCGGTTTCCCTCCCGGTTGACGCCACCCCCTTTATCGGACGTGAGCAGGAGTTGACCGATATTGAGCGACGTCTGCTTGATCCGGCCTGTCGCCTGCTGACGCTGGTGGGGCCGGGCGGCATGGGCAAGACGCGGCTTGCCGTCCAGGCCGCGCGTCGCCTAGCCCAGAATCACGCCGCTTTTGCCGGCGGCATCTTTTTTGTGCCATTGGAAGCGGTCACAACCACGACCGGTATCGTCACCGCACTGGCCGAGGTCATGGGGCTGCGTTTCTATGACAACATCCCGCCCAAAACCCAATTGCTCGACTACCTGCGCAATGCGGAAGTCTTGCTCGTGCTGGACAACTTCGAGCAGTTGGCCGCGAGTATCGATCTGCTGGCGGACATGCTTGCGGCCGCGCCCAAGTGCAAGCTGCTTGTTACGTCGCGCCAGGCGGTGAAGCTCTATGAGTCCTGGTTTCACCCGGTGGCCGGCTTGACGCTGCCCATCCGGCCTCGGCCCGAGTCCGCGGTGGAAAATGTAGAAAATGGAGGGGAGTCTGCGCTGGAGTCTGATGCGGTGCGCCTCTTTGTGGAAAGCGCGCGCCGCACGCAGCTGAATTTCCCACAAAGCGATCTGGTGGAGGTAGAACGCATTTGCCGCCTGGTCGGGGGGCTGCCGCTGGCCATTGAGCTGGCCGCGGCGTGGCTTCGCGCCGTGCCCATCCGCGAAATCGCCGCCGAACTGGAGCAGAGCCTCGATCTGCTGGCGGCCCACGATGGGACCTTTCCGGAACGGCAGCGCAACATCCGCGCGGTCATTGGTTCATCCTGGCAGCGGCTGGAGAGGGCGGAAGCCCACGCATTGATGCAGATTGCGCGCTGCCGGAACGGCTTTCGCAGCGATGCCGCCGCGGCCATTGCCGGCCTGACGCGCCCCATGTTGGCAACATTGATTGACCACAGCCTGCTGCGCCTGCTGCCCAGCGGACGCTACGCCATGCACGAGACGATCCGTCAGTTTGCCCTGGAAGAGCTTGGGCGGTCCGATCAAGCTGCGGCGGTCAACCAGCGGCACGCGGCGTACTACTTGCGCTTGCTTGCGGATGAAGAAGCAGGCCTGACAGGTGCCAACCAGCAAGCCGCGTTGGAGACCCTGAACGTCGAGCGCGACAACTTGCGTCTCGCCTGGCACTGGTCGGTTGAACGCCAACAGGTGGAGCTTGTTGCGCGGGGATTGGACGGAATCTACAGTTTCTATCACATTCGCAGCCTCTACCACGAAGGGGACGAGCTGTGTGCCTTGGCGTTGGAAGGGCTGACCTTGACGGATGGCCCGCAGGCCGCAATTCTGCGCGCCCGGCTGCTGGCGCGGCGGGGCGCGTTTCGCTTTGCGCTGGGCGACATCCAGGGCGCCGGTCGACTGCTCGACCAAAGCCTGGCGCTGCTGAATGAACAGACCAACAGCCAAGAAAATATTGGGCAGGAGATTGCTTTTGTCCGCGCCGTGCAGGGGCAGCTTGCCGGCTGGCAGGGCGATCAGCCACGCCGCGCGCCGATCGCTCGCGGAGAGTTTGACACTCTATGAAGTCACCGATAATCAGCCGGGGATCGCCCACGTGCAGCATAAGTTGGCGCAACTTCTGTGCAGCTATGGCGAATATACAGACGGCCGCATCCTGGCCGAGCAGAGCCTGCGCCTGTGCGAGGCGATCGGGCGGCCCGATTGGCGCGCTTATGCGCTGGATGTATTGGGGTGGGCCACGCTCTGTCTGGGTGAATATGGCGCGGCGGAAGCGCACTACCGGCGCAGTCTGGCGCTCTTTGAGCAGAGCGGCGACCGGCTCGGCGTGGCCCTTGCCCTGGGTGGCGTGGGTTCAGTCATGTGGGCCCAGGGCGCGGCGACCCTGGGCGAGGGCCAGCGCTACATGGAAGAGAGTTTGGCGCTCTGCCGCCAAATCGGCCACCGGCAACACATGGCCAGTCGCTTGTGGTACCTGGCGCAATTTGCCAATGAGGCACATGATTATCAAGCTGCGCAAGCCCACGCCGAAGCCGGATTGGCCCTGGCCGAGGCCCTTGACAGCCGGGTCTTTATGGCCTATAACCTGAGCGCGCTGGGCGAAACTCGATTGGCGCAACAGGACTTATCCGACGCACGCCGCCATCTGACCCAGGCCATCACCCTGGCCGCTGCTGCCGATCAACTGCCGCCGCTGCTGATCGGCTTGATGCGCATGGCGCAGCTATGGATCGCGGAGAGTAGGCCGGAAGACCGGCCGGAAATCCCGCCGGACAGGAGCATGGAGAGCCAGCAGATTCGGCTGGCCGACCAGGAATGGCAAGCCCGGCACCTGCTGCGCTTTGTCCAGCAACACCCCGCCTGTTGGATGCCCTATCGACAGCGCATTGCTGCGCTTCTTGCAAGCCTACCCGTTGCGGAGCAAAAACCGGACGCGGCCAATACGCTTGAGGATTGGATTGTCCGCGTGACGGACGATTCAGGGTGACCGTACGCTTGCTCCGTCACCGCGTCTCGGCCTTTACTTCGCCACAATCGGCAGGGAAATCCCATGCAGACTGGCCCCGACCTCCCGGCCAACCAATTTGCGCCCCGATTGATGCCAAATCTCGCCCGATCATGCTACAATCCAGGCGATCAGAATCCATCTACAAGGAGAACGCCATGCATATCGTCCATGTCTTTATTCAAGTCAAAGAGGAATACCTGGAAGCCTTCAAGGCCGCCACGCTCGACAATCCGCGCAACAGCGTGCAGGAGCCGGGCATCGCCCGCTTCGACGTCATCCAGGAGCAGGAGGATCCTACCCAATTTGTGCTGGTCGAGGTCTATCGCACGCCCGATGATCCTGCCAAGCACAAGGAGACGGCCCACTACGCACGCTGGGCGGAGGCGGTTACCGATATGCTGGCCGAACCGCGCACGCGCACCTTCTATCACAACGTCTTTCCCGGCGAAGGGGGCTGGGATTCGGACGTGAGTGAGTCGTTGTCGTGAGCACGTTCACTCCCTTCGACTTCGCCACCGCCGGGCAGATCTGTTTTGGCCGTGGCCGCATGGGCGAAGCGCCCCGGCATGCGGCCGCGCTGGGTTCGCGCGTGCTCGTGGTAACCGGCGCATCCGCCGGCCGCGCAGGGCCGCTGCTGGCCGACCTGGCCGAACAGGGCATGCCCGCACAGCGCTTCGCCATCAATCATGAACCCACCGTGGCGGATGTCCTGGCCGGCGTGGAAGCTGCCCGCGCCTTCAATGCCGACCTGATCATTGCGTTGGGTGGCGGCAGCGTCATCGACACGGGCAAGGCGGTCGCGGCCTTGCTCACCAACCCCGGCGATCCGCTCGACTATTTGGAAGTGGTCGGTCGCGGCCAGCCGTTGACCATGGCCTCGGCGCCCTGCATTGCCATTCCCACCACGGCCGGGGCAGGCGCCGAAGTGACGCGCAACGCCGTGCTCAAGGTTGTGGCAGAGCGGGTCAAGGTCAGCCTGCGCAGTCCGACCATGCTGCCCACGCTGGTCATTGTTGACCCCGCGCTGACCGATTCCTTGCCGCCCGCAATCACGGCCAGCACCGGCCTGGACGCGCTGACGCAGGTAATGGAGCCCTTTGTTTCCCATCAGGCGAATCCGCTGACCGACGGCTTCTGCCGCGAGGGGCTGACGTGCGCGGCTCGTTCCTTGCGCCGCGCGGTGGAGGACGGTGCGGACACGGCCGCACGCGATGACATGGCGCTGGCCAGCCTGCTGGGCGGCCTGGCATTGGCCAATGCCAAGCTGGGCGCGGTCCACGGCTTTGCCGGTCCCATGGGCGGCATGTACGACATTCCCCACGGCATCATCTGCGCACGCCTGCTGCCCTTTGTGATGGCGACGAATGTGGCCGCGCTGCAGGCGCGCCAGCCGGACTCGCCGGCGCTGGACCGCTACGACGAGATCGGTCGCCTTGTCACCGGCGACCCGGGTGCCGACGCGCAGGCCGGGGTGGCCTGGGTTGAAGCACTCTGTGCCGCGCTGGGCGTGCCGCGTTTTGGCGCCTTTGGCGTGCTGGCGGCGGACTTCCCGATCATTGTCGAAAAGGCGCAGCGGGCCAGCAGCATGCAGGGCAATCCCCTGCCGCTGACGGACGACGAGCTGACGCAAATTTTGTCCGACGCCTGCTGATTTCTGAGTGCCGCCACGAGTGATTGCTGGATCGATCCGCGATCAGTGACCGCCACCCAGGTTGAGTCCGACGACGCCCAAAATGATGAGCAGAATACTGGCTAGCTTGAGCGCACTCACCGGTTCCTGAAAGTAATAGATGCCAATCGCCGTAATCGCCGCCGTGATCGTCGCCGTACCGACGCCGTACCAGATGGCGTAGGCCAGGCTGAGCAGGGCAAATGAAATAATGTAAAAGACAAAGAGCAGGACTGAGGGAACCAGCTTGGTCAGCCCGTCTGATATCTTCATCAAGGTTGTGCCGGCGACCTCGAAGACGATGGCGCCGGCAAGGAATGCCCACTCTTTCATCTGTGATGCTCCGATCTGATCAATCGTTGGCATGCGCCCAAACCCGCACGCGTATTTGCACGGTGCGTGCGTAATCCGCTCCATTGGCGAAAGGCCGCGCTGCCTCTTTTTGCTTGCTGGCGGGACGGAGCGCACTAATGGTAGACTGAAAGTGTACGAACACCCACCAATGCGTTGTAGGAATCTATTCGGTTGCGTACGTGACCATACTCTTCAAGGAGGCTTCTCTCATGGGTCTGATGAGCAAGTTCGTTGTCAACACGGTGACAGACAAGGCCGTCGATACGGCCAAGTCGTTTGCCACGACTACGATGACAACGGTGGCGGTCAAGTCGATTGGCAACATTTTGGGCGTGCCGGATGTCATGGTCAACAGTATTTTGGCAGTCGGCATCCCGATGATGATGTTCGCCGGTGCGGATGACCCCTCAATTTCCGATAAGATTTTTGGCGAGTCGAAAAAGAAGGATAAGAAGAAGGACAAGGGGCGCAAGGAAGCGGAAGATGACTTTTTTAATGTCTTTGGTGACAAGGGCCATGCCATGAATAAAGCCATTGCCGAAGAGACCGGCGCCACGGAAGACGAGGTCAATGGCGTCATGGGCCTCTTCATGCCCACCTTCCTGGAAGGCGTGAGCGAGGAAGAACCGGAAAGCGCTGGCGCGTTGAACAAAATGTTCAAGCAGAGCAAAGACGAAGTTGAGAAGCAGAGTCCCAGCCTGACCAAGATGGCGATGAAGGCCCTGCTATAGACGGCGCATTAAAGAATAGAAAAGCCGGGCTCTTTCTTGAAAGAGCCCGGCTTTTTTGTTGATGCGGCCATCATCTCCCATCCACTGGGCTTACCGTTGGCCATATTTTGTTTACGGTCCGCTCCGGTAACGCTTGTGCCGCTTGCCACAGCAAGCGCGCAGGCATGAATGCCGTGGGCCAGACCAATGCGCCCCATCAAAATGGGACTTCGCTGTCGACGAATTCAGCCCCACTTCATGGGGCGCATCCTGCCAGCAAGGGCATTCATGCCCGGCGGGCTCGCCCGCCGATGCTTCGGCCTTCCCCGTTTTTTTTCGCCGACTTGTCCAGTGCTTCCTTTATGCTTTGATGCGCCCGCTTTCGCGCAGTGCATGGCCGCTGATATAGGCGAGCCAGGTGCTTGCGTTGAGGTCGCCCATGTCGTTGTGCGGCACCGTCTTCTCATCCCCAATCCCGGCCGCCACGATCTGATTGGCCAACTCAACCGACGTCTGGCGCGCCTCCTCAAATGCCTGCGCCAATGCGGCCATGTCCAAGTCGCTCGCGGGCTCATAGGCGTCGTACTCATCCATCACCAGTTCTTCGCCCAGAAAGACACGCAAGCGGCTCTGGCTCCAGCGTTCGATGCCGATGATATGGCGACCCGTCTCTTGGTTTTTTGCGCTGTCGGCGCCGGCTTCGAAGCGTCCAGCCACCTTCGGCTGCGTTGCCGCCAATACTCCTGGCCAGTCAGCCAGCGGATACTTGCGCGCCTCGCGTTCTAGCACCTTGCGAATAATTGTACCGATAAAGCTCACGGAAGCTACTCCTATCTTGTCGAGTTTAGCCGGAGATTAGGTCATCCGCCACGTTTCAATGCACTGGATCGTAGCGGACAATTTGACCGCAGTTAAGATACCATAGACGCCCGCCGCATGCAGATCGGTCCGAATTGCCGCGGCACACCCAGCATGCTAGTGGGCGTCGATTGCCTTGTCCTAACCTCGTTCAACCAGAGCTTGCCCCCGGTTTTACGAGTCTGTTGCGGGCGCTATCGCAGTCGCGCGTGTCCCGCGAGAAAGCGCTCCACGTGGGCTGCGACGTCAAGGGGGGGAACCGCGCTCGTCAGGCCCGAACTGCGCATCAAATTGAGGCCAATCAGTGGGCCCATCAGGGCCGCGACGGCGTGCAGCGGTTCCTCCTCCTGTAATTGCCCTTCCGCCTGATAGCGGGCCAGCAACTCACCGATGGCGCGGATGATGCTAAAGGGCGCTTCGAGCAGGGGAGCTTGATCAGGAAAGCGGGGGAGTTCAGTGAGCATGATGGCGATGAATAGCCCGTTGCTTGCCGAGGTGGCTTGATAGGCCTCTACCACGCGCATGAGATCGCCCACCAGGTCGCCCGTGTAGCGTATGGTGACGCTCAAATTGGCCTCTGCCAGCATGGCATTGATGGCCTCAGCGAGTAGCGTCGCTTTGTTGCCATACTTGCGGAAGAGCGTGACCTCGCTGATGCCGGCAGCCTCGGCAATCTGCTTTGTCGTGGCTCCAGCGTACCCTCTGGCCATAACCGTCTGCATGGCTGCACGATAGATTGTCTTGTCCTCAACGACTTTTGGCACTGTATGCCCCCGTGCGCTGATAACCTCATACGATCTAGAGTACAGTCATCTTACCATTTTATTGCAAGTGTTAACTAACAATAAAAATCTTGCTAAACTTATGATAGTAGACACGTGCAAAAAACGGGCACGTGTCTAAGTTTCAACATAAGGTGAGATCACTATGGCGACGGTACGACTGTCTGAAAAATTCAACAACTTCCTCATACCTAACAGGAAAGACGCTGAGGGGTTTTGGTTGGCTTCCTCCAATCGTCGTAAGAGCGCGTGGCTGATCTTGTCGTGCAAGGGACTTCCCGACTGCCTGAGGATGCCCAAAACCTCGTGACGGAAGGGTTCATCTGTAAGGGATCGACTAGACCCCTATTTCCGCTTTGATACGACCGTCCTCAACGGCCTTGACGAGCGCTTCATAGTCGCTCTCCGTTTGATCCGCGTAGCTCATGGCGAATCTCCCGATGGCTTCGGCAAAGCTATTGTTGGAGCCAATATAGCCGGATACAGACGTGGCGGCGCCGGCGCGGGCGTGGGCGCGTGCCAGAGACCAGGTACAGAGCTTCAGATAGGCCTCGAACGATTGCTCGTCCATCTTTTCGACATCGGCCGATCCTTTCATATCCTTTAGCTGGCGCCAGTAGAAATCGAGCTTGCTCAGGCCGCTTTTGTGCCACCCGAGAAACATGTCGCTGGTTGCCTGGATCAGCCGCTGACCGAGCACGACGCGTTCGGCGTTTGTAGCAGTCTTCGTCCGCTTGCGACCGAAATAGGGTTCCAGCACGGACGGCCCGGCCTCTTTGAGCTGCAGAATGAGCGCGTCATCCGCATTTCTCGCTTCCAACAGCAAGATCAAGCAACGTGTGCCCACGCTGCCGACACCGCCCACGCGGAGGGCGCCGTCAATCACCTCGTAGCGCTCCAATAGATATTGGCGATCCAGGCTCAAGCTCTCGATATAGTCGTTCCAGGACTGCTCCACCGCGCGTCCAACGATTTTTTTCATCTTGGCATCACCGCTGATTTGCTTGGCGTGACCAAACTCCCGAAAGGGAATAAGCAGCGGCGGATTACTCACGATCTTCCGCTGCCCATCCTCTATCGTGGTCAGCTTGACCAGAGTCTGGCCCTGCGTCTTGGTGCGAGCTTTGGCAATCTGCTTCTTGGAGTGCTTCCGACCCTCTTTTGAAGCTGCTTGATTCATGACGCGCTGCACTTCGTCGGCGTCGACGTGGTAATACCACATGTCGAGCGTTGACTGTTGCGAGAAAAATTTCATCGATTTCTGATAAGTCCTGGCAACGGTCTCGGCAACCTGACGGCAGAACCTGTCACTATAGCCATTTTTACGTCCCGCTACGACCGCGCTCGCAGCCAGACGCTTGAGATCCCATTCCCATGCGCCGACATAGACTTCATCAAAATCGTTGAGGTCAAAGACAAGCTTGCGTTCCGGCGTAGCGAAGAGGCCGAAATTAGCAAGATCCGCGTCGCCGCAGAGCACGGCGTCGATGCCGGTAGTAGGCGTCGCCGCCAAATCCGAGGCCATTACAACCGCGGAACCACGCAAGAACGCGAAGGGCGACTCTAGCATTCGTCCGTATTTGATCGGGACCAGCTCCTGGATGCGGTTCTCATCCTGTTCTTGCAGCAACGTGAGTGGATCTGGCCGGTCATCGGCCGGTTTCCAATCGCCATGACTGGAACGCGGCGCCTCTTTCCGAGCAGCCTTTCCCATCTGAAGATGTCGTTCGTAATGTCCCTCCATGCTGCATACACCCCTTTTTTGATCGTGTTACCTCATTTGGCCTGGGTAAAGAGTACTGCGAAGTGAAGCGAATCGCAATCGAGAGGAAAAGCAATTCGACATCCGCTCCATGGGAGAAACTTGGTGAAAGCGCTTCCCAGCGCATTGCAAATTCGCCTGACTTCGGTCACAATCTACGCACGCTCGCTCCTACAGCGGGCTCGACCCCTTTGACAAGAAAGTGACCCGCCATGATCGACTACCTCCTCATTGGTCACGTCAGTACCGACCTGACGGCCGATGGTCCCAAGCCGGGCGGCGCCGTGACCTTCGCCAGCCGCGTCGCCCATGTTCTTGGCTACAAGACAGCCGTCCTCACCAGCGCGGCGTCCGACTATGACCTGAACGCCGCTTTCCCCGCGGCCGTTGAGGTCGTTTCACTACCGGCTGAAGAGACGACGGTCTTTGAAAACGTCTACAACGCCCGGGGCGACCGCGTCCAGACCATTCACAGCCAGGCGCGCACGATCACGGCGGCCGACGTGCCCATGGCCTGGCGCAACGCCAAGATCGTGCATTTGGCGCCCATTGCCGACGAAATCGCGATCGACGTTGCCGCTGTTTTTTCGGAAGGCGTCATCGGCGTGACGCCCCAGGGCTGGCTGCGCGGCTGGGATGAAGCCGGGCGCGTCTATCCCAAGCGCGCGCCGGACTTAGCCCCCATATTGCCCCTGCTTTCCGCCGTCGTCGCCAGCGAAGAAGACCTCGTGGGCCCCGATCAGGTTGCCCGCGCCCAAGAGGTGCTGACAACCATCGTCGTGACCGACGGCAGCAAAGGCTGTACGGTGCACCATGCCGGCGAGACGCGCGATTTCGCGCCACCCAAGGTAGACGCGGTTGACGCCACGGGCGCGGGCGACACCTTTGCCACAGCTTTCTTCATCCACCTCTACGAGACCGGCGACCCCTGGCAAGCCGCCCGATTCGCCAATTTGCTGGCAGCCCGCTCAGTCACCCAGCCCGATCCAGCCAGCAAGATGGCCGAACTCCTGCGCGTCATGCGCGAGGAACCGAAGCCGGGATCTTGAACCCATTCGCCATTTAGGGCTTCGTCCACGGGGGGCTGAGCGGAGAAGCGCAGGTCGAATCCCGGAATGGAACGCTTGCGAAATTTTGTCTGCCTCGGTAAATGAGATAGAATCTCATTTATTTTACTGCCGCTATCTCGAGTGATGAGGAGAGAAAAATCGTGAGGAAGATACACTCTGCTGGCTGGCTGGGACTGCTACTCGTACTGCTGTTGCTGTTTGGCGGCTGTGACTCTGTGCCGGAAAGCGGCGGTGCCGAGCCTGAACAGGCCGGCGAAAACGCGCTGGCCGGCTTGGCCGCTATCGAGCGCAACGCAGATGAACCCCTACGCGTCGTGGCCACGACCAACATCCTTGCCGACGTCATCGCCCAGGTGAGCGGCGACAAGATCGAGCTCGTCGGGCTCGTTCCAACCGGGGCCGATCCCCACAGTTTCGAGCCCCGACCCCAGGATTTGATCGAACTCAATCGCGCGCACGTCATCTTTGTCAATGGACTGGGCTTGGAAGAAGGCCTGGAGCCAATGCTGGACTCGCTCGATGGCGGCGGCGTCACGCTTTCCGTCAACGACGGTGTCGAGCCGCTGGCGATGGCGGACCACAATGATGACGACGATCACGCGGCGGAGGACGATCACGGCGATGACGACGATCATGCTGCAGAGGATGATCACGCCGATGAAGATGATCATACTGCGGAAGACGATCACGGTGATGAAGAAGATCACGCGGCGGAGGACGATCATGCCACGGCCCATGACGAAGACGGGCACAGCCATGAGGCTGGCGATCCCCATACGTGGTTCAGCGTCGACGCAGTCAAGCAGTGGGTGGTCAACATCGAGCAAGCGCTGAGCGCGCTGGATCCCGAGAATCAAGCGACCTATGCAGCCAATGCCGCTGCCTATCGTGCGGAGCTGGATGCCCTGGACGCAGAACTCGCTGCCATGGTCGCGCCGCTGCCGGTCGAGCGGCGCAAGCTGATCACCGATCATGAATCCTTCGGCTATCTGGCCGACGCGTACGGCTTTGAGGTTGTGGGCACGATCATTCCGTCGCTTAGCACGCTGGCCTCGCCGTCGGCAGCCCAGCTGGCCGCGCTCCTCGATCAGGTTGAGGAAGAGGGGGTGCCCGCGCTCTTCGTCGGCACGACCGTCAGCCCGAATCTGGCCGAGCAGTTGGCGAACGACGCCGGCATTACGGTGGCAACGCTCTACACCGGTTCGCTGAGCGACGAGTCAGGCCCGGCCGCAAGCTATCTCGAGCTAATGCGCCACAATATGGGGGTCATTACTGACGCACTGCAATAAAGCGGTGAAAGTGGTGCGGCATGAGGCTACATCAACCCCACCCAATCGGATGAAGGAAATGATGACGCAAACTGCCGAACACCAACGTCTTGCCGCCCACAGGAGCCTGGACGCCAACTGGAAAAACTGGGGACCCTATCTGAGCGAACGCGCTTGGGGTACCGTGCGCGAAGATTACAGCGTCGCCGGTTCTCCCTGGACCTATTTTCCCCACGACCACGCCCGTAGCCGGACCTACCGCTGGAATGAAGACGGGCTGGCCGGCATCTCTGATCGCAACCAGTACATCTGCTTTTCACTGGCCCTGTGGAACGGCCGCGATCCCATTCTCAAGGAGCGCCTCTTTGGCCTGACGGGGCCCGAGGGCAACCATGGCGAAGATGTCAAGGAGGTCTACTTTTACCTCGACAGCACGCCGACCCATTCGTATATGAAGATGCTCTATAAGTATCCCCAGGCGGCGTTTCCGTATGATGACCTCGTCAGTGAGAACGCACGTCGCGGCTACGACGATCCGGAGTACGAACTGCTGGACACGGGCGTTTTTGACGAAGATCGCTACTTTGATGTCGTGACCGAATATGCCAAAGCGGGCGAAAACGACCTGTTGATTCGGGTGACGGTGACCAACCGGGGGGACCGCACAGCCGCCTGTCACCTGCTGCCCCAGCTTTGGTTCCGCAACACGTGGAGTTGGGGCTACCCCGACGGTCCCATGGCCGATGCGCCCGGCAAGCCGCTACTGCGCGCTGTCGACGGTCCGGAGGGCGTTGCCGTGATCGAAGTCGAACACCCAACCGCCGGTCGCTACTTCTTCTATGCTGAGGAGTTCTATGCCGAGGAGGGCGCACGCCTGCTCTTTACCGAAAATGAGACCAATCACGAGCGTCTTCATAGTGGCACGAACGCCTCGCCTTTTGTCAAAGACGCGTTTCATCGCTACCTCGTCAAGGGCGATAACGCGGCAGTCAATCCGGCGCACGTGGGTACCAAGGCGGCCGCTCACTCGCACCATGAGCTTGCGCCCGGTGCGTCCATCACTCTGCGGCTGCGGCTAACGACGGAGGTCCTGACTGCCCCATTGGGTGAAGGGTTCGACGCCAGCTTCCAGGCGCGTCGCGACGAGGCCGATGAGTTTTATGTAAGCGTGCAAAACCCCGGGTTAAGCGAAGACGAGCGCAACGTGCAGCGCCAAGCATTGGCCGGCATGTTGTGGACCAAACAGCTCTACTATTACGATGTCAGCCAGTGGCTGGACGGCGATCCGGCCCAGCCACCGCCGGCGCGCCACGACGACCGCAACCGGCGCTGGATTCACCTTCACAACTTCGACGTTATCTCCATGCCGGACAAATGGGAGTATCCGTGGTATGCGACCTGGGACCTGGCCTTCCACTGTCTCCCGCTTGCGCAAGTTGACCCGGATTTTGCCAAGCGGCAATTGCTCCTCTTTACCCGCGAATGGTACATGAATCCCAGCGGTGCCCTGCCCGCTTACGAATGGTCTTTCGACCACGTCAATCCACCTGTCCACGCCTGGGCGACCTGGCGCGTTTATGAGATGGACCGCCAGAAGACGGGCCGACCTGATCGGGCTTTCCTGGAGGAAGTTTTTCACAAAATGGTGATCAATTTCACCTGGTGGGTCAACCGCAAGGACTTCGACGAGAATAACATTTTTCAGGGCGGTTTTTTGGGCCTGGACAATATCAGCATCTTTGACCGCAGCGCGAAATTGCCGCCCGGCCGCCGAATAGACCAGTCCGATGGCACGTCGTGGATGGGCTTCTATTCGCTGATCATGATGCGCATGGCCCTGGAGTTGGCCCGGGAGAATCCCGTCTACCAGCGCATGGCGGCCAAGTTCTTCGAGCACTTTCTGCGCATTGCCGCGGCAATGAACTACCGCGGCGGTCACAAGGCGGCTCTGTGGGATCCGCAAGACGAGTTCTTCTACGATGCGCTGCATCTCGATGATGACAACTATATCCCCCTGCGCGTGCGCTCGCTGGTGGGGTTAATGCCCCTGATTGCCATCGAGACAATTGATGACGACCTGTTGGCTGAAATGCCGATTTTTGCCCGGCAAGCACAATGGTTCATGGAGCATCGTCCGGAGCTTGCCCAGGATTTCATCGGGCTGGAACATGAGGGTGATCTCGCCCGTAGCGCCATTGCCCTGCTGACCAAAGAGCGGCTGGTGGCCCTCCTGCGCTATATGCTGGATGAGAATGAGTTTCTCTCGGAATACGGCATTCGCTCGCTCTCCAAGCATCACGCCGCCCATCCCTACCGGGTGACGATTGACGGCGTCGGCTTTGAGGTCAGTTACTGGCCGGGAGAGTCCCACAGCGGTCTTTTTGGGGGCAATTCAAACTGGCGTGGCCCCGTCTGGTTTCCGATCAACTTCCTGATCATCGAGGCGCTGCAGCGCTTCCACAGCTACTATGGCGACTCCCTGCGTGTCGAGTGTCCGACCGGTTCGGGCCGCATGGCGACGCTGGACGAGGTGGCCGCGGATCTGTCGCGCCGGCTTTCGAAACTCTTCCTGCGTAATGCTGACGGACGCAGGCCGGCGCATGGCGAGAGCCGTCCCTTTCAGGACGATCCCCACTGGCGCGACTATCTCCTCTTCTATGAGTATTTCCATGGCGACAGCGGCGCCGGTCTGGGCGCCAGCCACCAGACAGGCTGGACGGGTCTGGTGGCCACCCTCTTGCAGGCGGGGGCGCAATAAGAACGCCGGGATGCGAACTCGCATCCCGGCGTTCTTATTGCGTTAGCCTGTGGGGCCCGGGTCCTATTGATCCAGTGCGCCCGACTCCTGCAGCAACAGCAGGGTGCCCTGGAGGTCGTCCAGGCTGCTCAAGTCCAAACTTGGCGTGTCGATTTCGTTCAGGGGTTGGACCGCCGGGTTGAGCGTCACGTCATCGCCGCCTGCAAGTGGGTACTCGTTGGTCTCGTTGGCGAAATATTGCTGAGCTTCGGGCGAGAGCAGGAAGTTGAGCAGGGCGATAGCCTCCGTCTCGTTGTCGCTGGTATCGATGATGCAGGCTCCGGCCACGTTGATCATCGCCCCCAGATCGCCGGCGGGGAAGTAGTAATTTGCCGCCGGGAAGTTGGGGTCTTCGGCCAAGAAGCGGAAGAGATAGTAGTGATTGACCAGGCCGGCCTCCACCTCGCCCCGGCCCACGGCTTCGACAATTGCGCTATTCGAGGGAAAGACTTGGGCGTCATTGGCAATCATGCCCTCCAGCCACGCCCGCGTTCGCGTCTTCGCCGGCGTTGAGGCGCATGGCACTCACAAATGCCTGGAAGCTGCCATTGGTGGGCGCCCAGCCGACGCGCCCGGCCCACTCTTCATTGGTGAGATCGAAGACGCTGGCAGGCAGATCCTCCTCGCCGAGCATGTCCGTGTTGTAAACCAGCGTGCGCGCGCGGCCGCTGACGCCCGTCCACAGCCCTTCAGGGCTGACAAAGCGGTCATCGACCTGATCGAGGATCTCGGCCGGCAGCGCCTGGCAGCGCCCGGCCTGAGCCAGCGCGCCCAGCGCGCCCGCATCCTGGCCAAAGAAGACGTCGGCCGGGGAGTTTTGGCCCTCTTCCAGGATGGTCGCCGCCATCTCAGCCGTGTCGCCGTAACGTACTTCGACAGCAACGTCGCGCGTCTCTGCATATTGCTCCAGCAGGGGGCCAACCAGGTTCTCATTGCGTCCGGAGTATACAAGCAGCGAATCGCCGGCAGCGGCTGCCTGCTCTGCTGCCGGGGCAGTGGCCGGCAGCGCCTGACATGCCGCCAAAAGAGGCAGTACCAGCACAGCCAGGAATGCGACTACCAGCGTTTTTGTTGACATAATTTTTTTGCTAGTCTCCATCTTCATCAAACGATTCTCCCAAAATGAGTAGGTATTGACTTGTGCATTGCCATGCCGGAAGCGTTGGTCTGCGTGCGCTCCTGCGCGGTTCTCCCACACTGCTGGGCACGAGCGCTAAGGGTAACATGGCCAGTTGAGCGTTTCAAGGGGGAAATTGAGTAAATCGGACCGGCCTGTGCTTTGGCCCTGGCGCAACTGGTTGTTAACCATGCTGCCATGGGGCAGTAAACCTAGGTTAAGCATGTCGCTTAAATCGCCTTAACGCGCAACGGGCCGAGTCCCAAGATTTCCGGGACATATGTCCCATAGCATCCGGCCCATGGCGACGTTATACTCTCGGTGACAAGAGACACGACGCGCATGATCGTCGTGATGATGTGCACGTTTTTGAAAGAGTCTGCCAATGTTTGTTGTTTCCCAAGATCCCGTTGCCGTCACGCCTGAGCGAACGCTGCTAG
>CAWEEJ010000105.1:0-9359 GCA_963807905.1 uncultured Chloroflexia bacterium | reverse complement strand
ATCCAACTAGAGAGGGTCCGGATGACGACCATCCGGACCCTCTCTGTAGCTTGTCGGTCTTTCTTAGCCCTGCAGGTGCGCCTCGGCGAACCAGAGCAGCTTATCCGCTTCTCGTGAGATCTCGGTGAACAGGTCGGCCGTGTCGAGATCTCCGGCGGCGTCGGCTTGGCTGATGGCCGCGCGTACACTGGTCGCATACTGACCCCAGCGATCCACGACGACCTTGATCATCTCCTCGCCGGCAAAGACGTCTGCAGGGAATTCGGGCAGCTCAGAGGTTGCGCCTGCCATGCGTGCTGTGCCCAACGCGGTGCCGCCCAGGGCCGTGGTGCGCTCGGCGATCATGTCGCCAAAGATGAAGATGCCGTCGGCCAGCTTGTCGAAGAGCACGTGAAACTGTTCGAAGTGAATGCCCTTGACATTCCAGTGCGCCTGTTTGGTCTGGCTATAGAGGTCAAAGTTGTTGGCAAGCTGTTGGTTGCAGAGCGCCGCCATTTCCTCGCGCACCTCTTGCGCCATGCCCATGCTCGTCGCGTGCATGTGGCCTGCCGTGGTCTTAACACTCAGTCTGGATGATGATGCCATTTTTTTCTCCTCGTCGCTTGTTCAGGTTGTTGTAATGAGCTTGATTATGCCAGACATTTGATAAATGGGGCCAACTGTAGGAAGATCGCTCCAATAATTCGTCGTGTGGGCTCGACGACCCGAGATGAACGCGCGATCCCCGGTTGATCTGTGCTCCCACCCGCAAGGCACAAATCAAGACAAGAAGTCGAGGGCTGGTCGGCAACCAAGCCATCACCTCCGATCTTCAACAATCAAAGGAGCCGATTTGTCGAATAAAACCGAACTCATCGTCACAGAACGTATCGGTATTTTTCATGCGATTACCTGAGTTTAAACTCGAACGATTCTTCGCCCAACACGAATTCAAGGCTCCCTATCTCCTTGCTGCTTCAGACTGTGAGGCAATGACGATCGCGGAACTGTTCGGCTTGGAAGAGGGCGCAGCGCATGAGCTCCAACAGACGTGGCTTGGGTATACGGAAACGCAAGGGAGCCCAGCATTACGGCAGGAGATCGGGCAGACCTATCAGACCGTTGGCATTGAAGAAATCCTGGTTCATGCCGGCGCTGAAGAAGCAATCTTCATCTTCATGAACGTCGTGCTGCAACCTGGAGACCACATCATTGTGCACGCCCCCTGCTATCAGTCGCATGGCTCAATTGCTCAGTCGATTGGGTGTGACGTAAGCTGGTGGGCGGGCCGTGAACGTGAGGGCTGGTCGCTGGATCTTGATTGGCTGCGCCGGGCAATTCGGCCAAACACGAAGGCGATCATCCTCAATTGCCCCCATAACCCGACAGGCTATGTGATGAGCCGAGCAGCGCTCGAAGAATTGGTCGCAATCTGCCGGCAAGATAACATCGTGCTCTTTTCGGACGAGGTCTACCGATTACTGGAGTACCGCGATGAAGTGACGCTGCCCGCAGCCTGCGATCTCTACGAACATGCAGTGTCACTCGGCGTCATGTCAAAGACGTATGGATTGGCCGGGCTGCGGATTGGCTGGATTGCGACACACAACCCGGAAATCTATCAAGCCATGGCGGCGTTTAAGGACTTCACTTCAATCTGCAATAGCGCTCCCAGTGAATGCCTGGCAACCGTGGCGCTGCGCAACCGCCACCAGATTATTCAGCGTAATCGAGCAATTATTGCCGCAAATATCGAGACATGCACTCGCTTTTTCTCAGATCACGCCGATCAGTTTGACTGGACGGCGCCCAAAGGTGGATCAACAGCATTCCCACGCCTGAAGCAAGTGGCAGATGCGGAAGCGTTTTGCATCGATCTGGTCAACCAGCAGGGGGTTCTGCTGGTGCCCAGCACCTATTTCGACTACGGGACGCGGAATTTTCGGATTGGATTGGGACGCAAGAACCTGCCCGAGTGTATTGAACGATTCGATGACTATTTGAAGAGCAGTCAGTTCCGTGCATTGGCGCAGAACGAATAGAACTCACCGCGGCGTGAGCGTTCTTCAGCGTCGATCATGCGTGACGCACCATTTGCATGAAGTTATGCTCGCGACGTTGATAGACCTGTACTCGTAGTAGTTTGTACCTGGTCGCACGAGACCATAATGTGAGACGGTGCGATCCACTCGCATCCGGCGCAAGCGCAACGAAGCCATCCAGGAGACGACCGTGAGTGAGCAACCGGAGAACAACCCTGAACGTAGCGACAGCATGATCGGCGTGGGCATTGCCATTGGCACAGGCGTGGGCGCAGCGCTCGGCGTGGCCATGGACAATATCGCCGTGGGCGTGGCGGTTGGCATCGCCATTGGCGCCGCCGTCGGGGCTGCACTCCAGCAGCAACGGAATAAGCCGGACGAAAACGAAGGCGACAATTCCAAAAAATCTACGTGATGCGACGCCGCAAGCGCGATGGGGCCCGATCAATTTCGAGAACGCCCGCTTAACGCTTGCCTGACGCCATTTTTGTCGCGGCGGGCAGGCGGCGCAACGTCAGCATGCTCCACAAGCCGAAGGCGGGACCGATGGCGAGCGCGGCAAAGGCCCACTGCCAGCCGACGCTCGCAACGAGGGGTGGCACCATGCGGATGGTGAACAAGGTGAGCAAGAAGCCTAGGCTCGTCTGTAGCGTGAGGGCGGTGCCGACGTAGCGGGCATCGCTCAGTTCGCTGACGGCCGCACTAAACTGCGCACTGTCCGCCACGACGGTGAAGCCCCAGATCAGCGCCAGCGCGGTGAGGGCGACCGGGCGGTTGAAGAGGAAGCCGATGCTGAGCGCGCAGGCCCCGGAGAGCGCCAGGCTAATGCCGGCGATGGTGGTACGGCCCACCTGGTCGGCCAGCTTGCCGGCGATGACGCTGCCGAGGCCGCCCACGGCAATGACTGCAAAGGCAGCCAGGCGGGCGCTGGTCTCGCTCCAGCCCGCGGCCTGGTAGGCGGCGAGGAGGAAGAGCGGCGTCCATGCCCACATGGCGTAGAGTTCCCACATATGGCCGAGATAGCCGAAATTGGCCAGCCGCACGGGCCGGTCGGCCAGCGCGCTGCCGGCAAAGCGCCAGTCGAACGGCGCCGACTGACTGAGCAGCGGCCCCGGTCGCACCCACAGCGCGACAAGGAGCGCACCCACCATCGCCAGCGTCGAAGCCGCCAGCAGGACCGGCCGCCAGGCAGGAATGCCCGCGGCGCCGCCAAAGAAGGGAAGGGCGTTGAGCAGATGGGGCATGGCGGAGCCAACCGTGAGCGCGCCGACGAGCAGGCCGATGCCCAGGCCACGATCCTCCTTGGTCCACGATGCCACCAGCTTCATGCCCGGCGGGTAGACGCCGGCCAGCGTCACGCCGGTCAGGAAACGTAGGAGCAGGGCAACCTCCGGCGTCGTGGCAAAGAGGGCTATTGCTCCGTTGAAGAGTGCGCCCAGCAGCGCGCTGACGGCAAACAGACGCTGGGCCGGGACGCGATCGGCGAGGGTGAGGAGCGTGCTGCCCAGCGCGCCGACCACAAAGCCGATCTGCACGCTCATGGTTAGCCACGACTGCTGACCGCCCGAGAGCGACCATTCAGCCGTGAGCTGGGGCACGACTGCCGAAGCCGAAAACCACAAGCTCATGGCCAATAATTCGGCCAGCGCAAGAAGACCCAACATGCTCCATTTACGCCGCCGCAGCGTACGATCCTGCAACGCTTGCTCCTGCACAGTCGATGCCATAGAGGAAACCTTGTGGGTAGGCGGGGGCTGAGACGAGGCATATACTCTTTGTACGACCATACCACATTGTTCGCAGTGAGCGGGCTGACACAGGCGGGAATCGTCAAACCGTGGTCGCAATTGCGTACCGGTTGGGTCCCGTTGATATTTGGTCGTAACGTCCCCGGCACGGGCGCGTGCGAGTCTGCCAATCGGATATTCAGCCGCCCGTGCCGGGGACGTGCCAGGTACAAAGTCGGTGGTTTTCGAAATATCAACGGAGCACAGGCATGGGCCGCTCAGACCGTCTATTCAAGGGGATGGGCAGCGCGGAAGTTGGCAAGCTCGATTCCGGTGGGTAGCCCGTCGATGACGCCGAGGTGACCGGTAGCGTAGGCCCCGGCATAGGCAGCGCGCTGGGCCGCTGTGGTCAATGATTCCCCGCCGCGGAGGCCGACGGCCAATGCCGCATTGAAGCTGTCGCCCGCCCCGGTCACGTCGACCGGGCTGACGGACGGTGTGGCAACGGTTTCTTGCCCTTCGGGTGTGACGATCAGGGCGCCCGCCTTGCCCAACGTGACCACGACACATCGCGCACCCTGTTCTAGCAGACGCTCGGCCAACTCTTCCGTCGGCGTCGGATCGTCCGGCGCCAGGCCTTGAAGCAGCCGGATCTCCGTCTCATTCGGAGTCAAGATGTCGATGAGGGACAACCAGGCCGGGTCCAACCGGCGTGCCGGTGCGGGATTCAGCAGCGTGCGTGCGGCGCAGCCCTGGCAGAGCTCAAGCGTGCGAAAGACGACCGCATCGGGCGTCTCCAGCGGCATCATGACCAGATCGGCGTGGCGCAGCGCCGGCAGCAGCGCGTCGACGTGAGCCGGCGTCATCATGAGATTGGCGCCGAGGTCGACGACGATTGTATTATCGCCCGAGGGCAGCAGCGTGACGAAGCCAACGCTGGTATGGGCCTGGGGCATGCGGTGAATGTGCGACTGGTCGATGCCTTCGCTGGCGTATAGATCAAGGGCTATGGACGCAAAAAGATCGTCGCCGATGCAGGCCAGCAGCGTCACGTCCGCGCCCTGACGTACCGCGGCAATGGCCTGATTGGTGCCCTTCCCGCCTGGCCCCAAGTCAAAGCCGTCTCCGACCAGATTCTCGCCCAGCACCGGTGAGCGGGGTACGCGAATCGTCATCCCCACGACGAAGCTGCCAACCACGACGATGCGTGGGGCGCGGTCGGTTGACTGGCTCATGAATCCCTCCTTCACAATGTTGATGGTCGCTATCGTCGTCCCCATTGTACAGGGTGCGATTACTGGCACCAAGGGGACATTTTCTGGCTGTCTATTCCGGTGCCGGCGCATGGAAATCGAAGCGTTCGCAGCATCTCCGCCGGGCATGAATGCCCTGGCTAGCAAGTTGCGCCCTATGAAGTAGGGCTTGATCGTCGACGGAGAAGCCTCATTTGATGAGGCGCCGTACGTTAGCCCACGGCATTCATGCCTGGGCGGTCGCCGCGGCGACTGGCGCAGGATGACAGGTGCGGGCTCGAGACAAGATGTGGGTGAAGGCAAGGGTCGGGAGCGCAAGCGTTCCCTGCGGTCAAATGGTGATGGCAGTTGTTGTGTACCAAAAAGCTTCTACGCGTTTCCGTCCTCCTGCCGGCGCACTTGAGCCAGTGCCGGGCGCGGCACGTCCGGTGCCGGCGCGATGAAAACCGAAGCGTTCGCCAGCGATCCCGCCGGGCATGAATGCCCTGGCTAGCAAGTTGCGCCCTATGAAGTAGGGCTTGATCGTCGGCAGAGGCTGATGGAGCAGGGTGAAGCAGGCGATGGCCCGTTGCCGATGCCTTGCATCTTGGCTACAATATGTCCCGCTCAGGTCCATTCTGACGGTGGATGAGCATGACAGTGAACCTCACGCGCTGCGGCGCAGGGAAAGGGAGTGAATGGGATGGGACAAGCCTACAGTGACGGGCGACCGGCGGCGGCGCTGCGCATGGATGCACAGGATCATGGCGTCGTGCTGCGCCATGGCGACGGACCCGGACATTGCGATAGGCTCGGCGCGCGCGATATATGGGTCTTCGCGGCGGATGACGCCTACTACATGCATTACGACGCCGCCGGACCCAATGGCTGGCTCTGCGCGCTGGCGGTGAGCGAGGATCTCCTTGCCTGGGAGAAGCGGGGGCCGGTCCTTGATTTCGGAGCGCCCGATGAAGTTGACTCAAAGTCTGCCTCCTATGGCGTCACCTATTGCGACGGCGATCAGTGGCACATGTTCTACCTGGGCACGCCCAACACCAGCAGTCCGCCGGATCGGATCCCGGCCTTCCCCTACCTCACCATGAAGGCGCGTGGCAGCGGCCCCGCCGGCCCCTGGCGCAAGCAGCCGGACGTGACGCCCTTTCGCACGCAGCCCAATACCTACTACTCGATTACCGCCAGCCCGGGTCACGTGGTCCAGCACGAAGGCGAGTATCTTCAGTTCTTCAGCGCCACCACGGAGAAGCCCGGCAACCCCTGCGTCCAGCGCACGTTGGGCGTTGCCCGTACCCGGGATCTTGATGCGCCGTGGACCGTAGACCCTGCGCCGATTGTGCCGATCGAGGAGCAGATCGAAAATGCCTCGCTCTACTATGAACCGAGCAACCAGACCTGGTTTCTCTTCACGAATCACATCGGCATTGGCGGTGGCGACGATGGCCCTGGGGGCACCGAAGAAGCGACGGGTGAATACACCGATGCTATCTGGGTCTACTGGACCCGGGACCTGAATCGCTGGGATCCGGCCAACAAGGCCGTTGTCCTGGACGGCGCGAATTGCAGCTGGTCGAAGAAGTGCATCGGCCTGCCGTCGGTTGTGCCGGTTGGCGAGCGCCTGGCCCTCTTCTACGACGCGCCCGGCGGCGACAGCACCAGCCACATGGGCCGCGACATTGGCCTGGCCTGGCTTTCGTTGCCACTCTCTCCACCGGCCTGACACGAAAACCCTGCCCATGCCCGCCGGGCTATCCATGAGCGTGACGAAAGAGGGGTCTTTATGCATTTCAGAGTGACCCGCCGGTCGCTGATCTTTGCACCCGAGCCAGCCGGTGAATGCCACGCGTCCACGCTGGTGCGGTTGCGGGATGGACGCTATCTGGCGGCCTGGTTTGCCGGAACCAAGGAGGGTGCAGCGGATGTGGCCATCTACGGTGCCATTCGCGAGCTGGATGGCAGGTGGTGCGCGCCCCGGCAATGGGCCAGGGTCGACAATCTGCCCCACTGGAACCCCGTGCTCTTTGCGCCCGACGATAATACCATCTGGCTCTTTTTCAAGGTTGGCGAGCGCTGCGACTGTTGGCGAACGTGGGCCACCCGGTCCCATGGCTGCGGGCGCGTATGGACGACGCCCACCTTGCTCGTTGCGGACGACAGCGGCGGGCGCGGTCCCGTCAAGAACAAGCCGATCATTCTCTCCGACGGCGCCTGGCTTGCGCCCAACTCGCTTGAGGACGGCGATCAATGGCGGGTCTTGACCGACCGCAGCAGCGACAGCGGTCGCACCTGGCATGCCAGCCCGGAAGTGGCCATGGATCGCGCCCGGATCACGGGGAAGGGAGCCATTCAGCCCACGCTGTGGGAATCATCACCCGGTCACGTACACATGCTCACTCGTAGCGCAAGCGGATTCATCTGTCGCAGCGACTCAAGCGACTCCGGTCGCACGTGGCGCGAGCTGATGCCGACATCCCTGCCGAACAATAACAGCGGCATCGATCTCGCCATGGCGCCCGATGGCGGCCTGCTCCTGGCCTTGAATCCGGTGGCGGAGAATTGGGGCGCACGGACACCGCTCACGCTGGCCCACTCCCAGGACAATGGCGACACCTGGCAGACTTGCTACACGCTGGAGACCACACCCGGGCGCTATTCCTATCCTGCCGTGATTGCGACGCCGGCCGGCTTTGCCGGCACCTACACGTGGCGCCGCCAATCCATCGCCTTCTGGGAAGGAACGATCGTCGGGTAGAGAAATGGTTTCCCTCCTTGCGACCTGACGATAGAATGTAGGCGCAGAACATAGCCGTCAACGGATCACAACCAACCAGACATGGGGAGTCCCGAATGCAAGACATTTACGATTGGATCGACGCACACCGCGACGAGTACGTGGCCGAGCTGCAGGAGCTGTTGCGCCAGCCCAGCATCAGCGCGCAGGGCATTGGTCTGGACGAGTGCGCGGCCCTGCTCCAGCGCCAGATGCTCGACGACGGCGTAGCCGATACGCGCATCCTGCCCGTGCCCGATGCACCCTCCATCGTGTACGGCACCGCGCGTGCGGCCGATCCCGAGGCCAAGACGCTGCTCTGCTACGGCCACTATGACGTGCAGCCGCCGGAACCACTCGACCTGTGGATCGATCCGCCCTTTAGCGCGGCAATCCGCGACGGCGTGATCTACGCACGCGGCGCGACGGACAACAAGTCGGGCGTACTCGCCTTCGTACGTGCGGCGCAGGCGTTCCGCGAGGTGCGCGGCGGCGCCGCCGGTCAACCTGACCTTCCTCTTCGAAGGCGAGGAAGAGGTAGGCAGCCCCCATCTCGCACGCTGGGTGGCCGACCATAAGGAGCTGTGCGCCTGCGACGCCTCGATTGGGCTTGACGGGGGCGTGCATCGGACCTCCTTCAAGCCCGAGATCCATCTGGGCATCAAGGCCATCCTGGCCGTCGAACTGCGCGTCAAGAGCCACGGCATCGACTACTGGAGCGGGCGCGCGCAGCTCTTGCAGGCCAAGAGTGCGTCGTGGCGGCTGGTGCACTGCCTCGGCTCGCTATTCAGCCCCGACGGCCGCATCCTGATTGAGGGCTGGTACGACGACCTGCTGCCGCCGGACGAGGACGACCTCTACTACCTGCAGCAAGAGCTGGAGCACTTCGACCGCGCCGAGCTGGCGCGCCAGCTCGGCCTGGCCGCTGACTTTCCCTACGATGATGACATTGAGCTGCTCAAGGCCATTCACTATGGCGCGTCGTGCAACATCGCCGGGTTGGAGGCCGGCTACACGGGCGACGGCATGAAGACGATCGTGCCCGCCCAGGCCACGGCCAAGCTCGACTTTCGCTGCCCGCCCAATTTGGAACCGGAAGATCAGCTCAAGAAGCTTGAGGCGCATCTGCAGAAGCACGGCTTTGACGACGTGGAGATCGCAGTCCATACCGCGCTGCCAATCCCTACAAGACGCCCGTTGCCGAGCAGATCAGCCAGGCCGTCATTGCCGCGGCCGATCAGATCTGGGGCGAGGAGCCGCTGGTCATGGGCGTCAGCACCCAGGGCACGATCATGATCAACGTGCCCCACCCGGCTGTGCTCAGCGGCTTTGGCGCGGCCGAGAACAACCTCCACGCGCCGAATGAGAACATGCCGATTGAGCGCTATATTCAGGGCATCAAGTTTGCGGCCGCGATTTTTGAGGAGTTTGGGCGGCGGGGGTGACGAGTGGGGAGTTACGGGTGGGGAGTTACGAGTTGTGAATGTTAGCGTGGCGAGTCATTGTCTGAACGTGGGGTTTGCCGACCTGCGCGTCTCTGATTCGCGCAGATTCGATTGGGAGTCTACGCGTTGGGCGCCGGTTAACGATCCAG
>CAWEEJ010000104.1:0-32655 GCA_963807905.1 uncultured Chloroflexia bacterium | reverse complement strand
GCGCATTGCGATGTGCGTCCAGGCGATGGAAGACGTCGATTGAATTGCGCGTCGGCGCGACGTCCATGTCGGGCGGATGGAAGATGAAGGCGTCCGTCTGTTCGCCGCCCAGGCCGCCGTGGCTGCCGATTAGCTCTTCCAGGGCCGCCACCGTGCCATCTTCATAGACGGTGCTGATAAGCCAAAGGTCACCCGCATTGGGGAATTCCATCACGCGCTTTAGCTGCCAGATGCGCAGGTCGAGCGATCCTGCCCCTGCGCCCGATTCCCGGGCATAGGGCGCCACCGGGTCTTCACCGATCACCTCACCCGTATTCAGGTTGCGCGTGCCGCTCTTGCCGATGGTTAAGATGGAACCATCATCTTCATAGCCCAGAACAAGACCAATCCCCTCATGCGCTACGATGGCGTCCACCATGCCCGGGTAAACGGCATTTAGCTCGCTGAGCAAAATCTTGCGCGGAAAGAGGTCAAAGTAGACCTGGGCTGCATTGCCGCTGCCGTAAGCCGTGACTGACGCTGGATCCCCAAGTTCACCCGCATCGAGCGCAGTCATTGATGTCGGCGCCACGATCGGCGAGCTTGGCGCCCTGTTTGGCCATGGCCTTGTCGAAGGCTGTGCCGGAACCACTATCGGTCACATTTGTCAGCTCGGCTGCCACGCTCTGCAAGCCCATGCCGCCCGTGTCGCCGCCTATGATTTGGGAAACGCTAATGCCCTCAGGAAGATTCTGTTCGATCAATTCTTTGACCGTGATGCCGTAGCGCTGCAGAAAGGTCGGACCAAACGATTGGCCATGATCAGAAAGGATGATCAAGTCATACGGGCGGGGCGCTCGCTCTTTGATGGCGTAGCGAAGTCTGGCAAAAGTTGCGTCCAGTCGCTTCAGATCGCCGAAGGCGTCGGACGTCCACGGCCCGGAATGGTGGGCCACTTCATCATAGCCCAGATAGAGCATGTAGATCGACGGCGCCCCGCGCATCATGTCCATGATGGCAATGTTGGCTGACACGTCGCGCATGAAGGTACACATGGCGGCGCGCAAGAACGGGTAGCCATGGGCTAAGCGGTTGAGGCGGGGATAGACGTCGTGGCGCTTCTGCTGCCAGCCCTCCCACAACTCTCGACCGACCTCCCAAAAGAAAAGCACAATACACAGGGTCAGAAAGTAGGGGTCCAGCATGAGCAACGAGATGTCTTCGGACCGCCGCTTGTCCTCCTCCTCATCGGCTTCAAACATGTTGGCCATGGTAAACATGGACTTCTCGGCATCGCCATCCAACATATTCATGATGCTGGAACCATGGCGCATGAGCCCCTGCCCCTTGGCGTAGCGTTGGTTCAACTCGGTGGCATCGTCAGCCGAGACGTAGAGCTTTTTCTTCGACTTGTCGTACCAGCGATAAGCGGGAATATCATAATTGTCGCCAAACATGATGCCGGCTTGACAGGAGGAGGTCATGGAGGGCAGGCCGCAGTCGGTGTGGGAGACTTGATAGCCATCCTCGTCGATCATGGCTTGCAGGGTCGGCAAGAGACCACGCTTCATCGCCTCCTCGAGATGCCAGTAGCTCAATCCGTCAATCTCGACCATCATCAGCCCTTTGCCCGGCTCGCCGGCGCTGTCATAGGGCTGTTCACTCGCCTTCCGCTCGATGCGGTTCTGGTAATAAGATCCCGCTTCATTGACTTCGAGGATGCCGGTAAGGATCGTATTGAAGAAGCCTGCAGGGCGATACCGCCAAAGATGCCGCCCCAGAAGCTAACGTCAAAGCCGGGCAGGAGCCAGGCCGTGATCCAGAGCGCCAATGCATTGATAAGGAAGCCCACAATGAATGTGATAAGCCAGCCCAGCGGGCGGGCCAGCAGGAGCACGAAGGGCCGGATGAGAAGGTTTACGAGCGCCAACAGCAACGCCGTGGCAGCGACCACGACGCTGCGCCCAGTACCCCCTACGCTCGTGACGTTGATACCGGGCAGAATCCACGCGGCCAGGAAGATCGAGAGTGCATCGACGATCCATACGATGGCAAGGCGCGTGAGGCTCTTGACAATTGTTTTGATAGTAGAGGTCATAAATCCTGCCTTCTGGTGAGGAGATCTGCGCTGATTCAGTATCGGTCACATGATACGTTGCGCCTTGTATCTGCGCAAACGCTGTTCTTGCCGGCTTTCGGCCACTTGTCGTCAAAGCCTGCATGCAGCATAGATTATTCTACCCAAGATGAGGGACCGCTAGAAGTAGTATCTTCTTGCTCAGCGCATGGCGTCTAGCTGAACCATGCCCGGCAGCAATCTATTCGGCCAGTTTCTGCAATTCATAGAGGCGATTTAGTGCATCGAGTGGCGTCAGCCATTGACGTCCAGGGTGCGCAGTGCCTCCACCGTGGGGTGGGCTTCGGCAAAGAGCGAGACCTGCATCGCTGCCGCGCGCCCTTTCTTGTCTTTGGCCTCAAAGAGACGCTTGGGCCCGGCCGCGCCGCTGCGCTCCAGATCCTCCAGGATCTCCTCTGCCCGGTTGACCGCGGCGACCGGCAGGCCGGCCATCCGCGCAACGTGGACACCGTATGAGCGATCGGCTTTGCCCGGCATAATGCGCCGCAGAAAGATCACATCCTGGCCGTCGCCGCTGTCATCGACGGCAACATTGTAATTGACCACGTGGGGGAGCCGTTCGGCCAGATCGGTCAATTCATGATAGTGGGTGGCAAAGAGCGTCTTGGCCCGCAATTCAGGATGGTTGTGGATGTATTCAATCACTGCCCAGGCAATGGCCAGACCGTCATAGGTGCTCGTGCCCCGTCCGATCTCGTCCAGGACCAACAGGCTGCGGCTGGTGGCGTGGTTGAGGATATTGGCCGTCTCGATCATCTCGACCATGAAGGTCCATTGACCGCGATGGATCTCGTCGGAGGCCCCGATCGGGTGAACTGCGGTCAGTTACGCCAATCTGGGCGCGATGGCCGGCACGAAGGAGCCCATTTGGGCCATGAGTGTAATGAGCGCAGTTTGGCGCAAGAATGTTCATCTGCCGGCCATGTTGGGCCCGGTAAGAATGTGGACGCACGCTTCCGGCGGCAGGTAGGTGTCGTTGGGCACAAAGGGCTCATCGGTCAGGGTCAACTCCACAACGGGGTGGCGACCGGCGCTGATCTCGATGGTTGCGCCATCATCCACCCCGGGGCGAACGTAGCGGCGCATGAGCGCAACCTCTGCCAACGCTGCAAAGACATCCAGGCGGGCCAGGCCATCGGCCAGTTGCTTCAGCGCAGCCGCCTGATCGGCCACCCGTGACAGAGCTGGCGGAAGAGCGTCTGCTCAATCTCAAGCCGCCGCTCGTCGGCGTTGAGCACGAGCGACTCATACTCTTTGAGATCGGGCGTAATATAGCGCTCGGCGTTGGCCAAAGTCTGCTTGCGGATGTACGTGTCGGGCACCTTGTCCTGATGGGTCTTGGTCACCTCAATGTAGTAGCCGAAGACCTTGTTGTAGCCGACCTTGAGACTCTTGATGTCCAGGCGGTCCCGCTCAGTCTGTTGCAGATTGGCGATCCACTCTTTGGCTGAACGGCTCTTGACGACCAGCGTGTCCAGTTCCTCGTCATAGCCGTCCTGAATGACGCCCGGCGTGTTGAGCGTGGCCGGCGGCTCTTCAGCGACCGCGCGCTCCAGTAGCGCCAGTACGTCGAGGGCGCCCGGCAGGTCGAGCATGATTTGTGCGATCGCCAACAGGGCCATGTCGGAACCGTCCTGCACGGTCAGGCTCTCCCAATCGTGTAGCGTCTTCAGATCTTGTACCCGGCGCAATACAGCGCGGATGCCGACAAGATCGCGCGGCAATGCGTTGCTGCCCTGGGCGACGCGATTGGTCCAGCGTTCAAGGTCGCCCAGCCCTTTGAGGAGTTCGCGGATCTCCAAGCGCAGGGTCGTATCTTCATGAAAGGCCTGGACCGCGTCCTGCCGTGCGTGAATAGCATCAGGGTCGAGCAGGGGCTGGCTCAGCCAGCGGCGCAGCAGCCGGCTGCCCATGGGCGTCAGCGTCTCGTCGAGCACATCGAGCAGGCTGCCTTTGGCATCGCCGCCGCGCATGGTTGCGGTCAATTCCAGATTGCGCCGGGTCGATTCATCCAGCGTCATGAATTCGCCTGTCGAATAGGCGTGGATCTGGTTCAGTTGGCTCAGCGCGCTGGGCTGCATCTCTTTGAGATAGGCCAGCACGGCCGCCGCCGCGCGCATCGCCTCGACGCGCCCCTGGAGGCCGTAGCCGTCCAGACTGCTGACGCGGAAGTGGCGCTTGAGCCCCTCGCTTGCCGTGTCGGGCGCCACCTGCCACGCTTCTACCGTTGAAAGCAGAGGATCAAGCGCGGCGACCAAGCCGTAGAGGCTGGACTGCGCCGGCTCCCAGTCAATGTGGATCAGTTCGGACGGCTGCAAGCGGCTGATCTCTTCACCCACGCGCCGTTCCACCTCAGCCTCGATCGCGCCGTCGATTTGGGTGGCGGCAAACTCGCCCGTGGAGATGTCACAGTAGGCGATCCCGGCCTGTGTGCCCCGGGCGTTGACGCTGACGGCCATGAGGTAGTTGTTGCGCTTTTCATCCAGCAGCCCCGGTTCGGTCACCGTGCCCCGGCTGACAACGCGCAGCACCTCGCGCTCAACCAGCCCATTGCCCGGCTCACTCACCTGCTCGGCGATGGCAACCTTGTAGCCGGCTTCCACCAGTTTGGCGATGTAGCCGTCGATGCTGTGATAGGGCACGCCGGCCAGGGGCACCCGCTGGTCGTTGCCCACGGGACGACTGGTCAGCACCACGTCGCAGACGTTGGCCACGATCTTGGCGTCATCGTCGAACGTTTCATAGAAATCGCCCAGCCGGAAGAGCAGAATGCTATCCGGGTGCTGACTCTTTAGCGCCAAATATTGGCGGCGCATGGGGGTGGACATCGACTATTTGCCCTTCCACTCGGGCTTGCGCTTCTCGGCAAAGGCGCGCATGCCCTCTTTCTGGTCTTCCGTGCCAAAGAGGAAGTAAAAGAGCGTCTTTTCGTGCGCCATGCCTTCACTGAGGCTAAGCTCGAAGGCTTTGTTCACGGCTGTCTTGCCCATCTGCACGCCGACCGGCGCGCGTTGCGCGATCTCCGCGGCCAGCTCGATCGCCTCGTCCACCAGGCGTTCCACCGGCGTCACGCGGCTGACCAGGCCAAAGCGCAGCGCCTCTTCTGCGGTCAAGCGGCGGTCGTTGAGCACAATTTCCATGGCCATGGACTTGCCGACGGCGTGGGTCAGTCGCTGCGTGCCGCCGGCGCCAGGGATCACGCCAATGTTGATTTCGGGCTGGCCAAACTTGGCGTTCTCTGCCGCAAGCATGATGTCGCACATCATGGCCAGCTCGTTGCCGCCGCCCAGGCAGTGACCGCTCACCGCCGCGATGAGGGGCTTGCGAATCGCGGCCAGACGATTCCAGCTTTCGATCATGCCGCCATGCATCATCTCCACCGCGCTGGCCCCGGCCATCTCTTTGATGTCGGCCCCGGCGGAAAAGAATTTCTCGCTGCCGGTGATGACGATCGCGCCAATCGCCGGATCGGCGTCAAACGCGCTGGCGGCATCAACGAGTTCGTTCATCAGCTGACGGCGCAACGCGTTCATGGCATCAGGCCGATTCAAACGAATGAGACCGACACCGGCGGTTGGCGTCTCAACCAGAATGTCTTGGTATTTCCCCATAATTCCTCCCTGCCATGGCTGTCGATTGTAATTCCTCTTTTGGCTTGCGCTTGCCGATATTATGTGTCAGCATTAGGCAATCGCCCAAACTCCAGTTCCACCTTCTGGACTGGATCCCGCCAAGGATTTCGCATGGCGCATGATTACGTGGTCCTACTACATCATGTCAACCCACCATATTCAATTGGCAAAGCAGGCTTTATCTTTCCCACTCTCATTGTCGCCGCGTTTTCCGGCTTTTTTACGGCGAGCGTTCTCCAAGCGGGAAATGCCCGAGACGCCTACATTGAGTCCGCAGATCGAACCACTGAAGCGGTTGACGGGCTGAGTAGCACGGCGACCTAGCCCAAGCTGATTTCATCCTGATGATGTATATCTACCTCTCACCAAGGAGATTCTGACTATGTCGACCGATGCCTGGATTATGTTGGCCATTCTGATTGTGATGTTTGTCTTGCTCATTTGGGATCGTTTCCCAGCATGGGTGGTCTTTATGGGCACCATCACAGTGGCCATGACGATCGGCCTGGCCAGCGAGCAGGACTTGCTCAACGGTTTCTCCAATGGGGGGGTGATTACGGTGGCTGCGCTCTTTCCCGTGGCCGCGGGCATGTATTCCACCGGGGCGATCACCTTGCTAGCCAACAAGGCAATTGGCATGCCCCAAAGCCTGCGACAGGCCCAGCTAAAGATCTTCCCGCCGGTGGCCGTTGGCAGCGCTTTCCTCAATAACACGCCCCTGGTCGCCATGGCGATCCCGGTGATTCGCGACATTACCCGCGCGACCGGCCTGGCAGGATCCAAGCTCTACATGCCCATGAGCTTTGCTTCCATGCTGGGCGGTGCTTCCACCCTGATTGGTACGTCGGTCAATCTGATTATTGCCGGGCTTGTTTTTGATCAATTCGGCGAGAATTTGAACATCTTTTTCCCTAGTTTGGCGGGAATTCCTGCCGCGGCCGTGGGCATCCTCTTTCTGATGACGCTGGGCAATTTTCTGCTGCCCAATCGGAGCGACAAAGACGATGGCGGCACCATCAAGCGACGCTATCGCGCTGACTTCCGGGTCGTTGTCGACTCTCAGCTCGACGGATCTACGGCAGCGGAGCGTGGCCTCTTTCAGGCCAGTAGCTATCAGCTCGTGCGCGTGCGCATGCCCGACGGGACCGACCTCGTTCCCACGGAGGAGACCGTCCTGCAAGGTGGCGATGTGGTGACCTACGAGGTGGATGGCGATGCTGTGCCCGCGCTGTGGACCTCCATCGGGCTGGATCCCCTCCGCCATGGTGCGCTGCCTAAGGAGAGCGAGCGTCATATGCACCGCCTGGTCGAAGTGGTGATTTCCCCCAACGCGCGTCAAGTTGGCCACCGGATTGGTGATTTACCCCTAAAAGATGAACCCTACGAGGCAGCCCTGGTTGCAGTGTCGCGGGGTGGTCAACCGCCCGAGGGCAGCCTGACCGAGCTGGTGATCGAAGGTGGTGATGCCGCCATTATCGAGGTCACCGACAGTTTCTTCTATGACGTTCACCGCGAACAAGACTTTTTGCTCACGAAGCGCCTGCAAGGCTTTCGCATTCAACGGACGGATCGTGCCCTGACTGCCGCGACCATCACGGTCGCCATGATCGTGCTGGCGGCATTCGGCGTCATGAGCATGCTCAATGCGGCGCTGCTGGCGACGTTGGCCATGCTGCTCACCGGCTGCCTCACCGTCAACCGTGCCTTTAACAGTATTGAATGGTCGACGTTGGTTGTGCTGGGGGCGGCTGTGGGGCTTGAAGCCGCGGTGACGGCCAGCGGCTTGTCGGAAGTGATTGCGACAAGCCTGGCTTCCTTCGGCTCCGGCAGCCCGTATCTGGCGCTCCTGGCGGTCTTCTTGGGCTGCATTATTATGACCAACGTGATCACCAATGCGGCGGCGGCAGCATTCATGTTCCCAGTCGCCATGCTGATGGCCACTGCGCTGGAGATCAACTGGCAGCCATTTGTGGTGGCGCTGATGCTAGGCTGCTCCTACGCCTTTATCAACCCCGCCGGCTATCAGACCAACCTCATGGTACAGGAGCCGGGCCAGTACAGCTTCATGGACTATGTGAAACTGGGCGTGCCGCTGACCATTGTCGCCGGTATCGTGGTTATGTTCCTGATCCCCGTCTTCTATCCATTTTAAGACAGAAAATTACAGCCAAGTCCCATTTGATGGGACGCCGCAGTCTGGTCCAGGGCATTCATGCCCGGGTGACCGCAACAGTGACCGCAACAGTGACCGCTGCAAGATCATTGACATACGCTATATCTTAATCGCTCTCTGCGGCACTTTGTGTCGCTTTCTGCGCGGCGTCGTTCATGAGCCCGCGCAGCAGGCTACCCCGGCCGAGCAGGCCGACCAATCGGCCCGCGCCGTCGACCACCGGTAAACGCTTGAAATCGTACCAGAGCATCTGATCCAGCGCTTCGTAGAGCGGCGTTTCCAGCCTGAGGGTTGTCACCGGCGTGGACATGAGGTCTGCAGCCGTGTCACCGACTTCGGGCAGCGCAATGGGGGCCGGCTCCTCTCCAATGATGGCGCTGCGCAGGCGCGCCAGCAGCCCCGCGCTGTCCCCATGCTGGCTGCGCTCCAGGATGTCGCCGTCACTGATGATGCCGAGCACGCGCCGCTCATCGTCAACCACGACCACGCGCCGCTGATGGGATTCCTCCAGCGCGGAGAGGATCTCTTCCACCATCGCGGCGGGTCGCACGGTCGGCACGTCGGTTTGCATCAACTCGCCAACGGTCGTCCCGGCGGCATGCTCCTCCGAATGTGCAAAGGAGGGCTGGCTGTACCCCACCAAGCGCAGCAAATCCACCCGGGTCACCAAGCCAACCAGGTGCCCCGTCGCGTCCACCACGGGCAGGCGTTTGAGATGACGATCCAACATGCACTGCGCCGCCTTGCGAATGGGCGCGTTGCTCGCTACGGTGATCGCCGGTGCACTCATCACGTCGCCGACAATGTCCCCTGCCTGCGCCAGATCGGCAAACTGCTGCCGGAGCACGGCCGGGCTCAAATCGCCCTGGAGGCTTAGGCGCGCCTTCACCCCCGCCAAACGCAGCAGATCACCGTCACTGATGACGCCCATGACCTTGCCGACATCATCCACCACCGGCAGCGCACGATAGCCGCGCTCAAGCAGCAGCTGTGTCACTTCGGCCATCGGCGCCGCAACCGCCGCCGCGGTCACGCCTCGACGCATAATTGTACTCACCGGCTGCGCCAAGGGGTCGGCATGCCGTCCGCCGCCATACTGGAGGATCTCGACCGGTTCGAGCGTAATTAGCCCATCGTCCACGCGACGACGAAGCTCGGGCAGGAGCCGTTCGATCTGCTCGGGCGTGTCGACCCACTCTAGCTTGATGGGCAGATCGGACGAAAGCTCGACCAGGCTGGCCGTGCGGATGCGGCTGCGCGCGCCAAAGCCGGCCACGGCGCGGGTGACGGTCGCACCGAGGGCGCCTTCTGCTTTGAGAAACTCAAGGAGGGATAGATAGAGCGACTTGCCGTGGTACTGATCACTCTCGCCAATGTAGATCGTGATGCGTTGCGCTTTGCCCTGCATGCTGCACCTCCCGTGCAGGCAGGCCGCTGTTTGGGACGCACTGATAATTCGGTCAGAGACCGAGCGTCCGTGCCAGCCACATGCCAATTAGTGCAAAGATAAGGCCGACGGCGACTTCACCGACCATATTCAGAAATGCAAAGAGCAGGCTGCCGTCGCGGGCCAGGTTGACGCTCTCTACCATATAGGTGGAAAAGGTGGTGTAGGATCCGAGGAAGCCCGTCGCCAGCAGCCAGCGAGCCTGCGGCGAGGTCACAAAATGATCGATGCTCAGCGCCAAGAAGAAGCCAAGCAGTAGGCTGCCGGTGACGTTGACCAGGAAGGTTCCATAAGGAAAGGCCACACCAAAGCGATCAGCCGCCCAAAGGCTGACAAGATACCGTGCATTGGCCCCCAACGCTGCCCCCGCTGCAATCCACAAAAACCGCACGCTTTACTCCTTTGGTCGGTCAGACCGGTTTTTCTTCCTGCAGCGTGACGGACGCATGGCTCAGCCCCAGCGCGTCCTCCACCGATCGCTGCATGGCCTGGGCCAGAACCGCAGCCTCATCGCCGGTCATTGGGTGAACAAGCGGCAGCGGCATTACGTCTGCCTCTACCCGGCCGCGATGGGTGACGAGTCGCCAAAAAGAGGCGATAAACGGTTCGGTCGCAACGCCGGCCCAGGTGGCGATGGCGGCCGGCTCATAACGGAGCGCAACCGGCAAAATTGCGACGTCCGCCTCGATAGCGATGGCAAATGAACCATAATGAAATGGTTGGAGCTGCGTTGGCGTGCCCATCTTTCCCTCGGGAAAGACGACGAAGGGTGGCGTCGGCGACTTCTCCACGGCTTGGGTGATTGAAGCACGGACCGACTTGCGTGACTCCTGACTCTGACGATCCACAAAGACGGTGGAGACGGCATCGGCTACCCAACCAAGAAAGGGGATCTTGAAGACTTCAGCCGTACTCAGAAAACGTAAGGGCGCAATGCTGACAATCGTGGTGATGTCCAGATACGAGACGTGGTTGGAAAAGAGGAGTCCCGCGTGCTGCTCGATCGCTTCTCTGTCGCGACAGCGCACGTCAACACCCAAAACGCGGTTGATCAGCCGGCAAACCCAGGTCACCATCCACCAGTGGAGACGAACGCCCCGGTAGTGGATGGGAATGATCCAGGCAATGAAGATTGCCGCAACCGCAGGAAAGAGCAACAGAAGCAGGGCAAAGAGGCGCCAGACGCCCATGGTCGGGTTGCGAATGCCGGCTACGGCCAGCGATCCTTCTTCGGGATGATTGCGCAGGCGCAGCGACAGCAGCACGCTCATCCCGCCGCCAATGACGGTAATCAGCCCGATGATCCAGAGCAAATCTAAGCCCAGCGCGGCTTGGGATCCGATCAGCGTCCAGCCCAATAGCATGCTGATACCGCCCAGGATGGCAGCGCCCCAGCCGCCGCCTTTGGCCGCCTGAATGAGGCCGACCGCGCCGACGAGGATTCCCATGATCCCGGCGAGATTGGTCAACAGATCCGAGGAAAAACTTGTGGCCAATCTGGGCAAATTGATGAGCAAAAGACCACCCGCCACGCCGATGAGCCCGCGCACAATCAGCGTGACCCGCTGACCTGCACCCCGATGCAAAAAGGCAGTGACCAGCGCCAAGATACTGACGGCGAGCCAATAAATGCCGAGCAGGCTGATCAGCGTGCCCAGCGTGCGTTGCGGAGAGAAGATCAGCGCCAACCCCAAGCCAACGCCGGCCAATCCCTCGACCAGAACCTGCCACCACGGGTATGTCGTCTGTTCAGCGTTACCGCGCCTTAGCATAGTCTTGTTCTATCCCGCACGATCACTGATCGCCCCGGCGACGCGACGCAAGCTCAGCTTCGAACTCTGTCGTCAACGCATCCAGGGCGGCGCCGTCAATCGCAGACGCGCCGTGCCCAGCGTAGAGGAAAGTCGGCTTGTAGGAGGCAAGATGGCGCAAGCTGCCGGGCAGTTGCAACCAGTCGTAAGCGTACGATCCCTGCACGTGGGGGTCACCCGTGGCCGAGAGCAGATCGCCCACAAAGCTGACGCCGCCATCAACCACGATTGCGGTTGAACCGGGCGTGTGGCCAGGAACGTGGAGCACGGTAGCGGGCAGGCCATACGCATCGAGGCGGTCACCGTCTTCAACCAGGATGTCAGCCTCCGTCTTTTCGATCGTCAACATGGGCTCGATCCAGGGTAAGGTCAGATTTGAGAGCCGCTTCCAGCCGCGGACATCACCCAGCTTTGTCTTGCCGTCGGCCAGATGGGCCGCATCCTCCGGGTGAATCGCGATGGGCGCGTCCGTCAGACGGCGGACCTCGGCCGCACTGCCATAGTGGTCGAGATGGGCATGGGTGATGTAGATGAGCTTGAGGTCATCGCGCCCAATTTCTTCCAGATAGTTGCCGATCACCGATCCCATCAGCGGCGGGCCGGCATCGACCAGGATCATCCCGGCCTCAGTCTCCAGCAAATAGGCGTTGCTGGGGCCCAAGGCCAATGTGTGCACGACGAGCGTCCCGCCATCAGGCAGCGTGTAGCTCTCCTTGGCGGCCGGCTGGCGCATGAGGGTGGGTAGAATGTCGTCCATGCTTTCCTCCAAGGGCGAGGCCGATGCCCGGCGAGCGGCGATGCTGGCAGAAACGGCCGCAATAACCAACAAGACCACCAAACCTGCACCGATATAGAGGGCAATTCGCATATTCTTGTTCATCGCATTGTTCTTGTACTGTCTTCTTGCACTGTGGACTGAAATCGTACGATGGAAATTCGAGAGGGCGAGGAGTCGGTGTGGGGCTCTGACTACTGCAGCGCAGCCACACGTTGTTCTATCGCCGCGGCCTGCTCTGGCGCCAACAACCCCACGTCATAGCTGCAGCCGAATCGTTCGCCCGGCGCCAGCACAGCAATGTTGCCCTTGGCCTTTTCTGCAGTATAGCCCTCCATTTCGCATGTGCCAACCTCGGCCATGGCAATGGCATCCTGATCCGGCGGTTGGCGGCTGATCCAACGAGTGGCGCAGGGCAGTTGATCCGGTCGATGGCGAACGTAATCGGCACTGCCGTCGGGGTGCACCTGAAGCGAATGGGCAAAGCCATCTTCATCGGCGTTGTAATCGATAAAAAAGACAACTTCGGGATCGAAGGCGATGGCCGGATCGAGCGTTTCGTGCAGCATCGGGTCTGCCTGCAAGGCGTCCATCAGCGTTGCGAAGGCAGGCGTAGGCGTGATGTGGCTGGGGATGCCGGCGCGCAGCCGCACATGGTCCGGCGTGCGCGTGGCCGAATAGACGATGCGACCAAAATCGACCGGGCGGAAGTTGATGTGCGCACCATACATCATCTCCATGGGCGTCTGTTTGAGATTGGTCACACGCAGTGAGACATTGGCCAGCGTCTCGTCGGCATAGAGTTTGACCAGCGGTTCGACGGCATAGTGGTGGGCAAAGGCGACTGCGTGTTCGTAGCGGCCGCCAACGCCGATAAAGTCGCCCCGTTCATCCGTGCCCAGGGTGAGGTAGGCTGAAAGGAAGGGCGCGTTGGGCAGCTCGCCGTGAAGTTCATGGCTGTCCTCGGGGCCCGGCGCGCCGGAGCCGGTGATGCCGCAGTGGACCAGGAACGCGCCAAAGGTGGCGAGAAAATCGCGCGTCGGGCGGGGCATGTCGAACATGGAACGCATCGTCAACTCACGCCGCGCATAGCCGGGGCCGCCAAAGGCAGCCGACCAGATCTGCTGACCCTGGAAGGGCAGGATCATGCACTCACCCCATTGATTGATCAGCCGCACCGCTTCGACGCCGGTGGGGTAACGAAAGACGGTTGCCTGCAGCGAGCCTTGTTCAAGCAACAGGCGTTCCTGTTCAGAAAATTGCGCACGGATCAAGTTGAATTTTGCGGGTTCCATTTGTGTGCTTTTCCTGATGGGGTGGTTGCCGGAAGTTCGACTCTAGAGAGAACTGACTTCTCACGCGGCTGTCTCCGTGAGGACGAGCCCGGCGGGCAGGGATTCGCCGAAGATGAAGGATTCTTCTTCCTCCCGGAAGGCGCTGTCCGGATTGTTGAGCAGGTCACGGAAGCGCTCAGCGTGCTCGAGCTGACCAAGCCAGGCGTCGACCCGTGCCCGGACTGCATCGTCCACGTCACGGGTGCGATCGCCCGTCCGCTCGGTGAGTAGGACGAGCGCGCGGGCCATGCGCTCGTTTGGCGCAAGCTGCGCAGCCAGTAGCGTATCTGCCCAGTTGGCGGCGCTCTCTGGCGCCACAACCCGGTCGATCGGTCCGTACATGGGTCGGCGTGCGCCGAAGCGGCTCAACGACCAGAGCTCGCGTGCGCTGGGTTTGCTCCGTTTGAGCGAGCGCAGCAAGCGGCGACCCATCTCGACCTTGGTCTTCTCCGGCAGACGCTCGAGGTTGGCCAGCATCATCCAGACTTCCAGCGTTTCACCCGACGAAATCGTCTTGGGCAGGGCGCCGCCCGGCTTCTTGCCGCTCTTGACGTCGGGGTTGACGTAGCCGCGCACCAGGTTGTAGAGCTCGGCCTGCTGGCCCGCCTTGAGTCCGCCGGCCACACGCCGCCAGAAGATCCACCACTGGGTACGGCACTGGTTGTCGCGCGGATTGACCAGTCCTTCGAAATAGAGCTTCCAGACGCGTTTCATGCGCCACTCGTCCACCGGATCGCCATAGCCGGGGCGCAGGCAGAAGCCGAGCAGGTTGAGCCAACGCGCTTCGTGTTCGGGCGAAAGCCGCCGGCCGGCCGCGTCTTCCAGCAGCGCGTCGGCCAGCTTGCGGATAAGGGGCGTCGGCCAGGCCTCTTTTTCAAGCTCCAGAATCTCCTCCAGGCGCTTGCGCAGCTGCGCGGGCGGCGCGTCGGCATCGGGACCGAATGTGGCCGCGATGGCCGCAATGGCTTCATCGACCAGGGCATCGTCCAGCGTCTCGGCTACGCCGCTCGCTTCACCGGCATCGGTCGCCTGGCGCACGTCGAACTGAAGCTGCCAGCGATGACCGCTCTGGCGCGATTCGCAGAAGAGTTCCAGCGTGCCGATCTCCGTGAGCTTCACCGCCAGATTGACGGGAATGCGCTTGGTCTCGCCCTTCTTGCCATAGCGCAGCACCGTGCGGATCGGCGGCAGCGTGCTTACCTCGTCGCCGGCAAGGCTGTACGACGTCGCTCAACTTGTCGCCCAGGCGCGTGCTGGAGGTATAGACTTCAAACAGGACGGGCTGATTGGTGATCGCTTCAAACTCAAGCGTATCCAAATGGGCTTCGAAGCCTTCCTCCACACCCCGTGGCACGAGGCAGACGGCTGTTTCGTGTCCGGTCGTCAGCAGGCGTATCGCTCTGAACCCCTACGTAGTAGGCCCGCGGACTGCCGCTGCCCACGCGCACGCCCATGCCCTGGCGGACCAGACCATAGTAGGCGGCGCCGGCGGCGACCGCGGCTTCCGGTCTCGGGTTATGGAGCTCGTCAGGCTGCCAGGCCGAGCCTGCTTTGTCGGCGAACCAGTCGCCAACGACTCCGACGCACACGATCACGCAGCGCCGCCGGCGTCAGCGCGCCGCCGTTGAAGAGGATGAAGTCAGGGTAGAGCGCGTCGCGGCCTGTCTCGCCGGTCAGAAAAGGCGTGAAGCGCTGCCAGAACGCGGCCAGGTGGCGCGTAATGGCCGGGTCCTGGACGTAGGGCAGGCCCAGCTCGGTCAAGCCGCTGCGGCGGGCTTGATCGGGGCGCGCGTCTGCCGGTACGTTGGGAAAGAAGCCCTCGACAATGACCTGCTCGATTTCATCCTGGGTGAGCACGTCGGAAAGCGTACCGCCGATCAGCGAGCCCCCGCCGCCCATGAGGGTGATGCGCACCTCGTCCACATCGCCCCGGCGAGAGAGCAACTGCTCCTTGGCCTGGCGGCACTGGTGCACGAGCTGATGCCAGCGCGCCGTGTCCAGCTTGCCCGGCTGCCCCATCAGCTTCTGCTCCATGAGGCGGGCCAACAGCAGGTCCATGTTGTCGCCGCCCAGCATGAGGTGATCGCCCACGGCCAGACGGTCAAAGCGGAGGCCGCTTCTGCCCTCGGAGATGCCGAGGATGGAGAAGTCGGTGGTGCCGCCGCCGACATCGCAGACCAGGATGATCTGACGATCGGCCATGATGCCCTGCCAGTCCTGCTCGTGCGTGGAGAGCCAGGCGTAGAACGCGGCCAGGGGTTCCTCGAGCAGAATGACGCGGGTAAGGCCCGCCTCCTGGGCCGCGGCGACCGTCAGCTCGCGGGCCACTTCGTCGAAGGAGGCCGGCACGGTAAGAATGATGATCTGCTCTTCGAAGAGGTCTTCGCCGTCGGACCCGGCCATTTCGGCGTTCCACGCCTCGCGCATGTGCTGGAGGTAGCGCATGCTGGCCGTCACGGGCGAGACTTTGCCCACCTCTTCCTTGGCGCCCCAGGGCAGGATCTGCGCCGTCCGGTCGACGCCGGCATGGCTGAGCCATGACTTGGCCGAACTGACCAGGCGACCCGGCACGCGTGCGCCCTGTTCGCGGGCAAATTCACCCACGACGTAATCGCGATCGTCGTCCCAGGGCAAGGCTGCCCCGTCTTCGGGCAGGTCATGTTCGCCGGGCAGGTAGAGGAAGGAGGGCAGGACGCCCCGGGCTGCCACTTCGCCCAGTCCAACCAGCTGGGGCACCCCAAAATGGCGAATGCGCCGTTTACTGGCGCCGCTCTCGTCTTCCGCAAGATCGACATAGGCCACGGCCGAGTTGGTCGTGCCCAGGTCGATGCCGATGATGTAACGTTGGTCTAAGTCTGTCATTGTATCTTCTATGAGTACGGACGGGTCAGTGTTGCCGCTTGCGGCGTCGGGGAGCTCGCCGCGTGCCAGCTCATATTCTAGCATGAAATGGCGACAAGCGATTGGCAACGCCGGGCTGAGCAGGCACGGTTTGAACCCGAAATCAAGCATGGCCTTCCGCACCGACTTCACGCCGCAACGCTTCGATTACGTCAGTAACGATGGCTGACATGTCGAATACCCTGTTCCCGGCACCAGTCGAGTCCTTCACTTTTGGAGAGCAGCTGACCCGTCTGCAAATATGCCTGGGTGCGGCAGGCATTGGCCAGCATGTAGTCATGCAACTCGTCGGGCTGACGCGCGGCCCATTCGAAGTCGCCGAGCAGCGCCGCCAGGTAGTCCTGCCGCGGAATCTCGGGCAGGCGCGCACGCGGATAGGCGCCCAGGAGGTCGATGCCGCGCGCCTTGGCCACGGTGAAATGCGCGGCCAGATCTTCGTCATGGGCCGCCTGGGGTGAGAAGCGGCCTGCAGCAAAGTCGCTGCGATGGCTCTCGCTGAAGTGAAACGCATAGGCACAGGGATGAGACCAGCGCGCCAGATCGTGCTCAGTTACGATGCTGAACTCCAGCGGATGGGGATCGCCGGAGATGGCCAGCAGCCCCACACCCAACGCCCGCTGATCGTCCGGCGTCAGCGTTTCGGTGACGATGGCCAGAATGTCCAGATCGCTCCGTGCCGGGTCAAAACCGGAGGTGGCGGCCGAACCGTGGAGGATCACGCCGGCCAGCGCCTGCCCGAGCCGGCGCTGAAGCAACGCAACTACTGCCTCCAGCTGTCTGATCGCTGTGGCCGGCAGTGAAATTTGATCGGCAAACGTCAACATGATGCCTCCTGGTTGCTTCGCCTGCGTGACAGGCACTGGCTTGTGCGTCTCGGGTTCGACCCGATTTGGGTGAGCCAGTGCCTGTCACGCAGGCCGGACAGCCCACGTTCACTCATCGGCCAGGACCGCGTCGAGCATGCGACGGGCGTTGCGGACGCCGACCGGGTTGGTCGTCAGATAGTAGGGGATAAAGATCAGCGCCTGGGAGAGCGCATGCCCACGCGCCCGCGCCCAGGTTGCCTCGTCGACACCCAGGGCATCCTGAAACGCGGCCCGGCTTTCACCGCTGAAGAGTCCCCACGCCATCATCAAGTCGCAGGCCGGGTCGCCCACGGCCAACCCGCTCCAATCGATGACGGCCCGCAAACGGCCGTCCTCCACCAGTACGTTGCCTGGCAACAGATCGCCGTGAAACCAGACGGGCGCGCCGGACCAATCGGGCGCTGCCAAAGCTGCCTCCCACGCCCGCACGGCCATTGCACCGTCGATCAGGCCACCCAAAGCTGCAATCGCCTCCCGCGTGGCTGCGTCGCGTTCGATCAACGGCTGCCCGCGTACGTTGTGATCGCCGGCCGGCGGCCCGCCCGTCGCATCAATCTGCTGAAGCGCGCTGAGGAAGCGCGCCAGCGTCCGTGCTGCCTCGCTGGGGTCGTCCATGCGGGCGCTTGCGGCGTCTTCACCCGGCAGCCAGCGATAGACGGACCAGGGCCATGGATAGCCATGCGCCGGTGTTCCCGTTGCCAGCGGGACGGGCACGGCCAGCGGTAGGTGAGGGGCCAGGCGGGGCAGCCATCGCCGCTCATGGGCCGCCTGGCCTGTGGCCCAATGGATGCGCGGCAGACGGACGACCAGCTCGTCGCCCAGCCGGTAGAGCGCGTTGTCGGTGCCGGCAGAGGGCGACCGCCGCCAGCGGCAGCGCCGCCCATTCGGGGAACTGATCCATCAGCAAGCGTCGCACCAGCCCGTCGTCAGTTTCGACTTCATCGACATGCATCTTTTGCATCGATCCCCATTCCCTCTGCTATGATCTTCTGATCGAGGTACGGATAAAACGCTGGTCTCACGAAGCTCGGCCCGCGTCATCGCCTTTTTTGATCCGTCCCAGTCCGCCTGATCCGGAAAATCAGCGTTCCATCGCCTTTGGAGCTGCCCTTGACCATCCGTTTGACGCCGCCTGCTGATACGCCCCCCATGCGCCGCGCCGTGCTCTGGCTGAGCCTGGCGGGCATCATCGCGCTCAACGTACTGGGCAGCCTCTACTGGATCCGTCAGAACATCGTCCTGGTTGGGCGCGATCCCGGCGGACACCTGGAGCGCACGCTCAAGGCAGCGGAGATTCTGGCAACGCCTTCGGCCCGCACGCTCTTCGACCTCTTCACCCTCCACGACTATCGGCCGCCCCTGCTCTATATCGCGGCCCAGCCCTTCTACGCACTTTTTGGCGTAAGTACCGACAGCGCGCAGCTCACCAATATTGCGCTCTTTGCCGTGGTACTGCTGCTCACCTTCCTGGTGGGGCGCCGGGTGACCACGGAGCGCACCGCCCTCTTCGCCACGCTCATCGCCGGGCTGTTGCCCATTATGCCCGCTATGTCGCGCCTCTTCTACATGGAGCACTTGCTCACCGCGGCGCTGCTGCTCAACGTGCTGGCGCTGCTGGCGTGCGACGGCTTCCGCCACCGGGGCTGGACCCTTACCTGGGGCGTCAGCCTGGGGCTGGCCATGCTCGTCAAGTGGACGACGCCAGTCTACCTTCTTCTGCCAACGCTCTGGCTGCTCTGGCGCGCCGGCTTTTTTCAGCAGCAATGGCAGGCGCTGCGCCATCCGGCAGTCGACTGGCTGCGCCTGGTCGTGAGCGTCGCGGTCGCTCTGCTGATTACTGCGCTCTGGTATCTGCCCAACCGCGCTGCGGCCCAGGAGATGTACCTGGGCGACTGGATGGCGCTGCTGTGGGTGTTGGCCCTAACGGCGCTCTTCTACGCCTGGCGCATGGAGCACGGCGTGTTGGGCAACGTCTGGACCGGGCTGCTCCTGGCGTTGGTCATTGCCAGCGTCTGGTATTTCCCCCGCATCGACTTTCTCACCCGCCTGACGGACGTGGCATTCGGCACCGATCGCGGCAACCAGGAGTCGGTCAATCTGCTGCGGCTGAGCAATTATACCCGCTACTTCGAAATGTGGACGCGTCAGCTCATGGGGCCGTTGGCCACGCTGCTGATCATCTTGCCTGCGGCGTGGACCTGGCTGCGCCGTGCGCCCGGCTGGCGCAATGCCCGGCTGGGCGTTGCCGTGCTCTGGCTGATGCTGCTTTCGACGTACGTGTTGCTCATGTTCCTGGCCCAGGCCACGTCGCGCAACCTCGTTCCCCTCGTCCCGGTCATTAGCATTCTGCTCGCCGACAGCCTGCGCGACTATCGCAAACCGGTTGCCATCGGCCTAGCCATTTTGTGGACCGCGGTGTTGCTCTTCCAGTGGACGCTCTATACCTTTGACGCCATGGCCCCCGTTCAGGCGCGCACGCCGGCGCTCTGGACCACGGGCGACTACATGGCCTGGCCGGCGACCGGCGGCACCGATCCCGGCTACTGGATTCAGCCCGACGTGCTGGCGACGATCAACGATCCCAATGCCACAGCGGATGCGCCCACGACCTTTGGCATGCTGGTCGACTCGAGTGAGATTCACCGCGGCTCCTTCCGCTACCTGATCGCCGCGCACGATCTGCCGATTGAACTCACGGCACTCTCCGAAGCCGAGACCGGCTCGTGGAGCGACATGCTGGCCAACCAGTGGGTGCTGGTCAAGGATGGCGATCCCGGCGATATTGTTGAGCCGGGGCTGAGCGTGCTGGCGCGCATCCAGGCCGGCGATCCGCTTTTTGAGCGCCTTTACGCACCGGTGAAGGAATTCCCGCTGCCCGACGGCGATATGGTTACACTCTATCGCCGCAGCGAAGGCTCGGCGCGGCCAACCGACTTCCCCGTGGTGCTCATCGAGACGCGAGGCATCGCCGAGGCGATCAATCAGCTGTGGAGCGAGCGCGCCACCCTCTTCATTTCCAACGCAGATACGGCCACCTGGGTCGGCATTCACGATCTGGTCGCCGACGATATCCGCATCCCGCGTGCGGGCGAAACCATCGAGGATCTCTTGGGCGAGGAGGTGCGCGGCACCATCATGGCCGTGACCCGCTACGACACCACCGATGTTCAGAACTGGCTGCGGAGCAACAGCGACTACGTCACCGAGATCGGCGACGGCGAGTTCCGCCTCTCCATTTTCGGCCGGCCCGAGCGTCCGCTGGAAGAACTGCCGCTCCTTTCCCGGTGGGAAGAGGTGGCGGTCGACGAATTGCGCAGCTTCGCTACCGTGGCGCCCGGCGAAGCGCTGCCCATCGAGCTCGACCTGAGCGGCCAGACAGACGGCTCGCGCAAACTCTCGGTGCGCCTCATCAGCCCTGAAGGCGATGCCATTGCCCAGCGCGACGTCGTGGTCGAAGAGTCCGTCCGCCTGGCCCTGCTCGTGCCGCCTGACGCCGCCCCCGGCGCCTACACGCTTGCCGCCATCCTCTACGACGGCGTAACCGGCGAGACCTTTGCCGATCTGAACGGCGAAGAGCTAACCCCGCTGGCCACATTGACAATTGACAATTGACGATTGTCAATCGGTAATTGTCTACTCTGCGGACATGGCGCAGCGAAAGCCGACGCGCCAGGAGCGGAAGTAGGGTGCGTCCGAAAGCTGATCGTCGGGATCGCTGTGGTGACCATAGTGGCGGTGGGCGCTGCGCATGTAGTACCAGTTGTCCACGTTGGAGCCGCCGCGGATCACAAACTGGGGGCCGTCGTAGAGTTCGCCCCAGTCGGAATTGACTTCGCTGGGTCCCTGCGGATTCACAGCCGGCGAGCTGTAGTAGTAGCGAATATCGTAGAGATCCTGTACCCACTCAAACGCGTTGCCGGCCATATCCATTGCACCGTAAGGGCTGGCTCCCAGCGGATAGCTGCCGACCTGCTGCGTGTCAGGCCGGTCCAGGCAGCGCTCGTTTTCCGGCAGCTTGGTGGCCCGGTCGCATGAGATCATCTCGTCTCCCCAACGGCCAGACCCGAGTACCGATGGTGCCGCGCGCAGCCTTCTCCCATTCGGCCTCCGTGGGCAGGCGCTTGCCCTGCCACCCGCAGTAGTCCTGCGCGTCCCACCATGAAACGTAGAGCACGGGATGGTAGTGGAAGTCCGGGTTGCCGTAGTAGCTACGCTGTTGACGCGAACGGCTGAGACGCGGCGGGTTGCAGACGCCTGCGTCGACGCAGCTTCCGTACTCGCCGTTGGTTACCTCATATTTGTCGATATAGAAGGCGTCCAGATAGACGGCGTGAAGGGGCACCTCTTCGGGTAAGCAGAAGATCTCAGCCGGATTGCCGTAGTCGCAGCCCATGCGGAAACCGCCGGCCGGCACGCGGACCATCGTCCCTACCGCGGGCGGATTGGGCGCAGACTCGGTGGTGAAGGTCCAGACCGGCCCTGGTCTGCGCGTGCCGCGGTTGTCGATGGCCACCACCTGCCAAACGTAACGGGTATTGATCTGCAGGGTCGGCGGCGTGAAGAAACTGTCGCCGGTCGTGGCGAGCAGTTGCGACGGTTGTTCGACGCCGGCTTCCAGATAGAGCTCAAAGCTGACCACCTCGCCTTGACTGCCGTCCGCGGTCGCCCAGATGAAATCTGGATTGACGCTCCAGTCGACGGCGCCGTCATGGGGCCAAGGCGTGTCCTCAATCAGTGATGGCGTACTCATGCGTGCGGCAATGGGCAAGAAGAGCTGGCCCGATTGCCCTACGCGCGGCCGGTCGTGCTGATCTGGCACCGCATCACCCTCCTGTGCGTTGACGATCCCCCCGGTCAGGGTCAAAGCAGCAAGCAAGATCAGAATCAGCGCATAGAAGCCGCGGCTTCTCGCCCAAATCGATGCGAGTATTTCATCTTTATTCATCATCCATGATCCTCAGTCAGAAGACGGTACGACAGTCACCTCGCCCAGTGAGATCGCCTCGCCCAGGGGCGCGCCATCGGCCGCGAAGACGGGCAACCGATCCCGCTCGTCGTCATACATGCCCGCAATCAGCGGATAGACGCCGGGCGTAGCGTCTTGGAAGACGGGGATGCGGTAGCGGTCGACCACATATTCGCCCACGGGCCAGTCGTCGGTCGGGCGCACGCCGCAGCCCGGCTGGGCATCGAGCTGCCCAAACATGGCGTTTTCCGGCCCGATCAGCTGATTGAAAACGGTATAGGCCTCGTCGATCTCGCCCTGGGCGCGCCAGTAGAGCGTCAGGTCGATCATGTCGCCGGGCGCGACGGTGCGGCTGGCCAGGCGATAGCCGGCCAGTTCGATGCGGTCGCCCAGGACGAGGTCGAGCGCTTCGTCAAACTGGGGATCGACCGTGGGCGCGTCCAACGGCAGGTCCGGGCCGCTCAACTGTGTGTCGAAAATCGGTCCCACACGTTCGATGGCGACCGTAGCCGGCTGAAGATCGGCTGGCGCGCCTTTCGCATAGATGTCGAGGCGCGGTTGACCCTCAACCGTTACCGTCGTCAGGCGCGTGTGATCGGCGGCCGTGGCCGCGAGCAGTTCAGCGGTCTCTGCCTGGCGCTTGCGCTCCGAGTGGTCGCCTACGGCCAGATAGGCACGGTCGCGCCAGCAGCGCTCGGCCCCGCGGCTATACCAGTAGGTCACCCACTCGTCAAAGTCGTTGGTCTCGTAGGGGCCGCGCAGGCTGCCGTCAGCGTAGCCTGCGCCCAGCGCTTTCCAGCCATTGCGTGTGGGCAGGCCGAAGAGGGACGAATTGATCGGCTCGGCGTAGGGCGTCCAGTAGCCGGCCGGCTTGTTCTCCGCCCAGGTGCGGTAGACCTCACGCGGGGCCGCGGCGAAGAGTTGAACCGGATATGCGGCCAGGAGCAGCGTGACCAGCGTGGCGACGGTGACACCAGCGGCCATGGCGGTGCGCGGTCTGGTTGCGCGCACCAGCCGGCGCCAGCCCCGCCCGATCACCATGCCGGCGAGCAGCGCCCATGGCATGAAGAAGACGTAGACGTGGGTGCGCGGCTTGGCAATGAGAAAGAGCGCGACCAGGAAGAGCGCGCCAAACCAGAGCCAGAGCGTCCGTTCCGCCGTCGATTGGCGCGGCAGAAAAGGGCGCGGGGGCGAGCGCCAGGGCAAAGAGTAGCAGGGTCCAGTCACGCCCGTTGATCACGAACAGGTCGGGCTGGACGACAACCAGCGTCAGGCCCGTTAGGATCAGCCCGGCAACGATCCACCGCCAGGGGCCGGCAAGATTGCGGCTGTAAAGCATGAGCAGCGCCAGCAGCAGCAGCGCCGTCAGCAGGATGAAGTGATAGCTGGAGTTGTAGAGCGTCGTGCGCAGGAAGAAGTCGTTCAGGTGATTGTAGGGCAGCTGGCCGCCGATGCGATCGTCGGCCAGATAGGTGTAGGTGTTGCCAAAGTTGGGATGAAGCACGAAGGGCAGGTAGAAAGAGGCGAGCAGCGCCGCGCCGAGCAGCGTCGGCCCAATCAATGGCCGCCAATCGGCCCCCTTGCGCAGCGTGCGCCAGAGCAGAAACGCACCGGGGATGGCCACGGCGGCCGTCTCGTAGTGGGCCAGCAATCCCGCCGTGGTGAAGAGCGCGGCCAGGGTCAGGTAGCCGCTTTCCAGGCGGCCGGCGCGATAGAGGCGATAGAGGATCAGCACGGTGAGTACCGTCATGAGCACCACCACGCTCTGGTATTGAACGATGCGCGCAAAGCCGATGAGATAGCCCTCCACCGCCAGGAGCATGGCCGCGCTCCAGCCGGCCACGGGACCAAACATGGCCCAGCCGAGTACGAAGAGTGCCAGCAGACCGGCCAGATTGGCCAGGGCAAAGGGCAGGCGGGCGGCGGCCTCGGTCGTGCGGTCGCTGACGGCATAGCCCGCGGTGGGCAGCAGGATCTCCAGCGGCCCCTTTTTGTGGAGCATGAGCGCTTCGTCAAAGCCCTGGATCACCGCCGCGCTGCGCAGCATGGCCCGGGCTTCGTCACCCTGGAATTCGGTGTAGCCCAGGTGGGTCAGGCGCAAGCCCGCGCCGACAAGGAGGAGCGAACCGACTGCCAGCGCGAACCAGCCCGCGGAAAGGGGGACATAGAGCGGCGGTCCTGCTGTGGCGGGCACGTTATCCGCCGTGCGCCAGGCAAGCGCCACGAGCAGCGCCAGTCCGAGGTTCGCCGCCAGCAGCACGTGAAGACTGTTCAATGCACCGGGCAGGTAAGAGAGATAGAGCAGCCCCAGCGTGAGCAGGGCATAGCCCGCGGCCACGCCATAGAGGCCAAATTCGAGCACGCCGGGCCGCTGCGCGCTGCGTCCGATCAGCAGGTCAGCCAGGAGCAGGCCCGGCACGCCTGCGGCAAAGAGCAGCAACCCCAGCGTCCGGGCGACTGCCGGCAGAGGGAGCAGTGCCAGCGCCTGTCCGGCCAAGGCCACGGCGATGAGAATCAGCAACGCACGACGGTTGAGCATCATGGCTCAGATTGTACGTGGGAATGGGGAAAATCGGAAAGGAAAGCGAGCCAGGCGTGGCCGGAGATCAAGTCAGCGCTTTCCGGCTGGACTGCCCGACGCCTAACGTCACGATTTTACACGCCGCCAAATCCAGCCAGCGTGCGTCTTGCCTCGGTCCCATCCGCCCCTGCCTCCTCCATGCCCAGGAGTACGCCGCCGATGACGGGCGGACTCTCCAGACGCACGCTCCTCGCCCGGGGCGCAACTGTCTGTACGGTCGCCAGCAGCCGCTCGGCGATCACGGGACTGCCCTTGTAGAGACTGCCCGCCAGCACCACGTCGAAGACCTCCCCCTCCATGCCGAGACGGCGGATGGCGCCGCAGGCCAGGTCGCCTAACTCGTCGCCGCTCCAGGCGATGATCTCCTTGGCCACAGGGTCGCCCGCAGCGGCCGTGGCAAAGATGAGGGGCGCGTCGTCGGACGACAGCTCGTAGCGGCCGCGGATCAAGCCGGCGAGGAGGTCGTCGACATCGGTTGCGCCCACATGGGCAACGAAAACGTCGGTCAGCGCAGTAGCGGGTCGGCGGCCCGTGCGTGCCAGCGCCACTTGCTGCACCGCACGCTGGATCATTTCGGTGGCGCCGCCATTTTCGCCAAAGCGGGCGCCCTGGCCAAAGGCGGCGGCTTCGTTGCCAAAGCGATCGCGGGCCAGGGTGTTGTTGCTTGTGCCCGCGGTGACGACCACGCCCCAGCCCGCGGGCGCGCCCGCGACCAGCGCCACCAGCGCGTCGTTGCCGATGTGGGTCAGGCCGCCCAGCGCCAGCGTGTCGACAATGCGCTGGTGGGGCGTGCGGTCTTCGGGGAAGTCAAAGCCGGCCAGACCAAAGCCCGCGCCCGCGATCTGGCCCGGCGTCAGCCCGGCCTGGGCCAGGGCCGCGCCGACAATCTCATGCAGCACGGTCTCCAACCCATCCCAGCCGACTTGCTCCCAGTTGCCGGCTCCGGCCGCGCCAAAGCCCAGCGTTGCACCCGTCTCATCGGTCACCAGCGCGTGGCTCTTGGTACCGCCGACATCGACGCCCAAAAAATAGCGACTCATCGCAGCCTCAGTTCCAGAATTGGGGCAGATAGGCCCGGTGTGTTTCGAGCATGTCGTCGAGCACGGCCTTCGCATCGGTGGCCGATGGCCCGAGCGGGTTGGCGATCAGCGCCTCATACGCGGCCGTGCGGTCGCCGTGGACCGCAGCCTCAACCGTTAGCAACTCGTACATCTTCACCTGGGAGAGAAGGCCAAAGAGCGCCGGCGGCAGGGGCGCAGCGGGCAGAGGCTTGACGCCGGCGCGGCTCACGTCACACGGCATCTCCAGCACCCAATCTTCCGGCCAGCCCGGCACCGCGCCGCCGTGGCGCACGTTGGCCACGTGCATCTCGTGGAGGTCGTTGTAGTGCGCCGTGAGCAATTGCGTCGCCACGGTGGAGTAGTAGGCGCCGCCCCGCTGCATGAGCCCCTCGGGCGGCTCGCTGCGTTCGGGTTCGGCGTACTGGGCCAGAAGTTCGGCCTCGATCTCCATCACCTCCTCGGCACGCGAAGGCGGCCACGCTTCCTGCTTGGCCAGCATGCGCCCGGTTTCGTAGAAATATTCGAGATAGTAGTTGGGAATCACGCGCATGGTTTCGACCAGATCGGGGGCCCAAATGGGGTCGTCTTCGCCGCGCAGCTCCGCTACGTAGCCCGGAATGATGTGCGGCCACATCTCTTCGCCATCTACGGTGAAGCCACGATGCCAGGTTAGGTGGTTGAGACCCAGCGTGTTGAGCTGCGCCTGTTCGGGGTTGGCTTCCATGCCTTGCGCGGCCAGCCGTTCGAGGAGGAGCATCTTCATGTTATAGGCCACATTGCAGACGCCGACTGCCTGGACGTTGGGCGCGTATTGGCTGAGCGCCTGGGTGACCAATCCGGCCGGATTGGTGAAGTTGATCAGCGGCGCGCCGGGCGCGAGCTCCTCCATGTCGCGGGCGATGGAGAGCAGGACGGGAATGGTGCGCAGGGCCTTGGCCATGCCGCCCACGCCGGTCGTCTCCTGGCCGATGAGTCCGTGACGCAGGCCGAGATACTCATCGGCGCGGCGGGCCTCCATCCAGCCCACGCGCATCTGGGTCGTCACGTAGTCGACGCCGTCGACCGCCGCACGCTGGTCGGTTGTCAGCACGACGCGGAAGGGCGCGCCGCGCGCCTCGACCATGCGCTGGGCGAAGCCGCCCACAATCTCCAACCGCTCGGGCAGCACGTCCATGAGGCGCAACTCGGTCATGGGGAACTGCTCTACCCGTTCCAAAAAACCGTTGATGAGTTCGGGCGTGTAGCTGGAGCCCGCGCCGATTACCGCGACTTTCATCGTCTCCATCCTTTACTGGAAAACGCACCCGCCAGAATTTGTGTGAGCGCATGAATAGTGGAGCGAGCCGACCATGCAGCCGGTTCGCAAAACGTTCTGGATTATCCAATAGTATAGGCTGGTCGATGAGGTTAGTCAAGTAAACTAACAAACTGGTTTGAGCGGGAGGCGGGGAATGGGGGCGTGAGCGCAACACGTGGCGACGATTTAGCCCCAGTTCATGGGGCGCCCCGCCAGCAAGGGCATTCATGCCGGGGGGTCGGTCGTTCCGCAGGCGGTGATGTCGGACGGCCATTTTCGTCCGTAGCAGCGACCCGGGTTTCGATAACCCCTTCGCACCGGGGCGTGCTCATTGAGCAGATGGCGGGGAAACGATATTCGACTGGTGGCTATGCTGGTCTCAAAGAAAAGCGCGCGGCGTCAGCCGCGCGCTTCGGTATTTCAGTTGTCGCCCGATCGCTACAGCTCGATCGCTTCCAGCTCGTCGATCATTTCGCTGATGACGTCGAAGCCGCCCTGCCAGAAGGCTGGATCGGTGATGTCGATGCCCGCTTCCTGGAGGATCTCTTCGGGCCGAGAAGAGCCGCCGTAGGCCAGCAGCTTGAGATAGCCCGGCTTGAAGGCTTCGCCCTCCTGCTGATAGCGGCGGTAGAGGGCCAAGACCAGCAGTTGGCCAAAGCTGTACGCGTAGCAATAGAAGGGTGTGTGATAGATGTGGGGAATGCTGACCCATTCGTACTTGAAGTCGTCGGCGATCTCCACGCTGTCACCAAACTGCTCGCGTAGGTTGGCCAGGTAGCGCACATGGAGTTCGTCGGTGCCCACGTTCTCCATGATCGCCTGGTGCGCTTCAATCTCGAAGAGCACGAAGAAGGCCTGGCGCATGACCGTGGCGTACATGTCGTCCACGGCCGCGGCCAGCAATTCCCGCCGTGCCAATGGATCGGTCTCCTCGGCCAGAAGACGGTCGGTGAGCAGGATCTCGGCAAAGACCGAGGCGGTCTCGGCCAGGGGCAGGGTGGGGTGCTGGGTCAGAACCGAATGATCTTCGGCCATCATGGAGTGAATGGCGTGGCCCAGCTCGTGGGCCAGCGTGGCCACGTCGCGTACCTTGCCCGTATAGTTCATGAGCACCCAGGGCGTCATGCTGGGCAGCACCGTCGAGCAGAAGGCGCCGCCCCGCTTGCCCTTACGCACCTCGCTGAATCGATGTGCTGCTGATCGAAGACCCGCGCGGCGTGGCCGGCGACCTGGGGCTCGAAGTCGGCAAAGGTATCCAGCACCATGTTGACCGCGTCGTTGTAATCGATGGTCACGTCGGATTCGGCCAGGGGCGCGTAGATGTCGTAGCGGCGCAATTTCTCCACGCCCAGCCAGCCGGCTTTGAGCGTGAAGTAGCGCTGGAAGACGCCCACATTCTGGCGCGCCACGTTCAGCAGCGCCTCGACCGCCTCGTCGGGAATGTCATTGGTGACATTGCGCACGTTGATCGGTGAGGTGAAGTTACGCAGCCGCACATTCTCGTTGGTCCAGTCGCGCACGCGATTGGCATAGATCTGGCCCAGGATGTTGGCCTCTTGCTCGTAGACCCGATAGAGTTCCTGGTAGGCCGCTGCGCGCAAATCCGGATTCGGGACCCTGCACGTTGGCCATGAGCGCGTCGCGCGTAAGGGTCTGCTCTTCGCCGTCAATTTCCAGCGTAAATTCCAGCCGGTTGGTCAGCATGGAGTAGACCGTGATCAGCGCGCCGACGCCGTTGGCATCCTTAGTGTTGATGATCTGCTCGGACTTCTCATCCAGCGTGTAGGGCTTGGTACGGCGCAGGTCTTCCAGATAGTGGCGGTAATCGGCCAGCGCCTCACCGGCAGGCATCAGCCGCGCCGCGGTCTCGTCATCCAGCTCTTTCCACCAGAGGCTGAAGAAGAGCACCCGGTTCTGGGCTTCCGTGACCACCTGCTGGATGCGGTTGAGCATGTTGAGCGCTTCGCCCGACTGGGTGTCCTCGGAAAAAGAGAGGCTGGCAAAGGCATAGGGAATGTAGATCTGTTCCACCAGCGCCTCGTACTGCTCGACGATGTCCAGCAGTTCTTCCGGATCCATCTCCGTTAAGAGCAGGTCGCGCTTGGCCTCAAAGGCCTGGACGCCCTCTTCCAGCGCCGCCAGCTTGGCGTTCATTTCGCTCGCCACCGGCTCACCGACCAGTTCGGATAGGTCCCAGGTGGAGGGGATGTATTCTTTGGCTATTGTGGTCATTTGGTTCCTCGTATGTGTCGGTGGGGGAGTGAGGTTGTGGGGTAGTAGGGTGGTGGGGTCTTGGGGCGGAGTGTCTCGGAGCTCTGACTTGCCGAGTCATCGAACTTCCCCGCCAGCTCCACCCATCCCCCCACAACCCTAAAACCCTACCACCCTAAGACCCAAACCCTACTCTTCCGCCGCGGCCATGCGCCGCAGCACTGTATGCAAAATGCCGCCGTTCTTGTAGTAATTCACCTCGACCGGCGTATCGATACGACTGATCGCCTGGAATTCCTTGACGTTGCCCTGGTCGTTGGTGGCGCGCACCGTGTATTCCTGACCGGGGACCATCTCGTCGCTCAGGCCGATGATGTCGTAGGTTTCAAAGCCGGAGAGATCCAGGCTTTGCACGTTTTGGCCTTCCATGAACTGCAGGGGCAGCACGCCCATGCCGACCAGATTGGAGCGATGGATGCGTTCAAAGCTCTCGGCGATGACGGCCTTGACGTTCTGCAACTGCACGCCCTTGGCCGCCCAGTCGCGGCTGGAGCCGGTACCGTACTCTTTGCCCGCCAGCACGATCAGCGGCGTGCCGTCTTCCGTGTAGCGCTCGGCCGCGTCCCACACGGCCATTTGCTCCATCTCGGGAATGTAGACTGCGTAGCCGCCTTCGACGCCGTCCAGCATCTGATTCTTGATGCGAATGTTGGCGAAGGTGCCGCGCATCATCACTTCATGATTGCCGCGGCGGCTGCCATAGGAGTTCCACTCAGAGCGCTCCACGCCATTCGCCTCGAGATAGCGGGCGGCCGGGCTGTCCGGGGCAATCGAGCCGGCCGGGCTGATGTGGTCGGTCGTCGTGCTGTCGGGCATGACGGCGAGCACGCGTGCGCCCACGATCGGGTTGACCGGCGGCACCTCCGGCGTCAGGTCCTGGAAGAAGGGCGGCTCCTGCACGTAGGTGCTGGTCGGCTGCCAGTCGAAGAGTTCACCGCCGGCCACAGGAATCTCATTCCACTGCTCGTTGCCGTCGAAGACGTTGCCGTACTGCTCGCGGAAGATGCCCGGATTGAGACTGCGGCGGATCTCCGTCTGGATCTCCTCCTGGCTCGGCCAGACGTCGGCCAGATAGACCGGCTGGTCGTTGGGGTCGTAACCCAGGGGCTCCGAAGTCAGGTCGATGTCCATGGTGCCGGCAATGGCGTAGGCCACGACCAGCGGCGGCGAGGCCAGGAAGTTGGCTCGCACGTCGGGGCTGATGCGCCCTTCAAAGTTGCGGTTGCCGCTCAGGACCGACGCTGCCACCAGGTCCGCCTCGTGGATCGCCTTGCTCACGTGGGGCGGCAGGGGACCGCTGTTGCCGATGCAGGTTGTGCAGCCATAGCCGACCGTGTGGAAGCGCAACGCTTCCAGGTAGGGCATCAGGCCGGACGCCTCCAGATACTTGGTCACCACCGTGGAGCCGGGCGCCAGACTCGTCTTGACCCAGGGCTTCACGTCGAGGCCGGCTTCCACCGCCTTCTTGGCCAGCAGCCCCGCGCCGATCATGACGCTGGGATTGCTGGTATTCGTGCAGGACGTAATCGCCGCAATCACCACCGAGCCCTGCTTGAGCGTGAACTCCTCGCCGCCGTGGGTGACGACGATCTGCTTGTCGAGTTCGTCCTTCTCCAGCCCCATGCCCCGGGGACCGACAGGCGCCGAGAGAATCTTGTGCCAGGTCGTCTTGACCTGATCCAGGTCGATGCGATCCTGGGGGCGCTTGGGACCGGCCAGGGCCGGCTTCACCGTGCCCATGTCCAGTTCGAGCGTGTCGATAAAGGTCGGGTCGTCCATGTCATCGCTGCGGAAGAGGCCCTGCTCCTTGCAGTAGCGCTCCACCAGCTCGACCTGCTCTTCGTCGCGGCCCGTGCCGATGAGGAAGCGCAGCGTTTCGTCGTCGACGGGGAAGAAGCCCATGGTCGCGCCATATTCGGGCGACATGTTGGCGATCGTGGCACGGTCGGGCAGGCTCAGCTTGGAGACGCCGGGGCCGTAAAATTCGACAAACTTGCCGACCACGCCCTTGTTGCGCAACATCTCCGTCACGCGCAGGACCAGATCGGTGGCCGTGGCGCCATCGGGCAGCGCGCCCGTCAGCTTAAAGCCGATCACCTCGGGCATGAGCATGTAGATGGGCTGGCCGAGCATGACGGCCTCGGCCTCGATGCCGCCCACGCCCCAGCCGACCACGCCTAGCCCATCGATCATGGTCGTGTGGCTGTCGGTGCCGACGAGGGAATCGGGATAAGCCACCATCTGACCGTTGCCGTTCTCCGGCATGAGCTGAACCGTCTTGGCCAAGTATTCGAGATTGACCTGATGGACGATGCCCGTGGCCGGCGGCACGACGCGGAAGTTGTCAAACGCATCCTGGCCCCACTTGAGGAACTCGTAGCGCTCCTGGTTGCGCTCGAACTCGCGCTCGGCGTTGTACATCAGCGCAAAGCGGGAGCCAAAGCGATCGATCTGCACGCTGTGGTCGATCACCAGATCGACAGGCACCTGAGGATTGACCTTCTGCGGATCGCCGCCCAGACGCGCCATGGCGTTGCGCAGCGCAGCCAGGTCGACCACGCTGGGCACGCCGGTGAAGTCTTGCAGAATCACGCGCGCCGGCTTGAAGGGAATCTCGACCTTGCCGGCCGTCTCCGCGCTCCACTGCGCGATGGTCTCGACATTTTCCTTGGTAATCTCAAAGCCGTCGGCCTGGCGCAACGCGGCCTCGAGCAGCACTTTGATCGAAAACGGCAGTTTGGAAACGGCGCCGATACCCTGTTCTTCCAAAGCGGAGATGCGGTAGATCACGGCCTCGCCGCTTCCCGTATCAAACGTGTCACGGGCGTTGAAAAAATCTTGTCCTGCCATCGTCTATCCTTTCACTGGGTTCAGAAAGAGCGGAGCACGGTCGCAAACGCAAAGAGTCCATCTTTCTCGGGTACAAAGATGGGCCTATGATACCAGCTTTCAGGCGAGACTTCGAAAAATGGCGGGAATAAGTGCACATTAATGGGGATAAGTGCACATTAGGTGAGGTTTTGCGCCTTCATTCTCTTTCTGTGCGGCTTCAGGCAATCCTGTCGCCGTCGTTGATCTGGCGCTGCACCCGTACGCTGATTGCGGCCACGCGGCGAGCGGGCGATCAATACTTGTATTCCTCGCGCACCGGGCTGAAAACATCAATGGCCACGCAGCCCTGTGGCCCGGCTGTGCCGCCATGTTCCACGCCACCCGGCACCAGGTACATGTCGCCGGGACCCAGCCGGCGCGTCTCGCCGTCCAGGGTCAGCGTCAGCTCGCCGGAGAGAATCACGCCGCACTGCTCGTGGGGATGACTGTGCAGGGCCATGACCGCGTTGGGCCCCAGCTCGGCGCGCGAGATGAGCATCTCTTCGCCCCAGAACGTGCAGATGTCGATATCGGGCTGAACGGCCTTGCGTTC
>CAWEEJ010000103.1:0-32906 GCA_963807905.1 uncultured Chloroflexia bacterium | reverse complement strand
GCGGCAACAGCGAGAGCCGTTGCCGCCAACAATGCCAATCGCCACAGGAAGCGCACAAATGTGTTGATCATCGTGGCTAGATTGTCTTCAGATACTCGCGGATCAAGAGTGCGGCTGTGGCGCCTTCGCCCGTGGCACTGGCGACCTGTTTGGTGCTGCCCGCGCGCACATCGCCCGCGGCAAAGATGCCTGGTACGCTGGTTTCGAGCACCGCGGGCTCTGACGCATTGTCATCGGCGGGCCAGCCCGGCTCGTGAACCAGTTCATGGCCCGTTAGGATGAATCCCCATTCGTTGCGCCGAACCTGGCTGCCTTCAAGGAAGCTCGTATTTGGGTCAAGGCCGATGAAGATGAACGCCCCGTCGAACTCCATGCTCTGGGCCTCACCGTCCCGAAGCAGGGTTAGCTCTTTCAGCTTGCTCTCCGCGCCTTGAAAATCTTGCACCTGCGTTTGCCAGAGGACATCGATTTTCGGTTCGTTGAGTACGCTGTCCTGGATAATCTGGCTGGCCTTGAAATGATCATCACGCACGATGATCGTGACCCGGTCCGCAAACTTGGTCAGCAAGAGGCTCTCCTCGGCGGCGCTGTTGCCGCCACCTACCACGGCAACGTGCTTGCCCTTGTAGAACGGACCGTCACACGTGGCGCAGAAATGGACGCCGGCGCCGATATAGTCGCTCTCTCCCGGCACGTTGAGGCGCCGGTAGCGGCTACCGCTGCTGATGAGCAGGGCGCAGGTGCTGTATTCGCTGCCGTCTTCAGTCGTGACCACATGGTAGAGGCCATTGTGCTGCACTGACGTTACGTTCTGCGCCTGGAGCAATTCGACGCCAAAGCGCACGGCTTGCTGGCGCAGCCGGTCGGCAAAATCGATGCCGGCCACGCCGTCCGGGAAGCCGGGTAAATTGTCGAGCCGTTCGGTGCCCGCGGCCTGACCGCCAAACGCGGCGCGTTCGATAACCAGGACATCGATGCCCTCGCGTGCCGCGTAGAGCGCGGCGGTCAGCCCCGCCGGTCCGCCACCGATGACGATGACGGGGTAGTGGCTGCGTGTGGCGGTCGTCTTTAAGCCGAGCTTGGCCGCCAATTCGGCATTGGTGGGCTCGACGAGATGAGAGCCATCGTCGAAAACGATCGTCGGGATGATGCGCTTGCCGTCATTGGCGCTGATGACAAAGGCTTCGCCTTCAGGATCTTCCTCAATGTCAACCCAGGTGTAAGGAATCTGATGCTCGCCCAAGAATTGCTTGCTGCGCCGGCAGTCTGGACACCAATATGCGCCATATAATGTAATCGTCGGTTCTGCCATGCTCAGTCTCCTGGTGTACGTACGTGCATCCGAATGCACAGATCAAGATTGCGAATGGTGGGCGCGCTCAACCGATGTGCGTATGGATCATGCGCTGCTGAGCTCGTTTCTGCAAGGAAGTGGCCGCCAAGACCAGCAGAAAGAGCGTCGCCTGGGAGAGCACGATCGTGGCGCCGGAGGCCACGTCGATGTAGTAGCTAAGGTACATGCCGACGAAGCCGGTCAGCGCGCCAATCGCCGTGGACATGAGGATGATCCGATTGAAGCTGTCCGTGAGCAGTCGTGCCGTGATCGCAGGGATGACCAGCGCTGCGGCAATCAGAGTAACGCCCAAGATTTGCAGCGCCGCGATCAACGTGGCCGCCAGCAGGAGGGCAAAGAGCGTGTCGACCCAGCCCGTACGCACGCCATAGACCTGGGCCACTTCGGCGTCGAAGGTGGTGAAGAGCAATTGACGATAGGCGACGAAGATGGTCAGTGCGACCATCAGCGCCACCACGGCGATGACCATCACATCGGCCCGCGTCACGCCCAGGATGTTGCCGAAGAGCGCGGCATCAAACGAGCGGGTGAAGCTGCGATAGCGGCTGATGAGCGCCACGCCAACGGCAAAGCTGGCCGTGGTGATCACGCCGATGGCGGCGTCGGCGTTGATCTGGGTTCTGCGCACGGTCTGGTTAATGAGCAGCGCGGCCAGAAAGCCCCACATGCCGGCGCCAATGTAGAAATTCCACTGCATGACGTAGGCGACGACCGCGCCGCCAAAGATCGCGTGGGAGAGGCCGTGGCCAATGTAGCTCATCCCGCGCAGCACGATATAGACGCCAATCAACCCGCAGAGCGCACCGGCCAGTACGGCGGCCATGGTGCCGTTGCGGAAGAATTCAAACTGAAAGGGTTCGATCAGCAACTCGATCATCCGCCACCTCCTCTTCTACGGGCTCGGGATGCGGTCCGGAACCCGGGCCGGTATCCGGTTCGGTATCCGCTGCCGGGTGACCCAGGATCGGATCAACCACCACGTCGGCCAGTTTGTGATGGTGAGGCTTCTGGTGAACGAGCAGCAGGCCATCGTAATGAATTACCTGCATGTCACCCCGGTAGGTCTCCGTCAGAATTTCGGAGGTGAAGACGTCTTCGGGTGTGCCCTGGGCGATCACGCGCTTGTTGAGGCAGATAATCCAGGGTATATGCGCCGCGGCCATGTTCAGGTCATGGGTCGTCATCAGGATGGTCATGCCCTGTCGGTTGAGGTCGAGGAGCAAGTGGAGCATCTTTTCGGCTGTCTGCATGTCCACGCCTGACGTCGGTTCGTCAAGCACCAGCAGATCGGGCTGGGCGATGAGGGCACGCGCCAGGAAGACGCGCTGCTGCTGTCCGCCCGACAGGTTGCGGATATGCTGTGTGCGCAGATCACCAATCTGTAGATTGCCCAACACTTCGGTCACAGCCGCTTTGTCAGCCCGCGAAGGCCACGGCCAGAGCCGCGCCTCCCGTACCCGCCCCATGAGCACAACCTGCTCGACCGTGACGGGAAAATTCCAGTCGATCGTCTCCACCTGGGGCACGTAGGCAATCTTCGGCGCAGCGTGACCGCTTGTGGCTTGGCCGCTGACGCGTACTTCGCCACTTGAGGGTTGCAGCGTTCCCAATGCCAGACGGAGCAGGCTGGTCTTGCCTGCCCCGCTCGGCCCGACCAGGGCCGCAAACTGGCCTGGGTGTAGATGTAGGTTGACGTCGAGCAGCACCGGCGTCTTGCCGTAGCCAAAGGTGACGTCGTGTACTTCAAGGATGGGATTCATTAATCCTGGGCCTGGTTCACCTGATCGTCGCTGCCGGCAACGTTGCTGGTGTCAAAATCGGCGATCAGGGTGGGATCGCCGCCCAGCGCGTCGGCCATGGTACGCACGTTCTCAACCATCATGCCCACGTAGGAATGATTGTCGTCTCCCGGCGCGCCGGGCAGGTCATCATCGCGCAAGTTGTCCACATAGGTAACGCCTGCCTCTTTGGCGATCTGGTCCAGGATGGGGGAGGGAAAGACTTCGGATCCGAAGATGGCCGGCGTCTCTTCCTCGCGCAGCTGCGTAATCAGATCGGCCACTTCACGTGCGGAAGGTTCGGAAAAATCGGCCGGCTGGATCGCGCCGATGACGGTTGTGCCGTAGCGGGGCGAGAAGTAGGCCCAGGAATCATGATAGGTCAAGAGCTTGCGGTTCTCAGGCGGAATCGAGTCGATGGTCGCGGCGATGGCGGCATCGAGTTCATTGATGCGCGTTTCAAACGCAGCATAGTTTTCGGCGTAGAAGTCGGCATTGGCCGGATCGCGTTCGCTTAGCTTGTCGCGCACAATCTCAGCATAACGCAACGCATAGAGCGGATTGGGCCATAGGTGCGGATTCGGGCTACCGTCCGCCGCCGGGAAGGAGAAATCGAAGATGTAGTCGTCCGGGCTGATGGTCAAGTCGCCTAGCATGACGATCTCAGCATCGTCGCGCTTGTTGGCCTCGGCCAGTCGCAGGGTCGGCTCTTCGAGATTGAGGCCATTGATAAAAATGAGATCCGCTTCGGCCAGGATGCGGGCATCGGACGGCGCTGGCTCAAACGTATGGGAGTTGACGCCCTCTGGCACGATCCCAGTGAGCGAGATGCGCTCACCGCCCACATTGTGGATGATGTTGGTCACGGGGGAGACCGTGGTGACAACCTGGAGCATTGAGTCTGCCGGATCAGCAGATTCCGGCGCGGCGTTATCGCTTGGTGCGGCGCAGGCCGCGAGTGCAATAGCGAAGAGTGGTATGAAGATCAGGCGAAAGAGATTGGCACGCATGTCGAAAGATATCCTTGTTGCTATGGTTAGATCACCTTATGATCACGGATTGATGAATCTTGCTAACAAACAGAGGCAATTGTCCCGGTTTCTGGCGCGCTGGTCTGTTTGAGTTCTCACATTTGGTTTTTTGCCAGCTTGGGCCTCTCTGTCGCACAAATGCATTGACCAGAACCGTTTGGATGCTATCATCCGGCGCGCCAACCCGAAGATCCCGTACAATGCCACCATGGTTATTGATGAATGGGTCTCACTGCCGGCCCGAAACGACCTCACCCTCCATATCCGCCGCTGCCCGCGTACAGGCGGCGAGCCTGGCGTACCCTTTGTGCTTGTCCACGGTTTGGCCAGCAACGCCAGTACGTGGGATGCGGTTGCCCCGAGACTGGCCGCTCACGGCCATGACGTGATCGCCATAGATCAGCGCGGGCACGGGCTTTCGGACAAGCCGGATGGCCCATACGATTTTGAAACAGTTACAGATGACCTGGCCGCGCTGCTTGACAAGTTAGCGCTTGATCGGCCGATTGTGGCGGGGCAATCCTGGGGCGGCAACGTCGCCCTGGCTTTTGGCGTACGCCATCCGGACCGAGCACGCGGTCTGGCATTTGTTGACGGCGGTTTCATTGACTTGCAGGCGCGGCCCCAGGGTGACTGGGCATCGATTGAACGGGACTTGAAGCCGCCTTCGCTGGCCGGTGTGCGTGCGGATGACCTGCGCGCCCGTCTTCGCCATTTCCACCCCGAGTGGTCTCAAACCGGCATCGATGGCACCATGGGCAACTTTGAGATCTTGCCTGATGGGACGATCCGGCCCTGGCTTACGCTGGATCGGCACATGCAAATCTTGCATTCGATCTGGCAACAGCGTCCGACGGAGTTGTACCCACAGGTCAAAGCGCCGGTCTATATTGCCGTCGCCGAAGATGATCGGGACGCGGCACGGCTGGAGAGCCAACGTCAGCAGGTCGCGGCAGCTGAGTCGGGTCTCACCCATGTGCACGTGGAGCGCTATCCGGCCACAGACCACGACATTCATGTCCATCGACCGGTTGAGTTGGCCGATGCACTGCTAAACGAGTTGGATGCGGGAATCTGGTCTGCATAGTGATCCAAAGTGGGCCTATGTCGAAGTGACCGACAATGATAAATACAGAAGCCTGACTTGAGGCCAAGTCAGGCTTCTGCTTTCGTAGACATGCAACAGTCTTTTAGAAGGAGGTAGCACATGGCGGTTCATCCAGGCCCTGTGATCCTGCTCGGATCCGGCGAAACCTCGCCCAATATTCGCAAAGTGTACGATGCGCTCTTTAGCACGCAAGAAGCACCGGTAAAGGTGGCAATCCTGGAGACGCCAGCCGGCTTTCAGCCGAACTCTGCCGACGTTGCCGGGCAGATCGGGCGCTATCTGGAGAAACATCTGCAGAATCATCAGCCGGAAATCTCCATCGTGCCGGCGCGCAAGCGGGGAACGCCGTTTAGCCCCGACGATCCAACGATCCTCGATCCCCTCTTTGACGCCGATTTCTTGCTGGTCGGCCCAGGAAGTCCCACCTACGCTGCACGCCAACTGCGCGATAGTGTGGCATGGCAGACGCTGCAGGCCTGCCATCGTTTGGGGACTGCGCTCATCTTTGCCAGCGCCACGACGATTGCCTCCAGTCGCCACGCACTGCCTGTCTACGAAATCTACAAGGTGGGCGATGATCTGCACTGGCAGGCGGGGTTGGATTTCTTCGCCCCGTTTGGGTTGAACCTGGTCTTCGTGCCCCATTGGAACAATAACGACGGCGGCGAGACCCTGGATACCAGCCACTGCTACGTTGGCCGCAGCCGCTATGAAGAGATGCTCGACTTGCTGCCCGCTGATGAAGCAACACCGCGCACGATCGTCGGCATCGATGAGAATACAGCCTTGATTGTTGATCTGGGGCAGGGACTCTGTCGTGTGCGAGGAAATGGCGGCGTGGTGATCATTGGCGCCGGAGAAGAGACGCGCTTCGAAAGCGGAGAGAGCTTCGCCGCCGAGCTGCTCGGTTCCCTTCAGCTACCGGCGCATCATGTGGGCATTGAAGAAGAGATCTGGCGAGAGGCCGAAGCCCGTCACGGCGCCCCGCCAGAAGAGGCAGAGACGCCTACGGCGCCAGACGATGTGCTCGATCTCGTCAGCGCACGCGATGCCGGCGCGCCAGCGTAAGGACTGGGCCGCGGCCGACCGCCTGCGCAGCGAGATTGAAGCGGCCGGGTGGCAATTGCTCGATACGCCCGATGGACCGGTACTGCAGCCGGACGGATAGTCGCTTGGGTCACGCCCTCGACATGAGGCGCAGCGCCCCAGCTTCGTCAAAGGCCAGTTCTTGGGGGTCGCCACTCTGCTCCAATGTGGGGTGTGCGCCAATCTCCGTCAGCAGCGCGGTGGATGCCCACAGCCGGTCGAGTTCGAGCGTGTTGCGGATCATGATGATGCGCGCATCTTCGCGATTCGCCGGCGGCAGTGCAGCCAGGATCGCCTCACGGTCGCTGGGGAGGGTGATAGGAATTTTCGCCCCATTATAATTGCCTGAAGTGAGACAATTGGTGTAGGTAGACGCGGGATCGATCTTGTCACGCAGCCGCTGGGGGATCACGTCACAATAGCCCACGCCAATGGCATTGCCATGGCTGTTGGGGGTCAGGTCCAGGGCAACCAGGGCACGGAAGTCGGGGTCCACCGGCCCGCCCTTGCGACGCCACATCCCCACCACGTTGGGGTCCATCCCCGTGCCGCTGATGTCTTTGCCGATCTCCTGCATAACAAGCAGATCCAGGGGCTCAATGGGAATACGCGGCAGGTGGCGCCAGCTCAACTCCAGGAGCTCAGGCTCGCGCGTTTCCAGTCGCTCAGCGGGAATGGCTTCGATATGGGCCGGCTCGTGGTGGCCGTTTTCAACGATGGCCACGCCGCCGAGAATGGGCATGTGCTCGATGAGCACACGGGCCACAGCGGGGATAGCCTCGGCAATGCCCCAGGCGTGCATGGTGGCTGCGCCCCGTTCCTTGCCCAGGCCGACTGCCAGCATCTTGAAGAGCCCGCTCTCCCAGCGGCTGCGGAAGGCCGTGTGGGGCTTGATGCGGTTGATGACGATCACACCGTCGGCTCCGGCTGCGTGGGCGTCAAAGACGACAGGCATGCCGTCTGGCGTTGCGCCCACAGCCACGACCTCCATACTGCTCAGAATCGGGACGCCCAACTGCTCTGGACCAAGACCGTAGCCTTCGAGCACGGTGCGCTGGCCTTCCGGCGTGCCGCCGCCATGGCTGCCCATGGCCGGAACCAGGAACGGTTCGGCGCCCAGGGCTTTCAACTCTTCGATGACCGTTGTCACGACTGGCGTGATGCAAGCGATGCCCCGGCTGCCCACGCCCACGGCGATGCGCTGCCCCGGCGCCACGCGATCGATCAGCCGCACGCGCCGCAACTCTCTTCGCACGTGACCCGGAATGTCGCTGATGCAGTCGTCCGTTACGCGTTGACGAACGGGGGCAAAACGTGGCAGCGTCAAGGTATTTCTCCTGTCTGTTTCGTTGCGCGATTGAGCATGCTACTGCTCGTTTTCTCTTCGCCTACTCTATCGCCGCCAGCGATCGAATCATGCGCAACGCACCCGTTGCCGGCATGTTTCAGGTCATTCGCACGGTTGCGCGCCGCTGCCATTGCAGAGGCGGACGCTGTCAATATACCAGTTGCTCAGTTCATCTCCATCTTGCGTCGACAGAAAGCGTAGGTTGATCGTCTCGCCGATGTGCGCATCCAGGCTTAGCTCGATCCGTTCCCAGCGACCCGTGTTGCTGCTGCGACAGAGGTCGAAGGTGCGTAGTTCGCGCTCATCGACCAGTACCCTGCCTCGATCGTCACCGCAGATCGACTCCCGTGACGCAATCCAGTGGTAGAAGCTGAGCCGCACGCTCCCAATTCCCTCCGGAAGCGCTACCGGCTGGGCAATCTCCGCCTGCTCCTCGCGGATGCCGCCCAGCCACGCAATGTTCGGTGCACTCTGGGCTGCAAAGGGTTGCCCAATTGTAGCTGCCACATATTGTTCGGAGACGATGAGCTGGAGACCCTGACTTGAGCTTTCTGACCAGGACAGGTCGTTCAGTAGATCAAAACTGCCATTGTCCAATTTGGGGAAAGGCGGCGGCGGCGCGGCCAGGTCGATGATCGGTAGATAGGCGCGCCCTGTTGCGTTCCCGCTGTCAGGCAGATAGAGCGCAAAGACTTCCAACGGTGCAGCCGGCATGACCAGGCTGTTTTGCAGGCTGGTGCTGGCGTCGTTTTCCGTGCCGAGCCATCCGACCAGTAGCCAGTTGTCGGCCGGACTTGCGGTCAAGATCAGTGCTTCACCCACAACGTACTCGCCTTCTACGCACCCTGTCGAAGCGGTTGGCGTCGCCACAGGATCTGCGCCTTGACCAGAGTGCGAACGCGTCAGGGGGTAGCACGTCGCTGATTCGATGAAGACTGCCGTGACGACCAGATTCCTATTCAAGGTGACGGTGACCGGGTTTTGCGGACTCGCAATATCACCTTCCCACCGGGAGAAAATCCAGCCGGGATCGGCTACTGCGGTCAGCTGGACCGCAGTGTCGGGTTCATAGGTCGGTTGATCCGGTTCTTTGCGCACGAAACCGTTCCCTTCGACCGCAACCGTTAGTGAATAGCTGAGGTCGTCGCCTTCAGCGTACACGACGACGATCGTGGCGGCTTCGCCTGGCATAGTTAGCGTGTTGACGTTGGCCGTGCTGGCGTCGTTTTCCGTGCCGGACCAGCGCGCAACGGTCCACCCTGGCGCAGGATTTGCGCTCAGACTGATCGGCTCGCCTGGCAGGTACTGTCCGAGCAGGCAGCCGTCTGAACGATCCGGGGTTGCCACCGGGTCGTCGCCATCGCCCGCATGACTGCGTGTCAGGGGGAAGCAGCTTCGCTCGTAGCGCACGCTCACGACAGCGTCTGCGGCCGGCATGATGAGGGCGTTTTGATCGCTGCTGCTGGCGTCATTGTTGGTGCCGCTCCGATCTGCCACCCGCCAGCCGGGCGCCGGCGCGGCCTGCAGTGCAATGGCTTCGCCCACGAAGTAGCGGCCCGGTGCACAGTTGCCCGATTGGGCCGGCGTAGCTACGGGATCGACTCCTTCGCCCGTATGGGAAAGTGTAAGGGCAAAGCAGACGGGCGCATACGTAACGCTGGCCGATGCGTTGCGCTCAGGCATGGTCATACTGTTGCTGGGCGACGTGCTGCTGTCGTCGTTTGTCCCCGACCAGCGTACGATTGCCCAGCCGGCTGCGGGCGAGGCTGTTAGCGCGATGTCCTGGCCCGGCGTGTATTCCCCCAATGGGCAGCCGGCCGATCGATCCGGCTGTGCAACGGGGTCGCTGCCATTGCCTGTGTGCGAGAGGGTCAAATCGTAACAGCTGGGGGCAGGCACATAGGTGACGCTTGCCTCTGCGGCCCGATCGGGCATGGTCAGCCTGTTGCTCGTGCTGATGCTGCTGTTGTCGTCCGTGCCCGACCAGCCCGCGACGCGCCAGCCGCTGGCAGGCTCCGCCGTCAGCGTAATCGTCTCGTCCGCGATATAGCTGCCACGGGCGCACCCGGTCGAGCGGCGCGGCGCGGCGGTTGGATCTTCGCCGTCGCCGCTGTGGCCAAGCGTGAGTTCGTTGCAGGGATCGGGTGGCGGCGGACTGCACGGATTGTTGCCTGGATTGGTGATTTCGATACTGTCGGGATCCACATAGACATCATCGAGCCAGAGCGAGCCCGTTTTTTCAGCATCATCGCCGGTGCGGAAGGAGAAGGTCTCCAGAAGACTATCTTGGTTCTCGAAAAAGTCGAATGTCTGATCACCGAAACGGGTAAGCTTCGACGGCGAGTCCCATTCGCCACCTTGAACAGAGACCTGATAGGAGTTGGCTTCGTTATCGAGCGCCAACCAGACGCAGTACCATGTATTCTCGGCAAAGGTCTGTGTGGTGACGACTACGGAGCCACCATCGCGAACGTGGAATGGGCCTGGTGTGAACACGCTGTAACCCATCTGGACCTCTAGATCAGTCCATCCAGTAGGCGGTGCGGCATCGCCCACGCCGGCCCAGACGCCTTGTGTCCCCTGGCGACGCAGACGGAAGAAGAGCGTACCGCTGGCCTCCTCGGCGATTGTTGCCGTCAAGACCTTGTCGGCAATGGTGGATCCTTGCTCCAGGCGCAAAACGCTGTTGCCGGCGTCGACAGGGTCACTGATCACGACCGCGTTTTCTGTGGCAAGCCAACCGTTGCGTCCGTCAATTTCGCCTGCGTTGAGCGACTCAAAATCGTCGACAAGGCGGAAACCAACGTCCGGTTCGTTCGGTTGTTCTTGGGCGTAGAGCGAGCTTGGCGCGCTCAGAACGGCAGCCATGGCCAGCAGTAGCAGCATGAGACCGTAACGATTTGTCAAGCAAGCGCGCAAATGGGATGAACGTGGGCGCGTTGGGAGCGGGAGTGTGTTCACAAGGGTAACTTTCTGTTGATCCGGATTGGTCGTTTCGGGAGCTTGCAAGTCGTGTGCTGTCAGCCGCGTCCACCGCAGCCTGGGCAATCATCGCCACCATCGTTGCCACCATCGCCGCCGCCGGGAACGAGGAATTGGTTGCCCGTGCCCAAATGCATAATGCGGCGATACGGCTCTAGCTCTACCAGTAGTACGCCCCAATAATAGTTGCGGTTACGCTCGAGTTGGGGCAAGCGATCGGCGACCTGCTCCAGATTCACCAGAACCGACGTCTCTTTGATGGAACCCACAGGGCCAAAGCCATCGGCCATGGGATCGCCTTCTATGGGCCAGAAGATCAATTCATAGTACTGATTTGGTTCCAGGGTCAATCCGCTTGGCTGCCACGAAAAGGCGCGCCGACCGGTAAGGCTGGAGTCCAAGGGCTCCAGGGCGCTGATGGCGGCACCGGGCGGCGGCAGGGGCGCCGATGACGTGGCTTGTGGTGTGGCCGTCGGGAGAGATGGGGTGTTCGTGGCTGTCGCGGTGGGGCGCGGCGTTGCGGTTGCCGCGGCCGTGACGGTGGGCGTTTGCGTCGGCACTGCCGTAGGTGTCGGCGTGCGCGTCGGGCGCGGGGTGGCGGTTGCCGTCGAAGTGGCCGTGGCTGCTTGCGTGCTGGTTGCCGTTGCGGTCGGTCTGTCCGTCGCCGTGGCGCTGGGGCGCGGTGTAGCAGTGGGCATGGCCGTGGCAGTTTCGGTCGGCCGGTTTGTCGCGATGGGTTGCGGAGTGTTTGTGGCACGTGCAGCGACGCCATCAGTCGTCGCTGATGACCGGTCCATCCTGTTTGCCGGGAGCGCGCCCGCCTCACTTCCTTCCGCCGCCTGCGCTTCTAGTTCCGTCCCTGACGGCGTCTCAGACGCTGCCTCCTGCGCCGCCTCTGCTGATGTCCGGATGGGCGTGACGATTTCGGTCGGTGAAATGGTTGGCGTGGGCGTGATCGTTGCGCGCTCGCTCAAGGCGACGGCCATGGCCACCTCTGCCTCGGTTGGACTCGGCGTTGATTCACCGCCGCCAGCCGGTACGACGGCCACTGCGCCGGTCGTCGCTGTCACGGTCAACCCAGGCTGCTGCGGATCCAGCGGGAGTAGTCCGTTTGACATAATCATGAAGGTGCCGGCGATTGCCGCCAGCGCAGCGAGCAGCAGGCCAATCCCCGCACGCGAGCGGCGTGGGGGGGGCCTTCGGCGGGCGTAGGGGCCTCAATGCGGCTCGCCAGACCGATGCGCAGCACCTGTTGGTCGCTCTGACTGGGCGCCCAGGTCAGGCCTTCTTCCAAGGCATGGGAAAAAGCCTGCGCGCTGTTGTAGCGAATCGCCGGCGCCTTGGCCAGAACCCGATTCAGTGCGTAGGTCATGCCGGCCGGCAGCGCAGGGTTGAGCGTGTCGGCATCACTTGGCAGCTCGTAGAGGATTGTCCGTTCAAGGGCTGCGGGGTCACTGTGATCAAAGGGTAGCTGACCAGCGCCAAGCAGATAGGCTGCGGCGCCCAAGCTATAGATGTCGCTTGCTTCGGTCGCCGGCTGGCCAATCACTTCCTCCGGCGCGTCATAGGCTGTGATCGGCGCCGGGGTGCGTGGGACCGGTGGCGCGTCCGCGGCCCGGCCCATGCCCAGGAAGGCAATCTTATGCTGCCCGTCCCCGGTCAACCATATTGCCTCTTCCGTGATATGACCATGGATAAAGCCCTCGGCATGGGCATAGTCGATGCCGTCTGCCAACTCGGCTACCAGATCGACGAGCGTTACGGACTCGAAAGGCGGCTTGCGCATGGCGAGCACGCGATCGAGGCGATCACCGTCGATTGCTTCCGTGGCGACATAGAGGCGATCGTTGACCGCGCCCGCTTCAAAGACCTGGAGGACGTTGGGATGCACCAGGGCTCTGGCATCGTTGGCCGCGTGGATCAACGCCGTGCGCACGCTGGGATCGCGCGGCAGCCGTTGGTTGAGAACGTGAAATAGTGCCTGGGTGTCATGCAGCTGATCATAGGCCGCGTAGACGGTCGCTGTGGCGCCGCTGATGATTTCATGCTTTAGTTGATAGTGGCCGACTGTGGAAAAGCTCAACGCCATTTGGCAGGTACCGTGCTATGATGCTGGCAGCAATAAAAACCCTGGCCGCGCCAACGACGGCGCGCGCAACCCTGATGTTACCACTTGACGGAAGTATCGTTCAAATGCCGATTCAACCATTTCTAGATAATCAACACTCATTCATTATTGACGGTGCATTGGCCAGCGAGTTGGAGCGCCGTGGCGCCAATCTGCAGGACGATCTCTGGTCGGCCAAGCTGTTGCTGGAAGAGCCGGACTTAATCCGATCTGTCCACTATGATTACTTTGCCGCCGGCGCAGATGTGGCCATCACCTCTTCCTATCAGGCCTCGTTTGAAGGCTTTGCGCGGCGGGGACTCTCCACATCAGAAGCTGAGGCATTGATGCGGCTTTCCGTGCAGTTGGCCTGCGAAGCCAGGGACGACTTTTGGTCCAACACCTCCGACCGTCGTAGACGTCTGCGACCGCTTGTCGCCGCTTCTGTCGGCTCCTACGGCGCATTTCTGGCCGACGGTTCCGAGTACCGGGGCGACTATGGGCTCTCTTTGGCCGAGCTAAAGGGCTGGCACCGGCCGCGCTTGGCCGTCTTGGCCGATGCCGGTGCTGACCTGCTGGCCTGCGAGACGATTCCCTGCGCGCTGGAAGGCGAAGCGCTTGTCAGCCTGCTGCATGAGTTCCCCGGCACGTTTGCCTGGCTGAGCTTTAGCTGCTGTGATGAGCGGCGGCTATGCCATGGCGAGCCCTTTGCCGAGGCCGTGGCCTTGGCAGACGCATCGGATCAAGTTGTGGCGGTGGGGCTAAACTGCACGCCACCACGCTTTGTTGCCGCGTTATTGGAGCAGGCGTCCGGCGCCACGAGCAAACCGCTGCTCGCCTATCCCAATAGTGGCGAGGCCTGGGACGGGGATGCAAAGCGTTGGATTCCTGACGATAGGTTGGGGAGTGCTGCCTGGCCGGTGCAGCAGTGGCGCGCGGCCGGCGCCTCTTTGATCGGCGGCTGCTGTCGCACGACGCCTGACGACATCCGCGCGCTCCGGCAGGCCCTGCTCTAGGACGTCAGCCGCCGGCGCCTGCTTTTTTTTACACCGCCTTAACCGTGCATTGATTGTGCGCAAATGGTAGTATGCTAGATAAATGAGTGAAGCCGCATCGTCTACCAATCGCGCGAGGAACGCCACGTTATGCAAACCGATTATCACATGCATTCAACCCACAGCCCTGACGGCCATAATTCACCGTACGAGCTTTGCCTCCAGGCGCTCGCCCTGGGTATGGATGCGATCGCCATTACCGACCACGTGGAGTGGTCTCCCAAGGGTCGGACCATGTGCCCCGACTTCCCCCAATATTTCGCTGATATTGTGGTCTGTCGCGAAGTGTTTGGCCCCCAGGGCCTGCGCGTGCTAAGCGGCGCGGAGTTTGGCAACCCTCATCATCACCAAGATGAAGTGCAAGCAATACTCAACGCCCACCATTTTGATGTTGTAATTGCGTCCGTGCACTGGGTGGGAGGGCGTAATATCCATGACGCGCGCTGTTTCGATGACTGTGATCCCTACGATGTCTACGCCGACTACTTTCGCTCGATGGCCGACATGACGACCACTGTAGAATTCGACATGCTGGCCCACTTTGACCGCGTCTTCGCAACCGGAACCAAGCGCTTCGGCCCTCCCGATATCGGCCGTCTAGAAGCAGAGATTCAGCCTGTGTTGCGCGCGTTGGCCGACCGCAAGCGCACGCTTGAAATCAACACGCGCTTTCTCTGTGATGAACCGGGTTGGAACGATAGCCTGGTGACGGTACTGCGCTGGTACGCAGAGGCGGGCGGGAGAAATATTGCGCTCAATTCAGACGCACATCGGGTGGCAGAGATCGGGCGGCACATGGCCGTCGGCGAGGAACTGCTTGCCGAAGCCGGCCTCGAGCGCGCCACCGAAGCATCATTTGGCGTGCGTCTGCCCAATTGATGCTTCGAGCAAAATAGTCGTCGTAATCAGTTGGACTGGGCGTCTCATAACCAAGAATGCCCGGCGGATCAAATCCGCCGGGCATTCTTTTTCATGAAGCTACTGCCGACCGCAACGCGCCAGAAACGGCACGGTGCACGGCCCCACTATTCGAAGGTAAACATGATGCCGGACATGATCACCTTGCCGTCGTCCGAGCGACTCGAGCGAACGCCCGTGGGCAGGATTGACAGGGACTCCGCCGTGCGCAGGACTTCGGGCAGGTCGCCCGTTGGCGGCAGCACTGACTCGAGTACGCCGGCCGTACCGCCCAGATCATTGAACATAACCAGCGTCATGTCGTCCGCCGTCAGCGAAGCAGACCATGGCGCATAGTAGCGCAGGGGGATCGGGGTGCCGTCGACGCTGTAGAGATCCTCGATCGTCGCCGCGCCGCTAAAATCTACCGCCGGCGTCGCCTCACCGCTGGCCACATCGAGGTAATAGTAGAGGTTCAGTGGCGCATGCGTATCATTGCTAAAGGCATTGACCACAATCGCGCTGCCGTCACCGGTCCAGGAGAGTCCCTGGGGATTGGCGGGCAAGTTCTGCCAGGTGGGCAGGGCCGCCTGGAAATCATCCGACGTCATCAGTTGCGCCGGTTCGCTTGCACCGTCGTCAAGATCCAGCAGCCACAGCGTGACGGGCGTCGTCCCGTAGAGCGTGTCTGTCATGTCGGTGAGCAGGACCGCGATCTGGGAACCATCGGGCGAGAGCGCGCTCATGCCATCGAGTCCGAAATTCGATTGTGAGTAACGGGGCAGATAGCCGGTCATGGAGCCAGTCAAGTCAATGACTTGCTCGGCGTCGCCCTCAGTTGCGCCGATCTGGAAGATGCCCATGTTGTAGGCAAGATCACCCAGGGGCTCAACACGCCAGAAGTAGATCGTGCTGCTGTCCGGGCTCCACATGGGAAGTAGGTCGAGTGCAAATTCCCCTTCGCCGACTGTCCAGGAGCCGGTCACACCATCGTCCGTGCGATCGGTGAAAGCGCCGTCGGCCACGGTGAAGACCCAAACATCGCTTTCCAGACCGGCAACGACCACATTCTCCGTAAAGGCGATCGCCGAGCTATCCGGAGCCCAGGCAAGCTGGTAGGGATAGCTCTCAAACTCTTCAGGCGCATCGTGGCAGGTCTTGCTGGCGTCGGCAAAGGTGAAGAGACAAAGCTGGCCGACGGCTTTGCGTCCCCGGCCATCGCGGGTGACCCAGGCAATGTGGGCGCCATCGGGTGAAAGCGTCGCCAGCACGCCTTCGGGGTCGGCAACGATCTCGGTCACGGGGCGGGCGCTGACCAGGTTGAGAGTGGTTGTGCTGGCGGCTGCCTCGCTTGCCATCTCCTCGGCGTCCTCGTCTCCTGCGGCGGCAGGTGCTTCAGCGACCTCGTCACCCGACTCGTCGGCCGGAGTCTCGGCGTCTGCTTCTTCCGGCGCCGCTTCGGCGCTCTCTGCTTCGGCTGCTGCTTCCGCCACAGTCGGCTCCGGCGTCGGCGCCGGCTCCTCGCCGCCGCCACAGGCGCTGAGAACGAAAAGCGCGACCAGAGCAATGGCCAGTAGGGTCATGACTTTACGCAGTTGCATCATACTCTCCGGTTTTGGTGAAATGGTTGTCGATTTGGCTAGACAAAGGTGGGAGCACTATTCCTCATTATCATATCACAATCGGCTACGTGGCTATAGGAGCTCAAAACTCGACGCCGATGGTTTGCCAGAACCAATCGTCCAGGCCCGGCGCGTCGCGCCAGACCGCGGCAAATTCAGCAGCGAATTGCGCGGCCAGAGCAGGATCCCTGACAATGACAATGTTCTCGTCATTTTCATCATTGGCGCTATTGGTAAAATTGAAGGAGCCAAAGATCACAGTCTCTCGATCCAGAATAAAGACCTTATGATGCATCACGCTGCTGCTGCCGTCTTGACGGACCATCACGTTGGGCGCGCGCATGCTATCCAGCCTGCTGAAGTAGCTATAGGCAGTCTCTGAGCCAGTCGTTTCGAAAACGCCCTGCACGGTTGTGCCCGACCTGGCCTGTTCGATCACGGCCTCTCCAATCGTCTCTTCCGTGAACGAGTAGGCCATAAAGAGGATCTCTTCCGTGGCATCCGCCACGTAGGCAGCAATGATCTGCGCGACTTCTTTTTCGGCGGCAAAGTAATTTTCGACGGCAACACCGTCAAAGCTCATTTGTTCATGCGGCGTATTTTCCGGCGAAGTCGGCCCAAAGCTGCGTTCATTGATCATTTCGTCCATTTCAGCCGTGTAGTTGTCCGCCAGCTGGGGCGATATCATGCGCACAACGTTGTTGGCGTTGCAGTAACTCCCATTGTCGGTGAAGTTGAGGGAGCCGGTCCAGACGACCTGATCGTCGATGATGACAAACTTGTTGTGCATGAGCGCACTACGCTCATCTCCGACGATTTCGACGCCGGCGCGGCGCAATCTGTCCACAACGCCGGCTTCCGTCTCTGCCGAATCCACCACAACTCGAACTTCTTTGCCCGCACTAGCGACATCACGCAGTGCGCTGATGATCGGTGCGGCGTTCAGTTCAAAGGCCGCCAGGTCAACGCGCTCGCCGGCTGCGCGAATATCGTCGGCGATCCGCTGATCGAGCCCATCGTGGCGTCGCCATTCGGGCAGGCAGGCAGGGTTGGTGAAAAAGGCATCATACCAATCCGCCTCAACCTGATCCAGCACTTCATACTGGCGAATGGGGGAGGGCGCAAAGATTCCCAGGCGCACGCCCGCTTCAAAGATCAGATTCTGCCCAAGAAAAATGGAGAAACAGCCCAATACGAGCAGGCCACCGCCAATGAGGAGAATCGAGCGAAAGTCAAAGTTCGCCATGAAGTCCCGCAGAGTCTTGACCATGCGTAGATCTCTTGACTAGCCGACTGCCGGCGCCGCGCCGTTGACGAAAAAGAGCCAGAAGATGTAGGCGAGATAGGCCGCGAGCAAAATGGCTGCCTCAATCCGGTTAATCGAATGGGGCCGCCGTATGACCAGGAGAAAGAGGAGTCCGGTCAGGGCGAGCATAACGGGAAAATCCACTGCGCGCATGTGAAGCGGAACCGGCAGCGGTTTGATCAACGAACTGAGACCGCCGATGAACATCATGTTGAAGAGGTTGGAGCCGACGATGTTGCCGACGGCGATGTCGCCTTCCTTGCGGGCCACGGCGATGATGCAGGTAGCCAGCTCGGGCAAACTCGTGCCAAGCGCAACCAGCGTCAGCCCGATAATCAACTCACTGACGCCCATTGCTCGTGCCAGAAATTGGGCGGAATCAACCAGCCAGCTTGCACCCACCATCAGACCGAGCATGCCAGTGCCAACGAGCATCAGGTCAAAGAGTGGGTGGCGGCTGGACTGAGCAATGTCGGCGTCAATTGATGTGATGACGTCCAGCGCTTCCTCACCTTCGTGCAACTCTTCTTCGCTCAAGTGGTTGCTCTTGTAGCTATAAATGGTAAAGGCGATCAACCCCGCCGTGAGGATCAGACCGTTGAGGCGGCTGATGCTGCCAGACCAGGCCATCATCACGAAGATGATCGAAACGACAATCAGAATCGGGATCTCGCGGCGCACCAAGCGACTGTCAACGGGGATGACGGCCAACAGGCCCGTAATGCCGAGAATGAGGCCGATATTGGCGATATTGCTGCCGACGATATTACCGATTGCGATATCGCCGGCGCCATTGCCCTGGAGATTTGCCAACACGCTGACAATTAGTTCCGGCAAGCTCGTGCCAAAGGCGACAACGGTGAGGCCCACAACGACGGTCGGCACGCTCATACGAACGGCGAGGCGGCTGGCCCCACGTACCAGAAATTCTGCGCCGCCAATCAAGAGGACGAAGCCGGCGAGAAAAAGGACAACGTTAGCGGTTAAACTGTCACCAAGCATGAATACGGGACCTTGACAGGATGGGTGTTGAATTGATGGCTGACATGCAAACCGGCAGGACCTAATCGTAGAATCCTGCCGGCGTCAGTGTGGTTCACGCACGTTCGCCAAATCAAGTCATGTCTGAATACAATGACTCGATAGTTTGGGTCGATCATCGACTCGATACATCAACTCGCCTGGAAGGTCAACTGCTCTGTAGACAAGTGTGTAGCGCGCTTGATCGGTCGCAACGGGGCCGTTGTTAATCAACGGGGCCGTTGTTAATCGGCGGCCAGCGTAAATGTTGTCTTGGGCGCCTCAACACGATCGGGCAGCGGCGAGACGTCGCGGACAAAGCGGGCCTGGACGCTCCATGGTCCGGTCCACGTTACCTGGGCCTCGATCAGGCGACCGCGCAACGGTAGCTCGCTGTCGACAAAGACGAGTTTGTTCTGACGCGTACGGGCGCGCCACTTGCCCTTGTGCTTTTCTTCCACAAGTACCTCGACCGTTTCACCGAGCATGCGCGCGTTAATCTCAGCGCATACTTCTTCTTGGATTGCTTCCAGCACCTTATGACGACGTACCTTCTCTGCTTCGGGCACGTCATCGGCCATGCGTCGCTCGCTGAGCGTGCCGGGCCGCGGGCTGTAGCGGGCCAAGTGCGCTTTATCAAGCTTCAGTTCCCGCAGGAGTTCTGCCGTCTTGTCAAACTGCGTGCTGCTCTCGCCACAGAAACCGACGATGATGTCGGTGTGAATTGCTGCATCAGGCACGATGGTGCGGATGCGCTCGATCAGCGCGCGGTAATCGGCGCTCGTATAACCCCGCTTCATCGCCTCCAGTACCTGGTCGTCGCCGGCTTGGATCGGTACCTCGATATGCTCCATCACTTTGGGCAGATCGCGCACCGTTTCCAGAATGCGATCGGTCATATAGTTTGGATGGCCGGTCAGAAAGCGAATGCGCCACAACCCTTCGATTTCGTGGACGGCGCGCGAAGAGGTCGGCCAGATCGGGCATGTCGCCGTCGGCCAGCCCCTGAAATGCCGCCACCGTTGCCGAGTTTCCCGTACCCTGCTCACGCCAGTCGTAGCCGTAGCGATCCACGATCTGACCCAGAAGCGTCACTTCGCGCACCCCCTGATCGACTAGGCCGCGAATCTCGTTGACGATTTCGTCTACTGGGCGGCTACGTTCGATGCCGCGGCGGAAGGGGATAATGCAAAAGGTGCAGGCGTGGCTACAGCCGTAGACGATGGGCACATGGGCAGAGACGGGCGCATCGCCACTGAGGGCCAGATGCTTAATCGATTGGGTTGTCCCGATGGGTTGCGCGGCATCTTGCAACGCGTAGCGCTGGGCCAGCTGCGAGCGCTCAATCGCTTCGACCTCGGCCTCAATCTCCGCCTCGCGCAGGTGGCCAACCAGGGGGCTGGCTTCACTGGGCGCCATAAAAACATCTACGTAGGGGTATGCATCGAGGAGTTGCTGGCTGGGCTTGACGCCCACCATGCAGCCCATGAGCGCCAGGGTGCCGTCGGGATGACGACGTCTCCAGGGCTTGAGACTGCCCAGCTTGCCCACTGCCTTATTTTCTGCGCTTTGACGGACGACGCACGTGTTCAGAACAACCACGTCCGCCTCGTCGAGCTGATCCGTCGGGCCGTAGCCGATCTTCTCCAACTCCGCTGCAACGTGGTTGGAGTCTGCCACATTCATCTGGCAGCCGATGGTCCAAATGTGGTACTTGCGCGCTCTGTTCGAAGTGCCGTCCGTAGCAAGTTCGACGGTTTCGATTCTGGCGCTGTTGCCCTTGGTTGGGCCGCGGGTTTCCGTAAATCGTTGCTCGTGGGTCATTGAATGCTCCTGGTATCCGGTGTATGCCGGGCAGGCGGATGAAATGTTGTCGGTCAGGTATTGGCCACAACGTATGATTGTAAGCGTCCTCGACAGCCAGTGTCAAACGACGTTGGGTGCGAAATGGCGCCTTCTTTTCAGACGACGCTCAATCGTCGTCCAACCAGTCGCCGTCATCGTCGAGATCGTCGTCGAGATCATCGTCGAGATCATCGTCGAGATCATCGTCGTCCCAGTCAAGGTCATCGTCGTCCCAGTTGCCGATCCATTCGTCTTCATCGTCCTCTTCGTTCCCGCCGTCTTCGTCATCGTTGTCTTCGTCGCCCAGATCACCGAGATCGTTGAGGGTTTCATCATTGGCATCGGTCCAGTCATCTGTCCAGGCGACTTCGGCATCATCGTCGCTTGCGTCGCTACTGGTCGCTTTCTCGTCGTCGACGTCGATTGTAAGTAAGTCGCCGTCGACCTCCTCTTCATCGGCAAAATCGATCTCGACCGGATTGATGGCAACGACTTCGAAGACCGCGTCACAAGCCTGGCAGGTAATCAAATCTCCTGCCTCAGCCATGGCACTGACTGGCAAATCAGCGTCACAATTTAGACAGTGAATGGTAACCATGATCTTCCTCGATCTTCCTCATCTATTGGCCTTTGCTGGCAACGCCTATCCGGGAACAAGCGATTATTGGAAAGGATAATTGCAAAAGGCAATTGATGACTGCAATGGTGCTTTGGTGCACTACTTGGATGCAGCGACTTTGGGCATTGAATAAACTGGCTCAATTATACCTTGCGTGGCAAGGCACAAAAAAACGGGGCAATGGATTTGCATCCCATTGCCCCGTTTTGACGACGAGCGGAACGACGCTAGTGCATCGGCAATCTTTATTTGACGAGTCTACGAACTTGTTCTTGCCGATGCATTTAGGTTCCGCCACAGAAAAACGAGTCGTCAATTCAAGATCGGCGGAACGCTAGGCTTGATTCAGCGCTGCTTGCACACGTTCGGGCGTCATGGGCAGGGTACGCAGGCGTGTGCCGTTGAGATCGGCTACTGCGTTGGCGATCGCTGCCGCCACCGGACCAATCGGCGGCTCGCCCACGCCGCGCGGCACGCCGTCGGGCGCTTCCACGAGTATGCTCTCAACATGAGGCGCAGCCTGCATAGTGAGAAGCGGGTAGTTGTTGAAATTATCGATCGCTACCTGTCCGTCCACAACGCGCATCTCTTCAAAGAGTGCGGAGCCGACACCCCACATGACGTTGCCTTCGATCTGTGCCTTGGCCCCGTCTGGATTGATGGTCAAGCCGCAATCCATGGCTGCATAGATCTGGTGGACCCGCAGACCGCCATTTTCCTCGTCTATAGAGACTTCAGCCACCTGGGCGACGATGGTATCTACGTCGGTGCAAAAGGCAATGCCCCGCCCGCGCCCGGCTTCCAGCGGTGTCGACCAGTTGGACAACTCGCCAACGGATTCGAGTACGGCCTGTCCGCGCTGTCCCCACTCGTCGTCGGGCATGTGATCAATGCGGAACTGCAGCGGATCTGCGCCGGCCGTCAATGCCACCTCGTCCATGAAGCTCTCAAGTGCGTAGGCATTGGCCAGGAGACCAAGACCGCGCCACCAGCCCGTACGTACCGGTAAGGGCGTGCGCCACGCAATGGTCTTGCGGTTGGGCACGGCGTAGCGAATCATGGCGCCGCGGTAGGCGCCAAAATCAGCCCCCATGACCGCGGCCATAATGCCGGGCAGGAAGTCAAAGGCCACGTCGCCGCTGGCTTGGCGATGTTCCATGGCTTCAATGCGCCCGCTGTCGTCAAGCGCCGCATACAGTTTGTGATGGGTCGGCGGCCGGAAATAGCCGTCGCGCATCTCTTCGGTACGATTCCAGCCTACGTGGACGGGCACGCCCGCGGCCTGTGCCAGGCGCGCTGCTTCCACCGCCACCTCAAAGCCCGACTTGCGCCCGAAGCCGCCGCCAATGTAGGTTGGAATGATCTCGACAATCTCTTCATCGACCCCCAGGGCCTCAGCCACAGTGGGGCGGACCCGCCCATGCATCTGCGTCGAGACCCAGACCCGCACGCGGTCCGGCAGGACTTCGGCTGCGGCTGCCTGCGGTTCGAGGGAGGCTTGAACCGCAAAAGGCGTGCGGTATTCAGCCGTCACATCCGTGCGCTGCTCCAAGACTCGGGGCGCATTGCCTTCCTGTTGAATCGTAATGCCGTTGCCATTGCCGACGGTAACGATCTCATCGAGCTCTTCCTGCTGCCAAAGCTTGCCCTCATCCCACGTGATGGCCATGTTGGCGACCGCAGCCCGCGCGGCTGCGCGTGAATCGGCAACCGCACCGGCAAAGTCTTCTGTCGCCAGCACCGAATGTACGCCGGGCACGCTCTCTGCATCGCCTGCGGCGGCGGAAGTCATGGTCGCCTCAATCGTCGGTGGACGGACGACGGCGCCATATTTCATGCCATCCAAGCGGATGTCGTAGCCGTAGACGGCCTCGCCATTGACTTTGGCGGGGATATCGACGCGTGCGGCCGGCTGGCCAATCAGCGTGAAGTCGGACTTGGCCTTGACAGGTACCGCCTCTTCCGGCACTTCCCAAGTCGAATTGGCCGCCACCAACTCGCCAAAGGTAACGCTGCGACTTGGGTCGGCCGTGACGACAAAGGCCGGACCGTCGACGGAAAGTGCATCGGTTGTCACGTCGAGAGCAACTGCGGCCTCGGCGCGCAGCATCTCGCGCAGGGTGGCTGCGGCCTGACGCAACGGCGTGAAGACCGACGAAACGGAACTGCTGCCGCTGGTGCCAAAGCTATCCGCCGGCCCGCTCGCCGTGGTCGCCTGGATAACGCGCAGGTCGCTGAGGTTAATACCCAACTCGTCGGCGCCGATCTGTGCAATTGACGTATGCACGCCCTGCCCCATCTCTGCTTTGCTGACAAAAAGGTTCACTTCATTTTCGGGCGTGATTTCGAACCAGGCCCACGGGTCGTCGGTGAAGCTGCCCGGCGCGGTCGCGCCGTCAAATGCTTCAGCGATTCTGAGGCGCGCATAGGGAACGCCGACGAAGAAGCCCAGGGCCAGCGCGCCGCCGGTCACGCCGGCGCCAATCAGAAAGCCGCGGCGTGAAACCCGCCACCGGCGCTTTTTTTCTTCCTCCTGGATGGCGGGCTCTTCCACCGCTTCGATCTCTTCCGGATTGGTTGCCGTCTCGTGTTCGCTCATGCCGAGACCTCGTCAGCAATTTGGCCGGCCATTTCATCGGCAGCCTGACGAACGGCCCGCTGGATGCGGACGTAGCAGCCGCAGCGGCAATAGTTGGCGCCCAGCGCCTCGCCGATCTGCTCGTCATCGGGCATGGGGTTGGCATCGAGAAAGGCTGCCGCAGTCATAATCTGTCCACTCATACACCAGCCACACTGGGGCACCTGCTCGTCGATAAAGGCCTGCTGCAGGGGATGCAGCGTCTCGCCCTCTGCAAGGCCCTCAATCGTGCGGATTTCCTTGCCTTCCAATGCCGCCAGCGGCGTGATGCAGGACCGGGCCGCCACACCATCGATGTGGACGGTGCATGAGCCGCAGATGCCCACGCCACAGCCATAGCGCGTGCCGATCATGCCCAACTCATCGCGCAGCGCCCAGACCAGCATGCCGCTTGGATCATCGGCGACAGTACGTGTTTCTCCGTTAATCATCAATTCCATGGTTTCGCCCTTCAGCAAAGTCTGACCAGATGGTGTGCCATACCCAATTGTTGGAAGGATTGTAGGGGCTTTGTCTGTTCTTTTCAGTAAGGTCTATCCAGGATGAAGGAATCCGTTGCCGATGGCGAACTAGGTCACGCAACTAGGATCTCAGCGCGCTTTGCGATATGCTTACGTTTTGGCTGTGGCAAAGCTGGTGCGTTGATTGACAAGGCGAACCCGAACGGATGATCGGCACGGAACGGAACCCGCAATCTGACATCGACCCGCTGGCGGAGTGGCAACGCTGGACGTGTGCTGCGCTTCTGTTTATCCTTGGAACCGCCGCGTTTGCTGTCGCCTATACGCAATGGCCACTTTACTCAGAGAATCAACACACCAAGTTTCTGCAAGGCCTGGCCGCCGCGGGCTACAGCAACCTCCAGTCCGATTGGCTTGCCAATACGATCGACCCGCTACCGGCTTTTTCGTTTCTTGTTGAAGCGACCGACCGCTGGCTGGATCCGACCTTCTTCTACCTGTTTCACGCGCTGCTCCTTGGCGTCTATCTCTTTAGCCTGATCGGCATCATGAATCGCACGGTCGGCCTCAACCGCACGTGGGCCGGGCCCGTCTACTTTGCGGTGATCATGATTGCGCTCTTTGCCGGCCAGGCGCCGCCTTTCTCGACACCGGTCATGGGCACAAGTCTCAGCTGGCTGCTTCAGGCGGGCGTGGCCAATCAGTATCTGATCAACCCTGTTTTCCAACCGAGCACCTTCGGCGTGTTGCTCGTCTTTTCCATCTATCTCTTCTTGGCGGACAGGCCCTACTGGGCAGCTGCATCGGCCGCATTTGCAGCCGTCATGCATTCGACCTACTTGCCCAGTGCAGCCATCCTGACGGCATCCTACATGGCGATTTCGATCTGGCAAGATCGATCCTGGCGGCGTGCTTTCGGGATTGGCCTGATCGCGCTGGCGCTGGTTACGCCCGTGCTGCTCCACAATGTGCGCAGCCTGGGGGCCACCAGTCCCGAACTCTGGGTGCAGGCTCAAGACATCATCGTCAACTACCGCATTCCCCACCATTCCCTGCCTGAAATCTGGCTGGACGGTACGGTCTATGTCAAAATGGCCCTGGTCGGTGCAGCGTTGCTGGTGGTGCGCAAGAGCCGGCTGGCTGTCATCATGGGCCTGGCGGCGGCCGGGGCCATCGGCTTCACGCTGGTCGAGCTCCTATGGCCCAACGACACACTGGCCTTTATTGCGCCGTGGCGGATCTCGACATTTCTCGTGCCGTTGAGCAGCGCCGTACTTGTCGGCTCGGCCGTGGCATGGTGCTGCAATCGTCTGACGGGCTTCCTGACGCGTTACCGCGTGCTGGCATTGCTGCCTGCGTTGATTGCGCTGCTATTTCTGGGCAGTCAGGGCTGGCGTGCCATGGAGCGCAATTTCGCTGAGCGAAGCGCCGACTATCGCATGGGACTTTATCGCTTCGTCGCCGCGACCAGTACGGCGGACGATGTCTACCTGATCCCAACCGGCATGGCCGAGTTTCGTCTGGAAACAGGGGCGCCCGTTTTGGTCACCTTCAAGTCCCATCCCTACAAGGATACAGAAGTCATCGAATGGCAGACGCGCGTGGAGACCGCTAATGGCTTCTATGGCGAACCGACATGCGGTCGCCTGTTGGAAGTGGTCGACCGCTATGCAATCACCCACGTAGTCTTGGAGCCTGGTCAGCTGCCCGATGGCTGTTTGGAACTGGACCCACTTTATGCCGACGACTCGTTCCGCGTATCTCAGGTGAACAATTAGCATGAGGCATGTGAAACGTTGGCTACCCCTTGTCGGCGGGTTGGCCCTGATTGCGCTCCTTTTACGCCAGATTCATCCGCGCGACGTGCTGGATCTGCTGCTGGGCGTCAATTTGGGCTGGTTCTTGCTGGCCTGCGGCTGGTATGCCTTCACCAATACGTTACGGGCCTATCGATTTGGCGTCATGCTCGAACTGCCGGGCTGGCTTACGCCATTGTCGATCTTGCCAGAAATGTTTGCCCTGAGCTTTCTCAACAACGTGTTGCCGGGACGCACCGGCGAACTCTCATTTCCCTACTTCATGTACAAACGCCACGATATGCCCGTCGGTGAAAGCGCCTCGTCGCTGATTGCGGCGCGGGTCTTTGACTACGTGGCTGTCGCGATCCTATACGTAGTCTTTACGCTCTTTGAGCTGGAAAATCTGGATCCCAGAGCCGCCCGCGTTGTCTCCGGCGTCGGTGTATTGCTGGCTGTGTCAATTCTCTTTCTCGCCGGCGCACCCTGGTTCGCGACGATCGCTGTGGGGATTGCCAATCGCGTTTTTGCCATGATCGGCAGGGCGGACAGCAGCCTCGCGCGGATGGTCAACAGCGTTGGCGATCAGGCTGCGCTCACCTTTCGGCGCATGCGCAATGTGCGCACCTATTCACTCACCTTTGCCTGGTCGATCGCCATTTGGCTGGCGACCTTCGCCTGGTTTTGGTCGCTCATGCAGGCCATCGGCGTTGGACGATCCTATCCGCTGGTCGTTGTCGGCAGCACCTTTGCCAGCTTGGCGAAAGCGATTCCCTTTGTTACGATCGGCGGGTTCGGCGCGCATGAGGCCGGCTGGACCATCGGCTTCAGCCTGACCGGCATGGAGACGACCACCGCCATTGCCACCGGTTTTGCCGTCAACATTCTGACCCTGGTCATGTCGGTCGTCTTTGGCAGCCTGGCCCTCATCTACATGAACGGCGTCGCCGGCGCCTGGCAGGTCGTGCGCCAGCCTGAAGAACAGCTTGATCCCAATGCCCAATCGTCAATTGACAATTGACGGCAGGCACTTGACAGCCGCCCCTATGCTCACCAATCGTTGGCCCATCCTGCTGATCTTAGTCTTCTATGTGCTCCTGGCGGGCGCCTACAGCGTCGTCAACCCGCTCTTTGAGTCGCCCGATGAGGTCTGGCACTATGAGTATGTGCGCTGGCTGGTAGAGGGAGAGGGCTTGCCCCGTCCCGATGACGTCGGTCACGCGCCCTGGCACCAGGAAGGCAGCCAGCCGCCGCTCTATTACCTGAGCGCTGCCCTGCTGACCAAACCCATTTCCACAGCCAATGCCGGCGAGATCATTCGCTACAATCCTCACGCAGCGATCGGACAGGCCGATTCCTTTGGCAATCAAAACATGATGGCTCATGGGCCTGCTGAGGCATGGCCATGGCGCAGCGTAGCGCTGGCTGCCCATGTGGCGCGCTTCTTCTCAATCTTTTTGGGCGCACTGACCGTCTTCTTCACCTATCTGATTGGACGTACCGTCTTCCCATCAAGGCCAGCCATCAGTCTGGGCGCGGCCCTGCTGGTCGCGTTCAATCCCCAGTTTCTCTTTCTTTCCGGCGCAGTCAACAACGACAATTTGGTGACGATGACGGGCGCGGCCGGCGTGTTGCTCGCGGTTACCGCGCTTGGCCGGCGCGATGCAGACGGGCGGGCAGGACACGGCCCGGCTGGGGCCTGCTGGTCCTCATGGGCGTCACAGCAGGCGTTGCCATGCTGAGCAAGCTGAGCGGACTCTTTGTGCCGGTACTCATTGGCTTTGCCCTGAGCGCCGTAGCGTGGCGGCGTCGCTCGTGGCGAGAGTGGCTCATCTACGGGCTCACCACCGGCGGGATTGCCGCGCTGATCGCGGGCTGGTGGTATGTGCGCAACCAGATGCTCTTCGGCGATCCGTTGGCGCTCAGCGCCATGTTCGATATCCTGCCCCGGCGCGCCAATCCGCCGACCGCAGCCGAGCTGCTGGCCCACGCCCAGGGCATTTGGCGCTCCTATTGGGCCGTTTTTGGCTGGTTCAACGTGGTGGTGGACGAGTGGATTTATGCGCTCTTCACCGGACTGACGTTGGCCGGCCTGGCAGGACTTGCGTTCGGGATTCCGCTGCAACAGGCCTACGGCAAGCGGGGAGACGCTGGCTCGTCCAAGGTTGATCCGTGGCAGGTAGCCATCCTCATCCTCTGGAGCATTAGCATTGGCCTGCTGCTCTGGCGGTGGGCGCAAATGCGCTACCCGCAGGGGCGGCTGCTCTTTCCTGCAATCAGCTCGACCGCGGTGCTCCTGTCTTGGGGGCTCAGCAACTGGCTTCCGCTGCGCTGGCAGCGCTGGCTGCCCGTTGGTCTTGCGCTGCTTCTTGTTCCGATTGCGGTCAGCATTCCGTGGCGTACAATTGCGCCCGTCTACGCTGCGCCGGCGCCAGTGACCGCTACCAGCGTGCCCAACGAACTGGATGCAGTCTTTGGCGATCAACTGCGTCTTGCCGGCTTTGAATTGGGGGTTGAAGAGATTCGCCCCGGCGAGGCTGTTCCGCTTACGCTCTATTGGGAGGCGTTGACGCCACTCGCCCGCGATTACAGCATATTCGTGCACCTTACCGACGAGAATCAGATCTTGCAGGCGCAGCGCGATTCTTACCCGGCCAAAGGCAACGCCCCCACGTCTGATTGGCCCGCGGGCGTTATCCTGCCGGATGCACACGAGGTCACGGTGCCCACAACGGCTCCGGCCCCGGCCCTGCTCAAGGTGGATGTGGGCGTATACGACTATGTAACGGGTGAGCGACTGCTGGTTGGCGGCAATGATCATTGGACCGTGGGCTATGTCACCCTCGTGCCCGCGGTGGAGGGCGATTTGCCCCACGCTACCTTTGTCAATTTTGAGGATCAGATCGCACTGGTCGGCTTTGACTTCGACCGACGCGTGATGACGCCCGGCGAGACCCTCAACCTGACGCTTTGGTGGGAGGCGCTCGACGTGCCCGCCAAGGACTATAAGATCTTCACGCACCTGGTGCTGCCGCCCGAGGCGACGTGGGCCCAGGAGGATGATCGACCCCAAGACGGCGCACGTCGCACCAATACCTGGCAGCCCGGCGAGCAGATCGAAGACGCCTACGCGCTTACACTGCCGGAGGACGCGCCGGCCGGCACCTACTTTGTGGAGATCGGCATTTACGATTCCAAGACGGGGAGCCGGCTGGACGTGAGCTTCAGCGACAAGGGTATCGTCCTGGGGCAGGTGCGGGTGACCGACGAAGAGTAGCGTCTAGCCGCGCGGCAGCGCCAAGCCATGGAAAAGCAGATGAGGGTCACAGCGATCGATAGCCAATGGCAGATCGCTGTGACCCTCTAGTTTTTCTTGTGATGTTCGGCGTAACGCCCTCTACGCAGTCGCTTCGAGCGCAACAACCTGACGCTTCATGTAGCCAACCATCGCGTGGAGCCCGCGCAGCCGCTGCGGCGTGATCGCTTCATGGAGGCCCATGAGCATGTAGATGTCATCGGGCATGGCCAGCACCTGTTCCGGCGTCACCTCATCCAGCCCTTCGAGCAGCGCGCCGGCGTAGCCGCGTACGGTCGGCGCCTCGCGCGGAATGCCGAGGTAGAACTTGACATACCCATCCTCTAGCTCCGTGTGGAGAAAGACAGGCGACTGGCACTCATGCACCTGCTCCATCTCATCCATCTTGCTTGCCAGCCGCTCGGGCAAGTCGGGCATCTCCATGGCGTATTCGACCAGATATTCCAGACGTTCGCGCGGCTCGGCCAGGCGAAATTCTTCGATGATGTCTTGCAGGCCAGGCGGGCAGGCTGCGAGCTTGACGTCGAATTCAGGTAAAGACATGGTTTCCCTCACTTCATGCATGGCGGTTCACTAGTACATGACGGCGTAAATACCACGGCCGAAATTCGGCCGTGCACCCTCTGGTGGACGCCATCGGTTCATTTCCGCCGGGATTTACTGGGACTGCGCTGCGGTTCCCTGGCCTATGCCGGCGCTTTCAATTGATCGGCAAACTCCTTGCGGAACTTGTTAACCTTCGGATCAATGATCACCCGACAATAGCCTTGATAAGGATTGTTGTAGTAATAGTCCTGGTGATAGTCCTCGGCCGGGTAAAAATGGTCCAGGGGCGCCACCTCGGTGACGATGGGCCGGCTCCAGATGCCGACTTTGTCGATTTCGCTGATTACCGCCTCGGTCATGGCCTTTTGCGCTTCGTCGTGATAGAAGACCACCGAGCGATACTGGGTGCCGACATCGTTGCCCTGACGGTTCAGCGTAGTCGGGTCATGATAGGTGAAGAAGACCGTCAGCAGATCCTTGAAAGAAGTGACCGACGGATCAAAGGTGACTTGGACCACCTCGGCGTGACCGGTGCGTCCGCTGCAGACGGCCTCATACGAGGGGTTCTCGACGGAGCCGCCCGCATAACCGGAGACTGCGCTTTCTACGCCGCGCAACTCATTAAACAGCGGTTCAAGGCACCAGAAACAGCCGCCGCCCAGGGTCGCGACTTCAAGGCCAGATTGGGATGTTTGCTCGTTCATTCGTCTTTCCTTGTTGCTTTCAGGCGCCAACATTAACATGTCGGCGATCCAAATGGTCTCTTGTCGATGTGACGTCGCCATGCGCCCGATCTGCACGCCCGTCGTCTGTGACGCATAGACCACTGTCGTTTCAGCATATCAGTCTACCTGGCACTGAACGGATTGCAGTAAGCTCGTCCACGTTTAGGCCCTGGCGCCGATGCTGGACGGGCTGGTGAAGAGGTGTACCGGTTGGCCTGTCCGGGCTGATTCGAGCATTGCTTCCATGAAGGCAATGCTGCCCAGGTTGTCAGCCGCAGTGCTGGCAATTGCCGGTGGCTCACCGGCGGTCACGGCCTGGGCGAACGCCTGCAGGCTCGCTGCCCGGCCGCTAAGCGGCGGCTCCGGCAGGGGAATCCGCCGGGCGCGTTGGCCCGTAGGCTTGACGCTGAGGCGGTCACGCCGGGCGCCAGTTGCACCGCCGGCGCGACTCGTCCATGAAATCTGCCCCTCATCACACTCCATGCGCCATTCGCCAGCCCAATAGGTTGGCTTTCCCGTGCTGACCCAACTGCCCTGGTACGCGACCATTGTCCCGCTGGCGAAGCGGATAACCGCGGCCGCCGAGGGCATGTCCTCATAAGGGCTGTCCGCCGGGTTCCAGGTGCGGCAATAGATTTCAGTCGGCTCATCCTGAAGAATGACGCGCATCAGGTCAAAGTGGTGAATCGCCATGTCGACGAGCAGGGGGTTCTTGAGCTTGTGGTGGCTCGTGTTTTTCCTGGCCAGATTACGTCGAAACTCGAGCGCAACAAATTGGGGACGCCCCAACGCCCGGCTGTGGATGAGTTCGGCCGCCTTGCGCGGTGCAGGAAAGAAGCGATAATTTTGACTCACCATGGCGATAACGCCCTGTACCGCAGCCGCGTCAACCAGACGACGCCCTTCGGCGGCGCTGGCCGCAAGGGGCTTTTCGACCATCACGTGCTTGCCCGCGGCCACAGCCTCGAGCCCCACGGGGACGTGACCACCCACAGGCGTCGTGACCAGCACTGCATCGGCTTCGACTGCTGCAAGTGCATCGCTCAGCGTCGTGAAGAAGCGTGCGCTCGACGAAGTGAGGCTGCTCTGTGCTTCGGCTCTGGCTGCCGCGTCGATTTCAACATAGGCGACTGGTTCCATTTCGGGCACAGTCGGCACGACATTGCACGCCCAAGACCGGCCCCAGCCGCCCATCCCCACCTGAATTAACTTGACTGTCACAGTCTGGCTCTCCTTCACAGACTCCGATACTTCACTAAGTTTCATGATCAAATCGCAGTGTGGCCGCCTTTGTCTTGGACGCCTCAAAAGGCGCAGCGCAAGCTCCGGCGACGGCCATTTTCCGGCCTACGAAGATAGGCGCAGGCGGAGCTTGCGCTGTCCTGAGCTTGTCGAAGGGTCGAAGCCGTAGCCGGCTCTCAACCGACCGGTTGGAATCGATCGTTCTCCGCCGTCACGTCCAATCTTCCGGATTCTTGCGTAACTTCTTGATCTGACTACGGCGCTTCTTTGCTTCGATTCGACGCCGGGCCGAGCCGCGTGTCGGACGCGTCGCTTTTCGTGGTTTGGGCGTGTGCAAGACGTTCTCAATCAGCTCGCGCAGACGGGCAAGCGCCTCGTTCCGGTTCTGCTCCTGACTGCGGTGCTGCTGTGCCTTGATCACGATCACGCCATCTTTGGTAATCCGCCGGTCACGCAACGCAAGCAGACGCGTCCGGTAGGGTTCGGGCAGCGTGCCGTTCGCGATGTCATAACGTAACTGAATGGCCGTCGACGACTTGTTGACGTGTTGACCGCCTGCCCCTTGGGCGCGGATCGCTTCGAAGAGTAACTCTTCGTCGGGGATTGTGAGTGCGTCTGTGATGGTCAACATGGTCTGTCCTGCTCTCTGCCGTCAAGTCTCTGCCGTCAAGAAGGTCATCGTCGCAGCAACCAGCGTTGGGCCGGCCATCTGCCTTTTGCTACTGCGCAATCGAACGTTGAGCAGCAATCATCCGATCCATCGCTTCATCGACTTCCGGATCGATGACCTGGCGGGCGGGATCGGCGGCGTACCAGGCGACGATCTCTTCGGCGCCCGGGCAAAGGGGATTGCGGCGACATAGTCGGGCACGAAGCGCTTGATCTTGCTGTTGTCAAAGACCATGCTGTGCGACTTGTCGCCGAGCAGGCCGTCGCCCCACTTGGGCATGAAGGTCGCGTTGTGCCGACGGGACGTGGACGATCTCGGCCTCGACATCGGCGGCGCCCGCCAGCTCATGCGCGA
>CAWEEJ010000102.1:0-5952 GCA_963807905.1 uncultured Chloroflexia bacterium | reverse complement strand
TGGCCGGCGGCCAGACCGTCCAAATTGTAGTGGCAGCGGAAGGGAAAAAGAAGAAGTAGTCGTCGATCAGGATGCGCGGCAGTATCAGTCGTTCACGAGTTGAGAATGACCAATCGTGAACGACTGATACTAGGAAAGCTCATCCCCGGGCTGGCGCCCCCCCCCGCTGCGGTTGAGAACTTGGCGAAAGCGTTCGAAATCGGCACCTTCGCTGCGCTCTTCGAAAAGCGGAGCCGTATCCATGGTGCCATCTTTTCGGCAACGGCGATTGTGATGAACTGGTTCATGCTAATGCCGTCACGTTCAGCGGCTTTGACAAGAGCTCTTTCATCGTCGATCGTAGTCGATAGCTTCTGGTTGATTCATGATCTGATCCTTTGAATCGCTCGAGCCGTCGCGATACCTGGACTCCGAACCGTTTTGGCGCTTGTCCATAGTCACGCAAATTGAATGTGACGAGGAGATCTGCATGGCCATTGATAGCCGTTTCCAATCATCTCATCGTCAGGATCACGCAGTTGCGGACGCCAGAAATAGTGTAACTCCACCGGCTCGGACAGTGCCGCAATCACATCGACAAAGTTGAGGGCATCTTGTCGCGATAGCGCTGCGGCTTCGTAGTGAATAGGCAGCGTACATTTGGCTTCATATTCCAGAACCAGGGCCACGCTGTTTAGAAGACTTACCTGTCCAGCATCGACAGCCCGTAAAATGGCGGCAGACGCACCCGCGGGACTGCGCATGGCTGCAACAACTACATCGGTGTCAAGTACGATGCGCAACATATTGATATTGTATGTAATATCGTATGTGATGTCAATTTGGTCGTGGCTGCGTAATCTGCCTTGAGGCTCTCCCATCTCCCCTTCCCGGTATCCACATTGTATAATGTCCTCATGGATCTCTTTGATGCGGCCCACGCCGACCGATTGGAAAAAAGGCGCCCCTGGCGGCGCGCATGCGTCCGCGTACCTTAGACGAGTATATCGGCCAGACCCACATCATCGGGCCGGGACGCTTGCTCCGGCGCGCGATCCAGGCCGACCAATTGGGCAGCCTGATCTTCTACGGCCCCCCGGGCACGGGCAAGACGACGCTGGCCCGGGTTATCGCCAATACGACCGAAGCTCACTTCACCGCGCTCAATGCGGTACTCTCCGGCGTCAAGGATATCCGCGAGGCCGTGGCCGACGCGCAGGAGCGGGCCAAGCACTATGGTCGCCGCACGATCCTCTTTGTCGATGAGGTCCATCGCTTCAACAAGGCCCAGCAGGATGCACTCTTGCCTTGGGTCGAAAATGGGACGGTCATCTTTGTCGGTGCGACCACCGAAAACCCCTATTTTGAGGTAAACAAGGCGCTGGTCAGCCGCAGTCGCATCTTTCAGCTTACGCCGCTGACGGAGGATGACCTGCGCGCTGTGGCGATTCAGGCCTTCCGCGATCCCGACCGGGGCTTTGGCAGGCGCAGCGTGGTGCTGGATGTCGCTGCCCTCGATCATCTGGTTGACGTCGCCGCCGGCGATGCCCGCGCCGTGCTTAATGCGCTCGAGCTTGCCATCGAGACGACGCAGCCGGCGTCGTTCAAGACACTGGCTGCCAAAGCCGACTGGCCTGACGACCCAGGCTTCTACGCGATGGCTGATGCGATCATCAATCTGCAGGCGGATGCAGCGTCGGCAATCCACATCACGCTGCCCATTGCCGAGGAATCGATCCAGCAGCGTGTTGTTCTCTACGACAAAGAGGGCGACTATCATTTTGACACGATCAGCGCCTTTATCAAGAGCCTGCGCGGCAGCGATCCGGACGCAGCCATGTATTGGATGGCCAAGATGATCACGCCGGCGAGGCGCCCCGCTTATCTTTCGGCGCATGCTCATCTTTGCGGGTGAGGATGTCGGGCTGGCCGATCCCCAGGCCATGGCCGTCGTGGCGGCCTGCGCACAGGCGTTTGAGTGGGTCGGCATGCCGGAGGGACGTTTTCCCCTGGCTCAGGCCGCTCTCTACCTGGCGACCGCACCCAAATCCAACTCGGCCTTTGCCCTCTTCGACGCCTTGGCCACGGTGGAATCCGAGAGCGACAGCGGTGTGCCCAATCACCTGCGTGACGCCAACCGCGACAAGGAAGGCTTTGGCCACGGTGAAGGGTATCTCTATCCCCACGCCTTTCGCGATCATTGGGTCGCCCAGCAATATTTGCCCGCCTCCTTGGAAGGCAAGGTCTTCTACCAACCGTCCGATCAGGGCTATGAAGCTGACATTCGGGAGCAGGTAGCCCGCCGGGCGAAGCGCAGCTTGCTGCCATGCTGGCGACCGAAGACGAACATGTGGAGATGCTGACCTTTTCGCCCGGCGATTCCGCCCGCGACCAGTGGCTACAGCGCACCGTCTCCCAAGCCGGGGCGAATCTGGCCGCGCTGCGCGACCGGGTGCTGGACGGCGCGCAGCTGGCCCGCCACAGCGTCGTGCTCGATCTCAAGACGGACAGCGGATTGCTCACGTGGGAAGCAGTGCGCCGCACGCCCGAGGGGGGCGTCTATACGCTGGCGCGCACGCAGCAGGATGCCGAAGCCTTGGCGCAAGCCGCTGCACGCCTGATGGCGGTAGAGCAGCCCATCATTCTTCAGGGTGAGTTGGCTCAGCTACCGGCTCTGCTGGCTGAGATGCCCGACTTACGCTTCGATGCGATCATGGGCTTCAATGCCTTGCTGAGCGCGACCGACAAGCCCGCCATGCTCGCCATTTTTCTTGATCTACTGGCGCCCGGCGCGGCGCTCAGCCTGGCCGAGCGCCTACCCCGTTATGGCCAACGCCTGTACGATCTTGTCGATCCGGGTGACCTGAGCGATGAGCTTGTCGCGCGCTGGCACGCTGCGGAAGAAGCTATCTACGACGATCCAACCGATCCGCTGGTCAACTGGTCGGCCGAAGATCTGATCGCGCCGCTTGAGACCGCCGGCTTGAGCGTCAGCACATCGGTCGAGAACGAAATGAGCGATTTTCGCATTACGCCCGGCATGATCGAACGCTGGTTCGGCCCGGGTGAGACGATCAAGCCCAGCTATGCCGAACGTCTTGCCGTCCAACTCGATCCGGCCGGAGATCGCGCAGGTCAAGGCGTTCTTTGTGCGCCAACTGACCAACCAAACCGTGGCGTGGCAACGCCGCGTACTCTATCTACAAGCCCAATGACAATTGATAATTTTCAATTGACAATTGTTAATTATCAATGGCTGATCTACATGACGAGGTGATTGTATGTCGTATACGCTGTTGATTCGTACCGATGAACTGGCTGAACTGCTCGACGAGCCCAAGGTCGTCATCGTGGATAGCCGATTTGCGCTGGATGATCCGCCCAAGGGGCGCAAGGAGTATCTGGCCGGTCATATTCCCGGCGCAGTCTACGCGCATCTGGATGAGGACCTGTGCGGGCCGATCGTCCTCGGCGAGACGGGGACGCCATCCGCTGCCGGAAGTTGATCGTGTTTGTGGCTACGCTAGAGCGGTTGGGCATCGACAATGAGAGCCAGGTTGTGGTCTACGATGACGCCGGCGGCATGTATGCCGGCCGGCTGTGGTGGATGCTGCGTTGGTTGGGGCACGAGCGGGTCCGCGGTGCTGGACGGCGACTGGCGCAAGTGGCAGCGGGAGGGACGCCCCGTGAGGGGCGTTGAGGAGCAGCGGTCGCCCAGTCGCTTCCTCGCGGTGGCGCTCCGGCCAGAGATGGCGGTCTCGGTCGATGAGGTGTTGGCCGCTATCGAGGACGACCACGTGGTGATTGGGGATTTGCGCGATGAAGCGCGCTACCGTGGGCGGAGGCCAGCGGTCTTGACCCGGTGGCCGGTCACATCCCCGGTGCGGTTTCGACCTGGTTTGGCCACAATCTCAATGAGGACGGCACCCTGCGTGTGCCGGAAGCGCTTGCCGCACGGTTTGTCGAGATCATGGGCGACGCCGACGGCGGCGAGTTGCCCGAAGAGATTATCTTTTATTGCGGCTCAGGGGTGAGCGGCGTTCACAACATTATCGCCATGGCACATGCTGGACTGGGCGAGGCGCGACTCTATCCCGGTCTGGTGGAGCCACTGGATTATTGACCCGGATCGGCCGATCGAATAAGGCGGATCTTTCACCTAACAGAGAGAGGGGCGAATTCTGATGGACCGCACGTTTTTTACGCTGGCCGGCCTGTTTGGCGCATTGGCCGTGGCGTTGGGCGCGTTTGGTGTGCACGTGTTGGAGGCTCGTCTCAGCCCGGAGCTGCTGGGCACCTTTGAGACGGGCGTGCGCTACCACTTCTATCATGTGGGGGTGTTGATCGCGGTGGCCTTTGCCATCGGGCGTTGGCCGCAAACGAAGCTGCCCGTTGTCGTGGGCTGGCTCTTTGTCGCCGGCATCGTGATCTTTGCGGGTAGCCTCTATCTGCTCGTCTTCACCGGCCAGCGCTGGCTGGGCGCGATCCACGCCGATCGGTGGCGTGGCCTTTATCACCGGCTGGCTGCTGCTGGCCTGGACGCCGTGGCGATAAGAAGATGGAACACGAACGGACAAGTCCGCGTCCCAGGCGCGGTCAGGTTAACCCGGTTGTCTGCGGCGGATGCGGGTGGTTGAACGGTTCGCCATGGAGCCACCAGCTGACGCCAAAGAGCAGGCCCGGCAGGGCAACGGCCAGAAGTAAGGCCCCTGGGGCAGCGCACCGCTGAGCGCAAATTCCAGCGTGTAAAACGCGAAGATGCTCACGAGCGTGATTGTGCCGCCCCAGCCTTCATGGCGCCAGCCAATCATCATGCCAAGGATGACGCCGCCGGGGAAGAGCGCGAGTGCAACCCACTCCCCCGCCGTCAGCAGTGCCGGCGTTACGCCCTCGCCAAAGACGAAAGCCAGTAGGAGCGCACCGCTGGCGATGCTGCCGATTTGTGCGATCCAGCGAATGGACGTAGCAAAAAACTCAGCGCCATTTTGCATAAACGAAGCCTCCTCATCCTCTACGTTTATTATCTGTCTTCATTGTTGCGGAGGCGTGGCGACAAAATGGCTGAGACAAACGTGTCGTGTCGCGCTAGTCGTTACTCCTTTCTTTTTGCGCGATCCCCAGCTCTCACAACCGCCTTCGCCGCTGGGCCGCACCATGGGTTTGGCAATGTTGCGCGTCTCCTTCCACCCGTAGGGGTCCGTACCGGCGACCATGACGATGTCGCGATAGTCGGCAGTCGCCATGTGCTCCCCTTCCTCCGGCAGCCGCCAGGGCAGAAGCGACTCTGCACTCATGTAGTGGTTGACAAGCACGCGCCGGTAGCCGCTTTGGGCGCGGTTGGGGAAGGAGCGATGCAGCAGGTAACCATTGAAGAAGACGATGCTGCCCGCCTTGACCTCGACGGGGATTGCGTCCGCATCGCTGTAGGGGAAACCGGTTGCTTCGTCCGAACAGTCGAAGCGAGCGTCTTGCTGTACTTCCAGCGGCCATAGCAGGCCCGGTCTGTGGGAACCGGGAATAACCCATAAGCAGCCATTTTCAACCGTAGCGTCATCCATGGCAATCCACCCGCCCGTCAGCGAACGATCGCGCGTGGGGATGAAGTCTTCGTCCTGGTGCCACGCTTGGCCGGGCTTGCCGGTCGACTTAATGAAGAGCATGGATTGCATACACTTGACGTTGGGGCCGATGATTTCGGTGAGGGTCTCCGTCATGCGCGGCGTCGCCAGGTATTTGCCCATGACGTCCGAGATCTTGTGGGGGAAGTGAATGCAGAGATAGCGGCGCAATACTTCTTCATCTGTGGCGTCAGCAGGTGCGGGATCGACTCCGCGTACCTTGCCGGCTTCACCACGGCAGATGCGCAGCGCCTCCTCGCGCAATTCCTCTAATTCCTCTGCCGTCAGTGCATCGGGGACGACCAAGATAGCCGTTTTCTGCATAGAATTCGGCCAATCCTCCGTTGGCCCCGCG
>CAWEEJ010000101.1:0-8874 GCA_963807905.1 uncultured Chloroflexia bacterium | reverse complement strand
AAGAACTTTGACGCTGTCACTCATACTTCTGTTGCATGGGCTATTGTGATTAAGCCGTTTAGATGTGCCAAGCGACACTTTTCTAGAGGTGCATCCCATTTGGGGGTGGCAGTGCACGAACGGACTAATCGCTTTCTCCAGAGCAGTTCCCCCCAATGTGGTATGCACCCGTTTTCGAGGGGTGCAGTTTCCCCTTTCAAGGCACTCATTTTCGGCCGGTCGAGGCGGCAGGTACCCATGTGCAAGCGCTTGCATTCCCCTTGACTTCTGGCACAATCGTGTATATATTGAAACGGATGCGCGGCAAATCGACGCGATCGTTTCTCCCCGGCTCTCACAAAATTATCCAAACGCAATTTGTGCAAATTTGATCCAATATGAGGCCAGAAAAGGGGCTATACAATGCAATACATGCTGGGAATTGACGCCTCGACGACAGCGACCAAGGCACTGTTGATCGACAGTGATGGCGTTGTGCGGGGCGTTGCGTCGACGGAATATCCATTTGACGCCCCCAAACCGCTCTGGAGCGAACAAGACCCCGACCTATGGTGGCATGGCGCCGTTGCAAGCATTGCCCGCGTGCTCGAGCAGAGCGGCGTGGATCCTGAGGACATAGTCGGTGTCGGCCTGACCGGGCAGATGCATGGCCTGGTCTTGCTGGACGAAAACGGCATGGTCTTGCGCCCGTCCATCTTGTGGAACGATCAGCGTACGGCGGCCGAATGCGACCTCATCCGCGAACGGGTTGGACGCGAGCGGCTCATCCAGCTGACGGGGAATGAGGCGCTTACCGGCTTCACCGCGCCCAAGATTCTCTGGGTGGCCGAAAATGAGCCGGAACTTTTCGCCCGCGCCAAACAAGTGCTGCTGCCCAAGGATTATCTGCGCTACAAGCTGACCGGCGCCTACGGCACCGACAAGGCCGGCGCGGCCGGCACCCTGCTCCTCGACCTGAAGACGCGGGATTGGTCCGACGAAGTACTGGCGGATCTGGAGATCCCTGCTGATTGGCTGCCCCAAACTCACGAGGGTCCGGCAGTCACCGGCACGATCTCGGCAGAAGCTGCGGGCACAACTGGTCTGCGCGAAGGCACACCCGTCATGGCTGGCGGCGGTGATCAGGCCGCGCAGGCCGTCGGTGTGGGCGCGGTTGAAGAAGGCATTGTCGCCTTGACGTTAGGCACCTCCGGCGTCGTCTTTGCCACCGTCAATCAACCCTTTGTCGAACCGGAAGGCCGCCTGCATGCCTTCTGCCACGCTGTGCCCGATCGCTGGCACCTGATGGGCGTCATGCTTTCGGCCGCCGGTAGTCTGCGCTGGTATCGAGACACGCTGGCCCCCGACGTCTCGTATGACGATCTGCTGGACCCGGTGGAGGACATTGAGCCCGGCAGCGAGGGGTTGATCTTCCTGCCCTACCTGACTGGTGAACGTACGCCCCATCCCGATCCGCTGGCCCGGGGCGCGTTCGTGGGCCTGACCGTCCGCCACAGCCAGCCCCACATGACACGTTCGGTGCTGGAAGGTGTGGCCTTTGGCCTGCGCGACAGCTTCGAGTTGATGAAGGCGGCGGGACTCTCCGAAATTCGTCAGGTGCGCATCTCCGGCGGCGGCGCGCGCAGCCCACTCTGGCGCCAGATTCTGGCAGATGTGCTGGGGAGCGAACTCGTCACCGTCAACACCAAAGAAGGCGCGGCTTACGGCGCGGCCCTGCTGGCCGGTGTGGGCGGCGGCGTCTGGCCGGACGTGGATACAGCCTGCAGCCAGACGATTCGACTCACCGGCCACACATCACCCAATAGCGAGGCCGTGGCCCGCTACGAACCGGTCTATGCGGAGTACCGCAAGCTCTATCCGGCCCTTCAGCCCAGCTTCGTCAGCCTGGCCGAGCTCTAGACCGAGTCTGATACCCGACGTCAGGCGAGCGCTCTCGTTCTAAAATTTTCGTAGAAAATAGCGGCGGGACGATTGTGAAGTTGCAATCGTCCCGCCGCTATTTTTGCTCGCTCAGTTCTGACCGATCTAACGCCACGTCCCAGGTTAGTGGTGTACCCAGACCTCCGTGCCGGGAGGCGCCCAATTCCATAGCGCCTCGGCTTCGGCAGGACGCATGTTGACGCAGCCGTGACTGGTGGGCGTGCCAAAGGCGTTGTGCCAGTAGGCGCCATGAATGGCATAATCGGCAAAGAAGTACATCACCCACGGCACGCCGGGAATATCGTAGCCCGGCCCGTACATCCGCTGGCTGGTATATTTGGTACCCACCTGGAAACGACCGGTCACCGTCGGCGTCCCCTGTTTGCCTGAGCTAATGGTCGAGTACATGACCGGTACGTCGCCCTGCCACGCGGTCAGTGTTTGCGTGGAAAGATCGACTTCGATCCACTTGCGGCCGTTGCCGTTGTTGGTGGCGATGCTGTTGAAAGCCGGGATAGCCGACGCATAAACGCGCAGGCGCTGGCCCGGATGAATGAAATTCTCGTTGGGCAGGCCATTGGCGCGCATGAGATCGCGGACGGTCGTGCCATACTCTTCCGCGATGTCGGTCAGGCTTTCGCCCGCGCCAACAGTATGAATATTGGTTGCGGTACGACGTGAGTCGAGGTCGTCTTCAATTGCCAGCGCAGGCACCCGGGCCGTGACGCGCAGCTGCTGCCCGGTGCTGATCAGATTCGGATTTTCCAGAAAATTGAGCCGCAGCAGGCCGTCCATGTCCAGCCCATAGGTCTGGGCGATCACAGACGCCGTATCACCTGGGCTTACGATATGGTACCCGGCCTCGCCGGGCAATGTAGCCCCGGCCGGAGCCAATGCCGGCAGTTCGGACGATTCCGCTGCGATGGTGGCATCCGTCGCGACGTCCTCCGCCTCATCGCCGGCACTGCCGGCATCACTCATGTCGACAGCGGTTTCGTCAACCGCAATCGGAATGCGCAGCTGCTGCCCGGCGACCAGCAAGTCTGGGTTGCCCAGGCTGTTGTGTTGAATCAATTCTTGGACGGAGACGTTGTACTGCTGGGCGATGTAGCCCAAGCTTTCGCCATGACCGACCGAATGGACCGGTTCCTCGGCACGCACTGCGGCCGGGACGAAGAGCGTGGCCACAACAACAGCCAGTGCAACGACAATCCCTGGAAGATAGCGAATCGCACGCGTAAGGGGAGTAGTTGAATTTTCGGGACATTGGGAGATCTTCATGCTTTTGCCTCTCATCAAAATGAAACAGCGGTCGAGCTGGAAACCCCGTACGGCAAAATCCCACATTTCGAATAATCGGGTGTAGAATTCTTCCGCGCTGGCCACAGCCGGACAGGAGTGAATCTCCGGGCGTAGTCTCGGCAGCGACACATGGTTGCCAATCAGTTAATTGGGTCATGCCAATGCACAACCGGGTCTTACGTTGGGGGTGCTGTCACATTACAAGAGGGGGTGCGTCTTGGTGCTAAGGGGGGTGAATTACGCTAGACGATAGGTCGGGTGGGATTCGAACCCACACGGGTTTCCCCGGCGGATTTTAAGTCCGCTGCGTCTGCCATTCCGCCACCGACCCACAGTACTGTGATATTCTATGTAAAATACCGCCGGTTGTCAATCAACATTTAACGTCAAATCAAATGGAAGCCTACCATGTCGACTTTTGAAATACCCGGATTTCCGCCTGCGTTGCAGGTATTTGCTGAACACCGCACAATTCGCTTCTATGCGGACAAGCCCCTCGCCGACGGAGACTTGGATCTGATCATCGAAGCTGGACGCCGGGCGCCGACCGATGCCCAGGGCCACATGTATAGCTTCGTGCGCATCACCGATCCGGCGCTACGCGATGAGGTGGCAACCCTCTGCGCCAACCAGCAGCACATTCGGGACGCGGCCGAGTTTTTCATCTGCTGCCTGGACATCTTTCGCTTGCGCAGGCTGATCGAATACCGCGGCGGCGATTGGGGCATGGAAGCGCGCATCTCCCTCATCTACGGGACGAGCGACGCGACCATGGTCGCCCAGAACATGCAGGTTGCGGCCGAAGCCTTGGGGTATGGCACCTGCTACATCGGCGCTGTCCAGAACAACACCGACGTCATCGCCCAGCGGCTCAAGCTGCCTGCCGGCGTCCTGCCACTCTACGGTCTTTGCATCGGCGTGGCAGACGGGGCGCAACTGCCGCCGGTGCGGCCGCGTGTGCCGCGCGAGCTCTGCTTTTTCGACAATCACTACGCAGCGGGTCTGGACGATGAACGCTTTTCCGACGCCGAGCTGGAGAGCGCCTACGCCGCCATGAGCGTTAAACGCGATTGGTACGCCAGCATCAGTCACTACTTCACGGTGGGCGGCACCATGGAAATGCGTGAACCGATCATGGCCCGGGCCTGGCAACAACAGGCGCTCGAACCGCGACCAATTGACGATTGACAAGCGGCAATTGCTCAATCCACAAGCCCACAATCCGCAATCCGCAATCCGCAATTGAAAGCCCCTTATGCACTTCGACGCCCTGACCTTAGCCTGCTTGACCGATGAACTGCGCATGAGCGTGCTGGACGGACGCGTGCAGCAAGTCTTGATGGTGGATGATGACCGCGTGGGGATGGAAATCTACGCGGCGCGCGCGCGTCACTACCTGTTGCTGTCAGCCGATCGCATGGCGGCCTATGCCTATCTGAGCGACCAGAAGCTGCGCCGGGGCACGGATGCACAGCCGCCGCTGTTGCTCTTGCTGCGCAAATACGTACGCGGTGCACGCCTTGCAGCGATCGAGCAGCCCGACCCCACCGAGCGGGCGCTTTACCTTCACTTTGAGAACCCCGAGACGGGCGCTTCCCGGCTAATCTTTGAACCAATGGGGCGCATGGCCAATCTCATTCTGACCACTCCCAATGAGCGCATTCTCGACTGCCTGCATCGGGTACGGGCCGGCACGGCCAAGCGTGCGCTCATGCCCGGACAGCCCTACACGCCACCGCCGCCGGTCGACAAACTGCCCCCACTTGATGACGGGCGGCCCGGGTACTACGCTGATCTGAGCGTGGTGACCGAAGCCGATGGCAAACTGTGGCGCGCGCTGGTGGCAAACGTTGCCGGCGTCAGTCCGACCCAGGCTCGAGAGCTCGCCTTTCGGGCAGCGGGGAGCAAAGATGCGCCGACCAGTGCGACCGACGTAGTGGCCGTGGCCGGCGCACTGCAGAGCCTATGGCTGCCCACCACGGATGGAGAATGGACGCCAGGCTCAAGTGAAGAAGGGGGGGAGGTGATCGCCTTTGCGCCCTATGTGCTGCAATTTCTCGGTCACTTTGCGGCCACAAAGACGCTCAGCGAGGCCATTGAGCGCTTCTACGCTGCCAAGGAGCATAGCGCCAACGCACGCGAGACCACCGTCGAGGCAGCCGTATCCTCACCTGTAACCGATGCCTACGCTGCCCAGCGGGCCGACATGCTCAATCGCCTGCGCCAGGCCCGCCAGCGGCTGACGCGTCAGCTCGCGGCGCTGGCTGCCGATGAACCGGCCCCAGGCGAGCCGGAGCAACTGCGCCGCGACGCCGAATGGCTGCTTGCTCTCGGCAGCCAACTCGATCCCGGTGAAGCAGAATTCGTCGTCGACCTTGGCGAAGAAACGTTGACCATTCCGCGTACGCCGGGCAAAAAGCGCGGTGGAACAGGCCGAGCAGATGTTCAAACGTGCGGCAAAGCTGGAGCGCGCGGCGGCATTCATTCCACGCCGTCGCACACGGCTACAGGCCGACCTTGCCTTCCTGGATCAACTAGAAGTTGACGCCAACACAGCTGAAAATCAGCCTGAAATTGCCGCGGTAGGGAGCGAATTGGATAAGTTAAGGCTTACTCGGACCAAACGTAAATCACGCGCCGGCGGACAGCCTACGGGCGGTCCGCGTCGTTTCGAGAGCGCCGGCGGCTATGAGATTCTCGTCGGGCGCAATGCCCGTCAAAACGATCAGGTAAGCTTTCGCCACGGACGGGCAGAGGATCTGTGGCTGCACGCTCGTGGGGCGCCAGGCTCTCATGTCGTCATCCGTCGCCGAGGCAGCGATCCGGACGAAGCCACGATTCGCGCGGCTGCGCAGTTGGCCGCCTTTTATTCCACGCTGCGCGGGGAGCGCAATGCGCCGGTTTCGCTCACCCGTTGCCGGTTCGTCAATCGTGCAGCAGGGGGCCGCCCGGGCCAGGTAACCATCCGCAATGAAGAGACCGTCATCGTGCCGGCAGAAATGCCCGACGAGGTGACGGTCTTGACCGAAAAATAAGTGGGGACTTAGCGGCGCACGATCGTCCGCATCACCTTGTAGTCTTCTGAGCCAAATCGATATTTGTACTCTTCATCACCCTGCATGAAGTCGAAGTTCGTGCAGCCGACGGCGATGGCGTATTGGATGGCATAGCTCAGGATCACCCAGCCCGGACTCAGCTGGGCGTGGGCATCCGGATCATATCCAGAGTTGTAGAGCAGAAACTCATGGTTGTACTCAAAAGCGAAGAGGGTTGCCGCCTTTTCACCGTTCAGGGTCAAGAAACAGAGGCGTAGATAGCCGGCCGCGTCCATCATTGCAGCCAGCGACTGGAAAAAGCGCTGCATTTCGGGCGTCATGAACTCAGCCTTATCCGTGGCGCTGGCCCGCTGCAATGCGATAAAATCCTCCACCTCTGCGGTCAACGAATCCTGTGGCCCCACGATGTGGAAACCGACCTCCGCCTCGCGCTCAGCCCGTCGCTGCTTGCGCCGAATCTCGTGACGTTGCTTCTTTTCCACCTGATCCTGTAGATAGCGCTCGTACTGCATCGGCAATGCAAATTGGGGCGCAACATCTTCCTGCATCACGCTGACCGTATATCCGGCCGCTTCAAAAATCTCCGGCAGCACGCGATAGGTCGGGCTCTCCTCCGGTAAATTGCAGAGATCAATGCCATCCCAGGCAGGCGCCTCGGGACTGTCAAGCCACTGACGCAGCGCACCATAGACCGCTGTTTCCCAACCGCAAGCCGTAATCAAATCGAGATAATCACTGACCTCGATACAGCCCACTAAATGGAAATGACGCCGTCCAATAAGGTCTGGAGCAGTCTCGTCCACCAGAAAGAAAGGCGCAATACCGACCAGGCTCTGATCCTCTTGCGTTCGAAAAGCCAAGATCCACAATTGCCCTTACCCAAACAGCGCCACCAGTTAGTTTGCCATTCATAGGTAAGGAAGATGGTGTTACTGCAGCTCCGGACTAGCAATTCGTTCCATTCATTCGCCAGTGCATCAAAGCCATTGACATCGGCGTCAGGCCCATAGGCGATCACCTCGATCGTGGTGTGCGACGGCGGATTCTGGCCTGCAGTGGCGGCGGTATGAGCAAGTCGATCTTCAGCACAACGGGCTTGCATGCGGGTTTCATTCCGATCGCAAAAAATGGACAAATAACGGGGAGAGTATAGCGCAACGCCTACGGCTCAACAAGTGGCAGCGCCAGCCGACAATACAACAAACCGGTCCGGCTCAACGAGTCAAGCCGGACCGGTGAAGCAATCGTGTTCAGGAGCAGTTCAATGATAGATTATCTGCGTGGACGGAAGAGCGTACGCAAGCCCCAGAAGATGAAGAAAATGATGAGCACAATACAGAAAAGGATAAAGATCGTGCCCAGTCCGCTGGAGGTCAAATTGACCCACCAGGAAGGCGAAGAGGTTACAACCGTGAGGTTGCTCTCCGGCGTCGACGGTGGAAAGGTGGCGGTCGTGGCAACCAGGGGACGCTTGAGCTCGATAGTGGGCACGGCGACGACCGCATCCACCTCAGCATCAACGACAGCGACATCGGATGTGGCGCTGTCCGTGCTCGTCGTCTGTTGACAGGCCAAGATCGACACATTGTCGACGTACATCACGGTCCCGGCGCGATTGTCCGCCACGTGAAGCGTAAGCGCACAGGCTGACCGGAGAGGGCTGTGAGGTCTTCTTCCTTGAGTAACCACTCGGCCTCATCGCTCGATTCGTTGAGTACACGCCGTGCAAGCTGCCCGGATTCCATGTAGAAGACGTCAGCGTGTGGCGATTTGTCGGCCCACCAGGATTCTCAGACAGCAAGTAGTAATCGAACGTGAGCAAGATGCTGGCATAGTTGTCCGGCAGTTGAATGCTCTGCTCGGCCCCGCTCAGCGACGAGACCGCGGTCGTCTCTGCCTGCCCCACCCTAGGGACTGGCTACCCCCTCGTGTTGGATGTAGGACGCCCCGTTCCAGACCCACGCCAGCCGTAACGGCCCAGTCAGGCACGTGCTGTTCCGAACGAAATACCGTCCATTTCGAATTCACCATTGCGTACCAATTCAACACAGCCGTTCGTATCCGCTGGTCCTGTCGTGTCTGGCAGCGCGGCGACTTCCTCCACCGCAGTGACTTCCTCCACCGCAGTGATCTCCTCCATCGCAGTGACTTCCTCCATCGGGGCAGCGGTCGCCACCTCGCTCACCGGCGTTAACGTTGGCGGTGGCGGTAAGTCCTCTAACGGTGGGGACGTTTCCGTCGGTAGCGGCATTGGCGTACTGGTCGGCGCCGGCATTGGCGTTTCGGTGGGCATTTGCGGCGGCGTGGCCGTCACGACCACGGTGGCGAACTGAATGATCGGATCCTGAACAGGCGGCGGAGCCACGGTGGCGGCGGGAATAGCAATCATCGCACCATCAGCCTGTGGCGTGATGATCTGAAAAACATCAGTCGCCACTGGACAGGGCTGGGGATGTACGTTCGTTGCGCAGGGCTGGGGGTGAACCGGCGGCGCAAGGGTTGGGAAGAAGGTTGGCTGGATTGGTGGCGCGATAACCGTCGGCGGGCCAGGCGTATAGCCCTCCGGGTAACAGATGATCAGTTGCACATCGTCTAC
>CAWEEJ010000100.1:0-17498 GCA_963807905.1 uncultured Chloroflexia bacterium | reverse complement strand
ACCCTTAATGGCCGGAATATTGGCGTAAAACTTCTCCTTCAGCTCCGAAAGACGCACTTCATCCTTTTTCCCGAAGAGCGCTTTGATGATCTCCTGCTCGTACTCGTTCAGTTCGGTGTCGTCGCGCTCGCGCCGATAGATAAAGTCATAGCCTGTGCGAAAGAGGCCGTCCTCCTTGACTTCGGTGATGCTGATCGCCTTGCGCCGGGCCAGATCGACCAGGGTCGCAATGATGTCGTCCATTTCGACGGTTTCATCCACGAGCGTACCCGCCATGCCGGGCGGCAAGTCATCGGGCGGTTCGGGCAGGTAGTCCGCCACCATGGGAACAGGTTTGTCGCGCCCCATGGTGTACCACAGTGCGTAGAGCGCGGCCGGCCCGCCCAGGATGAGCATGAAGCCCAGGGCAAGGAAGAAGAGGGAAGCGATCGGCCCCCAGCGATCTTGAAACGCCTGCTCCGCTTCCCGGGCCGCGGCGACTTCGTCGGCCTGCTGCTGCCAGGGCTGGATCGCACCGGCCGCCACATCGGGCGTAAACTCGACGCGCACCTCAAAATCCTGCCCGGCGCGCAGTTCACGAGTCAAGTCAAAGACGACCGCATCGTTGCTAGCGGGCACGGTGGCGGTGGCGACATCGCTTGCATCACGCCCATTGACGTAAGCCGCATACTGCTGGATCTCGGCCCCCTCAGGAGCAAAGACGCGCACCTGCCCGTCCAGTACGGGAAAGCTGCGATCCCCATAGATCGCCTTCCACCAGAGCTGATCGCCGCCGTCGTAATAGCGCAGGCCGTCGTAGACCGTGTAGCCCAATGTATAGGTTTCAGATGCGCCGGCGGTGCGCGGAAAGTACCAGCGAATCTCGTAGCTGTAGCCGTTGTCATCGATAGTGAAAGTATAGGGGTCCTGGCCAAATGCTGCCTGGCGATAGACATTGCCGCTGCCATCGGTAAGCGACCAGTTGTCGGCATAGCCAAAATTGCGCACCGGGAGTTCCCGATAGCCAAAGGTGAAAGAACCGTCAAGAAACCGGATCGTTTGATCTTCAACCACGTCAAACGAGCCGTCCGTGTTGACGGCGATATCTACGTCGAACCGCTCCCAGATCAACGTCTTGTCCTGGGCGAGGGTCGTCGGGGTGAAGACGATGCTCAGGGCAAGCAGAGATAAAAAAACCGCCAGTAGCGAAACTGAACGCCATGGGGTAGACATGAGTTCTCTCCATTCTGGAACGACGGGATGGACCGATTTGAAACATCCGATTGATCAGTCAAGCGAACGCCAGGTCAGGCTTGCACCCACTCTCGGCCCTTCACCTGACATTCTACCAACAACTGCGCCGACACTCAACCCATTTTTTCCTGCAGGGCGCATACCACATTTAGGGGCGGTGCACGAACGGACTAGTCACTTTCTCTAGAGCAGCCCCCCAAGTGGGATGCACCCTCTCCTGCAACCGACCAGCAGGCGCTTCTACTGACGGCTGCATCGAGGCCACACGGGCAGCACAACGCGGCCGTTACGTGTCATAATAAAAAGACAAACGGCTGCCTGCCCATATCACTACGCAAAGGTAGGCCCGGGGTTGCAACCTTATGCCGCCCCGAATTTACACCTTCTGCCGGAGGATATGCCATAATGGAAAGGGCGTCCGCTGCACAAAACGCAGGTCACATCCTGCAGGGTCAACGCCAAACGTCCGTGCAGGTCCACGTGAGTCCGGTCGCCCCGCATGCTACACGCGTTGGCCGTGCCGCAACACGAAATGAACGACAACCATGGTTGAAACGAAGTCAAACGGTCGCCACGCCGGCCGCACGCTCCTGATTCTCGGCCTTCTCTTTTTGGCCGCGTGGCTGCCGCGTGCGCTCTCGCTGGATGAATTTGTCACGCCCGATGAACGTAAGTGGCTGGCGCGATCGGCCAACTTCTATCTGGCCCTGAGCGAAGCGGACTTCGACGCGACCTATCAAACCGAGCACCCTGGCGTGACGGTGATGTGGCTGGGCGCGCTGGGCTGGCGGAGCAAATATCCCGAGTACGTCACGCAGACGCCGGGTCAGATCGCCGATGTGCAACTCGAGGAGTGGTTGGCCGAAAACGGACGCTTTTCGCCGCTCGAACTCCTGGTTGCCCTACGGCGCTGGATCGTGCTGGCGATTGCCATTGCCATCGTCGCCGGCTTCTTCCCCCTGCGCCGCCTCTTTGGCGAGCTGGCCGCGGCCCTGGCCGTGCTCTATCTGGCCTGGGACCCTTTCTTCGTGGCACTCTCCCGCCAGCTGCACCTGGACGGACTGTTGGCCAGCCTGATCTGCCTGGCGCTGCTGACCTTCCTGGCCTGGCTCTACGGGGGAGGGCAAAAACGCTACCTCATCGCTTCGGGCGTTGCCACCGGTCTGGCGCTGCTGACCAAAACCCCCGCGGTCTTTGTCTTGCCCACGACCGGCTTGTTGCTGCTGATCGAGACTTTGCGGCGCCGGCGCGCCGGGCGGAACGATCTCTTGGCCCTCTTTGGCAGCTACGCAATCTGGCTGGCGATAGCGGGCGCGCTCTTCTTTCTCCTTTGGCCCGTCATGTGGCGGAGCGCACCGGATGTGCTGCGCACCATCGTCGAGATGATGACCGTCCATGGCCAGGGTCACGAGTTGCCCAACTACTTCCGCGGCGAGGTGACCTATGACCCCGGTCTCCTCTTCTATCCCGTGGCCTTTTTCTTCCGCACCACGCCCATGACGCTCTTCGGTCTGCTGGCTGCGCTGGTCTGGGGCTGGCGTCAGCGCTGGCCGCTCGACAGTGCCGATCGGCGGTCCAGTGCCTTCGGGCTCGCTCTCTTTGCGCTGATCTTCACGCTGGGCATGGCGTTGGGGGCCAAAAAATTCGACCGCTATCTTCTGCCGGCCTTCCTCGTCTTGGACGTTGTGGCGGCCCTGGGCTGGCTGGGCCTGGCGAGTTGGCTCGGCGAGTCGCCTGCGCCCTCATCGCGATCGGCAGCAGGCACAAGGGCAAGACGTTGCGCGCCTGGGCAGCGCGGGCGTTGTGCTGCTCATCGCGCTCTTCCTGGCCCACGGCTGGCTGGGCATCCGTCACGCGCCCTACTACCTGACCTACTACAACCCGCTTGCCGTCGCCGTAGTCGGCGAGCGGGACAGCGTCTCGGACGTGATGCTGGTGGGATGGGGAGACGGGCTGGACGTTGCGGCAGCGTGGCTGAACCAGCAGCCGGATGCGGCGACGATGCGCGTTGCATCCTGGTACAACGATGGGCCGCTGTCGTATTTTCTGACCACAGACAAGCGAGTCTTGCCCTATTCCGACGGAGATTTCTGGCTGGCCGACTACGCCGTTGCGTACAGCAACCAGTGGCAGCGTGAAATCCCCTCGCGTGAGGCGACGCAATACTATGAGTCGCTGGAGCCTGTGCATACCGTCACTCTGAACGGACTGACCATGGCCCGCATCTATGATCAGCGCGACGTGCCGCCGCCCTCATTTACCGGGATCTCCACCGACAGTGCGGCCGCGCTGGGCCCGGCCTTTCGCCTGGTGGCGCACCAGATCTCCAACCCGTCGGTGCTGCCCGGCGATGATGCAGCCGTGACGCTCTTTCTCGAGAAGATTGCGCCGGTTGCGGCCGATTATGAGGTGCGTTTGCGGCTGGTCGGCGCTGATGGCACGGAACTCTGGCAGGAAGTCCGGCCACCGGCCGGCGTACAGACCTCCTCCTGGCCGCTCGATGAGATTTGGCAGGATCCCTACGAGATCGCCATCCCGCCCACCGCGGAACGGGGGCGCTACGCGCTGCGCCTGACCATGCGCGACCCGGCGACAGACGAAATCGTGCCCATCCGCGCGGAGAAGACGGATGGCGTGCCGGCGGAGGTTGAAGAGTATGAGCTGGCGCAACTTACCGTGCAGCAGCCGGCCGATGTGCCCGTCGATGCCGTTTGGCCCGATGTGGAAATCACGCGGTTGCGGCACCCGCCGCGACTGACGCCGGGCCGGCCCTTCATCATTGAGATGACGGCCGCAGGCGCGACAGCCGGTGCGTTCAAGTTGTCGTTGCGTTTGCAGGATGAGGCGGGAACGGTCGTGGCGCAACAGGATGCTGAATTGACCGAGGAAATGCGCTTTGCGCTGACGCTACCGGATGATGCGCAGCCTGGTGACTATGCGCTGATCGCCGTGGTTTATGATCCGGTCACGTTGGATCCGTACGCTGACGTGACCGGAGAATTCTCCGTACCGCTGTCGACCATTCCGGTTGCGACTGCCGGCAATTAGTCTCCCGGCTAATGCGAGCGTGATGGGAGGCGTTACGCAGGCCCTGGTACAGGGCGGCGTAAGGAGCTCGACAGATTGCGGCGTGAGCCGGTGGGTATACAACAGCGGGGCCCAGTGGGCTCCCCGTTGTTGTGTACGATCAAGATGTGGGTAAAGGTAAGTCCAGGATTGAGGGGAGGGCAAGGGGCCGAAGACAGGCCTTGCCTTCCGTCAGCGGCCTATTCATATCATCTCCGACAGCCTGCTAGCCGGCGGATCCTTGCGCTGTGTCGGCCTCGTTTTCGGCGCCGGTCTCTGCATCCGAATCGGTGACTTCCGCTTCTATGTCGCTTGCTTCGGCGCCGCTTGCTTCCGCGCCGCTATCTGCCAGCGCTGCAAACTCCATCCCGCCTTCCAACTCGGCCAGTTGGGTCGCCGCCCAGAGCATGTCCTCATCTTCGGTAGCCAGGGGCGGCAGCTCGGTCAACTCCAGCAGTCCAAAATGCTGCATAAACAGGTCGGTCACGCCATAGAGGATCGGACGCCCCACGGTCTCCAGACGCCCCACTTCTTCAATTAGCCCGCGCTGGGTCATGGAACGAAGCACGCCCGAGCAGTCAACGCCGCGCACGGCTTCGACTTGAATACGCGTAACCGGCTGGCGATAGGCGATGACGGCGAGCGTTTCCAGGGCAGGGCCGCTGAGCTTGGTCGTCAGGTCCAGGTTGAGGAAGTCCTCAATCGCACCGGCGCATTCCGGCGCGGTGACCAGCGAATGGCGGCCCTCACGCGTTTGCAACCGCAATCCGCGGTTGGTCGTCTGGTAGAGCTTATCAAGACGCTGCACGCTGGCTTCGACCGCTTCCAGGGAGACAGCCAATGCCTTGGCGAGCTGGACTGAATCGACCGGCTCGTCGCTGACAAAGAGCAGGCTCTCGATCAACTGGCTCAACCCCATGCGCCGCCCGTAGGACTCCACCATGATTTCGGCTGCCAGCGGGTCGTCCTCGTCTGCGATCTCCAGCGGAGCCTGCACCATGACCGGCACGCCTGCTTCGTCTACCGTGATATCGACATCCGCCGTGGCCTCAACATCTTCCGCAGGATCGTTTGTCACACCATCAACGTCTGCACCTTCGATCGCTCCCGCTTCTTCCGAGGGAGCGTCATGGTCATCGCTTGCCTGATCGCCCATGCTTTCATCAAGATCAACGGGCATTTCGTCAGAATCAGCATCAGTCCCGTTGGCGGCGTCCCCTTGTTCTGTGGGTTCGACGCGCTCGCCAATGCTGATACTGACCTCGCCGCCATAGTTCGGCACGTCGGCCGCAAAGGTGCGGACTGGCTCAGCCGTCAGATCATCCGTCGCGATCGGCCGATGTGCTGGCGCCGCAAGCGGTGACGGTGGCGCAGGCTGCTCGCCCGGCACGGCAGTCGAACCAGATCCGGCGGAAAACGCGGACTGCCACAAGGCGCGTAGACTGTCGATAAGGGTGCGCAGAAAGTCTCGAAAATTCATGCTGGCTTAGCTCCACTCCGGGTCATACGGGGCATAGCGCATGTGAACGTCCAGCTTGCTCAGCTTGAGGCCCATGTCCTGTTCGATGATGTCGCGTGTCACGTTCACCACCTCATCGGTCTTCATCGGCACGTCCACATCCGGCGCAGTCTCAACTTCAAGCTTGATATCAACGGAGTTGCCCCGCGACTTCACGTTGGGGATCACATTGATCACTTCCGCCAACTGGTCCAGATGCCAGACCAGGCGCCGGCCAATGCTATCAGTGTCCAGTTCGACCGAACTACCTTCGCCGGTGCGCACACGTACGCCGCGCCGGCGGCCGGTCCAGATCTCGGCGACGAAGAGGCTGCCAAAGACGACCAGTGCGGCCAGTACGGTTGCGATCTGGCCCACGACAAAGTTTGCGCTGCTCTCGCTTTTCCATGTGGACAGAAGCGTCTGCCACTCGATCAGAAAGCTCTGCCCCTGGGTCAGCGCCCGAAAGGGCGAGACAGCCACATAGAAGATCACGACAAGCAGCAGCAGCCACAAGAGAGCGGCCACGATACGATTAAAAAGCGTCATACGATTCCATGCCCATTACGTAGAGACAGGGCGTCTCCCTGCCTGGAGCCTCCGGCAGAGTGATTATACATCACCGCCGACGGCCAATCGAATCAGCGCGCCGCCTGCCCGGGATTCCCAATCTCAACTCCGCAGTTCACGATTTGTCATTCCCTTCACGTAGTGGGCGCAAAGCGCCATGACCGGCGGGAAGAGGAATCTCAGCTTCGCACAGTCGAGATTCATTGGTACACAACAACGGGGCCCAGGGGGCTCCCCGAAAAGAACCGATAGTGCACTGTGCTTGATCACCACACGCGTTGTCGACAAGACGACTGTTGTATCCGTTCCTTTCTCCATCCGTTGTTGTGTACCAATGAGTTCCTTCGCGTCGCCGGTTTGCTGCTCGCGCACCTGGTCCAGGAGCGGGCGCAGCACGTCTAGTCACGGCATTCATGCCTGGGCGGTCCGCCAGATCAGCGCGATCAGCGGCCTATCTTCCCCGAATCTGGGCTTGCGGCCGCCCGTCTTGCACGAGTCACACCCACCATGAGCAACAGCAGCGTGAGGAGCAGGCCAAACAGGGCCACGAGCAGCCCCCGCTCCCAGCCGGCGGAACGATAATGCATCACCACGCTGTGTTCGCCGGCAGGTACGGGCACGCCCCGAAACAGATAGTTTGTCGCCAGCAGAGGCGCCGGCTCGCCATCTACCAGCGCGGTCCAGCCGGGATAATGGCTATCGGCCAGAACCAGCAAACCCGGGGCGTCACTCTTTGTGCGGATTTCAACCTGCTCCGGTGCATAGGCGACGATTTCAGCGCTTCCCTGGGCGCCGGGCGTCGGCTGAAAACCGGCCGGCAGGGCGCCCTCCACAGCAGGCCGCGCCAGCGCTGCGCCGGCTTGATCCTGAAGGTAGGCCAGCGCATCTTCTGCCGCGACGACTTCCTGCCAATCAAAGGCCATCGTCGCCCGAGGCGCACCGTCGCGATCGGCGTAAATCTTCACGTCACCGCTGTGAACCAGCTCGAACTCGCCCCGGTCCGAGGGCAGCAGCGCCCGGAACGCGCCGCTTCGCTCATCGATCAGCGTGACGGCCTGAATGACCACGTCCAACTCATCGGCGAGTCGGGTGATCGTCAGCGCTTCCGGTGTGACCGGTCCGGCCAGAGCAAAGCGGGCGAGATACTCCTGCCTGCCGCCGTCCACGTCTTGATAGGCAATCTGGGCATCGCTCGCGGCGGCCAGAGGGCTGTCGAGCGTCGGGGCGGCGAAGTGCGCACCGGGCGCGCCGCCGGCGACCAGCGTCATTTCTTCGCCCACCCCGCCGTCGACCACAGCGTCGTCGACCACGACGTCGAGTCGAGCCACCGGGCGATTGCCCGTCGCCAAAGCTGCCAGCGCATCGGCGCTGCCATCAACAAAGCCGATGATGCCCACGTGGGTCGCCTCAAATGGCTGGGGGACGTCAACGTGGATCAGCGGCAGGGCAGGACTCAGGCGCGCGCCGATCTGGCGATCATAGTAGACGTCATCCACCCAGAGATCACGCACCTTGTCGGTGATGACGTAGGCCACGTTGAAGAGCGCCAACAGCTCGCTCCGCGGCATCTGTGTCAGCTGTTCGCGCAGGCGGCCGTCGGGCACGAGTTCAGCGGGCGGGATAAAGAGCGTGAGCGTGCGGAGATAGCGCTGCAAGGGCAAGACGCCGCCATCAAAGCCGTCCACAGCGGGCACGCGCCAGAACATGGGCAGATTCGGCGCCAGGATTTCCTGTGATTTTTGGGCAATCACCAACTGCTCGAAGGCCTTATCATCCAGCGTAGCCCCCTCGCCCTCGGCAAAGATCCGGTAATAGTCGTCCATATCACCCGGATCAAAGGTGAGCGTACTCATGCTGAGAAACCGTCCGGCCGCCGCCGGATCAATGGCGCGCAGCGGGTCCGTAAGCAGATGGGCCGGCGCCGTGCGCAGATCATAGACCGCCTCGGGCGCAGTCGTTTGGGTGTGGGGGAGCGCCCTGGCAGCCAATAACAGTTCCGCCGCAAGGGGCAGCAAGAGCAGGGCGGCGATCGCCACCGGCGCCAGTCCGCGGCCGCTTAGCCGGCGCCCGATGGCAGCCGCGCCGATCGCCGCCAGCACGGCCATGCCCAGGGTGTAGAGCATCATCCAACGCGCCGGCGCTCGAAAGAGATCAAAGCCGGGAACGAGCTCGTAGAGCAAGTAGTAGACCGGATTCCAGCGTCCAGCGGCCAGGAAGAGACCCAGCAGCGCAAAGAGCAGGCCAAAAGAGTGGGCGCGCCCCCGTCCCTGCCAGGCGCCGACGCCGGCCAAAACCAGGCCGATGACGCCGACGTAGGCGACGAACTCCGTGTAGCCGAGGGTATCGAAGACAACGCTCAAGTCGGCCAGGCCATAGGAAGGCAGCAGCGTCCAGAGCAGATGCAGCGGCTTGAGGCTGAAGCTGCTGGCCTCGCCGTAGCTCAGGCCGCCGGAGCGCAGGCCCAGGCCGCTCAGTTCAAGCGTGGGCAGCAGCTGCGGCGCGGCCAGCAAAAGACCGAGCAACACGCCGCCAAAATAGATAACGGCAAGGGGTGCAACGGCGCGCAGCACCAGCAGGGGCCGGCGAAAGGTGTCCAGCGAGATCAGCGGCCAGACCAGCCAGACGCCCGCGCCAAAGAGGTTGATGTAGAGCGTTTGGGTATGGCCCGCCAGCAGCATCAGGCCGACCAGCAGCCCAAAGAACGCCGTCGCCGTGAGCAGACGCGGCCAGGGGATCGGCACGCCTGCCGCCTCCGTGGAGTCATTTTGCCGGGGCCAGCCCTGCTCCAGCGTCAGAATCACCCACGGCAACCACGCCGCGCCATTGAGTTGATTGATGTGACCGATCAAGCCGCCCACAAAGCCGCCGCCGCTCAGAACGAGGCCGCAGACGAGCGCCGGCACGGGTCCGTAGCCCCAGCGCCGCAGCAGCGCGTAGCCGCCCAGCCCCAAGAGCCACGTGTGCAGGGCCGCGCTCCAGTAGATCTGCTTGGTGACGGTGAGCCAGCTCAGCGGCCAGTGCAGTGGATAGAGGACACCCGGTTGCGGATTGGCCAGAAAGGGCGCACCCATAAAGATAAACGGATTCCAGAACGGGATGCGCCCCTCGCGGAAGGCCGCGGCGGCATAGTCTCGATAGGGGTAAAAGTAGTGCAGAATATCGCCGCTGGCCAATACCCGATTTGTAAAGAGCAGGCGCGCGTAGAGCGCCAGAACGAAGCCCAATAGCAAAAGGGCCGCCCCCAAATGGACGGCCACTGTTCGACGCTCGATCTTTCTACGTGCGACCTGGTCTACGCGCACTGTTCCTCGGCGGTTGTTTCGTTCTCACGCTGTGCCTCAGTCCCCCGTAGGGCAGGCCTTTGCGAGAAGTAGGCGTCCAGATAGTCCTCAAATGTTCCTGTTTCGGACTCCTCCAGCTCAGCCTGGCGCTGCCAACTCTCCACGGCCACTTCGTCTAATTCCGCCATGCGGAACGTAGAGGCTGGATGTTTATTAAAATAATGCTTATGCTGCTCCGATTGACGACGGGCGAATTCATAAAAGGTCTCTCTGTTTTCCCGCATTTCGCGCAGCACGTGGGCCGAGGGCGTCAGATCGGGCTCCTCGACCGCGGCGCGTTGGGCGGCGACTGCACGGCTGTAAGGCTTGGCCGGATCATCAGCGTCGAGCACGTCCGCCAGCATCGCAATGCGATCCAGCGTCAGCAGAGCCCACTCGTGCAGAGAGATGGTCGTCTCATTGCGCAACAGTTCCAGACCAGGCCGGCGCCCCTGGTGCGCGACGCGGGTCTGATTCTCGGCATTGGTGCGCTCTCCCTGCACGTCGTGGGGCGGACTGTCGTGAAGCAGGCAGAAGAGCATGAACGCTTCCAAGAAGTAGAGTTGGTCGGCGTAGACGCCCAGCGGATGGAAGGCGTTGACGTCCAGCGAGCGCAACTCCAGGTAGCCGACGCCGCGGTTGGCCAGCGCCACCAGCGGTCGCTCGCCCGGCTGGGGCACCTGCTTGGGACGAACCGACCCATAGAATTCATTTTCGATCTGCAGGATATTGGCGTTGAGCTGGCGATAGACGCCGTCAACGACGACGCCCATCTCGGCGTACGGAGCGTACGGTATCTCCGTCGCCCGCCAAAGGCTCTGCACGTAACCGTCGAGCGTATCGTGAGAGACGCGCAGCAGCGACGCGGCCTGGTTCTTGTAGCCGATGTCGCTCATACGCAAGGAGGTGGCGTACTCCTCAAAAAAGGTATGGCGGTCAAACTCTGCGAACGCGCTGGGCAGACCATCCATAAAGGACTTGCAGAGTGCGGGCGAACAGCCAAAGAGATAGGTGATGAACCAATCGAAACGCTGAATGTTACGCACCATGCCAAAGTAGGCCTCGGTCACAAAGTCGGCCAGGGGCTGCGTATCGCGCTCCTGAATCTGGTAGACGGGCCAGAAGGCTTCGGGCACGGAATAGTTATAGTGCACGCCGCTGATGATCTGCATGATGCGCCGGTAACGCGCCTCCAGTCCCCGGCGATAGACATGCTTGAATTGGCCGGCATTGGAGGGGCCGAACTGGGCAATGGGCACGCTGCTCTCGCCATGGACGATACAGGGCATGGAGGATGACCAGAGCGTTTCTTCCTCCATTCTGGCGTAGGTAAAGGCGTGAATGTCATGCTGAAAGTTGAGCACGTCACGCATGTCGGCAAAGGGCGGCGTGACGAACTCGAGCTGGGCCTCTGAATAGTCGGTGGTGATATAGGGATGGGTCAGCGGTGAGCCGAGCCCGGCTGGATGGGGGCGCTGCGAGAGCTTGTTGTCCGGCGTCACGCGCAGGCTCTCGCGCTCAAGGCCCTTGCGTCCTGCTCGCAGAAGCGGCGCACAATGCGCGTCGTGCAGTCGTTGGAGTCGTTCTTCAAGACGTGTGTACACAGGCGATTCCTCAATGACAAAAGGTGTGAATCAGAATCATAACAATTGTCAATCGGCAATCGGCAATTGTCAATTGTGGTCGGGTCGGGAAAGGCACCAGACACAGTAAGGTTCGGGCGCGCGCTGCAGCTCGTAGACGGTCATCGTGCCGGCGCGGAAGCGAGGGGCCGGCGTAACGCCGCGCATGCGCAAGTGGGCATCGAGATCGCGCGGCCGCGCCCATTCCGGCTGGATGATGTAGAGTGGACGCGCCGGCGTCTTGGCGGCATTATCGGCCAGATAAACGGCCGATGGAAACCAGCGCAGCTCGTACTGCCCGCTACGCAGCTGGTCGTAGAGGTAGAACTGATGATGCCACCCCAGGCTCTGATGATAGAGCACGGCGCGCGGCGCCCCTGTGGCGGTCACTTCCTGATCCAGCCATGCGAGCGCCTGATCGTAACCGGCGTAAGCGCCGCGATCCCCCCCCACGGGGCGACTACCCTGCGCCGCGCTCCACGCCGGCGGCAATAGAAGCAAGAGCGCGATCAGCACGACCGGCACCTGCTCACGCGCGAGACGCCGGCCCAATGCATCGTCGAGCAGCTTGGCTGTGAGCAGTGCAAGGATTGGCGTGAGCGGCAGCAGATAGCGGTCCCAGATGGCCACCGTGGAGACAACATGCAGTGCAATAAACCCGGCGCTCCAGAGCCGGACCCATGTCCAGGATTGCGGCCATGCCCACATCAGCGCCTGGGGCCGTGCGCCAAGCGCGGGCATAGTCGACGCCAGTTGGCGCGCCGGGCGCCCCTCGATCATGGCGACATGGCGCGGCGTGACGGTCGTCGTTGCGTGCCCCCCCATGTGGCCGAGCAGCCAAAGTAGGCCCAAGCCCAGCCAGACGGCCCAGCTAGCGGCCAGTTCCCACAAGAGCGGCAGCCACGCAGCCAGACGCGCCGGCCACAGCGCGGGCGGAGCCAGGGCGAGCGTACCGTAGTTGCGCACGCCCAAGTCCCACGGCGAGGGCGCAACGGCCCAACGCAAGCTGTCCCAGTAGAGCAGCGGCAGCACGACAAGCAGCAGCCCGCCCAAAAAGCGCAGCACCGCAACGCCTAACGGTCGTGCCGACGCGCGCGGCACCAGCATCAGTGCGCCAGCGATCAGGGGGACGTACAGCATCCCCTGCTGCTTGGTCATGATGGCGACGCCCAACCAAAGCCCCGCCCAAAAGCTTTGTCCGCGCAGCGCCAGCAGCAAGGCAAGGCTGCCCGCCAAAACAAGCATGGGGTCCGTAAAAGCGGTGGGGGCGAAGCCGATCGCAAAGGGACTGAGCGCCATCGCCAGCGCACCGAGCAGACCCGCTCGCTCGCCCCACAGCGCTCTGGCCGTGGCGGCAACGACCGGAATCGTCAGCGTGCTCAGCCCGATGTTTAGCAGACGGGCGCCGGCCGCGTCGGTCCCGAAGGCGCGCAGCGCGGCCGCCAGCGCCCACAGAAAAAGGGGCGGCTTATCGGGCCAGACGGTGAGAAAGTTGGGATCTTCGAACCAGGCGTGAAGGGCCCAGTAGCCGTAGACGGCTTCATCTTCGCGGAGGGGAAATCGATCCAGGAGCACCAGACGCAGGCCAAAGCCCACAAGCGTCAGGAGGGCGATCAGGCGCCGGGCCGGCACGTGGGTAAAGTACGAGATGTATGGCGAAGCAGCGAACGCGTTAGTCGACAAAACGATACTTGATCAACGTGCGCACGGCCACAAAGCCGTCGCGCCAGGTGATCTTTTTGCCTTCGTGGAATTCGCGCCCGTTGTAGCTGATGGGCACTTCAAAGATCGTGTAGCCCCGCTTCAGCACCTTGGCCGTGATCTCCGGCTCAATTTCGAAGCGACGGCTGCGCAGCTCAACGTCGGCGATCACGTCACGGCGGAAACACTTGTAGCACGTCTCCATATCGGTGAGCGACGTGCCGTAAAGTACGTTGGTCAACACGGTGAGGAGTTTATTGCCCAGCGTGTGGGTCAGGCTCATGGCCGAGCGTGTGCCGCCCATGAAGCGGCTGCCATAGACGACCGGCGTACGTCCTTCTAACAGGGGCAAGAGCACTTTCACATAGTCGCGGGGATCGTACTCCAGGTCGGCATCCTGGACGATGACGACATCGCCCGTGGCGTGGGTGAACCCCGTGCGCAGGGCCGCGCCCTTACCGCCGTTGACTTCGTGGTAGATGATCTGCATGTCGGCCGGCTGCTCGGCCTTCCACGCCGACAAGATATCACGCGTGCCGTCCGTCGAGCCATCGTCAACGATGACGATTTCTCGCTCCAGCGTGATCGGCCCGTCCAACATCTGATTGCTGCCGTCCGGGTTGATCGTCAGATCGACAGCACGTACCCGACGGACAATTTCTTCCAAAGTCGCCCGCTCATTATAAACGGGCATAATAATTGATAGACGCACAGTAATTTCTTCAACGCTTTCGTCAGTGCATTTGCCGCAACCGCCGCGTCAAGCGAAGGCTTCGGCGTCAACGTGCAAACCCGACGTCTATTCGCTTACCTGATGGGCCAAGATGATGGCCTCAGCCACCTGACGCATCGGTTTGCGATTATTCATGCTCATTTTCTGAATCTTACGGAATGCCTCGGTCTCATTCAGCCCCTGGGTATCCATGAGAATGCCCTTGGCCCGGTCGACCAATTTGCGGGTCTCCAGCGCATCTTCCAGGTTGTCGACCTCGCGCTCCATGGCCCGGAATTCGCTAAAGCGGGCCAGCGCGACTTCGATCGCCGGCGTCAGGTCGCTCTCGCGGAAGGGCTTGACGATGTAGCCGGCCACGCCTGCCTTGCGCGCGCGCTGAACCAACTCTTGCTGACTGTAGGCGCTCAGCAGGAGCACAGGGGCGACGCGTTCATTGGTCAGAATCTCGGCGGCCTCAATGCCATCCATATCGGGCATCTTGATGTCCATAATGACGATATCCGGCCGCAGCTCACGCGCCAGGTTGACCGCGCTGCGTCCGTCGCCGATCTCGCCGACGACTAGGTAGCCCAGATCGGTCAGCATTTCACGCAAATCCATGCGGATAAGGGACTCGTCATCGGCTATGATGACACGCGTTCGCTCCACAGCGTTTCTCCTTCACACGAGCGTTGATCTCAAAAAAGATCGAGTATCTCGGGTCTTAGGACCCTGGCAATCTACTAATTGTATGCAAGGCTTGGCAATCTGCAAAAAAAAACCAGACGGACGGACCGCCTACAGCTTTCATCAACGCTGTCGCGTCGTCAGTTGATCGTCCGCTTGGGAAAGGTGACGATCGCCTCGGTGCCACGATGGCGATCAGGCGCAGTATGGTTATTGGTCGTCGCCAGCGCGCTGCGAATGATCACTTCGCCCTTCAGGTCATCAGTTGCCAGCGTACGCACGATCTGCAGCCCCAGGCTTTCGCTCTGGCTGATATCGAAATCGGACGGCACGCCTTCGCCGTCGTCGGCCACCACAATGCGCACCGCGCCGCCCAGGTCAGTCAGCTCGATGGTGATGCGGCCCGTCTTGCGTTCGCCAATGCCATGCTCCAGCGTGTTGAGCAGCAATTCGTTGACCACCATGGCCGTGGGCGTCGCCTGTCCGGCCGGCAGGCGGATGCTGGGACCGTCGACCACAAACTCGATCTGCTGATCCGGCCCGGTCGCCACCTGGTTGACCTGGGCCGAGATGCGCTGACAGACTTCGCGGATGTTGATAGGCCGATGTTCATCCTGGCTGAGAAATTCGTGGATCACCGACATGCTCAGGATGCGGTTGACCGCCTCGCCCAGGACCTGACGCGCTTCATCGGTCTCGCAACGGCGCGCCTGGATGCGCATCATGGCGGCAATGATCTGCAGGTTGTTCTTGACCCGATGATGAACTTCCTGAATCATGGCTGATTTGACGTTGAGCTCGCGCTGCTTCTGCACCGCCTCGGTCGTGTTGCGCAGCAGAACAAGGACCGCGTCCACCTCTTCCACCTCGTTGCGCGACATGGCGCTAGACCAGGACCAGTTCTGCCAGTAGTTCTGCCAGGTCACCGGCTCGGACTTGAGGGGGATCACGGTGCGGATCCAGATACGCCCATCATTTGACTCGCGGCGCACCTCGTTTGGCTCCCGCGTCTGAAAAGCCTGCTCGACCAGCTCGCCATCCATGGGTTCCAACGTGTCGACCGGCTGCTCGCGGATGTCGGAGAGGACGCCAATTGAACGATAGAGATCGGCGGCGATCCCACTCATATAGGCGACATTGCGTTGGGAATCGACCAGATAGACGCCGTCATATTCGTTGAAGCGGCTCAAGTTGGTCGTGTTGGCCAATTCACCGCTGATGCACATCTCCTGCAGCCAGCGCACGGCCTGGCGAAAGCTGCGATTGCGCCGGCGATGGCGCTCGTGGGCCACCATGTTCGTCTCAAAGACGAGCGCGCCAATCACCCGCTTGTCTGCAGTGACAATCGGATAGACGTCCTGGATGATCGGAGCGCCATTGCTCAAAATCTCGCGCTGGCTCCGCCCGCCGCTGCCACTGCGTAGCGTGCGGAAGATCTGCTGATGCTCGTCGGGATGCAGAATACGGCCGGTGATGTCCCGCCGGTAGAGGGAGGGCGTTGACTCGGGCAAGACGTGGCGCGCGACCAGGGCCTGATCCTTATCCAGCAGGCAGCAGAGCATAACGTCAGCTCGGCTCACATCGGCAGTGAGGGCCAGGCCCGCCTCAACCTTGCGCAGCGTTTCGATATCAGCTTCAGTAATGCCGGGAATGCTGTGAACGTGTTTATCCATTGGGCGAATCTAACCGTACGAACCGTAGCCAATAAAAGCGGCGACATGTTGCGTTATGACAGTGCAACACGTCGCCGCTGTGGTTTTCACCAGGTCGGATCGACAGCACCAGTCTACGCTGACAGGTCGCAAAAACATCGATGCATTTGATGGGCCGAAGTGTAGCAGAGCGCCCTGTGACTGACAAGTCTTGCGCTAGAGAAGTCCTTCGGTGCGCTTGGCGCTATCCATGGTGTTGCGCAGCAGCATAGCGATGGTCATGGGGCCAACGCCGCCCGGCACGGGCGTGATCGCGCCGGCAACCTCCATGGCCTCCTCAAAGTCCACATCGCCCACCAGACGATACCCCTTCTTCTTGCTCGAATCGTCGACGGCATTGACGCCGACGTCGATCACGACAGCGCCCGGCTGAATCCAATCACCTTTGACCATCTCGGCGCGTCCAACCGCGGCGATGAGGATGTCGGCTTCGCGTACGACACCGGGCAGGTCCGTGGTGCGCGAGTGACAGATGGTCACCGTGGCGTTGCGGTGAAGCAAGAGCATGGCGACGGGCAGGCCGACGATGTTGCTGCGGCCCAGCACCACGGCGCGCTTGCCTTCGATCTCAACGCCGGTGCGGTCGAGGAGTTCGATACAGCCTTTTGGCGTACAGGGCACGAAAAGCGGATCGCGCCGCTTCATGGAGAGACGACCGATGTTGAGGGGATGGAATCCGTCCACGTCCTTTTCCAGACTGATCGCGCCCAGCACTGTTTCATCGTCGATGTGGTCGGGCAGGGGCAATTGTACGAGGATCCCATGGACGGCAGGATTGGCGTTCAAGTCGCTGACCACTTGCAGCAGATCCTCTTGGGAGATATCGACCGGCAAGTCATGGCTGAATGAAGTGATGCCGACTTCCTCGCACGCCCGCTTCTTCATGCGCACGTATGTGGCCGAATCCGTACGAGCGCCCACCAAGACGGTGGCCAAGCCAGGGACCCGACCGGTGGCATCTTTCATCTCCGCGACTTCGGCGGCGATTTCTTGACGGATGGTGGCGGCAATCTCCTTGCCATCGATCAATTCTGCAGTCATAACAATTTCCTTTGCGTCATTGCGAAGTTTTATATATTGCGCTTTGTTCTCAGTGTATCATGGCAGGTTGCCCCATACCAACCGACCGTTCGACTCTCCATCCCGCATTTAGTTGGCGATGCTGACGCCAGGCCAAGAATTCACGAGTTGGCGACGACCGGCCAAAAAATTACTGTACTCATTTCAACGTGAAAATGGTAGAATTGGGCAAAGCGGACACCGCAGTCCATCCCTGAGTCGGTCGCGGCCGGTGTGGACGGACGCTATTTTTCTACCCCGCACATCCATTCAGCTTGACGCTGCCGCAATAAACCCCAACAGAAACGATCCGTAGGC
>CAWEEJ010000099.1:0-17498 GCA_963807905.1 uncultured Chloroflexia bacterium | reverse complement strand
AGGCACAACGCCACCGGCATCACACAGCGGCAGGATGCGATACTGCTTGCGTCTGGTGTAAAGGTGACGCTTGTCACTTCATAGAGGCAGTATCCACATCAACCGTTTTCAAACAGTCAAAACCATTAGCAAAAACGCCACACCGTCATCAATCCATCTGCAATCGAAAATACGCACAAAGCCAATGTTATTCAGATGGACAACTGTCCATATGCAAATACTCCTGACACTCCTCTTCCGACAATGCGCGTGTCAAGCGGGATTCGGCAATATCGACCAATTCATCCACAGACAGTACGAGGAAACGCATGAAACCGCTCTGACCGCCAGATGTTACTAATTGCTTGCCATCCGCTGTAAATTCTACCAGTTGAATACCTTCCTCAGACCCATCCAGGGTAAGCAAACGCTCCCCATTCTGAAGATCCCACAAGCGCACATCACTGCCCGCAGCAGCCGTGGCCAGGATTGTCCCATCTGGACTGAGGCTCTCTCCATGGATTACGCTATTATCCGCCTCTATCTCTTGCAGCAGTTGCCCGGTCTCTACCTCCCAGATCCTCACAAAGCCGTCTACTCCCCCAGATATCAACAACGATCCATCATTTGAAAAGAGAAGTCCATCAGCACCTTCTTTATTATTAATGACTCTCACTGCTTCCCCGGTCGCGACATCCCAGATAGTAACATTCTCTGTGTTTTCTGGGTTCCAGAGGGATCCAGTGGCTAAAAGCGTGCTGTCTGGACTGTAGGCGATTCCCCAGCCTTCTGCCGGTATTGGCAATTGATGTAAAATTTCACTAGTTGCGGCGTCCCATACGAAAGATTGGCCATCATTGCCAATGCTGGCAATCGTAGATCCATCGGGGCTGTAGGCTATGTCGTTGACCCAATCCTCATGGCCTGTTAGCGTCAGCAGTAGTTCACCCGTTGTGGTATCCCACACCTTAACAAGGGCGTCATCACTGCCGCTGGCCAAGCGATCACCATCGGGGCTAAACCCTAAACCGCCAACCCAATCGTCATGACCCTCCAGTGTGAGTAGATTTTCTCCCGTGGTCGGATCCCATAACGAAACCCCACCAGCTACGCCACCGGCAGCCAGTATGGTTCCGCCTCGGTTGAACCTGATACTACCAACCCTCGGCGAGTCACCCTCACCGAATGGTTGAACCGTCATGCGTTCGTGGTCAGGCGTGATATCCCAAACTTTCAAGAGACGATCATAGCCAATTGTTCCCAGACTGGCATCATCTGGACTAAAAACGATCTTTACCACAGAGCCTTGGGAAGTGGGTATCGCCATTACCTCGGCACCTGTTTCAGTCTCCCATAATTGAATAGTGTCATTATCACTGGCTAGAGAAGCAAACATCGAACCATCCGGGCTGAATGCCAAGTTGCTAACTTGACCTGTTGCATAACGAGCTATTTCCACCTTGGCATCAAGATCCCACAAGTGCACGACATTTCCATATTCTTCGGTAAATATTAACCGGGACCAATCTGGACTGACAGCTACACTATTGATATTTTCTTCAATTGCCATCAGCTCAGAACCAGAGTCAATCTCGATCATTTGGATGGTCGAATAACTCTCATTCGGATCATCTCCCAGGACAATTAAGTGCAACCCGTCGGGGCTGAACCGTATGTTCCAATGATTTGGTGCTGTTTCACTCAAGTCTAAGGTCTTTAATTCAGCTCCAGTGGCCGCATCCCACAGCTTAACCAGCCCGGCTCGATCGCTCGTCGCAATGGTTTTGCTATCCGGACTCACCTCCAGGCCAATGATCCAGTTAGGACTATCTGGATCATCGAGTCTCGGAATATCACGATGTCCTATATAGGTAGTCAATAGTTCGCCGCTGGCGCCATCCCAAACTCTCGCCGTACCATCCCAACCAGCTGTCACAAAATAGGAGCCATCGTTGCTATAGGCCACGCTCGTGTATCGCCCTCTATTAAATTCTTCTTCAGGCTCGGACAACAGCAGCAATTCCTGACCAGTCGCATTGTCCCAGACCCGGACCGTGCTATCAAAACTCGCAGACACCAGGCGGGAACCGTCGGGGCTGTAAGCCAGGTCGATTACACCCTCCTCATGACCAGCCATGGTGTGCAGGAGCCTAAGATCGGGAAGCGCGCGATGTAAAGCTTCTTCTGCCTCTTGGGTATGGGTTGTTTTGAGCGCTTGCAGCGCTAGCAGTACGCTTCGTTCCGGCTCTTGATCTAGATTGTTGACTGCTTCAGCTGCCAGCTCGCGGGAGAAGGCGACCTTGGCTTGTTCTTCGGCCAGTACCCGTGCCTCGTCAGCCTCAACTCCTGCCGCCAGCGCAGCATCTCGCTGTTCATCGGCGCGTACGCCTTCAGCCACGGCCGTGGCCTGGGCGCTAACTGCCGCATCTCGTTCCGTATCCGCTCGTTGACTTTCAAGTTCGGCCTGGGCCTGGGCGGTGGCCCGTTGCTCAGTTTCGGCAACGGCCGTCTGCGCATTGTTATTTGCCTGGACACCGGCAAAGAGGGCGATGAGCGCCAGCAGCGCGGCCGCGGCCAGGGCCGCACCCAGATAGTAGGCACGGCGGCGCAGATTGTGCGCGGCAGTCGCCTGTTCCTCGGCGCGCTGGTGTTCGGTTGCGGCCAGCTGTTGCGCGGTCTCCAGCTCACGCTGTTGACGAGCCGCTTCTTCAGCCTGGCGCTGTTGCCGGGCGTCAACGCTGGCCGTCAGGAAGGCACGCTCATCCGCCGTCAAAGCCACGGTCGTGTCATCGGCCCATTGCGCAAATTGATCCAGGCGCGCCCCATGCAGCAGATAGCCCGGCTCGTTGCCGGCCAGCTGCCATTCCGCAGCCGCCGCTGCCAGCAGGCGCTGCAGGCGTACATCGTCGCGGCTCTCTTCGAGCCAGGTGCGCAGACGCCCCCATTCACGCAGCAGGGCTTCGTGGGCCACCTCGACCGTCGGCTGTCGAGTCAGTGGATCGTGGTCAAAGGTCAGTAGACGTGCCGTTCCGAACTGATCAATGATTTGGATCAGAGACGATTGGCCACTGGTACTCTGGTCATTTTCCAGATCAAGCGTTTCCAATTCCGAGAGCCGTACGCGACGGCGCGTATCCTCAACCCCTTCCCCCAGCGTGACCAGACGCAGAAAGAGCTGTCGCGCGGCCACTTGCTCGGACGGGGAGAGGTTCTCGTAGATCTCATCGGCGCGGCGCGGCAGGGCGCGCAACACGCCGCCCACCTCGTCAAAGGCCTGGCGCGTGATCTGGTTGCCGCTGCGCGCATCAAAGAGCTCGGTCAGCGCATATTGGAGCAAAGGCAGCGTGCCCGGCTGGTCGTAGACTTCGGTCACGATGGCCGGGAGCACGCCCTCCTCATACTCGACGCCCAGCCGTCGCGCCGGCTCCTGAATCGCCCAGGTCAACTCGTCCTGGTTCAACGGCAGCACCACTTCGGTCTGCTGCTTGATCAACTCGGCAAGGGGCTGGACCTGCAGCGGCCGGTCATAAAAATCGGCGCGCAGGGTGACAATCACGTGCAGGGGGCTGTGGGGCGCAGAGAGCGCGGCCAAGCAGACTATCGAGGAAATAGGCTCGTCTCTCCGGGCTTGCTAAACTCCACAACTCCTCAAATTGATCGATGACCAGCAACAGCTTGGCGCCTTCTTCATCGGGCAGGATGCGGCGGATGGTGCGCAACATGCCGCCTGGATCGCGCAGCATGGGCTCGACGAGACTGGGCGGCGGCTCGACCGCCACCGGCCACAGGGCCTGTTCCAACTCCTCCAGCGGATGGGTGCCCGGCGTCATCTCGGCCACAAACCACCTTTCCGAACCCGGAATGGCGCCCCGGCGCAGAGCCGGAATCACGCCGGCTTTGACCACGCTCGACTTGCCGCTGCCGCTGGGGCCAACCACGGCCAGAAAATGACCGTCGCTCAAGTGCGTCAGCAGTTGACCGATGAGGCTGTCGCGGCCGTAGAAGTCCAGCGCGTCCGTTTCCTGAAAGGCGCGCAGCCCCTTGTAGGGATTGACAACATCGATGGGAACGGGCGGCTGTGCAATGATCGTGGCCAGATTCAGGCGACCGGCGACGGATTGGCGAAAGGCCTCGGCGAAGGTCAACGCATCGGGGAAGCGGTCGGACGGCTCTTTGGCCGTCGCCTGCTGAATCACGGCGTCGATCTGAGGCGAGAGATCCGGCCGACTGGCCGAGACGAGGGGGAAGGGCGCGGTCAGGTGGTTTTGCATGACGGTGATCAACGGCACGTCCGGGAAGGGCTTCTCGCCCGTCAACACTTCATAGAGCACCGCGCCCAAACTGTAGATGTCCGACTGGGCGCTGACCGGCGCTTCCTGAATCTGTTCCGGCGAGATGTAGTCCGGCGTGCTCAGCAGCTCGCCCTCAATCGTGCCCAGATCGTCATTTTGCAGGTCTTTGGCAATGCCAAAATCGGAGAGATAGGCGTTGCCGCTTTCGTCGAAGAGGATGTTGGCCGGCTTGATGTCGCGATGGACGATGTCCTGATTGTGGGCCGCGGCCAGGGCCGGCGCAATCTGGTCCACCAGCTTCTGCGTCCGTGCCAGCGACCACGGGCCCTGGGCCAACGCGGTCAGCAGATTGCCGCCGCGCAGCAGGCGCATGACCAGATACGCGCCCTCGGGGTCGCGCCAGAAATCGTAGATGGGCACGATGTGGGGATGCTCCAGCCGGGCGATGGTCTGGGCCTCGGCTTCGAAGCGGCGGATGAAGTCGGGGTCATTGGCATAGCGGCGGCGGATGATCTTGACCGCCACCTCGCGGCCGATGATGGGCTGCACGGAGCGGTGGATGACGCCGTAGGCGCCGGACCCGATCTCGTCCTGTAGCTCGTAGCCGCGCACGCCCTGTTCGCTCAGCGAATCGAGCCGCAGGTCGCCGGCCAGGATCTGTTCGTAGAGCTCCGTGGTACGCGCGGCCGGCTCCATGCCCAACTCTTCGTTGAACAGACGGCGGCAGCGTTCGTAGACGGCCAACGCTTCGCTGCGCTGACCGTTGCGCGCCAGGATTTCCATGAGCTGCTGATACGCGCCCTCTCGATATTCGTCCAGCTCCAGCTGGCGCTCGGCATACGTCTGGGCAGCCGCATAGGCCTGTTGGTGGAGGGCGATGGCGGTCAGGGTTTCCAGGGCGTCGAGCATTCGGCGCAGGTACTTCTGCCGCTCGATCTCCGCCCACTCTTCAAATTCGTTGCTGTCATCCAGGTAGAAATCGGCCAGAAAGTGATCCGTGTAGAGGGCGACGGCTGCATTGAGATCTTCACGACATGCGGAGCAGGTCAGCAGGCTGTTGTGGTCGTGGTGCAGCACCCGACTCAGGCAGCGCGTCGAACTCGCCGGTATCAACTGCTACTGGCGCGGCCGGGTTCAGTTGAATTGTGTGGCGGTTGGCCAGCAGCAGCGGTACAGCTGAATCACCTTCGCCCATCGCTGGAATCGCCTTGCGCAGATGGAAGAGCACCTGGCGCAGATTGGCGCGGGCCGACGTGTCGGGCATGCCGGGCCAGAGCAGCGTCATCAGCGTCTCGCGGCGATGGGCCGTCTCCGGTTCAGCCGCCAGGTAGACCAGCAGCGCCAGCACCTTCTGGGTGCGAAAATCGGCGAGTGCTTCGTCGTGCAGCTCAATCTGTAACGGAGCGAAGAGGGAGATCTTTAGCTGTTCCATGCGCTCTTTCCTCCAATGAATCTACAAGACCTGATCGATGGGGAATCCTCGATAGGGCACAACGCCGACACTGCTCTGCAGTTGGGGCGTTCCGGACCCTCACCCAGCACACCCTCCTTGCCGGAGGCTATGCTGTCCCGCTCCATCGTGTGGAGAGGAGTAGACGTTGCGCTGTCGGACGCAAAGTCAGAGTGAGGGGGAGGCGAAGAGCATGTTCTACCCGCAAGAATCGTGAAAACCGGTGAGCCACACCATGTTAACACGGAATCGTTAGCAGCGGGGCAAATGCTAACGGTTTTGGCCAATTTGTTAACGGCTGGAAAACGGCCCGCAGACGGCGGCCGGCGATACTGGTGACATCCGGTTTCAGTTCCTAACCAGATCTGGGACCGGAAAAGGAAACTCTCATCAACGTGGGCCAAACGGCTCCAATTCTGCCTAACCAGGAGATACACCTATGGGTCCTTATTGAGCAGTTCCAAGCGCCATCACAGCCCGGCGTAGCACGAGCGTACGACTCATCCGCTCCCCGGAAGGTGAGTCAGTCAAGACTTCAAGATCTTGTTGTGATGTTAGTCAATCGCTGAGCTTTATTTCAGCGTTACTCAACATATTTGAGAGGATGGAAAGAAGACTATGAGAACCACATCTGACCGATCAAAGAACCGCCTATTGATCCTGTTATGTATCGGGCTTTCCCTGCTGATTAGCGCTTGTCAGCCATTGACTTTGGACGAAATTCCGATCGAAGCTGCCGAGTCGTCGGCGCAGGAGGCAAGTCCTGGCGCCGACAATCTAGGCGATCCATACTACCTAAAGATGGGCAATGGCGGGTACGATGCACAGCACTATACAATTGACCTTGTCGTAGATATGGACGGCCAGTCCATCACCGGGACAACGACGATTGATGCACTGGCCACGCAAGACTTGAGCGCGCTGAACCTCGATTTTCTTGGCCTTGAAGTCAGCGATATTCAGGTCAACGATTCGCCGGCCCAGTTTAGCCGCGATGGAAGCGAACTGACGATCATCCCATCTAGCCATATCTCGAATGGCGAAACTTTCACCACGATTGTGGCATACGGCGGTACCCCTACGCCCGTTGATGATCCTGGCGTGCCATGGCTTCCAATAGGCTTGAAGATGGACGAGTCCGGGCTCTTCATACTCGGCTTACCGTCCGGCGCGATGTCATGGTATCCGTCCAATAATCACCCGGCCGATAAGGCCACTTACACTTTTCGAATTACGGTCGAAAAGCCGTTTGTGGTGGCCGCAAACGGACTTCAGAAAGAAGCGATCGACAACGGTGATACGACAACTTACTTGTGGGAAGCCAGCGACCCGATGGCAAGTTATTTGGCGACGATCAACATTGCCGAATTCGACATCATGACTGAAGAGGGTCCAGACGGGCTACCCATCCGCAACTATTTCCCGGTCGGTATCGACGAGGAAACAATCGCTCCTTTCAGCCGGACATCAGAGATGATCGAGTTCTTCAGTAGCCTATTTGGCCCCTATCCATTTGAAGCATATGGCGCAGCCGTCATGGATCTTGATTTGGAGGTATCGTTGGAAAATCAGACCCTTTCGCTCATTGCTGTTGATGCTATCAGCGAAGCGACGGTAGCTAATATGGTGGCACATGAGTGGTTTGGCAATAGCGTTAGCCCAGCACTGTGGCAGGACGTCTGGCTACATGAAGGTTTTGGCGTCTACGCCGAAGCCCTTTGGCTTGAACATACCGAAGGTCAAGATGCAATGGACGAGATGCTTGGTGAGTTGCAGTATTATATGGTAAAGGGAGAGCTTCCTCCACCCGGCGATCCGTTGGTTGAGGATCTACTCAGCGATACAGTCTATGTCCGTGGCGCTTGGACATTTCACGCCTTGCGGCAGCTGGTCGGTGATGAAGTTTTCTTTGACATCTTACGGACCTACTATGAGCGTTTCCAGTATGAGAATGTGAGCACCAGTGACTTCATCGCAGTCGCGGAGGATGTGAGCGGCCAAGACCTGCAAGACTTCTTTGAGGGCTGGCTCTATCGTGAAGAAGTTCCAACACAATAGCTGTTTCCCGCAGCCTGTCGAAGAGTAACGGAATAGAAGGCTGATCATGCGGATTGGGCTGATATTCGCGGACAAATATAGGAGAAATCCGGTCTTTTCCGCCATATCGGCTCAATCCGCGGTCTATTTGTGTAGAGGCCAAGACCGTTCAGATATCGTCCGGTAGGCACGCCCACGTGCCGGTCGTTCTCTGAACGGTCTTGGCCTTAATTGCTGCTCTCCGGCACAACGCCATCAGCATCACACAGCGGCAGGATGCGATACTGCTTGCGTTCTACGCAGGTGAATTCGCGCAGGACGCGGTTTTCGTCGACGTGGGCCAGAATATCTTCGACGGGTTGTTCGGCAATGGGGCGCGCGATAACTGTGCCGTCATCCGATGCGGAATAGGCCAATTGTCCATCCGGCGAAAGTGCAACTTGATTGACGTAGACGCCGTGCTCGCTAAAGGTGCGCAGTGCCTCCCCAGTGGCCACATCCCACAAGATCAGCGTGCCGTCGGCTGAAGCTGAGATAATCTGGCTTTCGTCCGGGGTAAAGGCGATGCCATCTACGCCACTTGTGTGCCCATTAAAGGTCTGGATTGCTTCGCCGCTGGCGACATCCCACAACACGGCCGTATGATTGGTGCCGCCAGACACAAATCGCTCACCATCTGCGCTGATGTCAAGGCCATACGAAGCTCCCCCCTGATTGTAGCGCCGGATTTCCTCGCCCGTATCAAGACTGTACAGGATAAGATCACCCATGTCACCGCCGGCAATCGCGGTCTGCCCATCGGGGTTAAAGGCAACGCTAATCAGCCATTCATCTTCACTAGCCGCCAGGAAGCTTGTCATTTCAGTGAATGTCTCAACATCAAACTGCTGCATGAGGCCCCTCGCACCAAACAACAGTGAACTACCGTCAGGACTCAGCGCGATATCAAATGCTTCGGATATCTCGGTGCTCTCTTTTCTTTTGAGCTCTGCACCACTTTCCAGGTCCCAATGTACCAATAGCATTTCGGGATTCTCTACGTCATTCCCGGTAGCATTGCCACCAAGGATAGCCGATCGGCCATCGGGTAAAAATTCGGCAGCTGCGAAGAAACCTGGCAGGCGGTGAATGACCTCAAATGTTTCTGTATCCCAGAGGATGGCTTCATTTCCTGTTTCGGCAGGGTCGAAATAAGCAGTGGAGATTGCCTTTGTGCCGTCAGGACTGATGGCCACATCGATGACTACATCGGTCATATGCTCTTCGAACACTTGCGCAGTCACGCCCTGACGAATATCCCAGAAGCGTAGATTGCCAACGACTCCAGCCCCGTTGCTGATGGCAGTCTGTCCATCGGGACTCACTGCTATGCTGAACACGGATTGCCCACCATGGCCAAGAAGACGCTGGATGATTTCGCCCGTTTCTAGATCCCACAGCAGGACCCTGCCACGCGCATCGCCGCTGACCAGGCGTTTACCATCAGGTGTAAAGGCGACAGCGCCATTGTACACATCGCCTACATGCCCGTCATTGCGGCTGCCCAATTGGGTCAGCTGTTCTCCGGTCATGGCATCTAATAAGGCAAAGTATCTTTGAGACAGATCAGGTATCATTACAACAATTTGACTGCCATCGGGACTATATTTTGAGAAACGTACATCCGTGTCAAATTCCACTGTTTCCAAAACCTCACCTGCAGGCAGAGAAAGGAAGACGCCTGTTGATCCTGCCGTGCGTCCACTTGGATCAGCACCGGTTTCGAAGCTCTGATCGTCAACGTCAGTTAAGATTGCAAACGCACGATCGCCTGCCGGATTGATAGAAATAGATTCAATGAAATTGTTACCGCTAAATTGAGCAAGCGCCGGCTCGCTCACAATCTCGCCAGTCTTAAGATCAATCAAGAGCAAACGAGACTCCCCCGTTAGGTTATATTCTTCATTTAGTACCGACGTGGCAATGAGGGCCATCTCGCTATCTGGCGTAGACATATGCCAGGTAATTCTCTCTCCCGGCTCGCCATCGATACGATAAACTTGTTCACCACTTTTTATGTCCCAACCAGTCAGACTAAAGCCTTCGGGCACACCGTCAACTTCTGTTTCACGTACACCCTGGTAGATCGTGCTGACAACGAGTTCCCCGCCCGGCACACCAAAGAGTACTCCTGGATTGGTCATGTCAATGTCGGGCCATGTCTGCACCTTTTCACCGGTCGACCAATCCCATATGATCAGCTCATTGTTATCGTAAGACGTGGCAATGTAGGTGCTATCGGGGATGTTTTCCAGCCGCCTAAACGTGGCGTCCTCATTGGCGGTATCAAATTGGTTGAGTATCTCGCGGCTGTTGGGGTCCCACACGGTCAACGTGTGGCCGCTATCTTGTGAAATTAAATGGGAGTCACCAGGCAGCATTTCTACCAAGTCCATGTAAATGTCTTGGTCCTCGTTTTCGTAGATGAGGCGAGTTCCAGGGGCATAGGCCACATCGTTTAAAGTGCGCACAGCCTCAGTTGGCGGCTGCTCCCCAGAGACAGCTTGCACTGCAAGGGCAAGGGCGAGGTCAACGTCGCCGCCGCTGAATGCTTCTCGGGCGCCGCTGGTCAAGGCCTGGCTCTGCGCCTGCTCTTCGTTGAAGCGGGCAATTTCGGCTTGGGCAACCGCTTCAGCCTGCGCAGCAAGGGCAGCGGCTTCATTCTCCTGGGCAATGGCTTCGGCCGTGGCCGCGGCGTTGGCGTTGGCCTCTGCCGCCTGCGCATTGTTGTTGGCCTGGACGCCGGCAAAGAGAGCAATCAACGCCAGCAGCGCGGCTGCGGCAAGGGCCGCGGCCAGAAAGTAGGCACGGCGGCGCAGATTGTGTGCGGCAGTCGCCTGTTCCTCGGCGCGCTGGTGTTCGGTTGCGGCCAGCTGTTGCGCGGTCTCCAGCTCGCGCTGCTGGCGGGCTGCTTCTTCAGCCTGGCGCTGTTGCCGGGCGTCGACGCTGGCCGTCAGGAAGGCACGCTCATCGGCCGTCAGCGCCACGGTCGTGTCATCGGCCCATTGCGAAAATTGATCCAGGCGCGCCCCATGCAGCAGATAGCCCTGCTCACTCCCGGCCGACTGCCATTCCGCCGTTGCCGCTGCCAGCAGGCGCTGCAAGCGCACGTCATCTCGGCTCTCCTCGAGCCAGGTGCACAATTGTCCCCATTCGCGTAAGAGCGCTTCGTGGGCCACCTCCACCGTCGGCTGCCGGGTCAGCGGATCATGGTCAAAGGTGAGCAAGCGCGCCGTGCCAAATTGATTGACGATGTCGTCGAAAGATGGATCCGCAATGGCCGTCTCTACATCTGTCAGGGTGAGCGTCTCCAATTCGGAAAGAAGCACACGGCGACGGGTATCTTCGACTCCCTCGCCCAATGTAACCAGACGCAGGAACAACTGACGCGTGGCCGCTTGTTCAGCCGGGGACAGGCCGACGTAGATTTCATCCGCCCGGCGCGGCAGCGCACCCAGCACGCCGCCGATGTCGTCAAAGGCCTGACGCTCAATCTTGCTGCCGGAACGGGCGTCGAACAGCTCCATCAATGCATATTGGAGCAATGGCAGCGCCCCTGGCTGGTCATTCGCCTCGGCCAAAATGGCTGCGAGGACGGTTTCGTCAAACTCAATTCCGACCCGTCGCGCCGGCGCCAGGATGGCCCAGGTCAGCTCATCCCGATTGAGCGGCAGCGCCAGTTCGGTATGCTGCTTGAACAACTCGGCAATCGGCGGATATTGGAGCGGACGGTCGTAGAAGTCGGCGCGCAACGTCACAATCACGCGGAGGGGGCTGCGTGGCGCCGAGAGCGCGGCGACCAAGCTGTCGAGGAAATGCTGGCGTCGATCTGGGTCGGTGAGGCTCCACAACTCCTCAAACTGGTCAATGACCAGCAAGAGCTGCGCGCCATCTTCGTCGGGCAGAATGCGGCGGATGGTGCGCAACAGGCCGCGCGGATCGCGCTGCATTGGTTCCACCAGGCTAGGCGGTGGATCGACCGCAATGGGCCAGAGCGCGAGCTCCAACTCCTCCAGTGGATGGGTGCCCGGTGTCATCTCGGCCACAAACCATTTATCCGAATCCTCGATCGCGCGCTGACGCAAGGCCGGGATCACGCCAGCCTTCACGACGCTGGACTTGCCGCTGCCGCTGGGGCCGACCACGGCCAGAAAGCGGCTGTCGCGCAATTGTGCAATCAGCTGGCCGGTGAGACCATCACGACCATAGAAGTCTAGCGCGTCCGCTTCTTGAAAGGCGCGCAGCCCCTTATACGGGTTGACGGTGTCGACGATCGCAATTGGTTGCTCGAGGATGGTAGCCATATTCAGTCGGCCCGCGCTTGCCTGGCGAAATGCCTCGGCCATGCTCGGCGCATCGGGGAACCGCGCGGCCGGGTCCTTCGCCGTGGCCTGCTGGATCACCGCATCAATCTGGGGCGAGAGATCGGGCCGGCTTTCGCTAACCAGTGGAACCGACTCGGAAAGATGACTCTGAATGACAGCAATGAGCGGGACGTCTGGGAAAGGCTTCTCACCGGTCAATATCTCGTAGAGCACCGCCCCCAAGCTGTAGATGTCCGACTGCGGACTGACCGGCCCTTCCTGGATCTGTTCGGGCGAGACATAGTCTGGCGTCTCCAGGAGCTCGCCGTCAAACGTGTGCTGATCTGTGTGCTGAAGATGTTTGGCAATGCCAAAATCGGACAGGTAGGCATTCCCGCTCTCGTCAAAGAGAATGTTGGCCGGCTTGATGTCCCGGTGGACAACGCCCTGGTTGTGGGCAGCCGCCAGGGCCGGCGTAATCTGATCCAGCAGGGTCTGCGCTTGATCGAGCGACCAGGGGCCCTGTTCCAATGCACTGAGCAGGTTCCCGCCCCGCAACAGGCGCATGACCAGATACGCGCCCTCCGGATCGCGCCAGAAGTCATAGATGGGCACGATGTGGGGGTGCTCCAGCCCGGCAATGGTCTGCGCCTCGGCCTCAAAGCGGCGAATGAATGCAGGATCGTTGGCATAGCGGCGTCGGATGATCTTGACCGCCACCTCGCGGTCGATGACCGGCTGCATGGCCCGGTGGATCACGCCATACGCGCCGGCCCCGATCTCTTCCTGCAGTTCATAGCCGCGCACGCCCGGCTCCGGCTCGGCATCCAGCCGCAGATCGCCCGCCAGGATCTGCGCGTAGAGTTCCGTCGTGCGCGTGGCCGGCTCCATCCCCAACTCGACAGTGAAGAGATGGCGACATCGCTCGTAGACCGAAAGCGCTGCGCTGCGCTGGCCGTTGCGCGCCAGGACCTCCATCAACTGCTGATACGCGCTGCTCGCGAAAGTCGTCTAGCTCAAGCTGATGCTCGGCGTACGCCTGTGCGTCGCCATAGGCCTGCTGGCGGATGGCGATAGCGGTCAGCGTTTCCAGCGCGTCCAGCACTTTGCGCCGATACTTCTGCCGCTCGATTTCGGCCCACTCTTCAAACTCGCTGCTGTCGTCCAGATAGAAGTCGGCCAGAAAGTGATCCGTGTAGAGGGCGACGGCTGCATTGAGATCTTCACGACATGCGGAGCAGGTCAGCAGGCTGTTGTGGTCGTGGTTCAGCACCCGACTCAGGCAGCGACGTCGAACTGGCGCGGTATCAACTGCTACTGGCGCGTCCGGGTTCAGTTGAATTGTATGGCGGTTGGCCAGCAGCAACGGTACGGCCTCATCCGCGCCGGTCGAATCTGCAACGGCAAAGTCAGGAATCGCCTTGCGCAGATGGAAGAGCACCTGGCGCAGATCGGCGCGGGCCGACGTGTCGGGCATGCCGGGCCAGAGCAGCGTCATCAGCGTCTCGCGGCGATGGGCCGTCTCCGGTTCAGCCGCCAGGTAGACCAGCAGCGCCAGCACCTTCTGGGTGCGAAAATCGGCGAGTGCGTTGTCGTGCAGCTCAATCTGTAACGGGGCGAAGAGGGAGATCTTTAGCTGTTCCATGCGCTCTTTCCTCCAATGAATCTACAAGACCTGATCGATGGGGAATCCTCGATAGGGCACAACGCCGACACTGCTCTGCAGCTGGGCGTTCCGGACCCTCACCCAGCAAACCCTCCTTGCCGGAGGCTATGCTGTCCTGCTCCATCGTGTGGAGAGGAGTAGACGTTGCGCTGTCGGACGCAAGGTCAGAGTGAGGGGGAGGCGAAGAGCATGTTCTACCCGCAAGAATCGTGAAAACCGGTGAGCCACACCATGTTAACACGGAATCGTTAGCAGCGGGGCAAATGCTAACGGTTTTGGCCATTTTGTTAACGGCTGGAAAACGGCCCGCAGACGGCGGCCGGCGATACTGGTGGCATCAGCTTTCATTCTGAAGCAGGGACGAGATCAGAACAAGAAGCTGACCGATTCTCACCCGTCTTGCTTGATTTCACAGGAGGAAGCCATGTTTTCCGGACGACACGAACTTGTACGCCACGAGCAAAATAGGGATGCCCAAAGTCAGGCGGAGGCCCATCGTCTGGCCAAGCAGTTGCCCCAATCCGATACGCGCCTTGCGTCGCTTGCCAACTGGTTTGCGCGGCTGCGCGGCCGGCTCTTCCCTTCCCGACGTCGGCAAGCGGCCCAAAAACAGATGCCGGAACTGAAGCAGAAAGAAGTGTTAACTGCGCAGGAGTAGTGGAAGAAGCGGTCGTTAGACTGTCATCATACCCAGCGCCTGACGACAGCCATCGACATGCCCAAGTGTGTAAATCCAGCAGGCCCAACATCTAACGTTGCAAGTAATCAAGGAGACAGCCCGATGAGCACGGTTCAGCAAGCCCCATCACGCCTTATTCACAACAATGCGACCAAAGCGACAGCCAGCTTGATGCGTTCCCTGGCGCCCCTCATGCTCACGCTTGGTTTGTTGCTGGCGAGCGGGCCAGCGAACGCTTCAGCCGCCGTTCCCCACCCTCCCGCCGTGATCGAGCCAGACGTGAGCGTGATTCCATGGGGTCCCAGCGCCGCAAATCCAGACGTGAGCGTGATTCCATGGGCCCCCAGCGCCGTAAATCCAGACGCGAGTCTAATCCCTTGGGGCCACAGCTATCTGGAACATGATTTCATCTTGGGTACAGGCTTCGATCCAACCATAATCCCAATGGGTATGCAAGCGGCCGAAAACAAAGCATGTAACTTGCGTGAGGTCGAGATCAATATCGCGCCTGACGATGCGCAAAATCTCCTTCACGCCGGCTCTGACAGCCTCATTCCCGTCGCGCTGTTGAGTTCACCCACACTGCTTGTCCCGGCGGAGGTAAGTCCAAGCACGATTCGGCTGGCGGGTGCTCGTGTAAGATCGGTCGGTCGACCGAACATCCCGATCGGCATCGAGCCGCCGATGCACCTCAGCGCCACCAATCCGTTTCCGTGTGAGGCCAGAGACGTCAACGGTGACGGATTAGATGACCTCATTTGCCATGTTCAGACCAGCCAAATGAATCTGCCGATGGGCGTCTCGATGGCCGATTTGGTTGTACGCACCCACGACGGCGACCTTCTCGTGGGGGAAGACGCGGTTGAGGTCATCGAGCTCAGCAGCAATTCGGAGATCTTTCTGGCCGTGATTCCTACCGATTAACCCACGCATAACGCCATCTGCGGCGATTGCACCAAATCCGGAGCGGCGCATACCGTGACGCGTGAAAGAGAGGGATCAGCGCAGGCAAGAATGTGCTGATCCCTCTCTTTCGCGTTATCGGCATTCAAGCCTACGCGTGCCGGCTAGCTGTCGATCGTTGACCCCAATCCGCTCAGCGCAAGACCAGCGTCACCGGACAGTGATCCGATCCCAGCACGTCCTGGTGCGTGATCACATCTTGCACCCGCGGCACAAGCGCCTCAGAGACCAGGAAATAGTCCAGGCGCCAGCCCTGGTTCTTTTGCCGCTGATTCTGCATGTACGACCAGTAGGTGTATTGGACCTTCTCCGGATATTTTTCCCGAAACACATCCACAAAGCCGTGATCGAGGAACTTGGTAATCCAGGCCCGTTCCTCCGGCAGGAAACCGGTGATCTTGGTTTTGCGCTTCGGTTTGTCCACATCGATTTCCTCATGCGCCGTGTTGATGTCGCCGCAGATGATCACGGTGCGGCCGGCAGCATGAAGCGCGTCGCACTTGTCCAGCAGCGCAGCGTAGAAGTCGAGCTTGAAGGGAACCCGGCTGTGGTCGCGGCCGCCGTTGGGGACGTAGAGATTGAAGAGCGTGAACTCGTCAAACTCGGCCTGGATGGTCCGGCCTTCATGATCGAAGCGATCGACGCCCAGGCCGGTTGACAGCGCCACGGCTGGGTCTTTGACCAGGGTCAAGGTGCCGCTGTAGCCTTTTTTCTCGGCCGGGTTCCAGCAGGCGCGGTAGGGGGCAAAGAGCGCTCGATCCGCTTCGGCAATCTGTTCCGCCGTCGCCTTGATTTCCTGCAGGCAGAGGACGTCCGGGTCGGACTCCTGAACCCACTCAAAGCCATTCTTCTTGATCATGGCCCGCAGGCCGGCGACGTTCCACGTGGTGATTCTCATCCGCTGCTCACTCGGCCGTAAAGCCGTTGGTCTTGTGGGCGCCGTCGCAGAACGGCTTATTTGCCGACCCGCCGCAGCGGCACAGCGCCGCCCGTTCGCCGCGGAAGATCTGCTGGCCCGAGACATCCTGAATTTCAAAATTGCCCTGCAGCAGCAGGGGACCGTTGGTGGCCGTGACGACTTTGAGTTTGCCGGTCGGTTGCAGCTCGGCTGTTTCTTCGGCGTTGTCGGCTACCTGGCTGGGCGCCACGAAGTCGATCTTGCGATGGGTGTTGTCGCAGTAGGGCTTGTTGTTCGACGCGCCACAGCGACAGAGCGTGAGCCGATATTCCTCGGTCAGCGCTTCGCCATCCATGGCAACGAGTTGGACATCGCCATGCACTTGATATTCGCCTGAATCCGTCACCACGATGAGGTTCTTGTCCGGACGTTGCTCCTGGGGCCCGCCATCGTGGCGCACATATTTGAGCGTGCCCGATGGACAGTGGTCGATCGTCGCCTGCACCTGATCGGCGGTGGCGTTGTCGGGTTGCACCCAGGGGCGCTTGTCCACATCAAATACCGCCTGCAGACGCCGGCCACATTCACCGGCGTGAATGCAGCGCTTCAGGTCAAAGGTGACATCAATGTCACGGCCAGAGTATGTTTTGTCACTCACTATCAATCTCCATTCTCAACTGTTGCTTCGATCGCATCTATTCTGGACGGTAGCCAAAGATCAGGTCGCGATACGCTGGATGCCGCTGGATATAGCCATTGACAAAGGGGCAGGTGACGATGACTTTCTGGTCCTGGGCTCTGATCGTATCAAGCACTTGCCCCACCAGCCGCCCGCCGATTCCCTGTCCTGCCAGCTCGGCAGGCACTTCGGTGTGGGAGAGCACAATATTCTGACCGGCTGCGATGTATTCCAGATAGGCCACCTGGCCGTCTATGCTCGCTTCAAACCTTTTCGCTGCTTCATTGTTGGTCACCACAAATTCACTCATCGATTCTCCCTATTTATTAGAACTTCTGCAACGCGGCCTCATTTTTGGAACCAAATGCCTGCTGCAACGCGTTGAGTAGCTGGGTCCGGCACGGCTCAAGCGCGGGGAAGGCGTCGGTCATCTCGCTGCTGGTTCGATCCGCCCGGCTCTGCGCACTCGTTCCCCCGCTTGCTTTGCCTTCGGATGGAGGCAGTAGAATCGT
>CAWEEJ010000098.1:0-20480 GCA_963807905.1 uncultured Chloroflexia bacterium | reverse complement strand
ACCGGTGTCAGGCGGACTCGGCCAACGCGGCCGGCTCTCGGCGTAGACAAAGATAGATGACGCAGAGGGATGCCACAACGAAGCTGCCGGCCATCAGCCTGACTGCCATATCGGGGTCGGCGAGGGCCCCCATCGTGTTGAGGACTGCATTGAATGAGCTGATGACGATTGCCAGGATGATGCCCCAGCGCTCCGCACGCCATACCCCGTATGCGACCACCAGCGTAATGGCATCAACGGCAAAACTGAAAACAAATATCCAGAAAAAAGGGCCTACAATATCTGGCCTGTTGCCGGTTAGAAAGGGAATACCGACCGTCACGATTCCCAGCACGGCCACTGTCCACAGGATAACCGCCGCGATCTTGAGGCCGGTTGAACGACTTAATTGACTCATTTTGCATCTCCTTGTTTGCTAATCGCTTGAACTACGCTGACAAAGAGATCGTACGGGATTGTCGTCCCAATGTCATCGGGCCAGGGTCACATATCCGTGGGAAGAATGTCCCAAACGATGAGGTCCGTTTTCACCATGATTTGCCTGAGATCGATGCAAGGCGCTGCCTATGACTGTCATTGCGTCCGGTCATGATAGCACGGTATTCGCCTAATTCAACCGGTCGATCTGACAAGGGTGCATGCCACACGGGGGCTGCGCTGGAAAAAGCGATTAGTCCGTTCGTGCACCGTCCCCAAAATGGGATGCGCCCATCTGACAAAAGCGCGACCGCCCAGGCATGTGGCTCGACGATTCTTGCAAGGCGACCGGCGCCCGCTTGCCTCATCCTGGTCTCGCCCCTAGCCTTGGCTCGTCCTGTCCCTCCCCAGCCGATAGCCTACTTTTACCCACATCTTTTCTTGGGGCGTGCCGGTAATCCTGCGCCGGTCGCTATGGCGACCGCCCAGGCATGAATGCCGTGGGCTAGAGCGCGGCGCCCCATCAAATGGGGCTAGTGCATCGGCAATCTTTATTTGACGAGTCTACGAACTTGTTCTTGCCGATGCATTTAGGTTCCGCCACAGAAAAACGGGTCGTCAGCTCAAGATTGGCGGAACACTAGGTCGTTGATAGAAAAGCCCCACTTCATGGGGCGCATCCTGCCAGCAAGGGCATTCATGTCTGGCGGGCTCCCAGCGCGAAATGCACCAGCTCGGCAATCCAGCCTTGACAACTCATAAGTAATGACTTATATATTGGGTATGCAGAATACGATGACGGCTGAAACCAAAATTTTCCAGGCGCTGGCAGACCCTCGCCGGCGCTCGATCTTCGAGTCGCTTGCGCAGGGGGAAGCGGCGGTAAAGGAGCTAACGGCGCGCTTCGATATTTCGCAGCCCGCGGTTTCGCAACACCTCGCCGCGTTGAAAGCTGCCGGCCTGGTGATCAGCCGGCGCGAGGGACGTTGCGTCTACTACCAGGTAGAGCCGCAGGGCATGAGGCCGCTCATCGACTGGGTCGCGCACTACCACAGCTTCTGGGCGGAGCGCATGGAGCGCCTTGAACAGCTATTGGAGGAAATGGACGAATGACTGATGCCGACAAAGATGCCCACGCGGCCACAAAAGCCGTTGCGCTTGAATACGATTTGCCCCATGCGCCGGAAAAGGTGTGGCGGGCGCTTGCCGATCCCGACCTGCTGGCGGCGTGGCTCCTGCCCGTGACCGATGCCAGGCGGAAGGCTGGTCGACCTGCTGAAGACGCATCCAGCCACGAATATTGGAGGGCCAATCATGCAGCAAACGAATCCACAGGTTGACGACTATTTGCGCAGTGTCGATCAGTGGCAGGCGGAATTGGCGCAATTGCGCGCCATTGTCTTGACCTGCCCCCTGACCGAACAGTTCAAGTGGCGCCAACCTTGCTACGTGTTTGAGAAGAGCAACGTCGTCATATTGAGTGGCTTCAAGGAGTACTGTGCGCTGAGCTTTTTCAAGGGTGCGTTGTTGAAAGATCCCCATAACTTGCTCGTGGCGCCCGGGGAAAACTCCCAATCGAGCCGCCTGATTAAGTTCACGAGCGTGCAAGAAATCGTTAAGATTGAAGACATCTTGAGGGCCTATATTAACGAAGCCATCGAAGTAGAAAAGGCCGGCCTGAAGGTCGAATTCAAGCCGAAGTCAGAATATGCCGTTCCGGAAGAGCTTCAGGACAAGTTTGATGAGGATCCTGCTTTCAAGATCGCCTTTGAAGCATTGACGCCGGGTAGGCAAAAAGGCTATCTTCTCCATTTCGCCGGCGCCAAACAGTCCAAATCCCGGACGGCGCGGATTGAAAAGTATACGCCGCGTATCTTTGATGGAAAAGGCATGCAGGACTGCGTTTGTGGGCTGTCGAAGCGGTTGCCCAGATGCGACGGCTCGCACAAGCAGCTTGAGGAGCAAGGGAACTAAACGCCCCGATCAAGCTACCCCGCGTTCGCCAATTTACAGGCCAGGACAATGCACGCATGTGGTTCCAGATGGCAACTGTGCAAACGTGCTCGCTCTCTGTGTTGAGCCAGCAAAGCTTGCCCACCATATCCGAGAAGTGGGCATAGCGATCCCACCATGGGCTGTTGGGGCCAACGTCACGCGGGCGCTCATCGACGCGGGGGCCGCGGATTGAATAGTAGAACGCATGGGGGACGAGTAAGTTGCAACCACGGACCAGCAGCCACAGCGCCAACCAGCGATCTGCTGACGCAGGCATCATCCAATGATGACTCACACACCGCTCAATTCGGAAATGAGCGTTCGGGCGGCCTGTAAATCGCTCGTGGTCAGCCCGGCACTGAACCACTCCAGTACGTCAGTCAGCGATTCGCGGTGGCAACGATCCGACCTTGGCTCTGATACAGGCGCGCCAGGCTTGTTGCGGCGCGGAATTCCGGTAGCTTCGCCTCCTGCTGCTGCGCGCAATCGACTGCCTGCTGCAAGCACGCTTCCACCCGCCGGTCGCTTGCTCCTTGTTTGCGCAGCAGCTCTGCCTGGATTCGATGTAGATCAGGCACGTAGAGATGCTGGGCCTGAGCATCGGCCTGTGCAAGCCCGGCCGCAACCATCTGCAACCCATCGTCCATGCGCCCGATCTTCCCATAGGCTTCGGCCAATAGACTCAGGTAGTAAGGGCGCCGCAATCCAGTCTGCATCGCCTCCAGATCCGCCAGGCCTTCCTCCATCCATACGATCCCCTGGTCGACATGGCCCTGTTCAGTCAGTGCCCAGCCTTCCAGAAAGATGTTCCACGCCAGGTAGTAGGGGATGTCGTACTCAATGCATAGCCGGCGTGCCCGTGCCGCCACGTCCTGGCCGTCGCGCCAATCACCGTGCAGCTGGTAGAGCATTGCCAGATAGCTTAACGCCGCAGCATGGCCAAAGGGATGTGCCAATACTTCGGCCAGCGTCACGGCCTCCTGCGCCACTTCCAGGGCCTGATCCGCGTAGCCGAGAAAGGATCGTGCATGCGCCAGGTTGGCAAGGCTGAAAACGCCCAGATCGAATCCTGCCAGAAAGATATGGGTGTCATGCTGTGCGGGCGTGTAACTATCTCTGGCCTGCTCCAGATGCATACGTGCGGCACGGAACTGGCCCATTTGGGTCAGGCTGCATCCCATCATGCAATGCCCCGTAACGCGCAGGATCAGATCATCCTGGGGCAAGGCCAGGCAGACTTGCGCAGTCTGATCGGCCGTCACCAGCTCGCCGCGTACTGTGTAGACGCCATGCAGTCCCCACAACACACATGTCCATGAGAGCGGATCCCCAACAGTCTCGCACAGAATTTGTGCTCGGCGATAGACCTGCTCAACTTCTGGCGCTGAAAAACCCTTAGTGATCTTATAGGAAACACCCAGGTCGGTCTGCAACTGCAGTTCGCGCCGGGCGTGTTCCACTGTATCCGGCAGTTCAGGCAACAGGGTCAGGGCATGGGATAGATGCGTGATGGCCTCCTGGTGGGCGCTCACGGCCACGGCCTGGCGGCCGGCCTCATGCAGGTAGTCCACGGCTTTTGCGGGCAGTGCCGCGGCCTGGAAGCGATGGGCCAACTGCACTGCTACAGCCGATGTTCGATCGGCCGCTAATTCTTCCAGGGCGAGGCCGACCGCCTCGTGGAGATAGGCGCGCTCGGCAGGGTCCAGAATCCCGTAGAGATAGTTCTGAAACACGATATGGACAAAGCGATAGCGCGACAGCAACTGCTCGCCAAGACGTTGCGTACCCTGATCGGTGACGACCCTGTGCTGTCGGCCCACGATACCGCTCAATTGCCGGACCATCTCCCAGCCGGCCACGCCCAGGATGTGGGCAATCGCTTCTGCCGTAAACGTTTCCCCCGACAGCGGCAATTTTAAGTGCTTCTTGGAGGTAGCTGGGGGCGGCAAGCGACCGATGCGCCGGCTGACCACCGCCTCTACACGGGCCGGCAGTGCGTCCCAGTCCACGTCAGTTCCTGAAATCCACTGCCCCTGTTGATCCTGGTTGAGATCACCGTGCTCCTGGATATCGTGCAGGAGCTCCACGGTGAAAAGGGGGTGACCGTGCGTGCGCTGAAACAGCTCGGCGCGGAAGGATTCGGCCAGCGCATTTGGCTCGCTGTCCAGCAGTGCATCGATGAAACCTCTGTTCTTATCCGAGGTGTCGATCGGCCCAGGCTGATTTCGATGTCGCCGAAACGACGTCTCAGTTCCTCGAGCAGTGGCACAAGCGCATGCGCTTCCATCTGCTCGTCGCTCGAATATCCGGAAAACGCGTCGGGGTCCACTTCATCGCCCCGGTACGTACCCAGCAGCAAGATGCTGGCTGCCGGTCAACCGCGTCCACCATGTAGAAGAGCAGTGCTGCAGACGCACGGTTGATCCACTGCAGATCATCGACCAGCAGCAGCATTGGCCGCCGATCGGCCAACGCGGCGGCAGCAGTTGAGCGTACGCTTCAAAGAGCCTGCGCTGCGGCGCCTTCCTGGGCCGGCTGCTTCCTGATCCAGCTTGGCGAGCTGTGCGTGGAGCGATCGACGGCGATCGGATGCGCCAATATCCGTGGCGAGGTGGAGGTTTTCTGGACAGAAAGACATCAATCAAGTCTGGGCTTTGCATCGACCAGTATCTGCGCCGCAAGAGGGAGTAACGACCAGAGCCGGCGCGCTTGATCCCGGCTGAATAAGAAAGACTGTCCCGCAGTCTCCACATCACAGGTCAACAGCGCTAGGATGTCACGGAACGGGAAATAGGGGGTGCTGGCGCCGAGAAGGCTTTGCAGTTTCCGCCGGCAACGATCAGATTCGGATAGGTCTCTCACGTGTGCCGGGCAAAATGGGTCATCAGCGTCGTCTTGCCGTAGCCGGCTTCGCCGCTAATCAAGACGATCCGCCCGCTGCCCTTGAGCGCGCCGGTCAGATGGGCCTGGACCCCCCCCATTTCCCCTTCGCGTCCGATGAGTCGCCCATCTGCGTCCTCGGTGACCCGTCCAAGCAGTTCATCGCCGCCGGCGCGGGCGAGTACATCAGTAGCGGGCGGCATGACCGGGTTCGACGTACTGGTGGCGCGCCAAACGCAGAAACGTCTCCTGTTGCGCCTCTGGGATAGCCAACGCCTCGGCCAGCAATTGGCCATCTGGCGCGAGGGATGGCGCGTCGCCTGTTCAATTTTCTTGATGGTGACCACGGCGCAGCCGACCTGCGCCGCCAGTTCGGCCTGGGTCATGTCCAGTGCTTTGCGCCGCTGCCGTACCCAATCGTCAAACGCGGTGGTAGGGGGCATTGTTGCCTTTTCTGCGCAGTGCGGCTACGGCGCACGCCGTCTCGGAACTGTACCTCCCGGGGTATCCCAAATAGTATCACACAGGGATACCCCAAAGCAATCGATTTCTGGTTTGAGGGTGCGTCCCAGATTTTTGGGGAACATTACCAGCACACTGCAGCGTGAAGGTCAAGCGTTCCTGCACAAGAGGCAGTGGTTGTCGGTCTGAGAAAATCGCCTATTTCTGTCGTCCTACCTCTGGCCCAAAAATCTGGGACGCACCCCTGGTTTGATGGATATGCCCCTACTAGTATCGTGTCAGGCCAAAATTGATAAGTAGGCGTGCCCACGTGCCTGATCGTCCGCGTGAGGGCGTGCGAAATGAACAATCTGTCATTTCAAAGTTGACACATCAGTAGGTCGGCATCGAGTGTTTGATTGTGATAAGGAGGTAGGAATGAGACGCGTCAATGTTATGTGTTCTTTGTTCGCATTGCTCTCGATTGCCCTGGTTTTGAGCGCCTGTCAGCCGCTGATCGTATCTGAGGACAGCACGTCCTCGGCGGCAGATCCGGCGGCGGAAGCTGAGGTTACGGGTGTGATGCTAACGGTCGAGGAGAGGATCGCCAACGCCATGAGTGCCGGGCCAGCGCCGATTGCCCAGGACGCGACGATCCTGGATTATCCGGAAGAATGGCCGGGGAACTGGCCCGAAGAGCCGGCGCCAGAGCTAATCGAAGTTCGCGCCGGCACCAACGGCTGGACCTGCATCGTCGATATCCCTGACACGCCGGGCAACGATCCCATGTGCCTGAACGACGTCTATCTGGACGTGCTCCTAGCACAGCGCAGCCTGACGGACGTGCCGCCCGCTGGCGTCGGTTTCGGCTACATGCTCCAAGGTGGCGGCCCGGTCGGCAGCCCGCCCCACATGATGGTCTTCACGCCCGAAAGCAACGCGAGCTTCGACGTATTCGACACCGAGCCGGGCCCAATGCCGTGGATCATGTTCCCGGAGACCTCTTACCAGCATCTCATGGTCCTGACGCCACCACCGGCAGAGGCAGTGGCTGCTGAGGAAGACAAGATCGCCAATGCCATGAGTGCCGGGCCGGCGCCGATTGCCCAGGACGCGACGATCCTGGATTATCCGGAAGAATGGCCGGGGAACTGGCCCGAAGAGCCGGCGCCAGAGCTAATCGAGGTACGCGCTGGCACCAACGGCTGGACCTGCATCGTCGACATTCCGGACACGCCGGGCAACGATCCCATGCGCTTGAACGACGTCTATCTAGACGTGCTCCTGGCACAGCGCAGCCTGACGGACGCGCCGCCCGCCGGCGTCGGTTTCGGCTACATGCTCCAGGGTGGCGGCCCGGTCGGCAGCCCGCCCCATATGATGGTCTTCACGCCCGCAAGCAATGCAAGCTTCACTGCTTACACAACGGAGCCGGGCCCAATGCCGTGGATCATGTTCCCGGAGACCTCTTATCAGCATCTCATGGTTCTGACACAATAGCGATACTACAGGCAGGCCGGCAGGATGAAGTTTTTCGGCTGAGACTGTGCCATTTAATGCACAGGTGAGGCAGAGAGGCGACAGCACTCGGAATGCTGTCGCCTCTAGCCAAGACTGGCGCAAACCTTCATCTTACTGAAATAATTTTACGGATAGCAGTGCGCGGCCAGCTATGCGTGGCGACCGCGTGAACATGCCGGTGACCAGGGCATGTATCGATTATTGCGCATAGGTTCTGGAGGGATAAGAATGACAGTGAATACACTCGAAATGGGAGACAGCGACGATCGTGTGGCAGCCGCACTGCCTGCGTTCGCATCGCGCTTGCACGGACAACTCGTCCGTCCGCAAGACCCGGACTATGATGCTGCGCGCAAAGTATACAACGGCATGATCGACCGCCGGCCCCAACTGATCGCACGCTGTGTCGATGTCGCCGACGTGGTTGCTGCGGTCAACTTTGCCCGCGACAACGAACTATCGCTGGCGGTACGCGGCGGTGGTCACAACGTGGCCGGTTTTAGTACCTGCGACGACGGCCTGGTCATCGACCTCGGGCCAATGAAGGAATCTGGGTCGATCCTGATCGGCGCCGGGCGCTGGTGCAGGCGGGCTGCACCTGGGCCGATGTAGACCATGCCACCCACGCCTTTGGTTGGCGGCGCCGGGCGGCCTCGTTTCGACCACGGGCGTTGCCGGCCTTACCCTGGGCGGCGGTATCGGTCATCTGAGCCGCAAGTATGGCCTCGCATGCGATAACCTGCTCTCGGCCCAAGTCGTCACCGCCGATGGTCGTGTCCTCACCGCAAGCCAGGACGAACATGCCGACCTCTTCTGGGGGCTACGCGGGGGCGGCGGTAACTTTGGCGTGGTTGTTTCCTTTGAATTTCAGCTGCACCCGGTGAGCACAGTTTTGGGTGGGCCGATCTTCTACGCGCTCGATCAGTGCGATGCCGCGCTCCATTTCTATCGCGATTTCATGGCCGACGCCCCTGAGGAACTGGGCGTGTTTTTTGTCTTCCTCAAGGTGCCGCCGGGACCACCCTTTCCCGAACATCTCCACAACCAGACGGTATGCGGGATTATCTGTTGCTACGCCGGTTCGCTGGAAGAAGGGGAGGAGGTTGTGAAACCGCTGCTGGCGTTCGGCCCGCCGCTCTTCGAGCATGTGGGCCGTGTGCCCTATCCATTCTTGCAGAGTGCATTTGATCCGATAGTTCCACCTGGACTGCATCACTACTGGAAGGCCGACTTCATGCTCGATCTGGAGGACGGCGCCATTGCGGCTCATGTGGAACACGGTCCCCACATCCCGACTGTGCAATCCGTGCTGCACATCTACCCGACAGACGGGGCCGTGCAACGAGTCGGCGACCAGGAGACCGCATACAGTCATCGGCGCGCCAAGTTCGTCCACATCATCGCGGCCACGTCGTCTGATCCGGCAGACATGCCGGACGGCATGGATTGGACGCGTCGGTATTGGCACGCGCTCCATCCATACGCTGCAGGCGGTTCCTACGTCAATTTTCTAATGGATGAAGGCGAGGATTCTGTACGCGGCGACATATGGCGAGAACTTCGCACGGCTGGTGGCGCTGAAGAACAAATACGATCCTACAAATCTCTTCCAGCTCAACCAGAACATCAAACCGACAGTATAAGGGGGCGTGCCGACGGAAGGAGAGCCCGCGTTTCAGGCTTGATGACTATTGGGGCAGTTTTTTCAGATTTCTCATTCCCGCCAGTATTCAGGCCGATCCAACGCGATGGCACAACGTACCCTGCCCCCACACGACTCAAGGGCGCCCGCCCGCAACGCTTGAACCATCCAGGCCTCAGACTTTTCATCGGGGATCGGATAGGGCGCTTCAAACCCAAATTTCGCAGCAGGCTGAAAACCCGATCGTGGGTAGTATGATGGATGCCCCAGCACAAAGACTAAATCGACTTGAGCACTCTGTAGTCGTTCCAGCCCTGTTTCTATCAGCTTGGAGCCAATTCCTTGTCGCTGGTAACCGGGTTTGACTGCAATGGGGCAAGAGTGACACCGTTAGTTCTTCTGCTCCCTCTATCCACGCACGCGAGAAGAGGATGTGGCCAACAATCCCACGATCACATTCTGCTACCAGTGAGAGTAGCGGTTTGGCGCTTTCATCTGTCAGCAGAGCTGTTACCAACGCCGCAATCTCTTCTTCATCGAACGCTTCCCGTTCGACCTCAAGGAGATCCTTGAGATCACGCTCTTCAGCTTGTCTAACCCTCATTGTAAACACCCCGTGATCCTGACCCTCATCTGCCGCGGCAGTTCAATGGTGAGAGCCGTTCGGCTCCGTTCCGTCGTGAATCAGCCTACTGCCCGTGAATTCTAGCGGCCAGCAATTGCGTCCGCTCCGGCACCAGGATACCGGAGTACTTCGCGGTTTCGATTTCCGAAGCAACCAGATAGGCATCCACATAGGGCAAGAACCCGGCAACATTTTCCGGGCTCACGCCGCTGGCCAAGGCAAGCGGGTGGACGTCGGCCCCGGCCCGCAATGCCTTGGCCTTCTCAACCGATGCGGCGTAACCCGTCCCTGGGCCGCTGGATGTAATGACGTCTATCCACGGGCGCGCATTCCTGGCCGCATCGGGCAACAGGGCAGCGGGCACCTCTCGCTGATACTTGAAGGCGACGCCACCGAAATAGAGCCCTGTCCAGCCGCTTCTCTGGCGCGCTTGACGAAACCGTTCGCCGGCAGGCTGTGCGTTCTTCGACCGTTCATCAATTCCTGCATTGTCGGACCAGATGCCGCCCACCGGCAGATCGGCGACAAGCCCAATGACCTCTTCCGGCTCTGTGCCGAGGAGGTTCACGCCGATCCACAAACTCGGATACTGTCGGTGTATTTCAGGAATGAAGGCAAGGACTTGAGAAGTAGACATTCCTTGGTTGATGATGAATATCCCATCCGCGCCCGCTTCGACCGCCGTCTGTATACTGCCCAGCGCGGTCTCTTTGCTCGTCGGATGGATGACCGGAAGAAAGACGCGTGATTGTCGAAACACTCTCTGAAGCACGTTTTCAGCTTGGCTCATGGTATCTCCCCCATTGTGCTCAACGCCATGGTGATCGGTCCTGGGTCGGATATTTGACGACAATCGCCGGCCGCTCTGCAGAGCAAGATCATGCGACGGCGAAGCTTGTCCGGCATGGATGCTGGACCTACGATTCCCATCACTTTACGCGTGACAAGACACTGCTGTGCTGGAGTTGAGATCAGCCCGTGCCTTGTTGGATTGTCCGCCAGCAGGCTGTCTCTATGGCCGGCTGCGTCCAGCGTCGCGATAGCGCTCCAGCAGCACGCTGAGTTCGGCCACCACGTCCGGCCGTTCGGCCCACAGGTTGTGCGTCTCGGCCCGGTCGGTCGCCATGTCGTAGAGCTGACCCCGCGGCCCGCCCGGCGCTGGGTCCTCCGCAACCGGTTCGCTGAAGCCGCCGGAACCCAGGCCCAGCACCAGCTTCCAGCGCCCCTGGCGGAGGGAGAAGAGGCCGTTGGCCGAGTGGTGAACCAGCGCCTCGCGGATGGGCGCGGTCGCCTCGCCGGCCAGGGCGGGCAGGATGTTGTAGGAATCTTCACCCGCTTCTGCGGGCAGCTCGATCTCTGCAATCGCGGCGAAGGTGGCTAGCATGTCGGCCAGGCAGACGAGCTCGTCGCTGCTCGTTCCCGCCGGGATGCGCTGCGGCCAGCGCGCCACGAAGGGCTCGCGATGGCCGCCGTCCCAGATGTCGGCCTTCTGCCCGCGCAGCGTGCCGTTGCTGGCATGGCCGTAGGTCTCGCCGTCGGCGCAGGTGAGGCGGCCGCCGTTGTCGCTGGTGACGATGATCAGCGTGTTGTCGGTCTGTCCCGTCCGGTCCAGCGCGTCGAGCACCTGGCCGACGACCCAGTCGAAGAGCACGACCATGTCGCCGCGGTCGCCGGCGTCCGATGCGCCGACCACAAAGTCGGGGCGCACGTCACATGGACGGTGGGGCGACGCCGGGGTCAGGTAGAGGAAGAAGGGCGCGTCTTCCTCAGCCGTGCCGGCGGCTTCGATGAATTCGACGGCCTTGGCCGCCAGGGTGATGTCGACCTGATCGTCCTGCCAGTCCGGCGTCTGCAGGCCCTTGCGCTGCTGGTTGTAGTAGACTTCTTTCTCGCGGTCGGGGATGCCCACGGTGTGGTCGTCCTCGATGAAGCAGTAGGGCGGCATGTCCAGCGAACCTGCGATGCCGAAGTATGAGTCGAAGCCCAGCGTGGTCGGTCCGTTGGCGATGGGCGCGCTGTGGTCGATGTCGAAGCCGTCTATGCTCCAGGCCGGGTTGCCAAAATCGATAACAGTCTCGTCGCGCCCGTCGCTGCGTCGCCAATCCAGCCCCACATGCCATTTGCCTACTGCCGCGGTGCGGTAGCCGGCCGTTTTGAGCAAGGAGGCCAGGGTCAGGCGCTCCGGCTCGATGAGGGGCGTGCCGTAGCCGCCCAGCACCCAGCGCGTCAGGCTGCCGCGCCAGGCATAGCGCCCGGTCAGCACGGCGTAGCGGCTGGGCGTACAGACTGCGGATGAAGAGTGGGCGTCGGTCAGGCGCACGCCCTCGGCCGCGATGCGATCCATGTGGGGCGTCGGGATCCTGGTCGCGCCGTAGCAGCCCAAGTCGCCATATCCCATGTCGTCGGCCATGATGTAGATGATATTTGGCTTGCGCATGATGCCTCGCAACTGATGGTACGCGGACCTACCGGGTTTGGGCAGATCCACGCGGATTTTTCCCCATGTTTTTGCAATTTATCCGCGAAAATCAGCCCGAATCCGCGGCCCATCTAACAGAATCCCCTCACTCCAGCTCGCTCAGATCGAGCACAAAAGGCAGGGCGCTCTCCGCCAGGCAGGCGGCGTCAGGGAAGGTCGTTGGGTCATCCACAAACGCCGCCACAAGGTCGGCCCCGCACTCGTTGGCAAATGAGACGGCGTGACCGCCGCGCGGCAGCACGAGATGGCGGCCGGCCGGCAGCGTCTCCGCAGCCAGATCACCCCAACTGGGCGGCGTCACTGGGTCGTATTCGCCCGAAAGCACCAGTACGGGCAGGTCGCTGCGCACCGGCTCGGCTTCCACCGCCGCGGCGCTGCCCGCGCCCCAGAGGCTGCAGACCTCATAGAGCTCGCCATGTTCGTCCAGGGCCACGTCGGCCAGGATTTCGGGCACGTTGGTCACCAGCGCGGCCGCGGCCGCCTGATCGCCAAAGACGACCTCTTCGTGGCATTCGACCGAGTAGAACATGCCCTGCGAATCGCCGATCTCTTCGAGGAACGCTTCCATCTCCTCGTCAAAGGCGATTTCATCGTCATACGCCTCGTCTTCAAAAGTATCGTCGCCAACGGTTCCCTCCGTCACCGCAAACCAGCGCTCAAAATCGCCGTCGGCCAGACCGTCGATGGCCAGGGGCAATGCAGCGATGGCCGATGTATCATAGAGAAGGCCCACCAGCGTGTTGAAGACGTCCACGCCCGTGTACTCATAGATCCAATCGTCCAGCGGCGTCTCCGGGGGCAGCACGGCGCCCTCTTCGTCCAGCAGCAGGGGCGCCTCTTCCAGCTCCACCAGCGCGTCCAGGAAGCGGGCGGTCAGGTCGGGAAAGGCCTCGGCGCAGGCCGCGTCCGCGGCGCAGCCGTCGAGCAGCGCCTGGATGGCGTCGACGCTGATGCGGGCATCCTCAACGTAGCCGTTGGCGTTGGGCGGATAGACGGAATCGATCACCACGCTGCGCACGCCTTCCGGGTAGTCGCGCAGGATGGTGAGGGCCAAGCGCGTGCCATAGGAGATGCCGTAGAGGTTCCACTCGTCGATATTCAATATCTGGCGCAGGTCGGCGACGTCGGCGGCGCTGGCCGCGCTGTTGTAGGCGCTCAGATCGATGCCCTCATCGCGCAGCCGCTGGCGACATGCTTCGACCGCGTCCAGGCGCGTCTGGAAGTCGCCATAGTCGCCGGCATCGTAGGCGTCGGTCTCTTCACAGTCGAGGCTGGGCCACGAAAAGCCGGTACCGCGCTGGTCGAAGAGGATAATGTCGCGCGTTTCCAGCAGGGGCGACACAAGCCAGTCTTCGGGGTAGGCCAGCGCACTGCCGCCCGGCCCGCCCTCCAAATAGAGCACGGGATCAGGCGCGGGATCGTCGCTCAGGCTGTGCAGGATCGCCACGGCAATGTCCACTGTGGGCCCGTCCGGGTTGCTGCGATCTTCCGGCGTCGTCATAAAGCCGCAGGTGATCTCTGCATCCGCGGCGATCTCAAACGGGCATTCCTCTTCGGCATACTCGATGAGATAGCCGTCCTCGCTCTCGATCATGATCGGTTCCGGCAGCGCCGGCCGGCAGCCGGCGATCAGCAGGACCAGCAATAGCCAGCCTATGCTTTGCATCTGCGTCCAACGCGTCATGCGCTTGCTCCTTGTACGGGCCTTCCTGGTTGTGACAATTTTGCTTACTGCGCGAGTGTAGCATCAGCCGGGAGGAAAAGAAAGATGGCATCGAATCTCAATGGGTACAGGATTGGGCGCGAGGTGGGCCACGGATCAGCGCGGATCTGGCGGATATCGGCGGATCAGTCTTGAAGAATCTGCGACGGTCTGCTTCGTCACCTCGACAGTGACGCCGCGTCTTTCTCCAGCCGATCTTACCATTGCCCACAATTCGACAGCGAAGGCGTGTCGGGACAATTTGGGCGTTCGCGCGCAATCCCGCCGGGCATGAATGCCCTTGCTGGCAGGATGCGCCCCATGAAGTGGGGCTTTTCTAGCAACGACCCAGCCCCACTTATGGGGCGGCCGCGCTTTAGCCCACGGCATTCATGCCTGGGCGGTCGCCATGGCGACCGGCGCGAGGCGAACGGGAGCACAAACCTGCCCCGATCTGAAATGTACCCGATATGCAGGGTTGCATCCCATTTGGGGGGGCGGTGTACGAACTGACTGGTCGCTTTCTCTAGAGCAGCCCCCAAATGTGGTATGCACCCCGATATGAAATATGAAATGCCGGTTGACAATCAGCGTCGCGATCGGCCATAATGGGCGGCCCGCACCGTTGTGACCGGATACCGTACTGATCCCCCGCCAGCCGTGCTGCTGTGCGCAATAGTTCAACGTCAGCAACGAAAGGGTTTGCTGCTATGTCCCCGCCCGCCGATCGAGAAATCATTGCGCGCTGGCGCGCCGAACCGGCGCCCCTGTTGCCCCTGCTCCATGCCTTCCATGATCGGGATGGCTATCTCTCCGAAAGCGCGTTGCGCGCCACGGCTCAGGCCTTGCGCATTCCCCTGGCCGATCTCTACGGCACGGTCACCTTCTATCACCATTTTGCACGCGCAGCCGACCTGCCGCAGCGCACGCCGCGCGTCTGCACGGGGCCCGTTTGCCGTCTGCCGCGGCGGCGAGGAACTGCTCGCCGCATTAGCCGCCGAGGGCGCGACCGCGATGCCCTGCGCCGGCCGCTGCGATGATCCCGTCCCCGTGCTGCGCGGCCACGAGGTGCTGGTCGGCCTGAGCGCCGACACGCTGACCGCGCGGCCGCCGCTCCTGCCGCCACCCAATCCTGGTGCGCTTCAGGAATGCGTCTTTGCCGAAATTCGCACGCCGGGGCGGGCCACGCTGGCGGGCTATCGTGCCACGGGCGGCTACGAAGGGCTCAAGCGGGTACTGCACGAGATGTCGCCGCTGGATGTGCTGCAGCATGTGCGCGCCAGCGGGCTGGCCGGACGGGGCGGGGCCGGCTTCCCCACCGGCGTCAAGTGGCAGGCGGTGGCCGAAGCCGACGGCGATCCCAAGACGATTGTCTGCAACGCGGACGAGGGCGAACCCGGCTGCTTCAAGGATCGGGTGATGCTCGATTTTGATCCCCACGCCGTCATCGAGGGCATGGTCATCGCCGGCTACGCCACGGGCGCAACCCAGGGCTTTCTCTATCTGCGCTACGAGTATCCCCAGACCGAAGCGATCCTGGCCACAGGCCATGGCCGAAGCGCAGGATGCCGGCCTGCTGGGTCAGGACATTGACGGCAGCGGCTTTCACTTCGACCTCTACCTGCGCCGCGGCGCCGGCGCCTACATCTGCGGCGAGGAGACCTCCCTGCTCAACAGCCTGGAAGGCAAGCACCCTTTCCCGCGCAACCGCCCGCCCTATCCCGTCACCCATGGCTTTGAGAACAAGCCGACCGCGGTCAACAACGTGGAGACGCTGGCGTCGGTTGCACCGATTATGCGTCATGATCCAGCGTGGTACCAGGCCCTTGGCCTGGGCGACTTCGCCGGCACCAAGGTGATCAGCCTCTCGGGCGACGTGCAGCGGCCGGGCAACTACGAGGTGCCCTTTGGCCTGCCGCTGCCGACGCTGCTCTACGACTGGGCGGGCGGGCCGCGGCCCGGTCGCACCATCCAGGCCGTGACCATGGCCGGGCTCTCCGGCGGCTTCCTCGCCGGCGCAGATCTGGACGTCACGCTGGACGAGCCGAGCATTCGCGCCAAGGGCTCCTTCCTGGGCGCAGGCGGCATCATGGTCTTCGACGACAGCCGGGACATGGTGGCCGTGGCCCACAACGCCATGGAGTTCTTCGCCCACGAGTCCTGCGGCAAGTGCTTCCCCTGCCGCATCGGCACCCAACGTCTGACCGAGCGCCTCGCCGGCGGCGGGCCTGAAGAACTACGACGCCTGGCTGGGCGAAGTCGACGACATCAGCTACACCATGAAGCAGTCGAGCGCCTGCGGTCTGGGTATGGCCGCGCCGGCGGTGGTGGAGAGTTTGGTGCGCTATTTCCCGGAACAGATAAAAAGCGCGGAACGCGGAGTACGGAGCGCGGAATGACGAACGATTTCTTTTCACTTGCGTATGCTCATGAGCTTGATCGCAACGATCCGCTGGCGGCTTTCGCGATCGCTTTGTCGTGGCCGATCCCGAGTTGATCTATCTGGACGGCAATTCGTTGGGGCGGCTGCCCAAGGCGACGGTCGCACTGCTGCGCGATGGCGTGGAGCGCCAGTGGGGCGAGCGGCTGATCCGCGGCTGGAACGACGGCTGGATGGAACTGAGCCAGCAGATCGGTGACAAGATCGGCCAGCTGATTGGCGCACAGCCGGGTGAGGTCATTCTGGCGGATTCGACGTCGACCAATCTCTACAAGCTGGCCTCTGCCGCGCTCCAGGCCCGACCGGGGCGAAGCAAGATCGTCACGGACGACCTCAACTTCCCCTCGGATCTCTACGTCTTACAGGGCATCTGCGCGCAGGCGGCCCAGCCCTGCCGTCTGGAGGTCGTGGCTTCGGCCGACGGCATCCACGGCCCTGTTGACGCGCTGCTGGACGCTATTGACGAAGATACGGCCCTGGTCGCCCTGACCCATGCGGTCTTCAAGAGTTCCTACGTCTACGACATGGCCGCGATCACGGCCCGCGCCCATGAGGTCGGGGCGCTGGTGCTCTGGGATCTGAGCCATGCGGTCGGTTCCGTGCCCGTCGATCTGGCCGCGGCCCATGCCGATCTGGCCGTGGGCTGCACCTACAAGTATCTCAACGGCGGACCCGGGGCGCCGGCCTTCCTCTATGTGCGCAAGGAACTGCAGGCGGAATTGCGCAATCCGATCCAGGGCTGGATGGGCAGGCCGAGCTGTTCGATTTTGGACTCACCTATCAGCCTGCCCCCGGCATCCTCCACTTTCTGACGGGTACACCGCCCGTGCTTTCGGCTTGCGCGGTCGAGCCGGGCGTCGACCTGCTGCTGGAGGCCGGCATGGACGCGGTGCGCACCAAGTCCGTGGCCCAGAGCGAGTGGCTGATTGCGCTGTGGGAAGCGAAGCTGGCGCCCCTTGGCTTCACGCTGAAGTCGCCCCGTGATCCGGCGCAGCGCGGCTCCCACGTGTCGCTGGGCCATGCCGAGGGCTGGCGCATCGCCCAGACGTTGATCAACGACCTGCATGTCCTGCCCGATTTTCGCAAGCCGGACAACATTCGCCTGGGCATTGCGCCGCTCTACAATTCCTATGTGGAGGTTTACGAAGCGGTGGCGCGCCTGGAGCGGACGGTGGTCGAGCGCCTGTACGAGCGGCACAGCCCGCACATGGCCGTGGTGACCTGAGCGACCGATGGCGAATCTTACTGCGCTGGCGCCACTCAGCATCATCTTTGGCCTGCTGTCAGCCATTTCATGGGGAACGGGCGACTTCTGCGGCGGGCTGGCGACCAAGCGGAGCCCCGGTCTGCGCATCGTCATGGTGACGGAGTTCATCGGCGCGGCGGTGTTGATTGCCCTGGCCCTGGTGGTGGGAGAAGCAGCGCCCACCGGCAGCAGCTTCCTCTTTGCGATTGGCGTGGGATTGGCCGGTGTCGTCGGGTTGGGGGCGCTCTATCAGGGGCTTGCTGCCGGGCAGATGGGCGTGATCGCGCCCCTGTCGGCAATCGTCGGCGGCGTGGTGCCCATCGTGGTCGGTCTGGCGACGGAGGGCGCGCCCAGCCCCGTGCAGATGCTGGGCTTTGGCGTGGCGCTGCTGGCCGTCTGGCTGCTGGCCGCCGCCGGCGAGTTTCGTCCCAGTCGGCGGGAATTGCTGCTCGCGGTGGTGGCCGGCCTGGGCTTCGGCTTCTACTTCGTGCTGATTGCCTACGCCAGCGATGGCGGTCTTTTCTGGAACCTGAGCGCGGCCCGGGTGGTGGCAGGCTTTGCCCTGCTGGCGCTGCTGTTGGTCACACGCCAGCCGCTCTGGCCCACAAGGTCGGCGTGGGGGCTGACCACGGGCGCAGGGGTTGCCGATGCCGGCGGCAACCTCTTTTTTGCTCTGGCCGCGCAGGCCGGACGGCTGGACGTAGCCGCCGTGCTCTCGTCGCTCTACCCCGGTATGACCGTGCTGCTGGCCCGGCTTGTGCTAGATGAGCGCTTGACCCGGGCGCAGATCGCCGGCGTTGCGGCCGCGCTGGTCGCGGTGATGCTGATCGCGCTGTAATGATTGCTGCGTCATGGTACGCAACGGGGCGCACGGAGAATGCTTGGCGTGCGGGCTGGATAGAAAATCAACAGGGAGAGTGCAAAATGACCGACGCGCATACGCCTGAACTGACATTGCGCCTGGATGGCGAACTCGTGACATTTGAGCTGGGCGAGACGCTCTACGAGGTCGCGCAGCGTCATGGCAAGGAGATTCCCACGCTCTGCTACGATCCGCGGCTGGAAGCGTTTGGCGCCTGTCGTCTCTGTGCGGTGGAGGTGAAGGGCGCGCGCAACCCGGTTGCCTCGTGCACGACGCTGGCCATGCTCGACACGGAAGTCTCAACCGACAGCGCGCGGCTCCAACGCCATCGCAAGACGCTGCTGGAACTGGTGGCGTCGGAGAACGGCGGCGCGGTCGAAGTTGATCCCCTGCGCGGTTATGCGTCGCAGGAACTTGGCCAGCTCGTCGCTCACTATGATGCGGGGACGGGTCGTTTCGCCGGCGCCTGCTCGGGGCAAAGCAAGCTGGATGACGGCAATCCCTTCATTTTGCGCGACTATGATCTCTGTATCTCCTGTTACCGCTGCGTGCGCGTCTGCGCCGAACAGGAGGGCGACTACGCCATCAGCGTCGCCAACCGCGGCTTCCACACCCAGATTACGGTCGAGTTCGACGGCGACCTGCGCGACTCCGCCTGTACCTTCTGCGGCCAGTGCGTCCAGACCTGCCCGACCGGGGCGCTGGGGGATCGGAAGGCGCTGCGCTTTGAAATTGTCGATGGTTAATTGCCGGTAGTCGATTGTCATTAACCGTCCATCAACTATTGACAATCGATCATCGACAATTGACGATTTGCCGAGGAGTTCACATGATACCAAATTCAATTACAAAGACGCGCTCCATCTGCGGCTACTGCGGCGTGGGTTGTGCGGTTGACATCATGACGCGGGACGATCGCATCATCGGCATTCAGCCGGCGATGGACGGACCGGCCAATGAGGGCGCGCTCTGCGTTAAGGGGCAGTTTGCCTACGACTTCGTGCACCATCCCGACCGGCTGACCCAGCCGCTGGTGCGGCGTGCGGACGGTCAGCTCCACGCCACCACGTGGGATGAAGCGCTCCAGGTCGCGGCCGACGGCTTTCTGCGCGTGGCGGAAGCGCATGGCGAGGAGGCCGTCTATGGCATTGCATCGGGCCGCACGCCCAGCGAGGCCGACTATCTCATGCAGAAGTGGGTGCGGGCCAGCTTTGGCACTCACCAGATCGACAACTGTAGCCGTGCTTGACACGCCCCCACCGTCGCCGGTCTGGCGGCAGTCATCGGACGGGGCGCCATGTCCAACCCGCTCAAGGACATGGAGAAACCCGATGTGATCTTCTGCATCGGCACCAACATGACCGAGTGCCATCCGGTCGCGGCCACGCGGCTCAAGAAGGCCATCGCGCGCGGGGCCAAGCTGATCGTGGCCGATCCGCGCCGCATTCGCCTGGCCGAGATGGCCGACATCTATCTGCCCCTGCGCGTCGGTTCGGACACAGCGCTGCTCCTGGCTATGGCCCACGTCATCGCCCGCGAAGAGCTGATCGACGAGGAGTTTGTGCGCACGCGCACGGCAGGGATCGACGACCTATTGGCGCACGTGGAGGCTTTTACGCCCGCCTGGGCCGAAACGATCACCGGCGTGCCTGCGGCGGATATTGAGGCCGCGGCCATCCTCTATGGCAAGGCCGATCGGGGCGCGATCTTCTACACGCTGGGCATTACCGAGCACATCTGCGGCGTGGACAACGTGCAGAGCCTCTGCAACCTGGTGCTGATGACGGGCAACATCGGCCGTGAGGGTACGGGCATCAACCCCATGCGCGGCCAGAACAACATCCAGGGCGCGGGCGATTCCGGCGCAATTCCCAACAGCTACGCGGGCTTCCAGCCCGTGACCGATCCGGCCAATCAGGCGAAATTCGCGGCCGCGTACGGGCGTGCCATGAGCCTGGAAAAGGGAATCACCAAAGTGACGGCGCTGGAACGCTGTGGCGAGCAGATTTCGCGACGCTCATCGACGGCGAAAATACCCTCGTCTCGGACCCCGACCGGGTCCACGGCGAAAAAGCGCTGCGCAGCCTGGAGCACCTGGTCGTCATCGACATCTTCCTGAGCGAGACAGCCGAGCTGGCCGACGTGGTGCTGCCGGCTGCGTCGTGGGGCGAGACGGACGGCCACTACACCAATACGGAGCGGCGTATCCAGCGCGTCCGGCGCGCGGTCT
>CAWEEJ010000097.1:0-24684 GCA_963807905.1 uncultured Chloroflexia bacterium | reverse complement strand
TATGTCCTGTTACTTGGTTCGGGATTTTTCGTATTGCTAGATAGTATTCATCAAGGAGGCGCAAAGCCATGTCGACTGGCTTCTGGAAAAGAATCCGGGGCTACGACCGGAACAGCTCGACCATCGGTTGATTACGCGTGATGCTTTTTGGGTGCGCCTGGTAAATGATGATCGCCTACTTGACGTCGCAGAGCAATTCTTGGGTCCGGATTTGGGTCTATTCGCATCCCACTACATTGCCAAGCCACCATTTACCGGCAAAGCGGTTCCCTGGCATCAAGATGGCAGCTACTGGCCGCTAGATCCCATGGAGGTCATCACCTTCTGGCTGGCAATTGATCGCAGCGATGAAGAGAATGGCTGCATGAAGGTTATTCCAGGCACGCAGCAGGACAATTTGAGTGCGTTGGAAGACTTCGTGGCCCAAACGGAAGAAAATGCTTTTGAGATTGCGTTGGATCCTGACTCGGTCGATGAGTCGAAGGCGATCAGTATGATTCTCAATCCAGGCGATATCTCTATCCACAACCCACTAATTACGCATGGCTCGCACAAAAACACCTCGCGCCGCTGGCGAAGAGGATTGACCATCCGCTATATTCCGACCCATACGCAAATTACCATCGAAAAGCCCCATCCGGCAGCATTTATCTTTCGGGGCGCAGGGCATGCTAACGGAAATGGCTGGAACGCGCTGCCGGCTTACGATCCGTCAACGTCAATGTCCTTTGCCGATCAAGCTGAATGGAACGAAAAAGTTGCGGAGCACAACGCACGCTATCGTGGCTTTATTGTGCAGCCGGCCTGATTCCGGCTAAAGCGGGCTGTTGCGCTGCGCACCGCAGATGCCGCCGACGATACGTGTCGCCGACGATCTTGCCGGTGCATAGCGCAACAGCCCATGAACAACCAACCATGACCGTTCATCTACGTGCACGCGATATCATCGATTCAGAAACCGAGGCACACTACAGTTTCAAGACGATTTGGCCCAAAGAGGATGTCTCCGGCCGCATTGCGATGACCGCGTCCCACGACCACGATTTCTATGAGCTGTTTCTGATCACTCATGGTCAGATTTGGCACATCGTAAACCAGTCTCAACTCCTTCTCTCAGCCGGACACCTTGTCTACATCCGTCCAGCGGATTGCCATGGGTTCCGCCAATTTCACGATGAGGACTGCGGTTTGATCAACCTGGCGTTTCCGCTAGAGACGATCGATGCCCTCTTTGGCTATCTCGATGTGCAGCGTGAAATCGCGCTTCTCACCTCGCCAGTTTTGCCGCCCATGGTCTATCTGTCCCAACAAGAGCGTCAGAAGACCGTGGCCAGCCTGCAGCGGCTCAACAGCATTGATTACACTGACAAAGCCCGACTCAAAACGCGGCTGCGAGTACTGCTCGCCGACCTGATCGGCAAGCATTTTGTTGACACATATCAAGAAATCCAGGTGGCAGATAATCCTTATCAGATGGACGACTGGCTTACGTTGCTTTGCAGACGTATGGAAGACCCTGTCAATCTGCGCGGCGGCGTTCAGGCGATGCAGGCACTCGCCCATACGAGTCCAGAACACCTCAGCCGCACGGTGCGCAAAGTGCTCGGTTGTACGCCTACGCAATTCGTAAACGGGTTGCGTCTAACCTACGCCGCCAACCTGCTTCTGCATACGGATCAGCCGATTCTCGAAATCAGCCATACAATCGGCATCGACAATCTCAGTTACTTCTACCGGATCTTCAAGCAGCGCTTTGGTGTAACGCCAGCCCGCTTTCGGGCCCAAGCCCACGCGCCCACCATACTGTAGCATTTCCAGGCAATGCGCTCTGTTGAACTCAAGCAACTAACCTGCGCCCAAAACGAGCCGTTCTTGAGCCAGGAAGGTTCAATTATTTGTGCACACCTGTGCTATGATCCCCTCATGACGAGCACATTGAGCGTTGTCGAACGTCTACCCGCAACCTTCGCCTTTAGCCAATCCAGCCTCCAGGCCTACGCAGACTGCCCGCGCCGCTTCTGGCTGGCTTACGTGGAACAGCTGCCCTGGCCGGCCGTCGAGGCGTCGCCGGTGCAGGAATATGAAGCGCGCATGCAGCAGGGCGGCCTCTTTCATCGCCTGATTGAACGCGCCGAAATCGGCATGGCGCCTGAACAAATCGCGGCTGGACTGACGCGTCCCCTCGACCAGTGGTTCGACCTCTACCTACGCCATCGCCCAAGCGATCTACCGCCACAGGTAGAGATTGAAAAGGTGCTCTCGATTCCGTTCTCGACTGCCGCACAGGGCAAGTCGGCTTTTCGCCTTGCGGCCAAATATGACCTGATTGCCATCGAGCCCCAGCGTCGCGCTGTCATTCTGGATTGGAAGACATCGCAACGGCGGGGAGACGTAGCCGGACTTCGTCGTCGCCTGCAAAGCATTACCTATCCCTACATACTGGTGGAGGCGAGCAGGGCGCTGCCTTGGGGACCGATTGAGCCCCATCAGGTGGAGATGCGCTACTGGTTTACGGCTGCGCCAAGCCGTCCGGTCATCTTGCCCTACAGCGCTGAACAGCATGCTGCGAATGGTGAACGACTCCGCACACTCTTGGTTGAAATCTTGGCTGGCGCGACAGAAGAAGACTTTCCGAAAGTAGAAGATACGACGCTCAACCGCAAGCGCTTTTGCAGTTACTGCATCTACCGCAGCCGCTGCAACCGGGGCGCGGTCGCCGGCGATCTGGAAGAACTGGACGATCCGGAAACCTATTTCGTGGTCGATCCCACCGAAGCCCTGGAGTTCACCCTCGACGACGTCGAAGAAATCGAATTCTAGCCGGTGCGGATGCCCAATCCGCACGCTCAAATCCGCAATTCGCACTCAAGAATCTCCCATGTCCTGGACCCTGCTGCCGCCAACTGAACCGACGCCCGAACTGACTGCTGCCGTGGGCGGTCATCCGCTGGTGACGCGCCTGCTGGCCCAACGCGGCATCACCACACCAGCAGAGGCCGCACGCTTTCTCGATCCGGCAGCCTACACGCCCGCTCCGCCCGCCGCACTGATCGGCGTACCGGAAGCGGCTGCGCTGCTCCAGGCCGCGATCGAGCGGGGCGAACGCATGCTGGTTTGGGGTGATTTCGACGTGGATGGGCAGACCAGCATTTCGCTTTTGGTGGCGGCGCTGCGCAAGGTGGCCGGCGAGGAGCGAGTTGCCTATCACGTGCCCAATCGGTTTCGTGAAGGGCACGGCATCCGGGTCGAGAAGCTGGCCGAAATTCTGGCAACCCTGCCGCCCACCAGCCTCCTGCTGACCTGCGACACGGGCATTGCTGACGCCGACGCCGTGGCCTATGCCAAGGAACAGGGAATGACCGTGGTGATTACAGATCATCATGATCTCACCGCCGAGTTTGCAGGGTTGACGCCCGGCGTCGATCCGCTGTGGGGGCAGGCGGCAGATGAAGTCGGCGCAGCCAGCGTGCGCCGGGCGGATGCAATCGTCAATCCGAAATTCCAGCCGCCCGATGACCCCCTGCGTACCCTGCCCGGTGTGGGTGTCGCCTACAAGCTCATTCAACAGCTCTATGCCGACATGGGCCGGGCCGGTGAAGAACGGGAATTCCTTGATCTGGTCGCCCTGGGCATCGTCGCCGATGTGGCTGAACAGGTGCACGACGCGCGCTACCTGCTGCAGCGCGGGCTAGAGCGCCTGCGTACCACCGACCGCATTGGCCTGCTGGCGCTAATGGACGTGGCCGGCGTTACGCAGGAGAAGGTCGACGCCGAGAGCATCGGCTTCCAGCTTGGGCCGCGCATGAACGCACTGGGGCGGCTCGAAGACGCCACTGTGGCCGTGGATCTGCTCACGACGCGCAACGCGCTGCGCGCCGGCGAACTGGCCGCCAAGATGAATCGCCTCAACCAGGAGCGGCGCATCATGACCAGCCAGACGACGGCGGCGGCGCTGGACATGATCGAGCGCCATCCCGAGCTGCTGCAGTTCAACGGCCTGGTTCTGGCCCATCCGGCCTGGCACGCCGGCATCGTCGGCATCGTTGCCTCGCGCCTGGTGGAAGAGTTTGGCAAGCCCACCGTGCTGCTGCTGACGCCACCGGGGGAAAATGCCCGCGGCAGCGCGCGCAGCATCCCGAGCGTGGACATTGGCGCCTCCATCGCCGGTGCAAGTGATCTGCTCATTGCCCATGGCGGTCACCCGGGCGCGGCCGGCGTCACGCTGGAGGCCGACAAGGTCGACGCCTTCCGCCGCGAATTGAGCCGGCAGATCGACGCTCATCAGATCCCTGACGCGCCGACCGGTCTGGTCATCGACGCTGAAGTGACGCTGGCTGAACTGGACCTTGCCCTGGCCGAGGACCTGCAGCGTTTGGCCCCTTTCGGTAATGGCAATCCGGCCCCCCGCTTGCTCTCGCGCGGCGTGACGATTGAGCAAGACCAGCGCATGGGCAAAGACGGCACGCACCGGCGGCTGACCGTCAGTCAGGGCGATCCGCGCCAGCAGGTCGTCTGGTTCAACGGCGCCGACGTCGACATCCCCAACGGGCTGGTTGATCTCGCCTACACGCTCAGCATCAATGAGTACAAGGGCAATCGTTCGCTCCAACTGATGTTTGAAGGCATCCGACCGGCCGAGGCAGTGGAATCTCTGGCACCGGACAGCCCGCCGCCCGCACCGATTCTTGTCGTGCATGACTGGCGTGGTCAGTCGGTGATGCCGGGCACGGCGCCCCAGCCGGCAACCTGGTATGCTGAGGGCGTTCATCTGCCCATCGCCGGCAACGAAGAGGATGAAGTGCAGGCGACTTTTTCACCGCGCTATCAGATCGATGCCGCACCGGATCGCGCGCTTGTGGTCTGGAACGCACCGCCCTCGCTCACGTTACTTACGTGGATGGTAGAAACCAGTGTAGCCGGCGAAGCTTACCTCTGCGATCAGGCGACGACGGACGATTCACTTGCCGGGGTGCTGCGCCAGGTCGCCGGTATGTGCAAATTTGCCATCAACCAGGAGGGCGGCATCTTCCATATCGACCGGATGGCCGCACGCCTGGGCATGACGGAGAGCGTGATTCACGAGAGCCTGCTCTGGCTGCGCCATCGAGGGCTGATCGAGCTGCTGGAATGGTCGCCTGCCGACGAAACCGGCGACGCGGTGCGGATCGGGCCGGGTACGGGCGAGGGCAACAAGGAAGAGGCTGTCCTGCGTCAGGCGCGACTCGAAGAGGAGTTGAGCGAAGTTCGGGCGCGGCGACGCTTCTATCGCACCGCGTCCCTGCGTGAACTCGGGTTGGAGTGATGAGGAATGAGTGAGTCAGCCATAACGAGCGCCGATTCAGGCGCGGCTCCCCCCATGCGTACGGCCGTGGCCGGCGTCTATGCCGAACCGTGGCCGGAGTTAGTCGTCCTGCTCATCGCTACGCTGACGCGCTTCTGGCGTCTGAACTATCACAGCGTCTGGTTTGACGAGGCGGTCAGCCTATCCTGGGCCGGGGCCGATCCCAGCTACACCTGGCAGGTGACCACGCGGTTGGTCGAAGAGAAGCATCCGCCCGTCTACTACGTGGGACTCCATTACTGGCAGGCTTTCCTGGAGTGGTTCCAGTTGGGGCAGAATGACGCGGCGCTGCGCGCGTTTGGCGCAGTGCTGGGTGTGCTCACGGTCCTCGGCATGTTGCTCCTTGTGCGCCGTCTGAGCGGCCGCGTCACCGCTCTATTGGTCGGGTTGCTGGTGGCGCTGGCGCCGTTGCTTGTCTGGTATAGCCAGGAATTGCGCATGTTTCAGCCCGCGGCGACCGGCCTGGTCTGGTCGGCCTATTTTCTCTTGCGCGGCTGGCAGAGCAACGATTGGCGGGCGCGATTGGGCTGGTGGCTGGGGTTTGTGCTGGCGATGGAAGCGGCGCTCTACAGCTATCTCTTTGCTGCGTTCATGCTTCCGGCCGCCGGGTTGACGCTCATTGCGCTGCTCCTGCTCGACCGCAGTGCGGTCGGGGCGTGGCGCACGCGGCGCTTTGTGGAAGGCGCGCTGGCCGTGGGTGCGGCCGGGCTGCTCTTTTTGCCGCTGGCGCGCAATGCCTGGCTCGTCAACGAGGCCGAAAGCACGCCGGGCCACGCGTTTCAGGATTTTGCCGCCAACACGGAGCGACTGCTGCGCAACGTGACCGTCTGGCGCGTCGACTGGCCCGACGAGTTCAAAACCGTCGTGATTGCTTTCTTGGGCCTCCTCATGCTTGTCGGCATCGCTCTGCCGTGGTCGTCTCCACGCCCGCAGACAAAGTCAGCCAACGCGCCCGCTGTGCCCCGCTACCTCGATCAGGCCTGGCTCCTCATCTGGATCGCCACGCCCTTCCTCATCGCCAACCTGCTGCTCAGCCGCAGCGACTCGGTCTTCCAGGAGGATCGCTATCTGCTCTTCATGGCGCCGTTTGCGCTCTGGGCGTTGGGCCGGGGCGTGATGGCCATCGGACGCCGGCTGAAGGTGGCCGGTGCACTCCTGGCCGGGGTAGTCGTGATGCTCTTTGTGCTGGCCCTGCCCCGCTTGTGGACACCTGACCTCTATCGCGAGAACTGGCGGGCGGCCGTCGAGTATGTGACCAATTATCAATTGCAGAGCGAAGAGTTGCCGGCATCCATGGTTGCCCATGTCGACTATACGCGCCGCCCGGTCGAATGGTATCTGCGCCAGGAGCTGGACGAGGAGGCGCTGCCCCTCTTCTTCCCGTATGGCGGCACGCTCACGCCTGACATGGTGGACGACGTGGTGGTGCCACCCCTGGAGGGCATTGTCGACCTGGGGATGGAGACGCTCTGGCTCACCCAGAGCCACTTGGAAGGCGTAGATGAGCAGCGCGTCGTGGAAAACTGGCTCAACGCCAACTTCCCTCTCGTTACCGAGCAGTATCCGGCCGGCGTCAAGCTGACGGGCCACGCGCTGCGCTATCGCTACGACATGTTGCCCGCGCTGGGCGAGGCCGCGACCTACCCCGCTGCCGAGCTTGTGCCCGGCCTCGCCCTGGCCGCGTGCGAGATCCTCACGCCGCGGCTGGCGGCGACCGATGACGCCATGCACCCGCCCAGCGGTTGGGTACACGTGCGCCTGTGGTGGGAAGCCGTCGGCCCGATCAGCGATGATTATGTGGCGACGGTACAGATGGTCGGTCCCGAAGGCGTCTGGGGCGACCGCCTCTACCGCGATAACGAGGCGCTACGCCGCGTGCCGACTTCGACCTGGCAGCCGGGTGAGATCGTGCGTGATGAGATCGACGTCAACCTGAACCCGGTCACGCCCAATGGCGACTATCCGATTGTCGTGGGGCTGCTCGACAGCACCGGTGCGCCGACAGGCAATACGACCATCTGTGGGTCGGTGCAGATTGTTGCTGATTGACGGCTCTCTGCCTTTTGGCCCTTCAGGATCCCAGGGGATGACGGGTCAGCGCCAAGCTAGCGCCGGTTGAGCTTGTCGAAACCAAGCGAAAATCCCGCACCAAGCCGTAGCGTTTTCTGGAGATAGGCGGACCAGACGATAGAATATAGTTTCAATGTTGATCGTCTAGCGTTTTCGAAATTTCGGCAGAAGCCACTTGGATCAACTGCAATGGGCCCAATCCGCTTTGAGTCTGTCAAACGAATCCCTCGATCGGCGCATGAGATTTGCGACGAGATTGCCGACGTCACACGCTGGTCCGAATTTAGCGGCTACGGCGTGCTGCCGGGCATTGAGCAGGCCGAGTAATCTAGATGAAATGGCCAGCTTACACAACTCCCCACTCCGCAATCCAAAATCCACAATCAACACAGGATGCTTCCCATGATTGAACTTTCCCTAAACGGCGCCTGGCAGCTTCAACAGGCGGACGGTGACCTGCGCGCTCCGGCAACGGTGCCCGGCTGCGTGCACACGGACCTGCTGGCGGCCGGTCGGATTCCCGATCCCTACGTACGTGACAACGAGCATGAAGTCATGTGGATCGGCGAGACGGATTGGCTCTACCGCCGCAGCTTTGACGTGCCGGCCGCGCTGCTGGAAGAAGAGGCGGTGCTGCTGCACTGCGCCGGACTGGACACGCTGGCCACGATTTCGATCAACGGCCGGCCCGTGGGCGAGACGGACAACATGTTCCGCACCTGGATGTTTGACGTCAAGCAATTGCTGCACGAGGGCGAGAATGAGATTGAGGTGGGCTTTGCCTCGGCGCTCAACTATGGCCAGGCGCGCCTGGCCGAGCGCTACATTCATGCCTGGAGCACCGATTCGCACAAGTTGCCGGGCGGCAACTGGGTGCGCAAGGAGCAGTGCAATTTCGGCTGGGACTGGGGCCCCAAGCTCGTCACCTGCGGCATCTGGCGCGACATGACGCTGCTGGGGCTGAGCACGGCGCGCCTGGCCGACGTCTATGTCCATCAGGCGCACGACGGCGATCGCGTCACCCTCGCCGTCGACGTTGCAGCCGATCTGGCCTATGCGGCGGGCGGCAGTGAGGGGCTGGCGGCACGGATGACGCTCAGCCTGGCCAACTCGATCGTTGCAGAGACAGAAATCAGCCTGGAAGATGGTGCCGGCGTCGCTGAAATCGTGGTTGACGAGCCCCAACTCTGGTGGCCGCGCGATCTGGGCGAGCAGCCGCTCTACATGGTGCGCGTCGAGCTGGTCGACGCGGCCGGGGCGGTCATCGACACCTGGGAACGCCGCGTTGGTCTGCGCACGCTCAAGCTGGTGCGCAAGCCGGATGAGTGGGGCGAGAGCTTCCACTTCGAGGCCAACGGCGTGCCCTTCTTCGCCAAGGGCGCCAATTGGATTCCGGCCGACGTCTTCCAGAATCGGGTGACGGAAGCGCAGTACCGCATGCTGCTGGGCGACGCCGCGGCCGTGCACATGAATATGCTGCGCGTCTGGGGCGGTGGCATCTACGAGCAGGACATCTTCTATGACCTCTGCGACGAACTCGGCATCTGTCTCTGGCAGGACTTCATGTTCGCCTGCGCCACCTATCCGGTCTTCGACGAGGACTTCATGGCGTCGGTCCGTGTGGAAGCGGCCGAGAATATCCGTCGCCTGCGCCACCACGCATCGCTTGCCCTCTGGTGTGGCAACAACGAGCTGGAGCAGGGGCTGGTCGGCGAGGAATGGACCGCCACGACCATGAGCTGGGCCGATTACAGCAAGCTCTTCGACCAGGAATTGGCCCTGCTGACGGCAGAACTGGATCCCCAGACCGACTACTGGCCGGGCAGCCCCCACACGCCGCTGGGCAATCGCCTCGACTGGAACAATCCCCGCTCGGGCGATGCCCACATCTGGGACGTCTGGCACGGACTCCAGCCCTTTGAGTTTTACCGCACCTGCATGCATCGCTTCAATAGCGAATTTGGCTTCCAGTCTTTCCCCGAGCCGCGTACGGTCGAAGGCTTCACCGCGCCCGAGGATCGCAACGTGACCAGCTACGTCATGGAGCATCATCAGCGCAGCGGCATCGGCAACAGCGTCATCATGCATTACATGCTCTCGTGGTACCGCATGCCGACCTCGTTTGACAACACGCTCTGGCTCAGCCAGATCTTGCAGGGCATGGCGATCAAGTACGCGGTCGAACACTGGCGGCGCTCGCGGCCGCGCGGCATGGGCACGATTTACTGGCAGCTCAACGACTGCTGGCCGGTGGCAAGCTGGTCTTCGCTGGACTATCTCGGCCGCTGGAAGGCGCTTCACTACATGGCGCGCCACTTCTTTGCGCCGGTGCTGCTTTCGGGGATCGAAGATGTGGACGCAGGCACAGTGGCCCTGCATCTCACCAACGACGGCCGCGAGGGCGTGCACGGCACTGCGCGCTGGGCATTGACCAATCTGGACGGCGCCGCGTTGGCACAGGGCGAAATTGCGGCTGAGGGACCGGCCCTGGCCGATAGTCTGCTGACGACGCTCGATGTGAGCGCTCCCCTGGCCCAGGTTGGTCCGCGCGGCGCACTGCTCTGGCTGGCGTTCGATGTGGATGGCGAAACCGTCTCGGAGAATCTGGTCCTGCCGGCCCGCCCCAAGCATCTGGACTTGCGACCGCCGGCCTTTACGCTGGCAGTCGCCCAGGCCGGCGACGGCGAGTATGACGTCACCGTCGATGCACAGGCGCCGGCGCTCTGGGCCTGGCTCACGCTGGGCGAGCACGAGGCGGCGTTTGCGGACAACTTCTTCCACGTGCGACCGGGCGAACCGCGCACGATTCGGCTGACGACCGTTGCGACGCTGGCTGAGGTTGAAGAAGCGATCCAGATACAATCGCTGATTGATACGTACGCAGTCGCGACGGATGCTATGACCGCGCCAGCGTAGGTGTGTACCACTTTAACTGAAAATGGGGCGTGCAATCGACTCAGTTGTACGCCCCATGATGAGGATTCCATGGCAAAGCTCAAGCTGGACCTGCATGATATCTATAACAAGGGCGACCGCATCGAAGCGGAGCTGAATCGGATAATCGACGAGGCAGTCGAGAAGCGCATTTCACTGGTCGAGATCATTCCGGGCAAGGGCAGCGGCCAGCTCAAGAAGCGCGTTTTGCGTTTTCTGAATCAGCCTGAGATCCGCGCCAAGTACCACCGCATCGACAAAGACAGCAAGAACTTTGGGCGCGTCTTTGTTCATTTTCGGCACAAGTAGGGCGCCTGAGCCCTCTACCAGCTGAAAATCAAGGGTAGCTGCGGCTGAAAGCTGCGCCGGCGGCCCGCGCCTTCGCTGTCGAAGCCGAGTTCGAGCAGGTGTGTTGCGCCACGGACGAGTTCCAGCCTGTCGATGGCCGCCACTTGCCGGGCGACGTCAGAGAGCGGTGCACCGGTGGGGATGGTCAGACGCAGACGGGTAACCTCACGCAAACCGGCCTCGTGTTCGAGCGGTTGCCTTCTCGCCCCGGTGGCATGAGCTGGTCTTCCGCCAAAGGCCAGAAAGAACCACATGGGCTCGCTGACGGGCGCTTGGCCCACGTCGATTTTTATGGGCGCGGGCAGATAGTCCGGTCGATAGAGCCAGTGCGGGAAGGGCGCGTCCGTTTCACCAGCACGCCCGGGCCGAAAGCCAAAGCCGAAGGGGGATGTGTCGAGCCCGGTTGTCGTGAGGCGTTCGTAGAGCATCGTCGGCTGCGTCAGCGGGCGCTGGGCTTCCTCTGCATCGGCCAGCCAGAGCAGTTCAAGAAAGACGTTGTGGAAAAAGAAGCGCCGATTCGCCGTGCCCTGGCCGGGATGAACATTGGCGCTGCCTTCCGTCAAGCCGAATGCGCGCAGGAGTTCAGCCTCGGGCGCGCCGCGCTTGGCCGCGATGAAGATGTGATCCACTTCCATGGCGTCTCCCCTCAATCGGGCAAGGCAGCCGCCAACGTCTGCAGCTGTTGCCGGTAGGCGTCAAACGCGCGCCGGCCTTGCCCCGTCATCGTATAGATGGTTAGCGGACGCTTGCCCGCATAGGTCTTTTCGATTTCAACATAGCCGGCTGCTTCCAGTTTGGCCGTGTGGGCAGAGAGGTTGCCCTTTGTCAGTCCCGTCTCCTTACGCAGGTAGAGAAAATCGGCGCTCTCCACGGGATAGAGCGTCGTGAGAATGAGCAACCGCGTCGGCTGGTGGATGAGCGGATCAAGACTGGTGATGTCGTCGGGATGGATGGCCACGGTCAGTCGCTCATTTGCATTGGCGGGGGCTGGTTCAAAAAGGCGCGCAATGTGACCAAACCGGAAATGATGAACGCAACGCCCATCACCGCGAAGTAGGCGGCGGCGCCGAGCTCAAGGTCGAGCTGAGCCGCGCCGATTGCGATGCCTGCGAACAATGAGATCGCGCCCAATATGTAGTAGCGGGCAACCCCAAAACGATGTGCCATCAGACCGAATAGAGCCGCAAGGATGACGCCCTGGATGAGCGGCAGCCAGAGCAATAGCCCCATTGTTGCGTCGTTGCTGCTTGCTGCGCCGGCTGCACCCGGCGCCGTCACGCTCAAGACGCCGGCAATGACGCCGGCGGCAACGCCGACCACCAGGCCCAGACCGAGCACGGCCCAGCGACGTCGTGGCCTGGACTGCTTGTGTTGGACAAACCCCGCCCGGGACGCCGTGAAGCGAACTTTCAGACGTTGAACGATGGGAGCGAGGGCAAAGATACCCCCGATCGTAATGACGGGCAGACCGATGGCCATGACCAACGGTGAATCAAGGCGATCCTGGGCAAGGAAGAGGAGAGCCAGCAGCAAAAAATAGACGCCGACTGCAGCTTCCGCCAGGCCATCCTCGTACCAGTGTTGATGCGCCCGCCGTTCTGCTTGCTTGATCCTCACTTCCAACGACTGATTTGCACGATCCATGCCGCACCTCTCATTACGGACTACGTATATTGATCTCAAACTAGTTTGTATTGCAAACTAGTTTGAGATCAATATACCACCTGACGAATGCTCTGTCAACCAATTTCCGGCCGGTCACCGGAACGAAAAAGCACAGACAGCGACCACCTACACGCCCAGTAGATCGCGGATGTTTCGCACTGTGTCGACGCCATCGCTCAGTGCAAGGCCGGTCAGGCCACGTTGCTCGATCTCCTGCTCCAGACGCTGGTTGAAGCGACACGTGCGCGCCAGGAACTTGTCGATCAGCGCTTGCTCCGCCTCGGTCTTGCCGGCGTAGCCGCTCTCGGCGTAGATTCGTGTTCGAAACAGTTCGTCATCCGCCGTCAGCCAGACCATGGCGACGGTGTCGTGGTCCAACGCGGCGGCGAGCTCGGGCAGGATGGCCGACCCTTCCAGCACCAGACCGCCATGGGTCGGATCGGTTGCATGGCGGGCGACAATCTCCTCGATCTGCGGCCAGACGTTGTCCCGGTAGTGACGCACGACATCGGCGATGAGTGCGTCGACCGACAAGGTGCGATAGTGTTCGTCCACGTGGGGCGGCACCTGCTCAGGGGCCGGCTTCCAGGGGCGGCCGGGATGGCGGGCCAGCATGTCGGTGGCGCGGTACGTCCAGCCGAGCTGCTCGGCCAGGGCTGCGGCTGCCGTCGATTTCCCCGCATGGGAGGAGCCGCCGATGAGGATGACGTTGATTGCTTGGCGGTCGCTCATGGGGTCTGGCGTATTTTCTCGGCGCTCATGGCTCCCGGCTCCTCCGCGCCCGCGACGACCAGAATGACGCTGCCCCGCTTGCTGCCCGATTCCACGTAGCGATGCGCTGCCGCCGCTTCCGTCAAGGGAAAGGTGCGATCGACAATCGCCTTGATGCTGCCCGCTTCAATCATCGCCTTGATCGTCTCGAGATCTTGCGGCGATTCCGAAGAGAGGGCGCAGATGACTTTCTGATCGCTGCCCCGGGCGGTGCGCAGCATCTGCCAGAGCTGCTTGGACTTGAAGCTCACCAGCAGATAGCGCCCATGGGGTGTCAGTGATTCTCGCACCTCGTCAAACGAACGCTTGCCCAGAATATCGACGATCAGACTGTAGCGCTCGCCATTGCGCGTGAAGTCCTCCTGCGTGTAATCGACCACGGCATCGGCGCCCAGCGCCCGCACCTGCGCCAGCCGCGGCGTCCCGCACACTGCGGTCACGTGGGCGCCGGCCTGCTTGGCGAGCTGGAGCGCGGCCGCACCGATGCTGCCTGATGCGCCGTTGATCAGGACCTTGTCGCCCGGCTGGATCTCCACCTTGCGCAACAGGCTCAGCGCAGTCAGGGGTCCATAGGAAAGTGCAGCCGCCTCCGCGAAGCTCACGTTGGCCGGCTTGGGCGCAACCAGCCCATCCGCAGCTGTGGTCAGATATTCGGCATAGGCGCCAAACCGGGGACCGCGATAGCCAAAGACCGGATCGCCGACCTGAAATTCGTCCACGTCCTCGCCGACTGCCGCCACCACGCCCGCAAATTCGCTGCCCAGGATCTGCCGTTTGGGCTTCGACACGCCAAACATGATGCGCGTCGGCAGCCAGAGTGGGGCGGGCATGGTGAACTGGCCGGGTGAAATGGCCTTGAAGTTGCGCGCCATGAGATCGCCGATAGTCACCGAAGTCGCGTAGACTTTGACGAGAATTTCGTTCTCGGCCGGGATGGGCCTTGGCGCCTCTGCGCTGTGGAGCACCTCGGGCGGTCCGTATTCGGTGTAGATGGCGGCGTTCATCATTGCGTCATGCTGCATCTGGTTGGTCCTTTTCCACGGTGAGCACGATCTTGCCGCGTGCGTGATCGTTTTCCAGATGGTAGAGCGCGGCCGCGGCGTTCTCGAGGGCAAAGGATTGATCGATGACCGGCGTGACCCGCCCGCTGTCGATGAGTTCCGCCAGCGCGGTCAGATCCTCACGGTTGGGCGACGTCATCAGTGGGCTCCTTTGCTGACCCATAAAGGGGGACAGCATCATGCCCTTGATTACATAGGTCATGCCGCCGTGCCCGCTGTTGGGAATGATCATGCCTTCGGGCGCGAGCACGCGACGGAGGTCCGAGAAGGAACGGCTCGCCACATTGTCCAGGATCAGGTCATAGCGCTCGTCGCTCTGGGTGAAATCCGTCTGCGTGTAGTCAATCACGTGATCCGCGCCCAGGGACTGGACCAGTTCCACGTTACGCGTGCTGCAGACGCCGGTTACCTCGGCGCCCAGCGCTTTGGCAATCTGCACGGCGAAGGTGCCGACGCCGCCGGATGCGCCGTTGATCAGCACCTTCTGCCCGGGCTGGACGTTGCCCGCATCGCGCAGGCCCTGGAGCGCGGTGATGGCGGCTGTCGGCACGGCCGCGGCCTGCTCGAACGAGAGCGTGGCCGGCTTGCGCGCCAGCTTCTCTTCGGCGACGGCCGCGTACTCGGCAAAAGCGCCGCTGCAGGAGGCGTAGACTTCATCGCCGGGCTGGAAGTGCGTGACCCCCTCGCCGACCGCCTCCACGCGCCCAGCCATATCCCAGCCCAACACGTAGTCGCGCGGCTTGGGGAAGCCGACGCTAAACCGTGCCAGCCAGGGACTGCCGCGCATGGAGAAGAGGTCGCCGGCGTTGATGCTTGCTGCCTTCACGCGTACCAGCACTTCGTTCTCTTTGATGGCCGGTTTGTCCAGTTCTTTTAGCTCGATGACATCAGGGGAGCCGTATTGATTTAGTACAATTGCTTTCATAGTTTTCCTCGATTAGGTCGGGCAGGTCGTTGGGTTTACGCGTCTGCAACGACCAGCGGATTGGCGGGATCTGCCGCCCACTCCTGCATGGATGCCGCGTAGACGGCCACGTTCTCAAAGCCCAATCGCGTCAGGATGAACGCGTTGGAGGACGCCGCAACGCCGCCGCCGCAATAGGTGATGATGCGGGCACTCGTGTCGTCCTTTGATGCATGAGGCGCATGGAGAGCGGCAAGCGCATCCTCCGACAGATAGCGGCCCGTTTCGTCGAGCAGGCCGTTGGCGTCCACGGGCGCCGCGCCGGGAATGTGCCGCATGCGATAGCTCTCTTCGCCCAGCGCATCGATCAGACAGACCGCGCCGGCGTCGACGGCTCCCGCTTCGATCGCAGGCCAGGATCTCGCCCTGCTCGGCGATTGCCTCCGGCCGCAGCGACGGCGTCAGTTGCCGGGGCGCGCGCGCCGGCAGTTCGGTGGAGAGTGGTCGTCCTTCCGCCTGCCAGAGGCCGAGCCCGCCGTCGAGCAGTGCGACATTGTCAAAGCCGACCCAGCGCAGCATCCACCAGACCCGGGCCGACCACATGCGGCCGCTGGCGTCATAGAGCACGACGCGTGAGTTGTCGCCCACGCCCAGCGCGCCCATGGCCGTACAGAACTGCTCGGGTGTGGGCATGGGCATCCACCGCTCGGGCTTGTCCGGTGCAGAGAGGGCGCCGAGCAAATCGGCAAAGCCTGCGCCCGGGATGTGGCCGGCTTCATACTGGACCTGCCCGTTGACGAGACGGAAGCCTACCGCTGCGTCCGGCTCGACGACCACCGTGCAGTCAAGTATGACCAGATCGGGGTCGTCGAGGTGCTGGTTGAGCCACTCGGTCGTAACAAGTGAGTCCATCGGTGCTTGGTCTTTGGCCGTCATATTGTTCTTCCGACCTCCTGAAATCCATTCATGGTTCGTCTCCTTGCGCTTGTGGTTGATTCGGTATTCTGTCGCATCGAGTTCAGCCGCTTCGATGCGCATCACGGAGAGCAAGGGCATGCCCGTGTCACGGACCCTTTTTAGCAGACCGAAGAGCGCCGCCTGATCGACCACCGGGCCGGTCAGACACGTCTCGCCGTTCATCTCGCGGGCGACGGCCATGCCGTCGAACCACTCTGTCCATTGGTTTTCCAAATGACCCTGAACGCGAATCTGATAGACTGGCTGTCGGGTCGTTTGGACTCTTGGAGCAGCTTTGTTTGACATCGCTCTGTCCCTGCCGGCTTGTTTGACACGTTTTTGCTTGCTTTGCTCTGCATGACCAGAGTGTAGCGGCAGGGGGCATTGACGTACAGCTACCAAAGTATGGTTCGGGGTATTGTTTGCGGGGAAAATGGGATAGGTGTTGGAACGATCAACCGGTCGCGTCCTGCACCAGTCCCAACTCGCGCGCCCGCGCCACGGCTTCGGTGCGGCGCTTGACGCCGAGCTTGCCGAAGATGTTGCGATTGTGCCCTTTGACCGTGCTCAGGGCGAGGAAGAGCCGTTCACTGATTTGGGCATTGGAAAGGCCCGCGGCCACCAGGGCCAAGACTTCCAACTCGCGCTCGCTGAGCGGTTCGATCAGCGCTTGGCCGGATGCCTCGGCGGCAGGGCGCGCTTCCTGGCTGGGAAAAGCCGCCCGCAGTTGACGCGCATAGTCGGGCATGATGCCCTGCCCTGCCGCACGGGCCAGCAACTCTGCCATGGACGCCCCTTCGTCGACAAATAGACGGACGAAGCCGCCCGGCGCGCCCTGGGCCAAAGCGTCCGCCAGCAGGTTTATCGCTTCTTCGCTTGCGCCTTGAACCTGTGTTGCCAAGGCCCGCAACACCGTTAGCTTGAGCCCCTCATCCGCCCAGCCTCTGGCCGTCATTTCCTGGTGCAGCGGCTCCAGCAAGGCCAGCGCTGCTAGGGCGTCTCCCTGCGCCAGGGACACGCGTGCTTGGCTCATCGGAAGATCGTGTTCGGCTGCCAGTCGTGTAGCCTCACCCAGGGCCCCCGGGCGGCGCGCAGCTTGACGCAGCAGCATCTGCACCTGGGCGGCCGCTACGTTGGGCCGCTGGCCGGCATAGGTTTCCTCACGCACCGCTTGCCCGACCCTGGCCAGCCTGACGTCTGCCTCTGCTTCATCTCCTTGGGCCAGCGCCAGGCGTACCAGGAAGAGTTCGCAGGCAATGGCCCGGCCGGTCTCCTGCAACTGGCGCGCCAGCTGCAGGCTCTGCTGTCCATGTCGCGCGGCAGCTTCCAGATCGTTCCATTCGTAGCAGATGCGCGCCAAACCCAGATGGGCCTCGGAGGCAACGGGCAGCGGCGCGTCGCCGACCAGGCCCAGCACGCTGCGGTAGGTCTCGGCTGCAAGGGGAAGCTGATTCTCGCGTTCCTGCACGCCGCCCAAGCCGATCAACGCTGCAATTGTGATGATATAGTGACCGATGGCCTGACTGCCGGCAATCGCCTCCGCATAGGCCCGACCGGCCGCCACCCGGTTGCCCTGCAGATCATGGGCCACCCCGAGTGTCCAGATCGTGGCCGTGCGCACGGGCAGATTGTCGGCATGCAGATGGTCCAGCGCCCGGAGCGACTGGGCAAGAATGGTGGGGCCGTCGGCGCGAGCGACTGCCATCGCCGCGCGAATGGCAGCGATGTGGCCGGTCAGGTCGTCTGTTGCCGGCGTCGGTTTGGCATCACGCAGCGCGGCTTCGGCCGCGAGCAGCGTTTCCTCCACCGCGGGCAGGCGGCCGACAAAGAGTTGGGCCGACGCATAGAGCACCCAGAGACCCGGTCGTTCATCCATGACTGCTGTGGGCAGCGACGCCAGCCAGTCGAGCACCGGCATGACCGCGCCGCGAAAGAGCAGGGGCATGCCGTCACCCTCCACCAGACGCGCGGCGCGGGCCACGTCATTGGCGGCAGTGGCATGCTGAAATGCCTCCACGTCCAGTCCTTGCGTTTCATACCAGATGCTGGCGCGCGTGTGGAGCTCGGCGACCAGATCGGCGGCTCCTTCCTGCTGCGCCAGGCGTTGGCGTAGCAACTCGCCGAAGAGATGATGGTAGCGGTACCAATCCCGCTCGTTATCCAGGGGAATGATGAATAGATTGGCGCGCTCCAGGTCATCCAGCGTCTCCTGGCCCGGCGTGCTCGGGTCGCGCAGCACCGCAGCGCAGAGGGAACCGCACAGACGGTCGAGGATCGATGTGTGGAGCAGAAAGCGCTGGATGTGGGCGGGCTGCTGCTCCAGTACCTCTTCCACCAGGTAGTCGAGCACATAGCGATGACTGCCGCTGAAGGTTTGGATGAAAGTCGACCTGTCATCCTGGCTCTGCACCGATAGAGCTGCCAGCTGCAGACCCGCGGCCCAGCCTTCGGTCCGCGCCTCCAGCGCCGTTATCTCTGTTGGGGTGAGCTGCAAGCCCATCGCCTGGTTGAAGAATGCCGCAACTTCAGCCGGCGTGAAGCGCAGGTCGGCCGCGCGTATCTCCGTGAGCTGGCCGCGGGCGCGAAGACGAGGCAGAGGCAAATTCGGATCCTCGCGCGTGGCGATGAGCAGGTGCATCTGGGGCGGTCCGTGCTCAAGCAGAAAGGCGAGCGCGCGGTCGACAGGCGCAGCATCGACGAGATGATAGTCGTCGAGCACGAGCACAAAGTGATCGGGCAGGGCGGCGAGATCATTGAGCAGGGGCGTGAGGATCGCTTCCAAAGGCGGCAGTTGGGGGGCGTGAAGCGCGCCCGCGATCGCCTGACCAATGGGCGCCTGGCCTGCTTCCGGCGGCCTAAGCGTTTGCAATGCAGCGACAAGGTGAATTAGAAAGCGCGCCGGGTCGCTGTCGCCTTCGTCCAGGGAAAGCCAGGCGATTGGATTGCGGAGTGCGGAATGGGGATTGGGGATTGGGGCGGTGGCGGCCCATTCGCTGATCAGGGTGGTCTTGCCGAAGCCGGCGGCCGCGGAGATGAGCGTCAACTTGCGCTGCAGGCCCTGATCGAGCCGCGCGACGAGGCGCTGGCGGGGAATGGCGTCGGGGCGCGGCAGGGGAATATAGAGCTTGGTGGCGAGGACGGGTGTGGGCATGGCGCCATTATACAATAGGCGACCGGCTCGCAATATCGCGCGAATTGAGCCGGGCTCCAGTCCGTGCCCGCGCGACAAGCCCGCCGGGCATGACTGCCCTTGCTAGGAAGCTGCGATCCCTCGTGCATGTCCGCCAGACATGCACGAGGTCAACCGGCGGACAGCGAACGGTGCTACCACGTGCCGGTTAGATAGCGCACGAGGCCCATGGCAATAAAGCCAACGCCGAGCGCGGCGAAGAAAGCAATCGCAACCTGACCCGTCATGAGGCCGATGGCGAGGCCAAGCATCAGACAACCGACGAAGACCGCGCCACTGATTCCTTTGGTGGAAGATGTTTGCTCCGTCTTTGACATGGTTGTTTCCTTTCTATTCTATCTACGCTGATTTCCGTGGACCACGATTCCAGAGCGACTGTCATTCCGACAGAGCGAAGCGACGAGGAATCTCGACTGTGCGACTCTGAGATTCCCTTTCCCTCCGGTCGTGGCACTTTGCGCCCACTACGTGAACGTCATGACAAATCTTGAACGGCTGGATTTGGGCGCACGATGATGGCGACGTTACCCTTCTTGTGTCCTTGTTCAACATAGCGATGGCCCTCCACGATCTCTTCAAGCGGGTAGCAGCGATCAATGATGGGCCGCAGCTTCTCCGCTTCAATCAACTCCTTGAGAAAGATCAGGTCCTCCACCCGTTCACGACCGCCGGAATCCTTGATCACGTTGAGATAGACGCCCGAACTTTTTAGCGCCTTTTTGCCCTGGGCGGGCGCAAGCTTACCCACGGCGTCAAATATCACGTCATACGCCGCGCCGCCGGCGGTGAAATCCTCGCGGGTGTAGTCAATCACGTGATCGGCGCCCAGCGATCGGACGAGGTCCAGGTTGGCCGCACTGCACACGCCGGTTACGTCGGCCCCATAATGCTTGGCGAGCTGGACCGCATTGGTGCCGACCGCGCCGGATGCGCCATAGATCAGCACGCTTTGACCCGGCTGGATGCGCGCCTTGCGCAGGATGTTCAGCGCCGTCATGCTGCCACCCGGCACGGCCGCGGCCTCTGCATAGCTCAGATTGGCTGGTTTGACGGCCAGTATCCCATCCTCCGGCAGGCACTTGTACTCGGCATAGCCGCCGAATTTTGCGCCAAAGGTAGACGCAAAGATTGCATCGCCCGGCTGGAAGCGCGTGACGTCCTGGCCGACCGCTTCGACTTCGCCGGCCAACTCCATGCCGAGAATCGGTCGCTTGGGCTTGCGCAGTCCCAAGACGAGGTGAAGCATGACCGTTTGCAAGGCGGAATCGGGATGCCTGCCGCTGCGCAGAATCACGTCGCCGATGGTGACGGTTGTGGCATAGACCTTCACCAGGAGTTCATCTTCCTTGGCGACCGGTTTGTCAATTTCTCTGAGTCGAAGGACCTCTGGCGGTCCATACTGGCCGTATAGAATGGCGTTCATATCTTTATATCCATCTCCACGCATGCCAAATGGTCAGCCCATTGAAGCCCAGCCCGACAACGATCAGAAACTTATCGTAGGCCGAGGGATACGTCGGTAGCCCGACCAGATTGAAGAGGAACAAACCGGCGGCGACGATGATGGTTACCCAGCGCAGTGGCGGATTGTTCAGCACGAGCGAGAGATAGACCATGATGATGGGTAGCAGCATGAGGGCGGCCATGAACAACCACATTGCCTGGGTGACCGATTGCCCTTCAATCGTCCCTGCTTCGAAGTCCCCGCTAAATATCCGCAGCACGTCGCCGAGCAAATAAGTCAACATCAGCGCAATCCATAGCGCCGAAAGCTTAAACTGTACAGCTTCAATCATGCATTCCTCCTTCGTTATCTTTCATCGTGACTTGCGATCATCGCTCTTGCCCTGCCAAATGGCTGCTACTCAGGCAATTCGCCGTAGCGACAGCAGGGGCATGCCCAAATCGCGTATCTTCTTGATGATCCCATGTAGTGCTGCTTGATCGACGATGGGACCGGTTAAGACCGTCTCGCCGTTCGCCATCTGGCGAATCGTCAGGTCGTCAAACCACTCGGCCCATTGCTCACCCAGATGCCCCTTAATTGTGATCGCGTAGATGGGCGGGGGATCGCGTTCGATTATTGGATTGCGTGTGCCGGCCATGTCTGCCTACCTATTGTGCGGGCAGTGCTACAACGTCGGATCCTTTCTATGCAAAGCATAGCGGCATCCGAGCAGGTGGGACAGACACCAAAGTGCTGTTTGAGGTATTGTTTTGTGGAAAAAGAATGAACGTCTGACCTAACCTTTGGTACGGCCAGGGGTCGTTGAGGGGTGCACGCCGTTGCTACAAGAGACCCAATTCACGAGCACGTGCAATCGCTTCGGTGCGCCTACGCACGGCCAGTTTGCCGAAGATGTTGCGATTATGGCCCTTGATCGTGTTTAAGGAGAGATAGAGCCGCTCGCTGATTTCGCGATTAGAGAGTCCCTGAGCGACGAGTTCCAGGACTTCCAGCTCGCGCTGGCTGAGGGGCTCGACTAGCTCGGTCTGGGATCGGCGTGGTGGCGAAACGGATTGTGCAGGCGTGCCGTTGGTGGATGCCGCTAACAGGCGCCGCACGTAGGCCGGCTGCACCCCGCGCGTACCGGCTGCGCGCAGGAGCGTGGCCAGCGGCGGACCCTCATCCACGAAGATCTGCATGAATCCGCCTGGTTCGGCACGTGTCAGCGCCTGCCGGAGCGCCGCGATCGCGCCCCTGCGATCGTCCTCTGCTTCACGCGCCAGCGCCAGTATCACCAACATCTCGATCACTCTGGCCTTGCGCCCGCTCGCCTGCGCCGCCTCACATTGACGCTGGATGAGCGCCATTGCCTGCGCCGCCTTCCCTTGGGCCAGCATGACGCGGGCGAGGGTCATGTTTTCGATTTCGTGGTGATAGACGGGCGTCGCGCATGGATCCAGGCGATGTGCAGCGGCCCAGGCTGCTGCCGTCTCCACTTCACCCTGTGCCAGCCACAAGCGCACCTGCCAGGCGCGATTTAGCGTCACAATCCAGGGCGGCACAAAGGCTTCGTGTGCCAGAAACTCAATTTTGCGCACAATCGCATCGGCCTCGGCAATCTCCCCGTGCGAAAAGAGGACGCGGATGAGACAGAGATAGCTCCAGCCGAGCATGGCCACGTCGCCGCCGCGCTCGGTCAATTCGACGCCTTGGCGTGCCTTCTCCAAGGCTTCAGCCAACTGGTTGCGCTCGGCCAGCGCCTCGCCCCAGATTGCGAGCAACCAACCGCCCACAACGCTATGCGCCATGCCGCTGGCGTGTGCGATGTCATTCTGCTGCTGACAGCGTGTCACGACTTCGGGCAGCCGGCCCATATGACGCAACGTGATGGCTAATTTCAGGTTGGCAATGATATTTTGCAGCTGATCGGCGCCGCCGTTTGTCTCAATCGCAACGGTTCGGGCTGCATGGGCCTTTTCCATTTCCCCATTGAAGTCGTAGCCATCACCGAGGAGATGGGTCGCAGGCCCACGCCATGCCAGGGAATTGTCGGGTAGATCAGCAAGCGCCTGGCGCGCATGGTGAATAATGCCGGATCCATCGCCGCGATAGAAGGCGGCAAAGGCATGGAGCACGGCTACTTTGCCGCGACTGCTCAACCGGTCACGCACGGCTGGCACTTCTGCCATGGCACCGCCGGGGTCAATCGCGTCCGGCCCGGCGGCCCTGAGTCCGGCTTCGGCAACGCGAATTGCCTCTTCCGCGGCTTCCTGCTGGCCGGCCGCCAGCAGGTACCAGGCATGGAAGATGCAAAGGTGTGGGCTGGCATCGCGCAGATCTGCCGGTAGCGCCTCCAGCCAGCGGCGTAAGCGGCTATCGATGCCGCCGGCCCAGAGGCTTTCGGCCACGCGCTCGATCTGTGCAGCGGCACGTGCAAAATCTCTGGCGAGTAGCGCATGCTCGATCGCTTCGTCGAAAATGGCGTGCTGCTCGTACCAGACGCTGGCCCGCTGATGAAGCGCTGGCAACTCGTCTCGCCGCGCCTGGTTGGACCGCTGGCGCAGCAGCTCGGCGAAGAGGTGATGATAGCGGTACCAGCGTCGCTCATCATCCAGCGAAATGATGAACAAATTGGTCCGTTCCAGTCGCTCCAGCGTCTCCTGCCCTGTGTCCTGCCCGGTAAGTGCATCGCACAACGGGCCGGTGAGGCGTTGGAGGATTGCTGTCTCAAGCAAAAAAGCTTGCAGCTGTGCGGGTTGCTGCTGTAACACTTCCTCGACCAAATAGTCCATCACGAAGTGGTGGCTGCCCGTAAACGATGCGATAAAGCGAGCGGAGACGTCCGGCCCCTCTGCGACAATTGCCCCCTGCAGGGCCAAGGCCGCCAATTGCAGGCCGACCGCCCATCCTTCGGTGCGCTCGAGCAGGGCTTCAATCTCGTCAGCAGAGAGTGCCAGGCCCATGGCCTGGTTGAGAAATCGGGCGGCTTCGGGCGCAGTAAAGCGCAGATCAGCGGCGCGTACTTCGTTCAGCTGGCCGCGTCCACGTAAGCGGGCCAGGTGCAAATTCGGATCTTCGCGGGTGATGATGACCAAGTGCACCTGTGACGGGAGATGGTCCAGGAGGTAGCTCAATGCCTGATCTACCGGCGGCGCCTCAATCACATGATAGTCGTCAAGGACGAGAATGAGCCGTTCGGTGAGCAGGGCAAGGTCATTGAGCAGCATGGTGAGCAGCGACTCAACCGGCGGCGGCCGGGGCGATTGCAGCAAGGCCAACGCGTCAATCCCCAGTGTTACGTCGACCGTCTGCACTGCCGCAACCAGATAGGCCAGAAAGCGCACGGGATCGGCATCGCCCTCGTCCAGGGCAAGCCAGGCGATCCGAGTGGAAGCTGGGGATTGGGCACCGGAGTTTGATGACGTGGCAGCCCATTCGCTGATGAGGGTGGACTTGCCAGAGCCGGCAGGCGCCGAGATAAGGGTTAACTTGCCCCGCAGCCCCTGATTGAGCCGATCGATGAGGCGCGGGCGGGAGACCGCAGCGGAACGCCGGGGCGGCAAGTAAAGTTTGGTGGCTAAGATGGGCGCGACCATAGATTCAGTATACAACAGGCGTCTAGCCCGCGATACCCCGCAAGATGAAGCAACCAGATAAACTTTGTCGCCAAAGGTGGACTTGCGCTGGCAGACCGCGACAGAGACGGGCACGGCCGGCTTCAACGTGCTGGCGGTCACAGATAGCGGCAGCGTGCCGTTGAACGACGAGCTGATCCGCTCGCCCGTCATCGATTCGGTCGAGCCGATTGAGTACGGCTTCCGCGCCGCCAGCACTGGCACCCGCTTCCTCTTGCAGGAGGTGGCAGTCGGCCGCGTCTTTCTCTTACCATTATTTGCTGTGCCTGCGAGCCTCTTTCTCTGTCGTCGTCCACGGTAGGTGTGTTTGCCTGACTACACCTTCACGCACTGCGCCTTAAATGGTCTATTCCGCCGCCTC
>CAWEEJ010000096.1:0-17727 GCA_963807905.1 uncultured Chloroflexia bacterium | reverse complement strand
CTGGGTGGCCAGGCTGGCAATGTGGCGGCCTTCCACCAGCGAGCGTGCAGACGCATCCGGCGCCACGGGCCGACGTTCATTGTCATCGTGGTAACGTAGATCTGCCTTCATGCGCTGCTTTCTCCTCTTTTTTCGCTGGCCTCATTCTCTTGCCTGGACTTGAAGCTTGCTAATCTCAGTATGCCACAAACTTCGGGGAGATTTCTTCCCGAAGTTTGTGGCACGATGACAGAAGCATAGTTCAGACTTGTGTGCACTGAGTTAGCGTGGGTCGCGCGGATCTGCGACCCCGAGGTTTAGCCGGCAAGCTCTAGCGGCTGGTACGTCCCGCGTGCCAGAAGACGATCGCGGCCGCCAGCATCCAGAATTGCAGCATGGACACCGAAATCGTGATCATGGGTCCCATGTCGATCCCCACGACTTCCAGCAGCACAAGGAAGAGCGTAGCCGCAGCTGCAAAGCCGAAGTAGCCGAGCCAGCTGGGCCATTCCGGCTTGCGGATGATCAAAATGCTGATCAGCGTGAGCCAGATCACGGCGAAGAGGCTGACGCCCAGCAGCTCACCTACGCCGCCGGCATAGGCGTTGAGCATCTCGTAGACGACGCTGATCGTCGCCTGGCTTTCCGGTGTTGCCGATGCACTGGTGTAGAGCTGAGCCAGCACCGGCATGGCAAAGAGCCAGCGCACGATGCCCAGCGAGCGTGCGATCGCCGAGAGCGCCGCAAAGCCATTTGCCACCTGGAAGAGCGGGTTTTGCGTGTCATCACCCACGATCACGCGTCCGGTCACGTAGGCCACGGGCCAAAAGAGGAGCGAATAGATCAGATAGATGCCGTAGCCGCTCATGACCGCGGCATATTGCTCCAGAATCAGGGGCAGGTTGACGCTGGCTGGCTCATCCAGGCTGGCCGGCCAGTTGATGGCGCTGCCCAGGATGATCATCGGCGGAAAGATCAGCAGGAATTCCAGAATGAGCAGCACAATGGCACTGCGGCGAAGGCTATCGGCGCGCGCCGTCTGCGTGAAAGTCTTGGTGACGGGGAGGGAAATGTTGGTCATGGTTCTCTCTCTGTTCTAGACAAGTATGATGGGCATTGCGGTGCTTGGGGGACTGCGCGAACTCGGCAGCAGGCCGGTTGGCCGCTGCCCGGCCGGTCCAACAGCGACAATCGAATCCTAGGCCGATACGGCTTCGCCGATGCCGGCCAGCGTTTCGCTGACTTCCCAGAGGCGCTCCTGCAGCCCCTGGCTCCGTGCCATTTCGTTTACCGGCTTGCTCTGTCCTTTTTCAAAGTAATTGCCTGTTACCCCATCCACTTCCGGCGATGTGGCAAGATAGATGCTTGTTTGGGCGCCGGTCTCCGGGCTGACGGCAATCAACTGCTCGAAGAAGCGGAAAATCGGATTGGCCATGTAATCATGGGAAAGGGACGTCTTGACAATGCCGGGGTGCAGGACGTTGGCGGTGACACCACTGCCCTCCAGGCGACGGGCCAACGCCAGCGTAAACAGGACCATGGCAAGCCGCGTCTGGTAGTAGGCTCTGCGGTGATCGAACGACTGCTCGGATTGCAGATCCTCGAAGTCGATGACGCCCCGCTTGTAGCCGACTGACGAGACGTTGACGACGCGGGCTGGGGCCGCGGCCTGCAGCGGTTCGAGCAGCAAGTTGGTCAACAAGAACTGGGCCAGGTAATTGACGACAAACATCAGCTCATAGCCGTCCGCGCTCTCCTGACGCGCTTGCGTGACGAGACCGGCATTGTTGACGAGCACGTCCAGGCGATCAAACCGCGCCTTGAACTCGGCGGCGAGCAGGCGGACCTGCTCCAGGGATGAGAAGTCAGCCACCAGCGTCTCGATCCGCGCGTTGCCGGTTGTGCTGCTGATTTCGGAGGCAACGGCCTCGGCTTTGGTCCGATTGCGGCCGACGACAATGACCGTGGCCCCCATATCGGCCAGGCCAATAGCGGTCGCTTTGCCGATGCCGGCCGTGGCGCCCGTCACCATGCAGACTCTATTTTCTATGTTGCTGTTCACGGAAGTTCTCCTTGTTGGTCAACGATTCTTGCGCAACTGTTGGGAGAATAAGGCCTGACACAGTGTCAGAGTCAAGGGCCAATTTGAGGACAAACAAAAAAAGGCTGACGGATCCGCGATCCGCCAGCCTTTTTCGGTGTGAGGCGTACCTGCCCTAGACCTCCGGGCGGATTGTTCGTTGTGTTGTGTGCAGGGACGATCTATAGCTTGTCGACCGGCACCAAGATTTCGACCACGCCTTCCCCCGGCGGGTCGGTGGCAAAGAGGTCCAGCTCGCGGCCAAAAAGATGCAGTTCCCGATAGGCGCCGGCACTGGCATAGCCGTTCATGCCCAGCCAGCGATAGAGATTGGCGACCACGTCGGGAATCAACCACAGGTCGCCATCGAAGACGATGCTGGCGGCCAGGGGCGCGGTCGGCAGGGTGTATTGATGGAGCGTCTTCTCTTCGGCCGGCAACGTTGCGTTTGCGTTGACCTCTACGGCCAGCGACATGTCGATATCTTCCTCGGTATAGGCCTGGAGGTGATAGATGGCGAGTTCGGTGCCCGGCTTAATGCTGTAGCTCTCCAGCCCGGCGTAGAGGCGTCGCAACATGCGGTCTCGAAATTCACCCATTTGTGACACGTGGCCAACGATTTCCCGACTGGCGATGATCTTGTGTGCGGGCAGCGCCTTGAGGGCCACATCGTAGGCGATGGGCTCATGCACCTGTTCGATCTGCTGCAGGCGGGCCGCAACCCGTGCCAGGCGCGCCTGCTCTTCGGCGAGCTGCGCTTCGATGGCCTCCTGCTTGGCCTGCAGCATGTCATAGAGCCGCTGCTCTGCCGCCGGATCATCAAGCAGATCGCCCACTTGCTCCAGCGAGAGCCCCAGATCGCGCAGGGCCAGGATCTGATGGAGGCGCGGCAGCTGTTCGAGCGTGTAGTAGCGATAGCCCGTCCACTCGTCCACGTGGCCGGGCGTGAGCAGGCCCAGCTTGTCATAGTGACGCAGCATGCGCACGGAGATTTGCCCCATTTGTGAGAAGTCGCCGATCTTATACATCGTCTACACCAAGTTTCGTTATAGTTTTACAATCTTACCAAGACGCCAGCGCTGGTCAAACCATGGCTCTGGCGCGCCATCAATGCGCAGAATGACGAAAAAGCCTCTTTCGGACGCCGTTTGGACCCAATTCCCGTCCCATCCCGCCTGCGCTCAAGACTGCTCTTGCGATGGATGTCCGTGCCGGTGATGGAGGTCGGGCCAGTGGGGATGGGCGTGCTCCAGCGGTTGGTGCGTGTGCGGGTGGTTGTGGCGGGCCGACGCAGGAAGGTCGCCATGTGCGTGGTTGTGATGCCCATCGTCGTGGTCGTGGACGTGCTCGTGGGTGACTTCGCTGTGGCCATGGGCGTGGGCGTGGCTGTCGGCCAGCAGCAGCCCAATGCCGACCAGAAAGAGCGGTGTCGCCAGTACGTAAGCCCAGGAGAACGCTTCGCCCAGCAAAAGGACCGAGAGCGCCACGCCGAAAAAGGGTGCACTGGCGAAGATGACTTGCGCACGCGTGGCGCCGATCTCTTGCGCAGCGCGGATATAGAGCGTGATGCTGGCGCCGTAGGAAAAGGCGCCCACCAGCAGCGCCAGCATAATGCTGCCCGGCCCGGCCGTCAGCGGCGCCAGCAGCAGCCCGATGGCCAGATTGACGCTACCCGCGACGATCCCTTTCCACAGCGTGCTCTGCGCCGGCGTGATGCCGTCAATCAATGCGGTGAGGTGATTGTCCAGTCCCCAGCAGACGCAGGCGAGCAGGACCAGCGCGCCGGCCAGAAAGCCGGCCGTGCTCGGTCCCCAGGCGACCAGCACCGAGGCGACCAGCGCCGCGGCGACGCCCAGCCACCCGCGCCGGCCGAGATGGTCATGAAAGAAGAGCACGCCTAGCATGGCAGTGGCCACCAACTCCAGATTGAGCCAGAGGGAGACCGATGCCGCCTCGGCGAAGCGCAGGCCAAAGAGCAGCGCCAGCGGACCAAGGATGCCGCCGAAGAGGATCGCGCCAAAGAGGCGGACACGATTGGGCCGATCGCCGCGCCCGGGTAGGGAAGTCCCGCCATGGCGGAGCGCCGGCAGCGCCACGGCCAGGGCCGCGCCCAGGTAGAGCAGGCCGGCCAGCTGAAAAGGCGTGAAGCCGTCGAGCAGCACCTTGCTCGCCGGCGTCGCCGCGCCAAAGAGCAGGGCGGAAAGCAGCGCCAAGAGTATCGGTCGCGTTTGCATGATTCCTCTTGTCGATCAGAAACGACGAATCAAGTAGACGCCCGCCAGTAGCAACAGCGCGGTCAGAGTCCGTTGCCCCGTCGGCGGGTTCGGCTCAGAATGGAGCCAGCCAAAGGGCTCCTATTGCCGGGGCGCGGGATAAAGGACTCGGAAGCGTTCGCAGATCACTGGCATATCGGGTGTGGGCGTGCGGCCGATGCGCGCGCACTCGCCGGCGAAGTAGACGTCGTGGACGTCGCGCCAGTAGGCAAGCGAGCCGTCGCCCTCGCCCTCCGCTGCGGCAAATTCAGCGCTCACGTCTTCGAAGGGCGTGACCTCCACTGCCGTCGTCTCGATCACGCAGAGGGGCGTGCCGCCGTAGTCGGTGACGATGCTCAGGTCGCCCGGCTTGGGCAATGGCTCTTGGTCATGCTCGTAGGCCCAGAGCAGCGACGCCGTCGCACGCTTGCGGCCGGCCAGTACCAGCGCGGCCAACTCGTTGGCGCTGGCTTCGTTGACGTCAAAATAGAACGCCTCCAGGAAGCGGGGCGTCGGGTCGACCACTTGAGTTTCCGCAAAGGCTTGCCAGAACGGTTCACAACGTTTAGGAATGGTCATGATAGGTTCGTATGATAGCCGATTTTCATTCGATAGTGCATGCTGGTTTGCCCATCTTCCAGTAGATATCATCAACCCTAACGTGTGATTATTCACCCAGCGCGCTCGACCATGTCGCATACAGGCCATGACTTGCCAACTCTACCCGAGCCAAGCGTTGACGGTATAGAGCGAGCGGGTCAATGGCGAAGATGGCCAGGTAGTGCGTTAGCGGCTGATATAGTTGTCGAGACGCTCGCCACAACGCCCATGGGTCATGAAATTCCGTTGCATTATAGCACCACTTGTATTCGTCTACGCTCCGGCTGTAGCATGGGATTCTTCATTTCACTTTCGAGCACAGTTCTTTTTGCCGATATTCTGACTGTTTCCAGCAGTTGCCTCAATGTTCTCGGTGGCCGGCCAGCATTTTCTTCATATAGTACATCGTGTGGCCTATGGGGAAATTATCAAGCTCACCGAATATCTCGTAACCCTGCTTTGCGTAGAATTCACGGGCTTGAAAGCTTGTCGTTTCAAGACATGCGGCATAATAGCCATTGGCTATGGCAAACTCTTCCGCCTTGGCGAGTAATCGTTTGCCAACCCCGCCGCCCCGGACATCCTCATCCACCCAAATCACCTCGATGTTGAGCCAGTTCCAAAATGCGCTTGCCCGGATTCCTCCGACAACGTTGTCCATATCATCTTTGGCAAATACGGCAAAGGTCAGCGAATCTCTTGCGGCACGTTCACCCATATGTTTGGCATTGTGCACCTGCAGACCCAAGCTGATCGCCTGTAAATCGACCGGGTTCGGATTGTCGGTCACGATGATGTTCAACTTGCGCTCCTTATCGTCATTGATCGCTTAGCGGCTGCCACTCTGTCTTCACTGGCCGTGTTACCCAGGCGCCTTCAGGCAGTGATTCGACATGGCGCCGATGTGCTGCAGATGCCACATGGGCCTGCCAGTCCGCTTTGCTTTCCCAGATCGCAAAGAGCATGAATATCGTTGGGTCGTCCGCGGATTGGTAGAAGTCGTAGCGAATCGTTCCGGACTGTTTTCTGCTCGCGCGTTCAAGAATTGCCAGAGACGTCCGGAGCGCGTCTACATGTTCGGGCGCTGCGATTCCTTGGAATGATGCCGCGAATGTCATTTTGGTGGCTCCTTTTCTGTGGGATGGTTGCAGGGTGAGGCTCGCCGGGTCCTGCCCTCTCGCCAATACCCATTCGAGCCCTCACGCTTGCCAGTACGATCTCTGCTGAAAACGCAGACCGGCCAGGATTTGTGCAACGCGTTGCTCGGAAAGCGACCCGATGTAGGCGCCCAACTTCGTCTTGTCAACCGTGGACACTTTTGAGACGACCACCGCGCTCTGCGTTGGCAAGTTGGCTTCGCCGGCCTCAAGCAGCAGATTGCCCGGCTCGTTCGCCTGCTGCAGGTTTGACGTCAATGCACAGACGACCACTGTGTGAATGCGGCTGCGGTTGAAGAGATCGTCCTGGACCACCACATAGGGATGGCGATGATGGCCCAGTTCAGAGTCTGCGGATGCTCCGGGGTCGATCCAGTAGATATCGCCTTGACGGATTGGTTTGGATCGCTCCGGTCTGGCCCCGTCGATTGTACGGTCTGTCGTCGCTAGCGACGCCGCAAAGCCGTCTGGGAATTGAGCCGACCATTCTTGACGGAAGATGCCAAAGCCGAGTCCGTCATAGTAGGCGCCGTCAACGATGCGCGCCTGGCGGAAACGCGCCTCTTCTCGATAGCCCAGCTTCTGCGCCAGCCCGATCATGCCGCGATTGCCCGACCACGTGCGCAGGTCGAGGCGGACCCACTCGGGACAGTTCGCAAGCAGGTAGTCGGACCACAGGCCGAGCGCTTCATAGCCAATCCCCGTGCGCCATGACGCTGCATCATAAATGACGATGCCGACAGCGGCCCAGTGGGTCTCCTCGCTGATCCAGTAGCGCGAAACCAACCCGAGCAGTTCGTCTGTGCGCCTGCTGGCGATCGCCAGGCGTGTCCGCGGATTCGGCCAATCTCCAGCCGCAATCCTGGCCTGAAGCGCCGTGGTGTTTTCTTCTACTTCGGGTGGCGTGGCTCGTGCGTAATAGGGGCCGTTAAGCGCTTGCCAGACGTGGCCCGGCTGCTGCCAGTCACGGTAGGCGCTGAGGTCGTTCAGGCACAGGTCGCGCAGGCGGATCTTGCTGCCTTCGATGCTGAGAATAGCGGAACTCCGTTTGCTTGTTTGGGTGGCGGCTTGACGTGCGAGGGTTCATTCTAGTCAATCACAATGATGACCGCAAGCAAGGCTGGCTTGCATGGGCCGCGGTGACGCGGATGCGGCGGATGAAAGCGGATTCTTGCTGAATCGATCCGCTCAAACCCGCCGCATCCGCGTCATCCGCGTTCCATCATTCTGCGTCTCCCCTCATCGCGTCACGATGGGGAGGAAGATGGTTGCGTTGGTCTCAACCCTGGCCCGCGGGCCCCAGTAGCCGCCGGCCAGTCCAAAGCGTTCGCTACTGTGCTGCGTCGTGGCGTCATGCTGGCCGATCGTGCTGCCGACGGTGAAGCGGCCCCCGTCACTCGGGATCGCACCGCCGCCGTCGATGGTTTGATTGACGAGGGCGTAGGTCGCTGCCGGCTCGGCTGCTACCGGCGCAACGGCGATCAACAAGAGCAGCAGCGCGAGCAAGAGTGGGAACAATCGATTGCGATTCATGGTAGTCTCCCGTGCTTTCCAGTTACTGACTCACAAAGGTGAGCTTCACTTCGCCAAACTCCAGCGGAACATTGCTGACGATGACCCGGAACATGATCCAGACCGAGCCATTCACCGTCGCCGGGTTGTCGAGCGTGAGGTTGATGCATTCGTTCTCTTTGGTCTGATAGGAGCCATACTGCTGATCCAACAGTGTGGTCTGGTTGAACTTGTCGACCTGGCGAATCTGCACCACGTCGATGCCGGCCAGCGGGCCGATGCCGTTGTCCGCGGCCCCGCTGTAGCAGAAGTGCAGCGCGGCCAGCTTCTGCTCAAAGCCCAGCACCTGGTTGGGCACATCGACGGGCAGGTAGACAAACCCTACCTCGGTGCCGGCGCCGTAAGTGACTTCCATCATGCCGCTGCCCCGGGCTGCAAAGTCCATGGTTTCCGAGGTTCCGCCCTGGAACATGTTGAAGGCGCCAACTTCGACTACGGTCGGGCCAACGTTGGCGAGCGTGGTAGCGACATCGGCTTCCGCCGCGCGGCCGGCCTGGCGGGCGTGGAACGCATAGGGGGCCGGTTGGATCTCGGTCGGCTCGCCGATGGTGACGAAGTCTGCCTCGCCGTCGGCGCGGGCCGCCACGCGCAGGAAGCGACGCTGGCCGTTCCACATGCCATCTCCGGTAATGGCGACGGTCGTGGCGAAGAGCCCGTCCGTGACCGTGACGTTGTCGGCCACATACTCGGCGCCGACAGCCCCGCCGTCGGCCAGCAGCTCGAAACGAAAATCGTAGACTCCGTTGGCCGCGGCGCCGTTGTCGGTTAACGTGCCCTGGTAGGTGAAGCCGGCGTCATATGCTGTGAGCGCCTCGGTATTGAGGGTCAGCGGCGATGCCTGCAGCGTGCCTGCGGCCGAAAAGCCGGTGATCGTCAGCGCAATGGCCATCACGAGTAGCAGCAGCCGTGCGGTAGAACTTCGCTTGTTTGCTTGCATGATCTTGCTCTCCTTCATTTGCGATAGCTGATATGAATGGGTAATGCGTTCGTCAATCATGGTTCATCCTTTCTGAAAGTAATTCGATTATCTGCTTTGTGTGTTAGGACATCGTGATCGCCTGCCCATTGTGACACCGTAGGCAGCGTCTGGATGCCTCACAAATGCTGGCTCATGCATCACGGAGTCGCTGCGCTGGCGCGGAAGCGATGGGCTTGTGAACGATTGCGGCTGGCGACAACGGCAGGGCCGTCGTCTGTCTGGCGACGACATCGTTTGGAAGATCAATGTAACGATACAGGCTAGTGCCGCGCCCAAGGGGCGCGGCACTAGCCTTCCCTTTATAGTACGATCAATTACTTGACGGCGTTGAATAAACGGTGTAAAGTAAACGTCGTAAAATAAACAGTGTAAAGTTAATGGGGCGCTAGACCGTACTGACCTTTGTCTGCAACGGACGGGTGTGATGACGGGGATCGTTTGTGAGCAGCGACGGTCGAAAGAGGAGAAGAATGCCAAGACGACGTCAGGTGGAAGCCAATGAGGCAACGAAATCTGAGATTAAGGAGGTCGCTCGCCGGCTGATGGCGGAAAAGGGGACGGCAGGGTTGAGCCTGCGCGCGATCGCACGCAACGTCGGAATGACGGCGCCTGCGCTCTATCATTACTTCCCATCGCTGGACGATCTGATCACGGCCCTCATTGTAGATGCATATACCAGCCACGCTGCGTACGTGCGTGAGGCAAGGGATGGCGCTGCTGCCGCAGGGCAAGACGAAATCGATCAGATCTGGGCTGCCGTTGACGCCTATCGACGCTGGGCGCTCGATCACCGGATCGACTTTCAATTGATTTATGGCAATCCAATTCCCCACTACGATGCGCCGACGGAGGTCATCACGCCGGCCGCACGCGACATGAGTGCGATCTTTCGCGATCTTCTCGCATCGGCCAGTCGTGCCGGTCGTCTGGACATCGCGCCGGCGCTGCGTGAAATACCGCCCACCGTGCTCGATCACTATGGCAATGAATTTGGGATTGAGGGCGAGATGGCCTCTCTGTTTCAGGCAATGAACGTGACCTGGAGTGCACTGCATGGCATGGTTTCGTTGGAGGTTTACAATCACCTGGCTCCGGTCGTCGGCGATACGGACGCATTTTTTGAACAGTCGATGCGCCAATCGCTGCGCGCCGCAGGTGTCATGATCGACTAATGTTGTAGCCTTCCGCTTATCTAACAAACTGTGTCTTTGCTGGATTGTCCGGATACCGACCGGTATCGCGGCCTCTTCAACGCAGCCAAAATTAAGGAGAGATCGACATGAAGCTGAATCGACGACAGTTTCTCAGAGGCGCCGGTGGCGTCACCGTACTGCTTGTCGGTGGGGGTGTCTTTCGCGCCGTAGACCAAGGCGTCTTTGCGGCGGGCACTGGGCCGGCCTATGAAGAGTGGACCGACTGGCAGACCGAAACACTCGAGGGGCCTTTGCGTCTAGTGCAATCGGCGATATTGGCAGCCAACCCACACAATTCACAGCCCTGGCTCTTTCGGGTGAATGATGATGCGATTGATCTCTATGCAGATACGGGGCGTCATCTGGGCGCCATGGACCCTTATCTGCGTGAGATGCATATTGGGCTAGGCTGTGCGATTGAAAACATGTTGGTCACGGCTGCGGCAACCGGCTATGACGTGCAGCTGCAGCTGGAAGAAGGCAAGCTCGCAACGCCCGGCACAACGCTGCAGATGGAAAAGGCGGCTACGCTTGCCCTCACCGCCGGCACGCCTACGCCCAACGCACTCTACGATGCAATTCCCACCCGCCACACCAATCGCTACAATTACGACAACGCACGCTCGCTCTCTGATGAACTAACGACGGAAATGGCTGAGATTGCCGCCGCGGACCCACGCGTGCGTCTCTTCGCTTATCGCAAAGGCACGCCGGCCTTTCTGCAACTGGCCGACGCGACCGTGACGAGCACAGAGGCAATCATTGCGGATCACGAAATGGCGCACGATAGCTACGTCTGGATTGATCAAAGTTGGCAAGAGGTGCAACAGGAAAAAGACGGCCCGTATATTGACACGGCCGGCGTCCCGCCCTATCTGCGAGGCTTTGTCAAGATGTTGCCCTCGACGTCACAGCAGCAAATCGACAGCGGTTGGTTGTCTAGTACCGAGGCTGCGATGAAGAATACGGACATTTTGGGCTTTCTGTCCGTGCCCGATCTCTATGAAAAAGCCGATGCATTGCGCGCCGGTCGCATCTGGCAGCACATGCATCTCTGGGCGACAAGCCAGGGCCTCGCCATGCAGCCGATCAACCAGATGCCTGAAATCGTGGACCGTGATCGCCAGCTCGGTCAGGAATCGAGCACCGCATTGGTCATGGACGCGATCACCGGCGACCCGGCCTGGCGCCCCACGTTCGCCTTCCGACTGGGGTACCCAGTTAATTCGGTCTTGCCCAGCGCACGTCGACCGGTTGAGGAAGTCTTACTCGCCTAGATTCCAACATCGGCGGAGGGACAAGGAGCTGGCTCTCAGTCATGGCGCGCCTCCAGGGCACGGTGAAGCAGTTGTGTCGCCGTGCACCGGCGCGTGCATGACCGCGTACGTAGGCATCCCACGAGCCCTCAAGCAGTTCTTCGAGTAGTGTGCCGCCGGTGGGTCAGCTTGCATCACTCCTGGATTCGGGATCTGTTTCGTCATGCCCGAAGATGGTACACTCTCTGGCAGGGCCGCGCCGACTTGGTAAGAAACGGCCCGACAACAAGCCATTATTCAGATCCACGCCACGATCATGAATACATCTACCATGAATACACCCACGACGGAGGAATTGCGCGCATTGCTCGTTCAACGGGGTTGGATCACGGGGGACGCTGTCCGCTTCACGCCTCTTACCGGCGGTGTCTCCAGCGAGATCTACCTGGTTGACCAGGGAACCACTCAATTCGTTGTCAAGCGCGCGCTGCCAAAGCTCAAAGTTGAAGCCGACTGGTACGCTGACACGGGCCGCAATCATGCCGAACAGGCCTACATTCGCTATGTGGGCGCGTTTCGACCCGACGCCATGCCGGCCATCATCGGTAGCGACGCAGCGGCCGGTCTCTTTGCCATGGAATACCTGGCGCGCTTTCGTAACTGGAAGAAGGTGCTCCTGGCGGGTGAGGCGTACCCTGCTCTGGCCCGCAACGCGGGCGAACTCCTGGGCGAAATCCATGCCCGGTCATGGGGTGATCAGGCGGCCAAGGCGGTATTTGGTTCGTTGGAGAATTTTGACCAGCTGCGCGTCGATCCTTATTTGCGCGCGACGGCCGCCGTGCATCCCGAGCTGGCGTCTTCGCTGCTGGCAGAGGCCACGCGTCTCCTGCAGAGCCAGGAATGTTTGATCCATGGCGACTACAGTCCCAAGAATATTCTCTTTACGGACGCGCGGCTCGTCCCGCTTGACTGCGAGGTCGCCTGTTATGGCGATGCTGCCTTCGATCTGGGCTTCTTGCTCAACCATCTCTTCTTGAAGAGCCTCTACCACGCGCCGCAGCGTCCACATTTTGGCCCACTAATCGACGCCGTCCGCAGCGGCTATCGCGGCGCCAATGCCCGCCATGCCGACGCGGTCGAAGCGCGCACGGCACGATTGCTGCCCATGCTGATGCTGGCCCGGGTGGACGGCAAGAGTCCGGTTGAATACCTTGATGCAGCCCGGCAAGCGCTGGTTCGACAGTTTGTGCGGCAGCAGTTACAGCAGTCGCCATCATCGAACAACTTGGGTACGCTCCAAGCGCGCTGGTTGAAGGCAATTTGACCTGACGCTGAATCGTAAGGTCCATCAGCGCCGAATACCCCACCATGAATTTCATGACGCTGAGCAGACAGCGCCCATGCCTATGAGGTCAACGATGATAATTGAATCAATTGACGCCTACCAGATCTATGATTCGCGCGGTATGCCCACCGTCGAAGTAGAAGTCACGCTGGACAACGGCGCCACAGGCTATGGGCTTGTGCCCAGCGGCGCGTCCACCGGTCAGTTCGAGGCGCTCGAATTGCGTGATGGTGATGGCGCACGCTTCCGGGGCAAATCGGTCTTCCAGGCGATTGGGCATGTCAAGGGTGAAATCGCGCAGGCAGTGATTGGCATGGATGCCGGGGATCAGCGCGCGGTGGACGCGGCCATGATCGCGCTGGATGGCACGCCCAACAAGCGTCGTCTCGGCGCCAACGCCATCCTTGGGGTCTCCATGGCCACGGCGAATGTCGCGGCGCGGGCCAAGGGTATGAGCCTCTACCGGCACCTCGGCGCTGGGCAGGGAACCCTCTTGCCTCTGCCGGAGATCCAGATCATCGGCGGCGGCGCCCATGCCAACTGGCGGACCGATGTGCAGGACTTCCTGATCATTGCTACGGGGGCCACGAGCTACGCCGAGACGTTGGAGATCACCTTTAACGTCTACCACGCGGCCGGTGATCTCTTTCGAGAACGTAACGCATACTACGGGCTGGCGGACGAGGGCGGCTACTGGCCCGAATTTACCACAAACGAAGAAGTCTTCGACCTCTTGCTCGCAGCCATTCGCCGCGCCGGCTACACGCCGGGCAAGGAAGCGTCCATCTCCCTAGACATCGCGGCCAGCGATCTCTTTGACGAGACCACCCAGTCCTATCACTTCCGCCTGGAGAAGCGCCGTTTCAGCCCGGACGAGTTTGCTGCACTCATGATCGAGTGGTGCGAAAAATATCCGATCGTTTCGATTGAAGACCCGGCTGCAGACACTGACTGGTCCAGTTGGGCACGCATTTTTGAGGCCGTCGGCCACAAGGTGCAGATCATCGGCGACGACTTGTTTACCACCAACCTCGGGCGAATTGAAGAGGGGATCGAACGGGGCGTGGCCAACAGCGTGCTCATCAAGCTCAATCAGATCGGCAGCGTGACGGAAACCATCGACGCCATTCGCCTGACGCAGGCGGCCGGTTGGCTGCCCGTTGTCTCCGCACGCAGCGGCGAGACAGAGGATGCATTTATCGCCCATCTCGCCGTCGCCACCAATGCGGGACAGCTCAAGGTCGGCTCCTTTGCCCGCAGCGAGCGCATGGTGAAGTGGAACGAGTGCCTGCGCATTCGAGCGCGATCTGGCCGGCTCGGCCCGCTTTGTCGGCGCGCAAATTTATGAACGAATTTGGTAGGGGCCCGGCCGGCTCGCTCACGAACGCCCGAGTTGTTCCCTTGCATTGTCCCGGTCGACGTGTGGGGAAAGGTAAGCCCAGGACCGGGGTCGGAGGGCAGAATCCTGGCGTCCGGACTGCGGGCCCACTTCCGCCAGGCTGTCCTAGCGCCAAACAGCCTCAGCAACCCGCAGAAAATTCTCGCCCAAGATGCCGAGTACGACTTCTTCGCTGTGGCCACGACGTAGCAAGATTTTAGCAATGTCAGGCGTTTGCTCGGGCTCCACAAAGGCCAGATAGTCTTGGATCTTGTCAGGCGGGAACCGGTCCGGATGGGCGTTGATATAGTCGATTAGCTCTTGCTTGTCGACGACGTAGTCCAGACCCAGACCGACGTGGCGAGGCCCTACTAACTCCAGCACATATTCAATATGCCGCACCACGGTCTCGCTGCGCGTGTCGCCGAGGAAGTCGCCGATGCCGTTAATGCCGACTACGCCGCCGGTGGCAGCGCAGGCCATGATCTGCTCGTCACTGATGTTACGGGCATGGGTGCGCACGCCGTTTGGGTTCGAATGGGAAAAGATCACCGGCGCGCTCGAGGCTGCAAAGGTCTCCATCGTTGCCTGATGGCCCATGTGCGACGCGTCGACTATCATGCCGACGCGGTTCATTTCGGCAATCACTCCTCTGCCATACTGGGTGAGACCGATCTTGCCTTCCATGCAGCCGCCGGAGGCCCGGTTGTCCTTGTTATAGGCCAGGAGCATTTGCCGTACGCCAAGATCATAGTAGAACGAAATCAGCTTCAGGTTGCCGACCAGCGGGTCAGAACCCTCCAGGTCAAAGGCGACGGCCAGTTTGCCGGCTGCTTTGGCGGCGCGAATGTCATTGGCTGACCGGGCCAATACGTACTTGTCCGGACGGGACTGAACGTAGTGGCGAAAGCCGGCGAGGATCTGGATAATTTTGTCGAATGCATCCATATCCATCCCGATGTTGATTGACACAAAACTCACACCGCTGGCCCGATATCGTTCCAGCGCGTCCAGTTCAGCATTGGTGTTGAGCGGAAAACAGACGTGCGCGTCCCAAACGAGTGCTTCGTCGTAGAGTTGTTGCATTTGAAGAGATGTCATTCGTTCATGTCTATTGTTGTCGTGTGAGGCCGCTTGCCCGCAAGCCCTATCCGTGAGATTTCGACCCGCTGCGGCCCCAAGTGGCCTTTCCGAATACAGACAGGTCGACTTTCTGGGAAGGGTATGTATTCGGTATTCTGGCGTCTTGATTAGCGCTTTTGGACGCGATTCTCTTTGCGGATGACCAGTTTGAGGCCAGACCAGGTAGCGTCCACTGCACACACCTTCACGTCAACAAGACCAAACGGCAGGGCCACCGCGCGGACCGTATCCTCCGTGACTTGAGAGGGCACACCAGAGGACTTTTTCGGCCAGGAGACCCAGATCATGCCGTCTTGCTTGATCTGCTGAATCGCTTTGGGCAGGCTGCGGGCTAGTGCATCGGCAATCTTTATTTGACGAGTCTACGAACTTGTTCTTGCCGATGCATTTAGGTTCCGCCACAGAAAAACGAGTCGTCAATTCAAGATTGGCGGAACACTAGCTCACCTTCCGACGCCGTGAACAGATGCCACAGATCGATGTTCGTACGCAGCGTGGTGGAAAGCTGAACGTCCTCCGGCAGCGGTGCAATGAGGTCCCGATAGTTTGGCGGCGCGTTCCTGGTCTTGATACGGAAACCGGACTTGATGCCCAATTTCTTGACGAGTGGTGTCCCTGAATAACCGGCCATTCAACAGTGCCTCCGATTTGGCTATGAATGCTTATCATCTTTCTCGGCTATCCCCGGGCTTAGGCAACGAATTCCTGCGCCGCGAGGTCCTTATTGCCTATACAGATTGAAACGCCCCTGCTTACCCGTCAACTCGATCACCCGCATCTCGCGCAGGCAATAGACCATTTTTTGCGCCAGCTGTGGCCGGATTCCGGCCGCTTGCGCCAAATCCTGCGTAGTGAATGACTCACTTAGATCCGTGGGCAGCAACGCATGCCAGTCCGCCGGATTCGCGAACACTCTCTGCTCCACGACGTCGAGCAAGCGGCGCTCTTCTGTGCCCCAGCCTCTCCGACGCCAGTTGCGCTTCTCGTCATAGCGCCGCACCTCTTCCTCCCTGATCAGTACAACCTCCAGCGCCAGATTCTCGTGCGCCAGCACCTGCGGGATCCGCACCATCTCCCAGAACAGATCCTCCACGCGCCCCCGCTTGGGCGATTTGCGGCGCGTCACGTCGCCCATGTCGTCCGGCGCCCGCTTCACGATCCACTTCTCGACCGCGATCGGATAGAGCAGGCGCACCCGATGGGTGCGCACCAGCTTGCTTAGCTTTGCCTTGATCGCGGCAAAATTACCGGTCTGAATCTCGATCAGGAGGTCGTCGCGCACAAGATCGATGACATATCCATCGACCGCCACTTCAAACCGATCACCGGGCTGCGCGTACCATGCCTTCAAGGAAGCATGGAGCGGTTTTTCATTGAGCAGTCCAATATTTGTCATTACATTCTCAAGTGTCAACGGTCTACTGCGCGCGCGCATGGCGGTGAAACTTGTGGCGGACACCATTTGGTATACAACAACGGGGAGCCCTGGTATCGTGGTTGTATTTTGCCGCGCACGTTCCGCTATTGTAGCCAGACCGGCAGGTCGTGGCAAGGGATGCCCGAAATGCATGTCGTACCCCTATATGCGTCGGGAAAACTTCCCGACGCATATAGGGGCAGGCACCCAAGACAGCGGGAAACCACGCATGCTATCTTGTCTGCGCATGACAATTTGACAAACGACTGTTAAGGGGCCGATAAAGCGGAGGTGCTCAAGACCATTCGGGCAGTAGCGGACGGCGAAGCGCTCTTTGGTCCGGCGATCGCCGGGCGGTTAACCGCGCTATTTCAACACTCCAGCGCAACGGCGCGTCAGGGGGATGCCCTCGCCCCTTTCCCTGAACTGACTGAGCGTGAACGCGAGGTGCTGGAGCGAATCGCGGCCGGTGAGAATAATCAGGAGATTGCCGGCCACCTCCACGTCAGCGCAAAGACGGTCAGCAATCACATTTCCAATATCTTTGGCAAGTTGCAGGTCGTCGACCGCGCCCAGGCAATTGTGAAAGCCCGGCAGGCGGGGATGGGTGAGTAGGACCAGCGTTTGCCGAGTGCGCTAGCCCTAACTGATTCCCGATGCCCGCTTGTGTTGCGCAGCAAGCGCCGCCGCTTCGGCGATTCGCTTGGCGCGGGTTTCAGGCTTTTTGGCCAACTTGATCCAGCGCAGAATATCGCGTTTGGCTGAGTCGGGGAAGGCTTCGTAGTATTGCAGCGCGGATGGATATGATTCCAGGGCCTCAACGAAATCAGCGGGCTTGATCAAGGCATCCACGTCGTTGAGAAAGTCCCAACTCCCGCTCGCTTTTGCCGCTGCAACCGCCTGCAGCCCAGCTTCGTGCATGCGGTCTTCTGCTGTCAGTTTTGCCACTCGATCCTTGTAACTCTTGGACCAATGTTGGGCTTTGCGCGGCGCCAGCAGCTGCATCGTTCGCTCATCGTCCAGCTTCATGCGCCGCCCATCGATCCAGCCAAAGCAAAGCACGGCATCCAACACTTCCTGGGTTGAGACATAGCTGGCGGGGACGATCTTCTTGAAGGTGACGAGCCAAATCGATTCCGTCTGCGCATAATTCTGCTCAAACCAGGCGCGCAATGCTTCGACCGACTCTACCTCGACCCGTTCCAGATCCTGCATTTTGGGCATCTCTTCACCTCAAGCTTTGCAATACTGATCGCTGCAGGGATGACAGTCATCTCAGTATAAGAAATCTGCCACGATCCGCTAGATCCCTTGATGTGGTCCCGCTTGTTGCGTTCCCGCTGCGTCGCGCCGATCGTTTTCCGCTGCGCCCATGC
>CAWEEJ010000095.1:0-91878 GCA_963807905.1 uncultured Chloroflexia bacterium | reverse complement strand
GTGTGATCGCCAGTATACAGGAAATATTTAAGGCTCGTGTTAGGAATGGACGCCAGAAGGAAAGCGTTTCCGGCAATACGCGGCTATCTCAGAGCGCCATCTTCCATGTGCCGCCAGTTGCGTCGGTAATAGAGCAGTGGCTTCGACTCGGCACGGAGCCTGCCGCAACACTTCGCCGATAAGACGCTATGATCACCGCCGTCGTAAACGTGAAAGACGCGACAGTCAGCCCAGGCCAGGGCGTCGCTGAAGACGGTACAGCCCGTCACCTCCGTGTGGCTGTTGATCCCTGGAGAGCGATCTTCGATCTCAGGAATCATGCCGGCAAGACGCTTGCCCCAATCCGGATGCTCTTCGCCCAGGATGCCGACGGCAAAGGTAGCCGATTACCTGAATCGCCCCGTGGGGACAGAGCCGCTTGTTGACGCAGATGAGGACTGTGGCGGTCCAAACTGACGCTGGAGAACGAGCTGGCGGTGATGCCGAACGGATCGTCTTCGTGGAGACTGGTAACAACGGTAACGCCGCTGGCCCAATGGGCCGAGGTTTCTTTGAACAATTGAGGCTCAACAGCCATCGTGTATCTCTTTTCATGACCCGGACACGGACGCCAAGCAGAGAAGCGTTCCCAGGCCCCTGCCCGTTTCTGCTGCCAAGCGTGCGCAGGATTTATAGATTACATTCGATCATGCCACTATACAGAGGAACGCCAACGATTCAAGGAAGGGCGGTCTCAAGTCGTTGACAAGAGCATGACCCCATGCTACTAATGGGGCGCAGGTTCCGTAGTTGAATTGCATCGCATGGGTCGATCAGTTCGACGGAGAGATTTCGCTGATGCGGAACGCCGAAAGGGCAAACCTGGCAGTCGCCACACCGCCGGCCACACTCTCAGGCAAAAGGATCGTCGGGTTGCGGCCACCTTGGAAAGCGTTTGGCGAACATGTGGTTCGCGCCGGCCACCGACGGGGCAATTCTCACCACGGTCATAACGCATGGTTCTCTTGACGCCTGCCGGTGAGGGCAAATCTCTCAGGTTTTCGACAGGGTTTGCGGGCGTCCATTTTGGATGTCCGCTTTTTTCGTGGCGCGAAGCATCTTGTTGCCACGTGCAAAGGAGATCATCCACATGAGTGTAGCCCCAGTCGATCTTCCGTCGTTTGGCGCCAATGGCGCCGCCCGCTCGCCCTCGCCCGAAGTTGCTCAGACGACCGGACCAATTTGTCCACCGTCATCTTGGCCCGCGGGCCAGCGATCTGGACGCAATGCTGGAAGTCGTCGGCGCGCCCTCCCTCGATGCGCTGATCGACGCCACGGTGCCGCCTACGATCCGTCTGGACCGGCCGCTCAATCTGCCCGGACCGCGTAGCGAAACGCGAGGTACTGGCCGAACTGCGCGCCATGGCCGAACAAAACAAGCTCTTCCGCTCCTTTATCGGCATGGGCTACTACGATACGCTGACGCCGGGCGTCATCCAGCGCAACATTCTCGAAAACCCTGGCTGGTACACGCAGTACACGCCCTACCAGGCCGAGATCGCCCAAGGCCGTCTGGAAGCGCTGCTCAACTTCCAGACCATGGTTGGCGATCTGACCGGACTGGAGATCGCCAACGCGTCCATGCTTGACGAAGGCACGGCCGCGGCCGAGGCCATGACCCTCTGCAGGCGGGCTCAGAAACGTTCTTCGACAGCCAATGCCTTCTTCGTCGCCGAGAGCTGTCACCCGCAGACCATCGAGGTGATTCAGACCCGGGCCGAGCCCCTGGGCTACAACGTGATCGTCGGCGATCCGTCCACCTATGATTTTGATCCAGCTACGTTCGGCGTGCTGCTTCAGTACCCCGACACTAACGGCGACATTGTCGACTACGCCGATTTCTGCCGGCAGGCGCATGAGCATGGCGCGCTGGTTGTGGTCGCCACCGATCTGTTGGCGCTGACGCTGCTCACGCCGCCGGGCGAATGGGGCGCAGACATTGCGGTGGGCAACAGCCAACGCTTTGGCGTGCCCCTGGGCTATGGCGGTCCCCACGCTGCATTTATGGCCACCACGGAAGATCACAAGCGACTGCTGCCGGGCCGCTTGATAGGCGTCTCCCATGACTCGGCTGGCGAGCCGGCCATGCGCCTGGCGTTGCAAACACGGGAGCAGCACATCCGCCGCGATAGCGCCACCAGCAACATCTGCACGGCCCAGGTCCTGTTGGCCATCATGGCCTCCATGTACGCAGTCTATCATGGCCCGGACGGGCTGCGCGCCATCGCCCAACGCACTCGTTTGATGACGCTGATGCTGCGCAATGCGCTGACGAATCTGGGTTATTTGGTCAATGAAGGTGAGGTCTTTGATACGCTCAAAATCAGCGGTGGGCCTCGCAGCCAGCTCGATCTGCTCAACGCTGCCACGGAACGACGCATCAATCTGCGCGGCTATGGGGATGGCGCAGTTGGCGTCTCGCTGGATGAAGCCGCGACGCTGGAAGAGCTGAGCGATCTGTTGGCGATCTTTGGCGTGGTCGATCCGGTCGGCGTCGAGGAGTTGGCAGATGGCGTTTCGCTAGCGTACTCCGCTGCCTTCCAGCGCACGAGTGACTATCTCACCCATCCTGTCTTCAATAGCTACCACTCAGAGACGGAGATGTTGCGCTACATCACCAGGCTGCAGTCACGCGATCTCTCGCTGGCCTTCTCCATGATTCCGCTGGGCTCATGTACGATGAAGCTCAATGCTACCGCCGAGATGCTGCCGGTGACGTGGCCGGAGTTTGGCCGCATCCACCCGTTTGCCCCGCTGGATCAGACAGCGGGCTATCAACAGATGTTTGAGCGTCTGGAAGCCGATCTGGCCGAAATCACCGGCTTTGCCGCGGTTTCGCTCCAGCCCAACGCCGGCTCTCAGGGCGAATATGCCGGGTTACTTGTTATTCGCGCCTACCACCACGCCAACGGTGACGATCACCGCACCATTTGTCTGATTCCCAGCTCCGCCCACGGCACAAATCCGGCCAGCGCGGTGATGGCCGGCATGGAGGTCGTTGTGGTTGCCTGTGATGACGACGGCAATATCGATCTCGACGATCTGACGGCCAAGGCGGCGCAGCACAGCGAAAACCTGGCGGCGATCATGGTGACCTACCCGTCAACCCATGGCGTGTTTGAAGAAGGCATCGTTGAGGTCTGCGCAACGATTCATCGCCACGGTGGCCAGGTCTATATGGATGGGGCCAACATGAATGCCCAGGTCGGCCTAACCAGCCCCGGCGCGATTGGCGCCGATGTCTGTCACCTCAATCTACACAAGACCTTCTGCATCCCCCATGGCGGCGGCGGGCCGGGTATGGGACCGATCGGCGTGGCCGAACATCTGGCGCCTTTCTTGCCGGGCCATGGCGTCGTGCCCGGCGTTGGTGGCGGTGCAGAGCATGCCGGCGCAGTCTCTGCCGCGCCCTGGGGCAGCGCCAGCATCCTGCCCATCTCCTACGCCTATATTGCCATGATGGGCGCGGAGGGACTCACCGACGCCACCAAGATCGCGATTCTCAATGCAAATTACATGGCCAAACGGCTGGAACCATACTACCCGGTACTCTACAAGGGTAGCAACGATTACGTAGCCCACGAGTGCATCCTGGATACACGGCCGCTCAAGGAGTACGCCGAGGCCGAAGACATTGCCAAGCGCCTGATGGATTACGGCTTCCATGCGCCGACGATGTCTTTCCCAGTACCGGGTACGCTCATGATCGAGCCGACCGAGAGTGAATCCAAGGAGGAATTGGATCGCTTCTGCGACGCCATGATTGCAATCCGGGCTGAAATCCAGGCCATTGCCGACGGCGAACGCGATGCGGAGAACAACCCGCTCAAGCATGCGCCCCACACGGCCAAAGCAGTGCTGATCGGGGACTGGGATCGCCCCTACAGCCGCGAAGAAGCGGCCTTCCCGGCGCCATGGGTGAAGGAGAACAAGTTCTGGCCGGCGGTTGGACGCATCGACAACGTCTATGGTGATCGCCACTTGGTATGCGCCTGTCTGCCGCTCGAGGCATATGCGTGAGGTGCAACGCAACCCGTGAAGCGTAGGCGGTAAAACGAAAGGGGGACGGCGACCAAATGGCTCGCCGTCCCCCTTATTTATTGAACGATTGCTTCAGACCTTCATGCTTGCACCGTTAGAGACCACCCAGGATCCCCATCAGCATCTGTACGGGCAGAACGAAGGCACCCTGAGGCGCTTCTACCGCTTCGCCGGAGTCATGGTCGGCGTAGGTGGTCGTGCCATCCATCTTGATGTAGGGCGCACTTTCAAGCAATGGTTCATCGCTGTCCTGCAGGGTAGCAATCAAATCGAGCAGGTCGGCCGTATCCCATTCCAGGGCGCCGTCGGTCTCGGTGATGTACTCGCCATCGGTTGCCATGTCGATGACATAGCTCAGATCCTCAGCGATGACCGGTCCGATCAGGGTAACGACATTGGCCAGCTGGTCGATATCGTCGGCAGTCAGGGGTTCACCCTGGGCGATTTCGGCCTCTTCAACGGCAATCGCGAGGAGGTCGCGGAACTCGGGGCTGGCAAAGTAGCCGACGAAGTTCATGGCTGCCTCATAGCCGGAGCCATCTTCGGCAACGGTCACATCGGCATACTGATTGAGCGGTCGTTGCATCGCCAGTCCGACACCCGCCATGCCCACGCCAGGGGGCACGAAGCGCAGCACTTCCGGTCCCACAGGCAGATCCATTGAGCCCGCTTCTTGCAGTGCCAGGTCGATGAGCGGCTGCACGTCCAGGCCAACCCAGCCGCGGAACAGCGGCGGGATGTTGGGAACAAGGCCCATAATATCGTCCAGGAAAATATAGAGCGTGCCATCTTTCAAGATCAGATTCAGCTGCACTTCGGGCGGCACGTCCAAACCGGCTGCCTCAGAGATCTGTCCGGCCAGCTCTTCGGAGAAGGTGAAGCGCAGGTTCTGCTGCGTGTCCAACCCTGCGATCAACTCGGCAACCAGGGCGGCATATTCGTCCGGATCCGCAACCATGGCCGCCAAATCGGCCGGATCCATGGCTTGCAGCTCCATGAACTTATCGACCAGGGCCTGATCCACGTTGAATTGGGCGGTGCGATCTACCTGCATTTCGATCGAGTCCATTGGCAGGCCGGGCACATTGGAAACGTTGATATCCAACGCGGTCTCGCTGCTGCCGGATGTAAGTTCTTCCATGTTCGCCCAGGTCGCGACCAGGGCTTCGCATTCTTCTGCGGCCAACTCACCGCAACCCACAAAGGGCGAGGACGACGCTGTGCCATCATCCTGGGCAAAGACAGCACTTGGCAGCATGGTGAGAAAAAGCGCCAAGCAGATGATTAGCAGCTTTCGCATACGATTCTCCTTCTTGCAGATGAATAATGATCCGGCGTTGGTTGGGTTGTCCGCAACGGCTTCGATGCCGCCTGCAAACGCGCGGTTGCAGCGTCGAAGCGAGTGTCAGGCCAGTGCGGGATAGTATGGCCCCTATCTTATCACCTTTTCAAGGGAAATAAAATCGAGGTTTTGTACGCTTCCGCTGGCGGTCAGAAACCGGCTAGCTGGCGCGCCGGTCGGCCGGAATGCGCAGTTTGGCCTCAATAAACTGCTTATGAGAAAGACCCAGCGCCCGAGTGATGGAGTAGATTGCGTCGATCTCAGCATTGCTTACGTAGCCATCAGCAGCGGCGACCTGAAAGAGCAGCCCCAGGAGTTCATCCGCCCGGTCCGGCGGGACAGCGCTGTAGACGTCGCGTACGAGGCGGACCGCGTCCATGCTCGGCGTCACTTCATTGACCGCAACCTCCGTCACGAACGTCGCTTCGACAAGATCCAGATCCCACACGCTCTGTAGAATGCTAACGATGCCGTCAAACTCTGCATCCGTTACGGTACCGTCAACCTGGGCAATGCGGGCCATAACGCCGCCCAGGGCACTTAGGCGGCGCAAGCGCGTCTCGTCGATGTCAATCGGTTCGAGTTCACCCAACTCCAAACGACGACGGACGCCGTAGTAGACCTTGTTGTTCATAAACTCGTCCATGTAGCGCTCGCGATTGGGTGCTGTCTCCATTGCTGCACTGCGGCGCGACCGTGATCCTGTGAGCAGGCGGGAAAGCTGTCCAAAGAAGCCAGAGTCGATGTTGTCAATCGCTGCGCGAATCTCCATGATGACCGCTTCGTCTTCAGGCGAAACCGCGCCATCTGCGCGAACCAGTTCGTCTAGGGAGTTGATGACAAGTTCTTTATCCGCAGTGGAGTGAATGTGCGATTGCAGGTCATCGATCAGACGTGCGCGTTCGGACGGCGGCACGGGCGCTTCAATATACATTTCGATCTGGGCCCACTGGGCTGCCGTGTATTGCAGAGAACCGTCGGGGACGGCCCGAGGCAGACGGAAGAGTAAATCCTTCATGACATTGACTTCTTGCGTATCCAAATTTCCGTCGGCCCACGCGGTCGCAATCAGCACCTTGGCCAACGCGACGATTAACTCATTTTGGTTTTGATTGTTATTTGTTGCCACTAGCTGCTCCAGTTTTCGGTTTTATCGATATGGTGGGAGGGATGGTATAAAACATCTGCATGATTGTCCAACTGAAAGGAAGCAGAGATGACAACGCCGCAAAATCTATTAAATGAATTTGTCGAAATTTATGTGACCAATGAAACCGAAGGCGGAGAATATGGCGCCCTCGCTCACCTCGCTCCGACGATGACTGAGGACGAAGCCTACGCTGTCCAATTTGCCGCCATCGATCGGTTGATCGAGATGGGTGCGACCAGTACCGGCAAAAAAATCGCCGCGACCAATGCTGCCACGCAGGAGATGCTAGGCCTGTCAGAATCAGCCTACGGCGAACTGCTAGACAGTACGGAAATTGCGAATGGTGGTTCAGTCTCCGCCACGCGTTTTGCCAATGGACGCGTTGAGTGCGAGCTGGCCTTTAAGCTTGCTCGGCCACTACAGGGACCGGGCGTTGGCCCCGCCGATGTCATTGCGGCCACTGAGGCGGTCTACCCTGCGCTCGAGTTAGCCGACCTGCGCACGACCGGTTGGCCGCTCTCTCGGGCGGAAGTGATTTGCTACAACGGCTTGGCCAAGCACTATGTGTTGGCCGATGAAGGCACTGCACCGGCCGGCCTTGACCTGATTGCCCAGACCGTGACGCTGCACAACGGCGATGAGATGGTGGCCGAGGGCACAGGCGAGGCCGTGTTGGGTGATCCGGTAGGAGCGGTGGCGTGGTTGGCCAACAAGATGGCCGAGCACGAACGCTCCCTGCAGGCCGGGGATATTGTGTTGACCGGTTCCATGACGCCACCCTTACCCTTTGCGGTTGGCGATGAATTCGAAGCAGATTTTGCCGGCCTCGGCAAGGTTGCGATTTCCATCACGGGCTGAGACAAACGCAGTATGAGTCGGTAGCCGCATCACGGATAGCCCACGAATCTCAGCCGTCGTCTTGAACCGCCAACAGGCTCAGGACGACGGCGAGGGACAGTCCGCCGCGCCAGGGGGAGCGCAACGAAACAGACCGATCGCGACAATTTTGGTTTGCTTCGGTGCCACCCGCCTGTATGAAATCCTACTTGTCAGCACCCAATTCATACAGTAGAATGGAACAGACGTACGACGATTGTACCAATCTGTTTCTTTGTTTGTTTCGTCAAGGTACGAGAAGGTCATCCATACTCGGCAGCTGAGCTGGAAACGTGATGCGTTGGTTGCCCGGTCGACCTGCTCTTTTCCGGGAGTGTCGGTTTCCTTGATTCGTCCTTTCCGTTTAGGTGACATCTTCCTGGTTCAGCGGCTTGCCAGTCAGGCAACGAAGCTGAATGCTGCTCAGGCGCTACTCTTCCCTCAACCTGCGTTGCTCAATGCGCTGAGTGCGATCATTCCCTGGGGTGATGCCAAAGTCACAACCTATATCTTGCATCAGCAAGGCCATCAGTTGGCGCGCTTCGGCTTCCTGCAAGTGCAGAAGCGAGCACATCGCCCTGAGGCTGATATTCTTTTATTGGCCCCTGCTCTCGATACCCAATATGGACATCCGGCAATCTGGGAGAAGCTGCTTTCTCATTACGCTACTGAAGCCTCAGTAGCCGACATCGAACGCGTCTACATCGATGTGCCGGACCAACCGCTGCTCGTCAACACGCTCCGCCACGTCGGCTTTGCGCCCTATAGTCGCGAAACGATTTGGCGCCTGAACCGTGACCATTTCTACCAGCCGATTTCAACCCGTCAGGCCATTATGCGGCCCAAACGAGCCGATGACGAATGGGCGCTCTGCCGTCTCTACAGCCAGGTAACGCCGGGTCCCGTGCAGCGGGCGGAAGGCATCCACGGCGGCGATACGGACAATCCACCCATCTTGCGTTGTGAAGGTCCTGCCGTCTGCCATACCTTTGTCTTGGAAGAGCAGGCTGAATTGACGGGGTGTATCCAGCTGCGCGCCGGACGACGAGGCGTCTGGTTGCGCCTATGGGCCGACACGCTCAACCCGGATCCCCAGTCGATTCGGCTTATGTTGCATCACGCGCTGGCGGTCGTGCGTGAATCGTCGATGCGCCTGCCCGTCTATATCGGCGTGAGCGATTACCATGGCGGACTGGAAGCATTGCTGACCGAATACGGCTTTGCGCCCTTTACGGATCGCGCCAAGATGGTGCGGCATGTCGTACAGCGGGTGCGCGAGCGCGCGCCCGCATACATAACGGCGTTGGAACCTGTACGGGAGGCTGTGCCCTCAGCTTTTATCCTGCCCAAACAGCAGTTACTCCGCGCAGACCAGCGCAAAGAGTCTCTTTCTCTGGTGTCGACCCGTGACGTCGCCGATGAATTCGGCGGCGATGTCCAGGGGTCGGTGCACCCATAACCGAGGCGATGAAACAGACGATGTCGGAACCTGTGTTGACTCAGGAACGTCCTATCGAAGCTCACCCTAGCCGTGAAGAACGATCCCCCCATCAGGAGAATATGGATACACTGCAAATCACTGATGACCTGGATGCGCTCCTCTCCGTCCTGCCCGATCGCATTGCGGACGCGCTGCGGAACGCTGAGCAAAGGTCTGAACTAATCGAAGTCATTATGGATCTGGGCCGTCTGCCCGAAGCCCGTTTTGCCGCTAGCGAACTCTACTTGAGTGATCACGAAATCACGGCGGAAGACTTGCAGCAGGTCATCGATCGCATCGGTGATTTTGGGGCCGATAATCGAGCCGGTATCGAGCGCACGCTCCATCGCATTTCGGCCATTCGCAATCGCCGTGGCGATGTCATCGGTCTAACGTGCCGCGTCGGGCGTGCGGTCTTTGGCACCATCGAAATCATTCGCGACATCGTGCTGAGCGACAAGAGCATTCTGCTCCTCGGCCGGCCCGGCGTCGGCAAGACCACGCTGCTACGCGAAGCTGCGCGCGTGCGCGGCGACAATCGGCGCGTCGTGATTGTCGATACCAGCAATGAAATCGCCGGCGACGGCGACATCCCCCATCCGGCCATCGGTCGAGCGCGGCGGATGCAGGTGCCCCTGCCCGACCTCCAGCATGAGGTGATGATCGAGGCGGTGGAAAACCACATGCCCCAGGTGATCATCATTGATGAGATCGGTCGGGAGCTAGAGGCTGTGGCTGCCCGCACCATTGCGGAACGGGGCGTACAGCTTATCGGCACGGCCCACGGCAACACGCTGGATAACTTGCTCATGAATCCGACATTGAGCGATCTTGTCGGCGGCATCGACTCCGTGACCCTCTCCGACGAGGAAGCCCGGCGCCGTGGTACCCAGAAGACGGTGTTGGAGCGCAAGGCGCCGCCCACCTTCGACGTGCTCATCGAAATCAAGGATCGCCAGCACATGGTGATTCATCAGAACGTGGCCGAAGCGGTGGATGCACTGTTGCGGGGTTGGACCCTGTCACCCGAAGTGCGCACGGTTGATGAGGCGGGCAAGGTACAGATTCAGCACACGGAGCCCCAGGCAGACGTACTCGTGGAAGAGGCCCGCCGTCAACCGCGAAAGCGGCGCAATGGGCACGAGCGACGGGGCCAGTCAACCTGGGCCTCATCACCTGCGCTCGGGACAAACAAGCCGAATGGCGCGGCAAGGGGCGCGACGGCGGCGCCCGTCGTGGAGAAGCCACAGCGCAAGCCACTGCGCGTCTACCCCTACGGTATCGGCCAAAATCGCTTGCGATCGGCTGCGAAGGGACTGCGTGTCGACGTTCAGATTGTCGACAATCTGAACAAGGCCGACGTCATGATGACGCTGAAAAATTACTATCGCCAACAGCCGCAACCGATCCAGGATGCAGAACGGCGCAGCGTGCCCGTCTATATTCTGCGCAGCAACACCATCACCCAGATGGAGCAGGCGCTGATCGGAATTTTCCAACTGCCGACTGAGCCTGAGGATGCTTTTGGCGAGGCCATGAGCGAGGCGCAGGACGCGATCCAGCGCGTGCTGAGCGGCACGCCTGTCGCCGAACTGTCGCCCCAGGTAGCAAGCATTCGTAGCCAGCAGCACCAATTGGCGCGGGCCGCCAATCTGGTCAGCCATAGTTATGGCCGCGAGCCGAATCGACGGGTACGCATCTTCCACGACTGAGTGAGTCGGGCGGCCTGGTGAAGACAGAGGTGCAAACAGCAGGCGGCGCGTGATGTGCCGCCTGCTGTTTTTCTTTCTGACTCAAATCCGGTAGCATAAGCAGCATACGCGACAACAGCCAATTTCTGAGCAATTTTGAAAGTCTATCCTGTGAGTCTCTTTATCACCTTTGAAGGCCCGGAAGGCAGCGGCAAGACGACCCAGATTACGCTTCTGGCCGACCACCTCAGCAAACAAGGCGAAGCAGTCTTGATGACCCGTGAACCAGGCGGGACTGCGATCGGCGACGCCATTCGCACCGTCTTGTTGACACCGCAACATACCGAAATGAGCCCCAGGGCCGAGACGCTGCTCTTCAACGCCGCCCGCGCGCAAATCGTCGACGAGGTCATTCAACCGGCGCTCGCCGCCGGCCAAATTGTGCTCTGTGATCGCTATGCCGATAGTACGCTGGCCTATCAGGGCTATGGCCACGGCCAGGCACTTGCGCCCCTGCGCACGCTGGGTGACTATGCCACCGGCGGCCTGACGCCGGACCTGACGCTCTACTTCGACATCGATCCGGAGGCCGGGCTTCAGCGCAAGCGCCATGGCGATGTCGAAGAATGGAATCGCATGGAGGAACGGGCGCTGGCCTTTCATCAGGCTGTGCGAGCTGGGTACCTGGCATTAGCGGCCGCGGATCCCGCGCGCTGGATCGTCATCGACGCCACGCAATCGCCCGAGGCCATTCAGGCGGAGATTCGTGCTCTCCTGGCCAGACGCTTGGCAGCAGAGTCGATGTAAGATGGTACTTTGAGAGGGAGACGACTAATGAAGATGGTGATGGCGATTATCAATTCAGAAGATAGCCGGACCCTGCTTGACCGCTTGACGCGCCGAGGTTATTCGGCGACGCTCACTAGTTCAGCAGGCGGCTTTCTGCGTGTGGGCAATACCATGATGTTTGTTGGCGTGGAGGACACCGAAGTAGAGAGTGTGTTAATGATCATTCGTGAGGGCTGCCCGAATCGCGTTCAGTACGTGACGCCTCTCCCCCCCGTGATGGAGCCGGGCGAGGTGCACATTCCCAAGCCGATTGAAAAGCATGTGGGCGGCGCCACGATCTTTGTGCTGGACGTGGAGCATTTTGAGAAGACTTGAGGCGTGAAACGTGAGGTGTAAACCGTAGCGCGTGATGCGCAGTGCCTGTTTGGGTGGAGGGACTATAGCGAGACCGGCTATGCGGTTGCGCACTATGGATCTTGTTCTGCCCCGTTGTCTGTACTGTCTAGACTCTCTGGCGCCGCTTCGGTATCGCCCGAAGCAGCCCCCTTGCCCAAAGGCGCACCTGACTCCCAGCGCTCCACCGCTTCTTCCATCTCCGCATCTAGCGGCTCCCCCATCTCGTTGCCCATGCCGCGCATGAACGCGGCCAGCGCACGCGAATCCTCTTGCTCCAACCCGCTCATCAGCTCGGGTGTCGCCAAGCCTTCCAGCCGTTGCTCGTCCGATTTGAGGCGATTGACGCGACTTACCATACGCGTCAGATGCAGACTGCCACAGTGGGGGCAGCGAGCTTCATCCTGTTCCGCTGCACGCATGGAGCGAAAGAAAACAGAGACGCGTTGACGACATTCCGAGCAAAAATACTCGTAGATCGGCATGATTCTCCAGAGAGCCCAAACAGACGGCGCAAATTTCGCAAGGCAGATCTTGTGGCGTATACTCAGTGCAAATTATACAAAGTTCAGCCGAAGGGAACAACCGTCTTGACGCCGACGATGTCTGAACCGGAAGAAAGCACAATTCCGCTCTATTCTGCACTTACAGTGCCGCGACCGCTGCTGGTCGTGCTCTCCGGGCCCAGCGGGGTGGGCAAGGATGCCACGCTGCAGCTGCTCCGCGAGAGCGGTCACGAATTCTACTTTGTCGTGACTGCAACCACGCGAGCCATCCGCCCTGGCGAGGTGGACGGCGTCGATTACCACTTCATCAGCGTCGGTGACTTTGCCGAAATGATTGAACAGGACGAATTGCTTGAGCATGCAGTTGTCTACGGCGATTACAAGGGTATCCCTAAGAAACATGTGCGTGAAGCGCTGGCGAGCGGCAAGGATGTAATCATGCGCATTGATGTACAGGGCGCAGCCACGATTCGGCGCTTGGTGCCCAATGCAATCTCCATCTTCCTGACGGCAGAAAATGAAGAAGAACTCGTCAATCGCCTACGAGAGCGGAAGACTGAGAATCCCGACAAGCTGAAGATGCGTATTGCCACGGCGCGCAAAGAGCTCAACCATGTGGTAGAGTTTGACTACGTTGTCGTCAATCGGGCCAATCGGCTCGACGAAACCGTGAACCAGGTGCTGAGCATTATCAGCGCAGAAAAGAGTCGCGTCGATTGGACGCCCGTCAGCCTCTGAGTGAATCGAGCGCACATGTTTGAGCCACAGAAAGATCCAAGTGAAGCTCAGGAGTCGATCATGGAGACGACCCCCGCAGCTACAAGCGAGGAGTCTCTGGAAAAGCCAGAGTTCTATTTGGCCTTGAGTCGCCCACGCTGGGTATACGTCATGATGGGCGCGATCGTAGCCATGTTCATCGTCATGATCATCTACGGTCAAGTTGTCTATGGTACGTGGAACGGCTCAGAGACGATTGAAGTATTGATCGATCTGGGCGCAAAGGTCAATCTGCTGATTTACGAGGGCGAGACATGGCGTCTCTTCACCGCCATGTTCCTGCATATCGGCGTGCTGCACTTGCTCTTCAACCTCTATGCCCTCTATGCCTTGGGTCCGATGGTTGAGGGCTATTTCGGGCACTGGCGTTTTCTGGCCATCTATCTGCTGGGCGGTCTCTTCGGCAGCCTCGCCAGCTACGCGTTTTCGCCGGCAATCTCAGCTGGTGCATCCGGGGCGATCTTTGCCCTGGCGGGAGCGATCACCGTATATTTTCTGCGCTATCACGAGAATTTTGGCAAGCGGGGGCGTTCGATCCTGCAGAGCATGGCGGTCATTATCGGCATCAACCTGGTCTTCGGCTTTGTCGGCCAGGGTATCGACAACTGGGGCCATATCGGTGGGCTGATCGGCGGCGCAGTGGTGGCATGGGGCCTCATGCCCCGCTATTCCGCCCCGGAGATCGTGCAAATGGGCCGCCAGCCGTTGGAAAGCGACCGGCGCATCGCCATGGAAGCGCTCTGGGTCGGATTGATTGTTGTGGTCTACTACGTTGGACTCCAATTCGCCAACCAGATTACGCCGCTGCCTTTCTAGTGTTCCGCCAATCTTGAATTGACGACTCGTATTGCTGTGGCGGAACCTAAATGCATCGGCACGAACAAGTTCACAAACTCGTCAAATAAAATTTGCCGATGCACTAGTATCGTGTCAAGCGTAAATTGATGAGTAAGCACCATGGCTTCATCATCTATCAGGAGAAAGTCAGGCACTTATGGCCAATATTCGACGCAGCGGCATCGTGCTGCATCCCACTTCCTTGCCTGGCCGATACGGAATCGGTTCATTTGATCAGGCAGCGTATGATTGGGTCAATTTTCTGCACAGGACGCGTCAGACGCTTTGGCAGGTGCTCCCCTTGGGACCAACAGGGTATGGCGACAGCCCCTATCAAAGCTTCAGTTCCTTTGCCGGCAATCCCTACCTGATCAACCTGGACGCGCTGCGCGCTGAAGGTTATATTGAGTCCGCTGTCCTAGAGCAGGCCCCCAGTTTTCCTGCGGACCGCGTCGACTATGGCGCGATCTATCGCTGGAAGCTGCCCGTGCTGCGCGAGGCCGCGGCCGCGTTCAGCGCCGGCGCGACGCCCGACCATCAGCAGGAATTTGACCAATTCTGCACCGAAAACGCCGATTGGCTGGAAGATTTCGCGCTTTTCATGGCGCTCAAAGACGCGCACGACGGCAAACCGTGGATCGAATGGGAGATGCCGCTGCGTCGGCGCGCGCCCAAAGCCATGGCGGCAGCGAAACGCGAACTGGCCGACGAGGTGCACGGCCACAAATTCAACCAGTGGTGCTTCTACCGCCACTATCTGGACCTCAAGGCATACGCCAATCAGCAAGGAATTCTCATCGTCGGCGACGTGCCGATTTTCACAGCGATGGACAGCGCCGACACCTGGGCCAATCCAGAAGAATTCTATCTGGATGACGAGTACCAACCCACGGCGGTGGCTGGGGTTCCGCCCGACTATTTCAGCGCCACCGGCCAACTTTGGGGCAATCCGCTTTATCGCTGGGAAGCCATGAAGCAGAACGATTATGCGTGGTGGATGCGGCGCGTCAAGGCTGCGCTGACGCTCTACGATATTGTGCGCATCGATCATTTCCGAGGGTTTTCTGCCTACTGGGAGGTGCCGGCAGGCGAGGAGACGGCTATCAACGGCAATTGGATGACCGGTCCTGGCGCCGACTTTTTCACCGCGATGCAGCGAGTATTGGGCGAGGACTTGCCCATTATCGCCGAAGATTTGGGCGAGATCACGCCTGACGTGATTGCCTTACGCAATGCGTTCAACCTGCCCGGCATGAAGATTCTACAATTTGCCTTTGCCGACGATGCCAGCGACAAATTCTTGCCCCACAACTACACGCGCAATTTTGTGGTCTATCCTGGCACCCACGACAATGACACGACCTGGGGCTGGTATACCCATAGCGGCACGGATTATGAGCACGATCAGTTTCGGCGCTATTTCCGGACCAACGGTCACGATGTGGCCTGGACGATGATCGAAGCGGCGTGGAAAAGCGTCGCTCTTTCGGCATTGTCGACCATGCAGGATATTCTGAATCTGCCGACCGAAGCACGCATGAATCTGCCGGGGCGGGCCGAAGGCAACTGGTCCTGGCGCTTCGAGCCGTGGCAGATCACCGACCACCTGGCCGAACGCCTCCGTGAAACGACCCAACTCTACGGTCGTGATCCCAATACCTATGCCGGTAAGGATGAGGAATCGGGCGGCGATCCCGATCGCGACAGTAGCGCCCGCCAGTAGTCCCTGTAGTAGGCTGAAGATGTACGTAGAGACGTTGCGATGCAACGTCTCTACGTTTTTTGCATGCGGTTAGGGTTCCACGGCTTTTGCCGTCGGCATTTGCTGTGTCGATGTCTGCAATTCGCCGCGGTGGACGCGCTGCCACAACACGGAGGCCGGGACCATCGCGGCTATGGTGAGCAAGCCGCCTACCCAGTAAGGCCACGTCGGGCTGACCGAGAAAATGATACCAGCCACCGCACTGCTGAGGATGATCCCCAGACTGACGGTCGACTGATAGATACCCAGCACGCCGCCGCGCAGACTGTCGTTGACCGATGTCGTGGCCATGGACTGAAGCGACGGCATGGCGATGCCCATGCCCATAGCGAATACGATCCCGGCCAGTGGACCAAGCCAGGGTGTGGTGATGATGGCAAACATGAATGATGCGCCCGTGCGCAATACGAGCCCGATCAACACCAAAGTTGCCTCGTTGAAGCGGCGCAAGAGGCGTCGAAGCAAAAAAGTCTGTGTGAAGAGCTGCCCCAGGCCAATCGCCGCCAGCATGAGCCCAATCCCCACCAGCGCTGCCTGTTCCGGATACCCCGCAAAGAGTACCGCTTCGCCGTAAAGCGCAAGGGTCGATTGGAGCAGGCCAAAGCCGAATTGAGCCACAAAGGCAATAACCAGCACGAAGAGCAGGGGAACGTTCTGGACGATCTGTTTCGGGTCCAGCCCACGCCGACCGGCTTGCCGGTTTGTGGCCTGCTGCGCGTCGGTGACCGTCTCGTCGAGCGTAAACCAGGTGAGCAGCACAACCAGCGCCGCGGCGCCCGCAGCAATCAGATAAGGGACGCGCGGGCCAAAGGCCGCCGCCAACACGCTGCCCAGGGCCGGTCCAACGATGAAGCCTGCGCCAAAAACTGCGAAGATGTAGCCCAGCGATTCTGTGCGCTTCTCGCGCGGCGTGATGTCGGTGATGTAGGCCTGGGCAACGATGATGTTGCCGCCGGTGATGCCGTCCAACAGCCGGGCGGCGAAGAGAACCCATGCATTGGGTGCAAAAGCCAGCATGACAAAACTGATGGCCGTGCCGATTTGGCTGACGATGAGGACGGGGAGGCGACCAATCTTGTCTGACAGGCGCCCCAGATAGGGACCAGCCAGGAACTGCGCCGCGAAGAAAGTCGTGCCCAGCCAGGTAATCTCACGCGGTGAAAGTGCAAACTCGTTCTTGGCGTAGAGGGGAAGAATCGGTAAGATCATGGCCGCCCCCACCATCTGCACAAAGACGATCATGAGAATGGTGAAGAGCCGGCGATCCATCGACTTGAATTTCATGCCCAATTTCCCTCAAGGTTGAAAGCAATCCCTAGACTGTACTGTGCTTTGACACGAAATGCAAGGTCGTACGCTGATTGGATGCATACCGCATTGGGGGACTGCTCTAGAGAAAGCGAACAATCCGTTCGTACACCGCTCCCAAATGGGATGCACCACGCTAATTATTCACCGACGTTCTGCAGGCCCTCCTCATCCAGCATGACCCATTCGATGGTTTGGGGCGCGCCCACGGCCTCCACCGTCGCCACATCATAAGCCACGAGATCGAGGCGATAGCGTCCAGGGGACAGGTCAGCCGGTACGTCCAGCATTTTGGGATCGGGCAGCGGCGTGTCGAAGAAGAGCGTCGTAGGAATGATGCCACGTGCGGGCGGTCCATCGGCCTGTGCGACGAGCGTGTCATCTTCTGCAACGAGGCGCAGGGACGTGTTGTATTGACGATCAATCGGCCCATTGCCCTGCCAGAAGAGCGTCACCGCAAGCGGCGCACCCGGTTCCAAGGCGCTGCGTTCCCACCCGGTTAGGGCGAGCGGCCCCATGATCAACGGCGAAGCCAATGTGCGCGTTTGACTGAGGGGCGGTGGCTCGCGCAGGCCGGCTGCACGCAGGGCCAGCACGCCGCGTTCGCTAAAAACGACATCGAATTGCTCCACCAACGTACGCAGGAAAGCGGCGTCGTAGCGGGTGGCCAGGCGCAGGCTGTCGGCGACAAACCAGGTGGCCGGCGCACCGTCCACTGCCGCGGCCAGCGCGGCGGCGCTATCCAGCAGGGGCGCGCCCGACCAGCGGTCAATCAGCACACCGTCACGGCCAACCACGTACTCCTCATAGCCGCGCTGGATAGCATAGTAGTCACACGGTTCGCCCAGGACTTGGGCACAGGCGGGCGGCTGGGGCGAGAGGATGATGTCACCTGGGGCGCGTGCTTCGGCCACGAAGTTCAGGACGCGATCGTAGCCTTCGACCTGTTGCGCCAACACGCGTTGGGCCGGCAGCCAAAGCAACGCCATGAGGAGCACTGTGACCACAGCCGTGACCGCCCACCGGACGCGTTCGTCCGCTACGACGCGCTCGATCAGCCAGACCATGCCAGCGCCGCCGCAAAGCAGCCAGAAGGGTTGGACCAGGAAGAGATAACGCGTATCCCGCCAACTGGTGCCCACAAGCGTCAGCATAACCAGAAAGACAAACATGAATTGCAGGGCGAAGAAGAGCGTCGCCTGATGAAAGCGTGACAGTTCATGGAGGCCCCGTGTGCGGACGAGCAAGACGAGGGCCACGCCCACGGCCAGCAATGCCCCCAGCGTCCAGGGCAGGCGCGCCGGCGCTGCCAGGAGCGGGCCATAGACTTGCCAAGCGCCCGAGATATCGAAGATGAGTCCCACGTACGGACGGGTAGCCTGGATCGTTTCGAAGTAGCCGGGCTGGCCCACCTTCTCGATCACATAGCGCAATCCCATACCGCCGACGCAAAGCAGGTTTACAACCAGCACTGTCGGTTGGATCAGGAAGCGCCACCCGCGCCAGAGGACCATGGCCAGCAGCAGCGAGGGATAGAGCAGAATCATCTGTTCTTGCGTAAAGAGCGCCAGCCAGAAGAGCGCAGCGAATAGCCACAGATAGCGTTTCTGACGCGTCTCGTCCTGGGCCGTCAGGGCCGCAAAGACGGCCCACACCGTGAGGAGCCCCAGAATTTGAAGCTGTGCATAGAAACGCGCCCGCCCGCTCCAGACGATGGCCTCGGGCAGCAGCGTCAATCCCGCTGCGGCCAGGAGACCGACCCGCGCATTCCACTCACGCCGCCCGATCAGGAAGAGTGCGGCAATTGTGGCCAGGCCAAAGAGCAAGCTTGGCAGGCGGCCGATCGTATAGCTGTTGCCAAAGAGCGTCAGGAACGCAGCTTCGATATAGGAGGCGAGCAGCCCCCGGGTGTAGAGCACGCCGGACGGCATGCGGGGTAGCCCAAGTTCCTGCACCTTTTCGGCCGCCCACAGCGTGGTGAATTCATCAACATAGAGGCTGATCGTGCGCAGGTACTCCCAGCGCAGGACGAAGCCCAGCCCCAGCAGCGCGAGCAATGCGCCCCACAGGAGCCAGCGCCACGGTGTTGCACGCGGTGACGAAGTAGAAACGGCTGAGGCAGACATCAGGGAATCTCTACCTCGCCCAGGACGGTATAATCGCCAACGACCTCATCCGCTGCCAACACCGGCAGCCGGCCATTCTCCAACGTGTAGAGTCCGACACGGACTTCGTACGTGCCGCTCGCCAAATCGGCCGGTAACGGAATTTCCACTTCATCAACGATACATTGTCCCGCCTGCCAGAGATGAGTCGCGGCAAAGCCATTACGCGGCTGTTGATCATAGCCCGCGACCTGGGATCCGTCCGGGCCGATCACGTGGACAAAGGCGGTATAATCGATTGGGGTCGACGCCATGCTTTCCCAGTAGAGCCGTAGCGGCAGGGTATCGCCAGGCTTGGCAGTGCCCGGCAGCGTAGCACTGCTTAGCCCGATCGTGTTGCCAAAGTTGACCGGCTCGTCCCACTCTGTGACAGGCTCGGGCGCGGCGCCGACGCGCAGCAGCGCGACATCGCGCTCGTCGGCGGAGATCAATTCACCCGTGTCGCTTTGGGTCACGGGGAGCCGGTCCAGCGTGGCCGGATCGTAGAACGCAACCGTGACGCGGTAGAGGCCCGGGGGCGTATCGGGAGGAATTACGATCAGGTGGCCGTCGGGGCGAATCTCGCGCACGGGCCATTCGCTGGTTGGCGCGCCCCAAGGCCAGCCGTCAAATCGCACCACCTCTTGCCCATTTTCGCCCACAACCCGTACCAGGATATTGTAGTTGGTGTCCATTTCGGCGAGGCTTTGCAGATATAAGGTCGCTTGTGTTGCATCGCCGGGCTGAAGGATCAGATCTTCAAACTCATAGGCCAAGAGGCGAATCATATCACCAAAATCGGCCCCGCTGGCCTTGCCGATCTCCACAAAATCGGGTAGCACCGTATCGCGTAGATCGTACACCCGCGCCAATTCCATGCCGCCGGAACGTACGACGTGGGCCGGTTCCCGGGCATCGAAGTAGGCGATGGCTGCGGGCGACGGGCTCTGGCGCTGCCACTGGTTGACGTAGAGCACTGCATAGTCGGTGTCCAGCCAGAAGAGGGGCGAATCAGATGAAATTGCCACTTCAGCGCCATCAAAGTAGTAGGAAAAAGGCCCATCGTGATACCAGGCGGCCACGCGCAGATCTTCCGCATTCGGCTGCGCATTGAGGTAGGCCGCGGCTTCCTCCAGATCCTTCACCCCAGCCAGCGAAGAGCACCTGGGGCGCGGTACGGCTGCCACCGACGAGGGGATTGTAATAGGTGAAATAGTAGGGGGCGTGAACAAAGCCCAACAAGCCGTGCAGCAGAGCAACACCGCCCAGGACCCAGGCCGGCAGCAGCGCCCGTTGGGTCCAGCCTGTCTGGGGCCAGCGACGGCGCAGCCAGAAGGCAACGCCCCACCAGCCGAGTACCGCCACAAGATCCAAGGCCAGGAAGACGGGCAGAATGTAGCGATCAAATTTCTTCGCACCGAGCGTCATGCCGACCGTAAAGATCAGCGCAAAGACAAGTAGCCCAATCGCCGTCCGATTGGGCTTGGGCATCGTAAAGGGCAGCTGGCGTCGCCAGGCATAGACGGCCGTTGCGCCCAGGCCCAGCCAGGTTAGCGGCGTGCTGCGAAAGAGCCAAGCCACCGGATAGAAGAAGGGCCCGGGATCATTGACCGGCCGGCCCATGAAGAAATTGAGGTTGGTGTGACGCTCGACGTAGACGCTCATCTCACCAGCCATCCGGCTTAACGTGCCAACCGGATTGAGCCACATGGCCGGCCAGAGCAGAAAGAAGGTCGCTACGGCAAGCAGCCCCCAGATCACATAAATCCCGGCCCAACTCAGGACCGATCGTCGTTCCGGATCGCCGGGCATGCGCTCCGTCTGGCGGATGCGCCACCACTCCAGCGCTATGAGCGTAGCGCCGGTGGGAACCAGGAAAATGGCGGGCGTTTTGGTCAGCCAGGCCAGCCCCATGGTGATGCCGGAAGCGACTAGATAACGGTGCTTCTCGCCGCCATAGAGCCAGGCCATAAAGAGCAGCAGGGCCAAAAAAGTCAGGCTGGAGACAAGGCCGTCGGGGTGCAGCTGGCGCGACAGCGCCACGTAGAAGGGTGACCACGCCAGATAGAGCGTGCCAAAGAGCGCGATCATCTCGCCCAACAGGATACGCAATGGGAAGTACGAGGCCGTGATGACCAGTGAGATAATGAGGACAATCCACCAGCGCCCTGCCGCCAACAGATCCAACGGATCGCGCCCGGCGCTCTCTTGCAGCCACTCTTCCAGGTATTCGCGGTCCCAGGCGAATTGACCGGGCGTTTCTCTGGCATATTCAGGATACTCGCCCAGAAAGCCCAACGTACCGGCCCACATGACCGTCACGCCGGGGTGCTCGCGCTGGAAGGTATTGGCCAGATCGCCGTGGGCCACCGCTTCATAGAAATTGGCCGAGCGGGCCAACCATTTGCGCTCATCGATGGTGACAAAGTCATCCAGGCCGATGACGCGTGGCGCCCATGCAGCCAGAAAAAGCCCCAGCAAGATCAGCCCGGTACGCACGTTGCGGTTCATGCCGCACCCGCGTTGGGCGGATTGCACGGCTTGTGCCAAAGGGGTGAATGTGGAGAAAGGCGCCACCGCGACACGGCCCTACTCCTCACCGATGCGAATGTCGGTCAGGTGGACCTGGGTATCCTCTTCTGCCCCCGCTTCGTCGAGGACATTCAACCGCTCCAATGTCTCTTCCAAATACAATCCCGTGTAGAGCGGATAGAGTCCGTCAGCCGCGTCCTCGGCGACGGGAATCTCGTAGCGATCGGTGATGAGCTCACCCGGATCCCAACGCCACGTCTCCCGCGTTTCGCAGACGGGATAACCATCCAACTGGGCCACGGTGCCGCTGTCGCCATAGAAGGACTGATTGAAGACCTTGTACGAAGCGTCGATTGGTCGCTGAGCCCGCCAGAAGAGCGTGAGGGTGAGCGTATCGCCCTGGCGAAGAGGCGCTTCGTAATCGATGTTGAAGCCTTCCAGCCAGATTTGATCGGCGAAATTGACGTGTAGCGGGTTGTCAATCTGCTGGTTGACGGCGGGATAGGTCAGGGGCAGATCGGGTGTGGCCAGTTCATCAAAGCGGGCTTCAAAGTCGCTGAGTTGGAGACGCGGTACGTCCTCGGTTGGCGCCTGGGACGGGAATTCGCTGCTCTCCCCAGTTCGTTGATAGATGACCATCTGATCGGTCTCGTTGATCTCCACGATGCCCCATTTGCTAAACCCCTCACGCAGGTAATGCTCCATGGCGAGTTGATCGCTGTTGTTCCAGGGCTCCAGATTGTCAATCTCGAAATACCAGTCCGCAGTACGACCACAACGGACCTGCCCGCGGTATACCACGAGGGTACCCAGGCTTCTTTTTCGTTGGTTTCATAATCCCCGGCGATAACACCCTCTTCATAGAGCGTGCCGACGACTTTCCAGCCGTTGGCCAGGGGAAACCCAAAGAGCGCTTTGTCATCGGGCTCGTCGTACGCCACCCAGTAGCCGCCAGGATGCCAGTCATCCCACGTGCGCAACACTTCGGGCGTGTTGCTGACAAAGTACCAATAGGCATAGTTGCCAAAGAGCGCAACCAGGAACGCAGCCACAGCGACGCCGCCGATGGTTGCCGCCTGGTTGCCATAGCGACTGCGCAGACCGTCCCAGACGCGTACCAGCGCCCAACTCACGAGCAGCAGCCAGGGCGCAAAAAAGGTATAGACGTGAGTGCGTGGCTTTTCGGTGAAGAAGAAGGCCAGCAGCATCACCGCGCCAAACCAGAGCCACAGCATGCGTTCGGCCGGCTTGACCTTGGGCGTAAAAACAGCCAGACCGATGAAGAAGGCAAAGGGCAATACGATCAAATCTGTGTCGCCGAAGCGCAACCATTCGGCATTCCAAAAGGTGAGGGCCATCACGCCGGCCGCTGCCAGGCTTAAAAGCGCAGCCCAACGCAGCTTCATTCCCTGGCGATAGGTGAAGAAGAGGGCGAGGAGCGTGCCGGCAATGGCCAGGAGCACGTAGTAGGTCGTGCTGTAGACCGTCGTGCGCAGGAAGAAGTCGGTCAGATTGTTGTACGGGAAGCTACCGCCGATGCGCCGATCGGTCAGGTAGGTGTAGGTGGCGCTGAAGTGCGGGTGTAGGACAAACGGGATGTAGAAGAAGGCCAGCATGGCCCCGCCAACCAGCGTTGCAATCAGCGCACCGCCCAGAATCTCCCGCCAGCGCGTTGGCCTCGTCCACAGCAGCGTGAGGAAAAGGAAGAGTGCCGGGATGGCCGCCAGCGCGGCTTCATAGTGAGAGAGCAGCCCTGTTGCCAGCAGGATGGCCGCAAGCGTCAGATAGCGTGCAATGGCCTGCGGATTGACGATCAGGCGATAAAGAATCAGCACCGTGAGTACAGACGTCAAAAAGACGACACTCTGGTACTGCACAATGTGGGAAAAGCCGATGAAATAGCCGTCTAGCGCCAGGAACATGGCCGCAATCCAACCCACAAGGGGGCCGGCCAACCGCCAACCGAGCAAGAAGAGAGCAAAGAGCCCGGCGATGTTGGCAATGGCAAAGGCCAGCCGTGCGCTCGCTTCGGTAAGATGGTTGGTCAGCGAGTAGACAGCGGTCGGCACAACGATCTCGGTGGGCCCCTTTTTATGAATGAGCAGCACATCGTCATAGCCCTGAATGATTGCGGCCGCGCGCAACGCGGCCCGTGCCTCGTCGCCCTGATACTCTGTATAGCCCAGATTGGTAAAGCGCAAGAAGCCGGCGACAAACAGCAGCGCGAGCGCGCCGATCCAGAACCAGGTGCGGCTCCGCTGGCTTCTGTCCAATTCGGGGAAGAGTATGGCGGTGGGGCGTGGGTAGAGCGGACGCCGGCGACCAAGCAGGAAGTCGAGTGCGGCCAGTCCCAGAATGATTGCATCAAACGCCAGGAGAGTCTGCCATTCGGTCAGCGGGCCCGGCACAAAGCTCAGCCCGGTCATCACCATCACCATGACGCCGTATCCGGCGCCGATGGCGTAGAGGATGCGCTCCCATGGCGTAGGCGCGGCTTCGCTCTGGCCAACCAGCGCGTCGACCAGCAGCAGGCCTGGCAGCAATCCGGCCAACACATAGACCGCCAGAGCCTGAATCATGTGAGGCAGGTTCAGGAGCAGTATTCCATTGGCGAGGGCGGCGGCGAGGATCGTGCCGGCGAGAAAGGTACGTGTTCTTAGATACATGGTTTCGATAAGGGGCCGCATACAAATCGACCCGCAGAAAAAACGAGGAGATTGGCCGGCCGGGTTCCCCCTGCGGGCCACTCTCCTAACGGGCAACTGAGCAAAACTTCATGTTATGCGCGTGGGGTTGGCCGTTCGTTGACCACCTCACGCACATAGTAGATTGGCTTGTCTTGGCTTTCGTAATAGGTACGGATGATCATCTCTCCCAGCAGGCCCATCGTAATGAGCTGCACGCCGATCACGACCAACAATATGGCCAAAAGGAGCAGTGGCCGTGAGCCGATATCTTGTCCCATGAAAAGCTTGACAAAGGTCAAATAGAGCCCCAAAAAGATGCCAACTGCGGAGGAGATGAGTCCCAACGTGCCAAACACATGGATCGGCCGCGTGGCGTAAGAGCCCAGAAACCAGACCGTGATCAGGTCCAGCATCACACGTACCGTGCGGCTGATGCCATACTTGGATGAGCCATATTGGCGAGCATGATGATCGACCGGCACCTCGGTGACGGTGCCGCCCACCTGACTGGCCAGGGCCGGGATAAAGCGATGCAACTCGCCGTAGAGATTGACGTGTTGCAGCACATCGAGGCGATAGGCCTTGAGCGAACAGCCATAATCGTGCAGCCGTACGTCAGTCACGTTGGAGATCATGCCGTTGGCGATCATGGAGGGGAGCTTGCGATCCAGAAAGCGATCCTGACGATCCTTGCGCCACCCTGAAACGATGTCATACCCCTCGTCGATCTTGGCCATAAGGAGGGGAATGTCTTTGGGGTCGTTCTGAAGATCAGCGTCCATCGTAATAACGACATCGCCGATAGCGCGGTCAAATCCAGCCGAAAACGCAGCAGTCTGACCAAAATTGCGCCGCAGTTGGACAACTTGCAATCGAGGATCTTCCTGGGCGATGGCGCTGAGCAACGCAAAGCTGCGATCCGACGACCCGTCATCTACAATGATGATTTCGTAGGGCTGGCCGTAGCTTTCCAGCGCGGCAGTCAGTTGCTCATAGAGGTGGGGGATGCTCTCCTCTTCGTTATAGAGCGGAATCACCACGGAGATACGCGGGCGCTCTACAGCTGAGTCTGACTGGTCAATTTTGGTGTCCAGATCTTGGGCAGGCGCTTCTGCGCGCACAAATTCCGTCATAACCACTTGTACCTCGCATCCCCTCTGCGCCGGGGAGAACAGAAGGGAGTTGTCCTCGACGTTGTCTAATCCTCGACGTTGTCTAAGTTCAGCATAACCGCTTGGGCGTTCAATCCCAAGTTTGACCGGACCGCTTTTTTCCAACTCGCTAATCTAGCTTGAGATCGAGAATTCGTCAAGAAATGGGGGGTTTGAGTTGCAATCCGTTCCTGGCCTAGGCCATGAGATCGGATAGTTATCCCCATATCGCCGGTTCCTGTTGGTGAGCCCCAGATGGCGTTTTCGCGCTGCCAGCCCGATTATCCGGTCGAGAGGGGCAATGGCCTGTATTGTGTCAGGAAGGGGTGCTGCCGCCATGGGACGCTCCTCCAGGTCGGCCGAAGCGTCTTTGCGACGGCGTGGGCGATGGGTGGCGTCGTACGGTGGGGAGCGCGTGCAGGGGGCGCATGCCGCGCCCCAGAGCGCTATTGCTCGAGCAGGACTTCGTCAACATTCAGCTCGGTATGCGCGCCATCCACCAGGTCACTGTAGCGTGCGCCGAGGCCGACAAGGGTGGGCGTGTGCCAGAGTCGCCCGGCCGTCACGGTTGGGTCATAGGGCACGCCCGTGGCGGCCACCAGACCGTTGGCAATGGGCAGCAAGATCGCCCAGCCAATGTCGAGCTGCTGGACGCCGATGATGGCCCCGTTGCAGGCTGTGGGGCGCGGCTGCTCGGTGCGGCGGAGAGGGCCGTTGGCCTGTCCTTCCGTGCCAGGCAAGGCTGCTGCCAGGTCGATCGCTTCTGTCACGTGTTGTGCATTGCCAACCAGTAGGTCGCTCGGCAAGTCCGCCTGCAATTGCGCCGCATAGGCCGCTTGGCGGTCGGCTGCGGTCTGGCGAATGGCCGCCATGGCGCTGACGTTCCATTCTCCCGTCATCATCTGCTTAATCTCTTCGAGTTCATAGAAAAAGACGTCTGTGGGCTTTTCCAACCGCTGATCGGCCATGGCTTCTCGGCCTGCGGCAAGCGCCCACCGGCGCGTTCCCGCAGTGATGTAGGCGATGGCGTTGAGCGCGCTGCTCTGCAGCAAGAGGCCCTGTCGTATCGTCTCGAGCAAGCTGGCGGCAGTACTGGCCTCTTTGCCCGCTATCGCTTTGAGTTTCTCCGCATGGCCGTTGGACGGCAGCACGGCGGAGCGACGCACCTTATTGGCTGTATCCGCCTGGAGCGCGCTGACGATAGGTGTTGGGTCTTCATACCATCGGGGATTGCTCATTTCACCTTCGCCGGCTCCGCGGTGGCCGTAGCGGTGCATGAACGACTGGTATGCATTGGCAATCGGCGCGGGCAGAGCAGCTTCTGCGTCGGTGCGCGTGCTGCTGTGGAGCCACTCGCATGCAACGTCGTCGTCTTGAAACGTATCGGCCAGATCGAGAAGCGCCTGAACCATTTGCGCTTCCACCAGGTTTTGCACATCACAGACCGCGTGGTTGATCAAATTGAGGCTCTGGGGGAAAGATATCTGGCTGGCGCATATCTGGATGAGTTGGTTGTAGCCGTTTTCTAACTGACGGCGAGCCGCCAGGTAGGCCCGGTAGCTCGGCATGCTCACGCGCTCGATCTCCTCCATGACTTGGAGAATATCGGCTTGGGACCACTTGAGTTCGCCAGTCTTCGTGTACCAGTTGCGCGCTTTCTCCAGCATGGCTGCGTGCTGGCCAAGCTGCGTCTCAATCTGGTCAAGCATGCGTTTTTGTGCACGACCGGTGCGCAAGCCGGCAAAGAAGCCCGGCTTTTCCCAAGCAGCGACGGCGACTGGCTGGTCATTGATTTGCAGCGTGATGGGGCGAATCCCAGCGTGCTCCGCCTCTAATTGCGCTGATTTTGTCAGGTTAAAGTAGGGTCTCCCGGCGTGTTGAAGCACGACTCGGCTGCGCGGCGCGGGCTCAAAGCCCAAGTCATCATAGTGCTGATACCAGGCTCGGCTGCTGACCTCCGCCAGCACGCTATAGCTAAAGGGCGTCAGCACGCCTGGAGCAAGCGGTTGAAGCGTGGACAGGCTCCAAACTTCATGGTCCGGATTTCCGATTTGTTGTAAATTTTCGCCGGCTAATCGATATTCAAACAAGCCACACCTCAGATTTCTGTTCGCTCATTTCTTCCTGCTGTCATCTGCGCAAACCCGCTATTGAGTTTGCACGCTCGGGTTGGCGGCATACCAACCCACATTGTCATATGAAGCAGGCAACCTGTCAATTTGATGAGGACGGATTTGGCAGTTTGAAGGTTGAGCGAAATAGACCGCCGATCTACGCTGATCCGGCGGATATAGACGGATCAACCCCAAAGAAACTGATCATCCTTCGCCAGGCTCAGGATACGGCCGGTCTCTTCCGCCTGTTTGTGGAGGGTCCCCGGCACGTGCAATCTCACCCCTACCGTACAATGCGCCCCTTCGACTGCGGCCGCGGTTGCATCTGCGCCGGAAGCGAGTACAATAAGCGCGCCGTCCGGCATTTCGTTCACGCCTGGCTGGCAAAGCACACAGCCGAAAAAGGAAGAATCAACTATGTCCCAGCAATCAGCCCCACAGGCGCCCCATCCGGTGCTAGCCTTTGTCGATGCCGACATCGTCAGCGGCAAGGATGAACTGGCGCGGGAATCGTTGTTAGAGAATCTGCGCAACTATACCTCACCCGGCGTCGCGCCCCTGTGGGTCAACTGGCTACGCAATCGCGCCGATCTGCGCTTCGTCTGCCTGGCGCGCGATCTGGGTGAGTTCAATGATTTTATGCTTGACGTCGTGCGTGACGTGGAAGGTCTACGCGAAACATCGACCACGTTCAGCCTGGGTGGCCGGGTCGACATCGATACGCTCCTTGACTTGGAGATGGAAGTAGGACCCAACAGTCAGATGGTGGCATCGAGCGTCTTGATCGACGTGCAGCCGGGGTATGACCGGCGTTGTTTTCAGGCGCTGCTGGACCTGCCGCCCCATCCCGACGTGCGTCGGGTCTGGCTGCTGAACTGCTATCACAGCGGAGACGCTGACCTGATGCTGCTCTTGCTGGGCAAGAATATCTCCGCCATCACCGGCTACGTTATGAGTTGGGTGCGCACGACGCCCGGCGTGATCGACACGGAAATGAATACGGTGCTCGACTGGCGCTGGCTGGCCAGCCCCGAAGACATCGTCGAGCTGTGCGAGATCTTCTTCACCAACAACTTCCGCGGCCAATCACAAGAAGAAGACGATTGACAATTGGCGATTGTCAATGGCTAATCGTCAATTGTCAAGGGCTGTGGCGACGAAGCGGTGGCTGAGCGCGCGGAAGCGACCCCAGTCTGCCCACCCAGGGTCGGATGCGCCAACGCCCTCTAGCGTGGCGGCTACTGCGTTCATCTCCGATGCGGGTCGCCATTGCCAGCCGGCAATCTGCTCGTCGGCGTCCTGGGGATTCAGGGTGGCGTCGGGCGGCATGCGCACCAGAAAATGGTAGGTGGCAAACTCACGTAGGCCCAGTTCCGAATGGTGTAGATCATAGGAAGTCACACCCAGAAAACGCTCGACCCGAACCTCTTCTTCGCCAGGCCCAACCTGCAGCCCCGTCTCTTCATCAATCTCTCGCACCAGCGTGGCATAGACGCCCTCGCCCATGTGGATGCCGCCCGTGGGCAAGCGAAAACCACTATCGGGATAGAAGGCCTTGATGTGCAGCAGCAGCCCTTGGGCCGGCTCCCCGCGATGCATGACGTAGCAGATCTCCGCGCGCCGGCCATTGCTCGTCAATGTCTGATGATTGCCGCTAAGAAAAGGCGGCTTGACGTCCAGCGAAAAATGGCGGTGCGGGGCGTCGCCCCATTCCGCGGTCAATGCTGCCAGCTCTGTTTCCTCAATCGCTCTTCTGTGCGTCATTGTTGCCTGCTCCACTGTTCAATGTTGTCGTCTGCGCCCCAAGGGCCGGGCGTGATGCCAGTCCATGCTGTGCTGTGCTGCCACGCGGCCTGGGGACCGCCAATGATCACGTAGGGCACGGCATCGTGAATACGCGCCTGCACCTGGCGATAGAGCATAGCACGTGAGTCGGGATCACAGCCTGCCATCGTGCGCGCTTCGTCCAGCCACTGGTCGACCTCCGCATCCTGAAAGCTGACGAAATTGAAGCCGCGTCCAGGCTCATCCTGGCGTGCGTGCCAGAAGGGCATCGCGCCAGGATCCGCGCCCAGATTGTCCCAACTCAAGACGGCCAGGTCGAAGGTCTGCGCCAAAATCTGCTCGCTCATGGCCTCAAACGGCAATGCGCTGCGCCGCACGTCAAAACCGACGGCTGCCAGCTGCTGCGCGGTCAGCTCCGCGATGGCCATGCGGGGGACGCTGTCGTTGTTGGTGAGCAGCGTCAATTGCAGGGAAGCACCGTCACGCGTGCGGACACCGTCGCCGTTCTCGTCACGCCAGCCGGCTTCGTCCAGCAGTTGAGCAGCCAGCGTCGGATCGTAGACGTAGGGAGCCAGCGCAGCATCGTGGACCCAAGCCGCGGCCGGCGGCACATAGGCGCCAGTACGATAGGTTGCGCCGTCGTAGGCGGCTGCCAGCAGTGCATCATAATCGAGGGCTGCGGCAATCGCCTGCCGCACGCGCACGTCGCCCAGAATGGGGTGCGCCGGTTGAGCCTGGCGCGCATTGTTGTCGTCCAACCCGGCCACGGGCTGGCCAGGATCGGCCAGGTTGAGTGCGATGAAGCTGTACCGATCATCGGGAAAAGTAGTTTGGACTGTGTCGTCGACGGCCGTGGGCGGCAGCGACGAAAGCCGCGCCAGATCGGTGCTGGGATCGGATTCGCCACTGGGGACGATGTGATACGTGTCGATGGCCGGTTCTCCGCGCCAGAAAGTGGGATTGGCGGCGAGGACGACCGTGCCGTCGGCGCGTTCTTCCACAAAACGGAAGGGCCCCGACGACGTCGTCGGAGCAGCGTTGAGGGGCGAGGCGGCAAAATCGCTGAAGTCGGCCGCGTAGCGATGGCTGGGCAACACGGGCTGATGCAGGGCATGGAGCGCGCTACAATCCGGCTGGTTGAGCGTCACCACGACGGTCCGGTTATCCAGCGCTTCGACGCGCGCCACAGCATCGAGCGTGGCGCGATAAGGGCTGCCCACATCTGCATCCGCCAGCGCGCCAAAGGTGAAGGCAACGTCGGTTGCGCTGACGGGCGTGCCGTCGCTCCAGGCAACATCGCTGCGCAGCGTGAAGGTGAAGAGATCGCTGCTGTCGGCGACGACCCAGGATTCAGCCAGCCCGGTGGCCTCGACCAAGCCGGATTGTGCGTTCTGACCCACAAAATCGAGGTAGAGCTTCTCGGCCAGCGCGCGCGTGGCGGTGCCGGTCGTCAACAGCGGATTGAGCGTCTCGAATTCCCCGGCGACGGCCTCAATGAAGAGGAGATCGGCAATGCTCGCATTCGGCGAGGCTTCGCCGGGCAATGCGTCAGAGGTCTCGGTGCTGACTTCGGGGCCGGCCTCAGGGCCGACCTCTGGGGCACTCTCTGGGTCGTTCATCGCTGGCGCAGGCGTGGCCGTCGACGCGGGCGCTTGCGCTGCCGCAGTGGGCGGAGGAGAAAGCGGGACTGAGGCTTGGTTCGGCGACGCCGTCACCACAGGCGGTGGCGTAACTGCCGCCTGCAGCGAGGCCGGCTCCGGGCCCGCCTCGGGCGTGCTGCCTCGGCGCAGGGACCAGGCAGTGAGGCCGGAAGCCAGCATGACGAGCAGCGCAAGCAGCAGCAACGCCCAGCGCTGAAAGGTCGGCGTGATCATAGCCACAAGCCTACTTGATCACGCCCCAAAAGGCCTAACATGGATCTGTATGAAAAAAGTCGGACTCTTTTCACAGAGTCCGACTTCTGGTTGATCGGGATCATGCCGCATGCGCCGTTAGCTTGCAGTCGCCGTAACCCTGCGGCGCAGGTCGATGGCAGACTTACGCACCGCCGGGATGCGTACCGCCAGGAGCAGCGTGAGCACGGCCGCATAGATGAAGGGCTCAACCCGCCCGCCCTTGGCCAGCCAGACAAAGTGCAGGACGGCCAGCACGCCGGCAACATAAACGAAGCGATGCAGCGTCTTCCACTTGCGTCCCAGCCGTCGCATCCACCATTTGGTCGATGTGATGGCCAGCGGCAGCATGATCAGCAACGAGATCAGGCCGACAAAGATGTAGCGTTTCTGAAAGAGTCCATCATCCAGAATAAACTGAACGTTGAAGCCATAGTCCAGCCCAATGAAGACCAGCATGTGCAGCGTGGCGTAGACAAAGGCCCAAAGCCCCAGCGACTTACGCGCCGTTGCCACAATGCGGATGCCGAGAATGGATACGATGGGCGTGCAGGCCAGCGAGAGCATGAGCATGATGATGGCAGCGCTGCCCGTGCGGTCGGTAAAGTCATCAATCGGATTGACGCTCAGGTTGCCCTGCCAGGCGTCCCAGCCCAGCCAGAGCAAGGGCAGCGCCGCGCCGATGTTGACGGCCAGCCAAAACCAGCGTTTTCGGTTCCATTTACGCCGACTCCGCGTCTGGCCAGGCTTGGGCGTGACGTTCTGCGCCCTGTTGGTCGGTGACGCACTTGCCGCAGAGACGTTGGTCGGAGACACAGTTGATTCCATCGAATCGTGAGGAAGTGGTTGCGCCGTCATCAGAAATTCGCTCGCAGATCCATGTCTTCGTAAAGATAGGCGACTTCTTCTTCATAGCCGTTGAACATCAGCGTCTCACGGCGCTCGCGCTCGCCAATCCGCCGCTCGCTGCCCTGGGACCAGCGGGGATGATCCACCTCGGGATTCACGTTGGCGTAGAAGCCATATTCGTTCGGCGCCAGCTGCATCCATGTGGACGTCGGCATCTGGTCGGTCAGCTCAATCTTGACGATGGCCTTACCACTCTTGAAGCCATACTTCCAGGGCATGATCGCGCGAATCGGGGCGCCGTTCTGGTTGGTCATCAGCTTGCCATACATGCCGGTGGCAAAGATCGCTAGCGGATTCATGGCTTCGTCCAGCCGCAGCCCCTCCACGTACGGCCAGGGGATGCGGCTGTTGCGCTGGCCCGGCATCTGCTCGGGGCGTTCGACCGAGATGAACTTGACGTACTGGGCATCTGCAGTCGGCTCGACCTTTTCCAACAACGCGGCCATGGGGAAACCGACCCAGGGAATCACCATGGACCAGGCCTCAACGCAGCGCAGGCGATAGATGCGTTCCTCCTGCGTAAAGTCATTGAGGAGCATGTCCAAATTGAAGGTCATGGGATTGTTGACCATCCCGGTCACCTCCACTTCCCAGGGGCGGGTGACGAAATCCTCGGCCAGCTTGGCCACGCCCTGCTTGTCGGTGGTGAATTCGTAATAGTTGTTATAGTTGGTGATCTCCTCAAAGGTATTGAGGGGGGCGCCCAACTCATCGGTGCCGCTGCTGGCATAGGGTGAACCATAAGCCAGCGCATCGGGCAGATCGCTGTTGGGATCGACCACTGGCGCGGCGGTCGTGGCGCTGCCCTCGGGTGCTGCAGCCGGCATGGCGCCCGGCGTGGCGCAGGCGGCCAGGGCCAGCGCGCCGGCGGCCGATCCGGCGCCGATCATGAACCTGCGCCGGTTGAGAAAAATTTGTTCCGGAGTGATCTCCGCACGTGAAAGCTGTTTCATAGTTCGTTCCCTTTATTGCTCTGAAGATCAGAGCGTATCAATACCGTGCCATTCAAATGATTTTGCTAGGCCCGGGCATCGGCGGAGGAGGCTATCCTCGTCTAATGAGCGCCCGTGTCGCTATGATAAGCGGCCAATCTAAATCCTGGCTGAGGCAGATATTATCAGAATGTTACAATTCGGCCCCCCAGAGTAGAGCACAGTGGTTACTTGCCCTATGACGGCCACGAGCAGTGTAACGCGCCGGTGCGCGCACTTTCTGTTATCCTGCTCCGGTATATCGCTCTGGCGAGGCTACCCGTGAGTTGTGCGGGTGTGGCTCGCAGCTGGCGCAAAGGTCAGCTGCGGTGATGGAATGCAAGACATTCAAATAGGAGTTGGGCCGCGGGAGCTACGCAATTTCAGCAGTTGACGCGCATTAGCGGGTATGCTATCTTTCTGCCACGGAATGGAATGGAATTCCGCTCTGCGGAATCGAAATGAGTTGAGTTATTCATACAGTGTATGGCTACAGACCAGAAGTCAGGCGTCCAATCGGTGATCCGGGCGCTTTCCCTATTGGAGATCATGGCGGATAGCCACGAAGAGTGTTCGCTTGGTGAGATCAGTGAGCAGGCCGATCTGCCATCGAGCACGGTTCATCGTCTGCTCACAAGTTTGATGCAGGTTGGCTACGTGGCGCAGGATCCCGCAACGAATCGCTACAGTTTGGGAAACACGCTGATTCGCTTGAGCCATGTGGCAGTCAGAAAACACAATCTCATTCGCATCGCGCGGCCGTGGCTAGAGAAGACGGCAACGCAGACCGGAGAGACAGTCAACCTGACAACGCGGTTTGGCGATAGCGTCATCCAGTTGGATCACGTCGACAGCCCGAACATGCTTCGCGTCTCATATCCTGCCGGTGAGCGGTTTCCCCTTCACGCTTCAGCTTCCGGCAAAGTCTTCCTGGCCTTCATGCCGCAATCTGAACTCGATCAGTTTCTTGTGCGCGCACCTGAGGCCTTTACGACTGCGACCGTCGTGGATCATCAGGGGCTGATGCAGGAAATTGCCCTCACTCGTTCTCGCGGCTACGCGCTGGATGATGCAGAACGCGAACTTGGCGTACGGTGTGTGGCCGCCCCGATCTGCCACAGCCTCGGTCATGTCGATGCCGCGATCAGCGTCAGTGGCCCGTCGGTGCGCATTTCTATTCAGAAACTGCGCAGGCTCGCTGAGGATTTGATTGAGGTGGCCGCTGCAATATCACAAACTCGAAGAGAGCCTGCACGCGGGCCTGCACAGCCAAGTTAGCCTAGTGCAGATCGGCGTGAATACCACGACAGAAATTCGGCGAATCTATCTATGGTGGGAAGTGTATGAAAATTTCTGCCGGGATTCACCAGTGTTTTGTCTGTACAATCCCTCCCCCTTGTTGCTTGTCGGTCATTGTCCAACTTAACAGAAGGAGAAAGCTAATGCGAGTTCTGGTCAATCTACGCAGAACGGTCGGTTTGTTCCTGACGCTGGCGCTGATGCTGGTCCTGGTTGCCGCCTGTGCGGCCCCGCCAACCGCGGACACGGGTGCTGCAGCCTCTGAAGGCGAAAGCGCAGAATCAGCGGGCGAAGGCGGTACGTTACGGGTTGGGCTGGACGTTGACGCCGGCACCGGCGACCCACGCCTGGCGCGAGATACGTCGGCCTTTCGTCTCCGGGAATTGGTCTTTGATGGCCTCGTCGAAATGCAACCGGACTTCACGGTTTCGCCGAGTCTGGCAGAGAGTTGGGAAAACCCCGATGATCTGACGTGGGTATTCAAGCTGCGCGAAGGCGTAGAGTTCCACAACGGCGAAGAATTAACCGCCAGTGATGTGAAGTACACATTCGACACGATTTTGGCCGAGGACTTCGCTTCGCCAAGCCGGGCGTTTTTTAGCCCGATTACGAGCGTCGATGTAATCGACGACTATACCGTTCAGTTCACGCTGGATCAGCCCTATGGTCCCTTTCTCTCCTACCTGACGATGGGCATCGTGCCCCAGGCGGTTGCCGAAGCGGACCCCGAAGGATTTGCCAGCAATCCGGTCGGCACGGGCCCCTTCATGCTCAGCGAATGGAAACGCGGTGACAGCATCAGCCTTGCGGCGAACGAAGCATACTGGGACGGCGCGCCCGAGCTGGACGCCATCGAGATGAGCGTTGTGCCGGATAACAGTGCGCGCGTGGTTGCGCTTGAGGCCGGCGACCTCGATCTGGTTCAGTCGCCAATTTCGCCGCAGGATGTGAAGCGGATGGAAACGACGGATGGCTTTGTGGTCAATCGCACACCGGCGGCCGGCTACACCTACGTGAACCTCAACTGCGCCGACCCGGTGCTGGCCGATGTCAACGTGCGTAAAGCGCTGTCGCATTTAGTCAATCGGGAAGATATTACCAGTACGATCTATGAGAGCGTGGGTGCAGTCGCCAAGGGCCCCATCCCGCCCGGCATGTGGGCCTACACCGATGACTTGCCGGCCTACGACTATGATCCGGAAATGGCTGCGCAATTGTTAGATGAAGCGGGTTGGACAATGGGTGACGACGGGATGCGTGCCAAGGACGGTGAGCCTTTGCAGATCACCGTACGTACGCATAGCGAAGATCCGGATCGCCGCCAGGTAATCGAAGTCCTGCAAGCCGAGCTGATGAACGCCGGCATCCAGGCGGATACCAATGTGGTGGAGTGGCCCAGCTTCTTTGCGGATGTTCAGAACGGTGACTATCAGGTCGGCGTTGTCGGCTGGCTCAATCTTGCAAACCCCGACCAGGCGCTCTATCGTCAGTTCACCATCGACGGTGCAGCCAATTATGGCACCTGCGATGATGAAGAACTGGACGCCCTGATTAAGGAAGCGCGCGCAACGCTTGACCAGGATGCGGCAAAAGAACTCTACACTGAAGCGACGCAGCGCGTGGTGGACAACGCATTCTATATGTTCCTGCAGTATCAGGAATATATCGCCATGCACCCGGATTCGCTGCAAGGCTTCACGGTCAATCCCGTACAGAACTTCCGAACCTTGAAGGATGTCTCACTGGGTGAATAGCGGTGCGTGACTGACGCCCCGAATGCTCACCGTAGGTGACAAACCATCTACGGTGAGCGCCATAGGCTTCGCATGACAGCATATATCGCGCGGCGCGTTGGCCAGACGCTCGTCGTCTTGGTGGGCGTGTTGCTCTTAACATTCATACTGATCCATCTTATCCCTGGCGATCCTGCCCTGGTTATTCTGGGAACCGACGCTACGCCGGAGGAACTAGACCGGCTGCGCAGCCTCCTGGGGCTAGATCAGCCGCTGCCCGTTCAGTTTGCCACTTATATAGGGCGGGTCGCACAGGGGGATTTTGGCGACTCGATCTTTCAGAATGAGCCGGTGATGAAGCTCATTCTGGAACGTCTGCCGGCCACGATTGAGTTGACGGTCACGGCCCTCATTTTTGCCACCATTCTAGGCGGCGCCCTGGGTATCTTTTCCGCCCTCCGTCCCTACTCTTGGTTTGACGCCTTTGCCTCCGTGCTGGCCCTGGCAGGCGTTGCAATGCCCGTCTTCTGGCTGGGCATGTTGGCAATCCTCATCTTCTCGTTGGAGCTTGGTTGGTTTCCATCGTTTGGACGGGGCGCGGGTCTGATCCCGAGCACCATTGAGCTCTTCCAAACCGGCGATCCGAGCGAACTATTCGACTCGATCAGTCACCTGATTTTGCCCGCCACTGTGTTGGGCGCGTTTTCCATGGCGATTATCTCGCGCCTCACAAGATCGTCAATGCTCGAAGTGCTGAACCTGGACTACGTACGGACTGCACGGGCCAAAGGACTCAATGAACGCACCGTCGTCATGCGTCACGCCTTTCGGAATGCGCTGATTCCGGTTGTCACTGTGGTAGGGCTGCAGATGGGCGTCTTGCTCGGCGGCGCGGTGATCACCGAGACGATCTTCGCCTGGCCAGGTGTTGGCCGCTTACTCATCAATGCCATCAGCCAACGCGACTACCCGCTCATCCAGGCGCTGGTGCTCGTCATTGCGTTCATGGTAACGTTTATCAATCTATTTGTTGATCTACTCTATGTCTGGCTCAACCCGCGCATTAAAACCAACTGAACGCACCATCGAAGCGCCTGTGCGTCAAGAATCGCGCGGCTTCTTTGCGCGTGCATTCTACGTATTTCGACACAGCCGTACGGCGATGTTGGGCGGAATCATCATTGCCGTCTTTATCTTTGTCGCAATTTTCGCCCAGTGGCTGGCGCCTTATGATCCCAACGAAGTGATATTGAGCCAGCGCTTTCTCCCTCCGAGCCGAGAGCATCTCTTTGGCACCGATAACTTGGGACGAGACATTTTCAGCCGGATTCTGTATGGCGCGCGCATCTCGCTCTGGGTCGGCATCTTGACGGTAAGCCTCGCCATGTTAATCGGCGTCCCGATGGGTCTCATAGCCGGTTACAAGGGCGGCAAGCTGGACGCTGTCTTCATGCGGCTGGTGGATGTCTTTCTGGCCTTTCCTGTCATCATCTTGGCCATCGCTATCATTGCGGTCCGCGGCCCCAGTCTGCTCAACGTGATGTTGGCGCTCGTGGCAGTCTATTGGACGACGTATGCACGGGTTACGCGCGGCGTGACCCTTTCGCTGCGTGAGGAAGACTATATGCTGGCGGCCCGCAGCATCGGCGTTCCCACTTCACGCATGATGTGGCGTCATCTGCTGCCCAATTCGCTCGCGCCGATCCTCGTGATTGCCACATTGGGATTGGGCAACGCGATCCTCGCTGAAGCTGCCCTCAGCTTTCTCGGTCTGGGTATCCAGCCGCCGGCCGCCAGTTGGGGATCGATGCTAAACTTTGGCATGCAATTCATGCGCGATGCGCCGTGGCTGACCTGGTTTCCCGGTCTCGCCATCTTCCTGACGGTGTTGGGCTTTAATCTGCTGGGCGACGGAATCCGCGATGCGATGGACCCCCGGCTGCGACGATAGGAAGTTGCGTTCATGCGGCGCTTGATTGTGCCCACATGTTTATAGACAGGAGCATACGGATGGCGGAGATTCCTGAAAACCAATTGACGCTTGTCTTTCCACAACTGCCCAATTTTCCGATTACGCGCACCAATACGGCGTTGATCATCGTTGACATGCAGAAGCTGGATGCGCATCCCGATTACGGTATCGGCGCGCGGGCTCGTGACGCCGGCGTTGGGGACGTGTTCGACTACTATTGGACTGCCGTCGAGCGGGCCGTGGTTAATCAACAACGGCTCTTGGCGGCTGCACGGATGGCGGACATTCCCGTCATCTACACGCGAATCGCCACAAAAACGCAAACGGCCCGAGACGTCGGGCGCCAGCATGCGAACGTCAACATGGCGGTTCCCCGTGACTCCGTCGATGCTGAAATTCTGGATGAAATTGCGCCTGCTCCAGACGACATCGTGATTTCGAAAACTTCATCCAGCCCCTTCAACTCTACGGGCATTGACCATACCTTGCGCAGCCTGGGCGCGGACACGCTCCTCGTCTGTGGCGTCGTCACAAACGGGTGTGTGGAAGGAACCGTTCGTGACGCCAGCGACTTGGGCTATGGCGTCATCATGATTCCCGACGCCTGCGCAGCGGTCTCAGAAGGCCTGCATGAGGCGGCCATCACGAACCTTGACAATGCCTTCTGCCTCTGCAGAGAAACCGCAGCCGTTGTCGAGGAAATTCAAGGACTATTGGAGCAATCTAGTCCGGCAAAAATGTGAACGATCGGCAGCTTTCAGCATTGGCGCTGAATTTCAGCGAACGGCGAGTAATCTGCGCCGGGAAACGAGAGAATCAGATGAAGACGAGTCATTCAGAAGCACTCTACGAACGAGCGCTCCAATCAACGATTGCGGGCGTTCATTCAAACTCCCGCGCCCGGGCTCCTTACCCGCTCTACTTTGCACGTGCCGATGGTCCCTACGCATGGGACGTGGACGGCAACCGCTACATTGACTTGGGCATGGGAAACGGCGCCGTGTTGCTGGGACACAACGATCCGTCGGTCCAAGCCGCGGTCCGAGAGGCATTGGATTCGGGACTGACTGCCGGCGTTGAAAGTGAGTACGCAGTGCAGGCCGCCGACCTGCTCGTCGACATGGTTCCCGCCATCGAATGCGTACGCTTCACCAACACCGGCACGGAGGCATTGCTCCATGCGCTCCAGACCGCACGCGTCCAGACCGGTCGTCGCAAAATCGCCAAGGTCGAGGGCGCCTATCATGGCTGGGCCGACCCGGTTTTTGTCAGCACGTGGCCAGATATAGCACAGGCCGGCCCGAAAGACGCGCCGCTTTCGCTGCCCGGCACAGGCGGATTGGATCCGCAGATTGTGCGTGACACCCTCGTGCTGCCGTTCAACAATCTCGACGCGACGGAGAGCCTCTTGCGCCGCAACGGGAGCGAGTTGGCTGCGATCCTTGTCGAGCCGACGATGATTGACGTGGGCTTTATCGCCGCCGATCCTGCCTACCTGGCAATGTTGCGCCAGGTTGCCAGCGAAGTTGGCGCCGTGCTCATTTTCGACGAATTATTGACGGGATTTCGCCTTGCCCGCGGCGGTGCGCAGGAACGCTACGGCATCACTGCCGATCTTTCGCTGTTCGGCAAGGCCCTTGGCAATGGCTACCCCGTCGCTGCAGTGGCCGGTCAGCGTGCCGTGCTGGAGAAATCCGCACCCGGACCAGGCAATGCGAACTTCGTAGGAACATTCAACGGTCACGTTGTCAGCATGGCCGCGGCGGAAGCGAGCCTGCGTGCGCTTGCCGATGGCGCGGCGACTGAAACACTGCAAGCGAACACGACCTACCTTATTGATGCCTTCCAATCTCTTGCAGAGCAACATGGTGTACAGGCACAGATGCAAGGGGCGGGCGGGCATATTCACTGGTATTTCTCCGCGCATCCCGTTCGCGATTACCGCCAGGCGTTTCGTTCGGATCAAAAGCGCTACACCGCCTTCATTTCCACACTGTCAGCGTCCGGCTTTCTCGTCTCACCCAAATATCTGCTGCATCATGCGATTAGCGTGGCGCACGACCAACCTGTACTAGACGAATTGATCAGTGCGATGGATCGAGGTCTAGCTGCGGCTGCACGCGTGACTGACGGAGCGTGAGTGGCTGAATCAATCAAAAGGAAACGTACTATGCTGAAATCAGATGCACCTGGAAAGAGTATGAGTTGGCTGCCGGTGACCACGCTGGCGAGCGGCTTCGAACTGCGCTTGCCGGTCCATATTGTCACCGGCGCTCAGCCTGGCCCAACCTTGGGGATCACGGCCGGGATCCACGGCGATGAGTATCTGCCAATTGAAGCGATCCGGCGAGTCGTCGAGCAACTGGATCCAGCGCAACTCAGCGGCACGGTGCTGGCGATTCCGGTGGTCAATCCGTTGGCGATTGAAGCGCAGACCCGCCACACGCCGATCGACATGCAAAATCTCAACCGCGTCTTTCCCGGTGATGCTGCTGGTTGGCTTTCTGAGCAATTGGCGGCCGTCGTGTGCGAGGAATTTCTCCCGGAGATCGATTATCTGGTTGACTTGCACGCCGGTGGCGCGCAGCCGATTGTGGATTACGTCTACATCCAGAACAATGAGGAAATGTCACGCGCCTTCGGTTTTGAGGCACTATTTCGTCCGTCACACCCCTACGTCGGTACATTAACCGATGTGGCGCAGTCACGCGGCATTGACTGTGTGGTCGTCGAAATGGGTGGCGGGATGATTGCCAATGACGTCTATTTGGAACGCGGCGAGCGCGGCATCTTGAACGTCCTGAAGTATCTCAAGATGATTCCCGGCGAACCAGTAATGCCGGATCAGCAAGTCGTCGTCACCGAGATGAGCGTGATCCGTCCCCGCCAGGGGGGGCTGCTCTATCCCGGTCTCAAGCTGGAAGATGTCGGCACCATCGTTCCCCAAGATACGTTACTCGGCACGGTCATTAGCCCGTATACCTTTGACGTGTTGGAGGAAATCCGTGCGCCGTTCGCGGCGCAATCTCGTCATTCTGCTGCGCCCAACCATCACCAAGGTCCATCCCGGCGACTACGCCTATATGATGGCGAATGCGGAGAGCGAGTCGTGACTCAAGCATTGAGGCGCTCATAGCCATGAAACAGACGGCGGCAATACCAGAGGACGAGCGAACCGGGCGCATGCAGCGATTGCAAGCGATGCTGGCCGAGCAGCGGATTGACGCGCTGGCGGTCGCCCCGACCCCGAACATGCGCTACCTGCTCGGTTTCGCGCCCAAATATGACGAGCGCTTCTGCGCGCTCCTGGTGACGCCCGATGACTGTCGTCTGATCGTTCCCCAGGTTAATGCGGACCAAGCGGATGCCCATACCAGCTTTCAGTCGCTGCGCTGGACCGATGACGCAGGCCCGACGCCGGTCTTGCAGCAGGCGCTCGACGACCTGCGAATTCGAGAGGGCACGGTCCTGGCTGCCGACGGAATTATGCAGGCTCGACACCTACTATTGCTGCAAGAAGTGGCCAAGCCGGCGCGCGTTGTGAATGGCGAAGCCATCATGACGCCTCTGCGCATCGTGAAATCGTCATTTGAAATCGCGCAACTAGCCAAGGCCGCGTCGCAGGCGGATCAAGCGCTGCAGGCCGGTATCGAGCGGTGCGAGCCAGGTGTGACGGAGCAGGAAATTGCCGATGTGATTGCATCCGCCTTCCAGACCAACGGAGCAGAACAGGTAGACTTCACAATCGTTGCTTCAGGTCCAAACAGCGCGTTTCCGCACCACCACAGCGGCCAACGGCGTCTACAAATTGGTGATACCATCATCATTGATATCGGCGCGACGCTAAACGGCTACAAATCGGACATCACCAGAGTGGTGCAATTGGGCGAGCCTTCAACTGAGGTGGCAGCGATCTACGCCGCGGTGCTCGAAGGCAACCGAGCGGGACGGAAAGCCGTACGCCCGGGCATCATGGCCCGGGAAGTGGATCAGGCGACCCGTGCCCCAATCGACGAAGCCGGCTACGGTCCGCTCTTCTTTCATCGAACCGGCCATGGTCTGGGCATGGAAGAGCATGAACCGCCGTGGATCTCTGCCACCAGCCCGACGACTCTCCAACCCGGCATGGTCTTCTCCATCGAACCCGGCTGCTACTTGCCCGGTAAGTTCGGCGCACGCATCGAAGACATTGTTGTGGTTACCGAGGAGGGCGCTCGCTGTCTGACAGGGTTCGACCGCAAGCTCATCGTTCGTCACTAATTCAGACGGACCGTCACTCTGAACGGCATTTGATACCTGCCGGCGTCGAACGTATCGTAGTCGGTAAGCAAAAAGGAGCGGCCTTGCCGTCATGGCGAGGCCGCTCCTTTTTGTAACATGCTTCGATCGCAACCAGCGTCAGCCGGTTCGCAGGTGCGGCGCTAGAAAAGCCCGCGCATGATCAACATGAAGCCCAAGATCGCCAGGGGGATACCGATGATTGCGCCAATGACGGTCAGGCTCAACGCCACGCCCGCGATCAGCAATACAAGCCCCAATAGGATGCCAAGTACGCGACCGGTGAATTTCAGCACGCCGGTCACCAATCGCCAGATCATGACAAAAGGCCAGGCGTACCAGGGAATGGGTTTGGGTTGTGCAGCAGTCATTGGTTTCGCTCCTTGGCAAAAAAGGCGAGCTGCGTGCAATGCGATATGCAACTGCCTTCAAATTCAGCATAGTGCGTGACGAGCAAGATCTTGCTCATTACACTGTACACTACGTGCAACTCCGCGTTTCGTTGCAACGGTGACGATACAGATCATGCGGGTCAAGCCATCTGCAGACTGCCCAAGCCGTCCGTAGCACGGGCGACGTCGTTCCCCGATCCATTGTCGGATGAGGGGGCAACACGCCGTTCGGGCCGGCGATTCGACTACGCCGACGCCTCGCTCACTGGAATGACAGCGGTTACGTGGCCCAGGTGCAAGCCGTATGCCCTGCAGAACGACAACAAGGCTTCCTGCACCGTTTCATCCGGCCCGACGATGAGCACAGTGCTACTTCCGTCGCGAAATTCGATCCGATATTCCTTCATGATTGCCCCCCTTGGACAGGTCAGGCGAAGAGAATACTGCCCTCTGATCCGTGCCGAACGCTGCAATGAGCCGGCAACGCGGTCTCTCCAGGGAGTATGACGGTCGAGTGGATCGAGAAGTCGCGCGCTTCAGCGAGCGTGAGCGGCCAAAATGCATGACTTCCCTGCTGCAGCGCCGCCTGTCAGGCGTCCTCCGGCATGGGCCTGGATTCTGCATGGTGGCCATCACGTTGTGCTAGAATCATGTCGTCAACCGTTTTGTGCGATCAGTGAGACGCCGCTCATGCTGCCTTCCATCAACGTTCATCCGGCCCTGGTTCATTTTCCCATCGCCTTCTTTCTGCTGGCATCGGGAGCCGGCCTGCTCTATCTGTTCGGCGCGCGGCGCGACGAGTTGCGCACGCTCACCTGGGCCGGCACGGGGCTCGGCCTGGTCGGTGCGCTGGCCGCGATTTTGTCCGGCCTCTTCGCCCAGGCCGGCCTGCCGCCGGACGCGCCCTACCGCAGCGTGCTCAATCAGCACATCGGGACGGGCATTGCACAGGTTGTGGTCTATGGATTTCTGCTCTATCGCTGGCGCATCTTCGGAAAAGCGTCGGCCCGTCGGGCGCGGGAACAGGCAGGCAATGATGCGTCGGATCTGCTCGATGAGCGCAAGGCACGGGGGTGGATTGCCGCACTCTTTGTGCTCGGTGCGCTGCTGGTCATCGCCAGCGGTTGGAATGGGGGCAAACTGGTCTACGAGTGGGGCGTCAACGTCATGCCGTAACGTCCGTAGGCGGGGGCGACGGCTGGTCGATCTCCGCGTCCAAGGCAGCGAGTTCGTGCCGAGCCTGGGCGAGGTCACGCTCCAGCGTGGCGATGCGTCCGGTTAGTTGGGCGCGCGTCTCCCTGGCTGCAGCCAGGTGCCCTTCCCCCGTAGCCACGTGGGCGGCTGCATAGTTGGCCTCATAAGCAGCCTCCAACTGACCATCACCACGGATCGCCAGCACGTGGACCGTCCACAGGACGATCGCCACAAGGCCTTGCGCGATCTCGTTGGCCGTTTGCGCAGTGAAGAAATCGACGCCCGGCTCGCCCAGCGCCAAAAGCAGCAAGCGATAGAGTACCTGCGACGTGTTGAAGAGAACAAGCAGTGCGCCCGCCAGCGCGACGCCGTAGAGATAGATCTTGCGCGGGGCCGAATTGCGTTCTTGATGGCCGGCTTCATCCGTCTGGCGCGCCACGGTCTGCACCGTGCGCCAGTGTTGCATCCAGATCGGGCCGCTCACCGCGATCAGGCTGAGACCGGTGGCCAGCGGATTGGCCCAGATTTGCTCACTGCTCAGCACGGCGTTGCGGTTCATGAGCGCATCCAGCAACGCGCTGAGGATCTCGACCAGCCCCAGCCAAAACAGAACCAGCGCAGTGGCCGCAACCGCGTAGTAGTAGATTCTGCGGATGGTGGCGGCTTCGGCGCTTTCGCCGTAGCGCTCCGCCTCCTGGCGCAAATAGCGACGATACCAGAACCACCCAATCAAGCCCGCCGGCACAAAGCTGATCGGCATGCCCAGCTTTGCCAGCAGTTCCGCGGTCGATCCGCCGCCGCTGCCAAAGAGCATGAGCAGCAACTCGCGCAAGAGCATGGCCGCCGGCGCCAGGACGGCCAGCGCGCTGATCACAACCGAGGCATAGAGGTAGAAGCGGCGCAAAGCCGTGGCCGCCTCATGTGGGGCCTGGTCAATGATCAGCTGCCAGCTTTGCCAGCTGCGGTGGAGCATGAGCGCGCCAATCAGCAGCATGCCCAATCCGTCGCTTACCTGTCGTTGGACCCAATCGCCCTGGACAATCAGCCGCGTCATGCCCGAGTACCAACTGCCAGAGCGCTTCAAGCATCCGCGCGCTGCCCAAAATGACCAGCACGAGACCCACCAGCCCAAGAATGGTGAGGAAGAGACGCCGCACGGTCCCGGCCCAGGTCGTTTCATCACCGTAGTCGCCGTCGTCGCGCAGAATGTGCTGGAAGTAGGCGGTGAGCGCCAGCCCGGCGCCGGTCATGGCGATCAGGTGGGGCCACGTGCCGTAAAGGGCCTGACTGGCCACCAGCGCACCGCCGAGCGTGAGATAGCCGGCGCTGGCCAACAAATCGTAGCCGCGCACAGCAGCGAAGCCAATCGCGACGCCGGAAGCGCCATAAAGAAAGAGCTTGCGCAGCCCTGCCTGGCGCTCATCGACATCGGTGAGTCGACGCTGGATATAGCCCCAATGGAGCAGAAAAACCGGCGTGGCCACCAGGAGCAGACCGCCGTTGCGCGCCACAACGTTGCGCCAATAGTCCGCCATGCCAACGGTCGCCCCACGATCGCCGACCCAGATGTCGCTCAGAATTGCGAGCAGGCCGTCCATCGCGCCCAGCCCGGCGATCAGGCTGATGAGCGCGACCGCATAGAAGTAGAAGCGACGGATGGCGGTCAGACTTAGGCCGGCAGAGACGGAATCGGATGATTGGGTCATGATGGGTCCGGGTTGGCGGCAAATGGCTGGGGATCGTCTGGCAGCGTGGGGTCCGCGGGCAGGTCGGCGCTGGCCGCCATGATAGCCAATTCCTGCTGTGCGGTTGCGATTCGGAAAATAAGCTGCGCTGCTTCCACGTCTCCCTGTCCGGCGCGTAAGCGCAGCGCATCAACGATGGCAGTGAGTTCAGCATCGCTGATTTGAGGACAGGCGGGATGAGATGCAATCAAGGCTGCAGCGGCATCGTCGCCACCCTGGGCACCGATCTGGTTGCCGCTGTTGCCCAGGCCCAGAATCAAGACGCCGGGTCTCAACAGGCGGTCGCGAAAGTAAGTTGCCGTAGCGGCAGAAAGAGTGATCGGCGCCGTCAATGGATTCATGGCAGGTCTCCTTTTATGTGCGTCCGGTCGCCTTTGCCTTCGACAGGCTCAGGCGACGGCTAATCCGTTAACCATCGAAGCAGGCGCAGGCTGAGCCTGTCGAAGCCGTAGCCGATCCACTCCGCCTGATTGGAATCACCCGAACTCTACTGACACCTGGCTTCAGTGGAAAACGATAGTCCGCCCGCCTTTGCCTTCGACAGGCTCAGGCGACGGCTAATTCGTTAACCATCGAAGCAGGCGCAGGCTGAGCCTGTCGAAGCCGTAGCCGGATCTACTCCGCCTGATTGGAATCACCCGAACTCTACTGACACCTGGCTTTAGTGGAAAACGATAGTCCGGTCGCCTTTGCCTTCGACGCTTCGACATGGTCACGGGAGTCCGCCCGCCTTTGCCTTCGACAGGCTCAGGCGACGGCTAATCCGTTAACCATCAAGTAGGCGCAGGCTGAGCCTGTCGAAGCCGTAGCCGAGTCCACTCCGCCTGATTGGAATCACCCGAACTCTACTGACACCTGGCTTCAGTGGAAAACGATAGTCCGGTCGCCTTTGCCTTCGACGCTTCGACATGGTCACGGGAGTCCGCCCGCCTTTGCCTTCGACAGGCTCAGGCGACGGCTAATTCGTTGGCCACTAAGATAGGCGCAGGCGACGGCTAGTAGAAATACTCGGCGTCAGCGATCTTCCACTCATCGGCCTCACGCACGACTTCTACGGTCCGTTCATAACTGTAGCTGGACCCGCTGCCGAAGAGACCGTTGTTGCTATACGTATCAATCACAATGGTGACATAGGCTCGATCGGGCTCAGCTTCGTCGGTAGACACGTCGGTAATGCGCAGCCGCTGCGAGCCGTTGGGGCGATACGATTCCAGCGGTCCCATGCCGCCCGTCTTGTCCATTTCTGCCAACGCCGCCTCAGTATAATAGCGGCGGGCACCGGCGATATTGCCCGCCTCCAATGCCAGGAAAAGGTTGTATACCGGCGCCGCCGGCGAGTCGTCGGTTTGGTAACCGGGTTCTCCCGCAGATGGCGCAGCCCGATTGACGCTGATCACTGCAGCGATGAGCAGGGCAGCCACGACGGCCAGAATAATCCAGGTAAATTTATCGAGCTTCATGACGCACCTGTCCTTGGCGCAAATTGTTCGCTGTCGGGGGTGAGTGACCGATGAGTTGCGTTGGTCGCATCATCATTGTAACGCCTCCATGCGCAGGCATGTTCCGAGCCACGATTGCCTATCGTATGGTACCATATTGTGGTTGTTGCTGGGGGGTGCATCCCATTTTGGGGCGATGTACGAACGGACCAGTCGCTTTCTCTAGAGCAGCCCCCTAAATGTGGAATGCACCAGTTGCTGGGTCCCGAATTACCAGACCATAGTCACTTTCAACAGGCGAAAGCCGCCGCCTTTATAACGAATCGACCTGCCTCATGCCTGCCCGCTATTGGCTCTTCGCCGCCCTGACGCTGAGCCTCACCCTCTTTACAGCCTATGGCGCCTACCGCACCAGCCTTCTGCTCAAGCACTGGCGGCCCGACCGCAACTTGCTCTTGCTCCCGGCCGAAAATCTTGTGCGCTGGGTCATGATCGCGGCATGTATTGGCTTGGGCCTGCTCAGCGGACTTCCCCCAGAGCAGTTGGGGTGGGTGTGGACAGAGCTCGCCCGCAATCTGCTGCTCGGTCTACTGCTCGGTATGGGGCTGGCGCTGCTATTCTATTTCGCTACACGTTGGCTTGTGGATAAGACGGGCAAGCGCTTTTATTCCGACCGCATGCTCGAATATGTGGTGCCGGCCAATCGACGTGACTTCTTCTGGGTGGCATTGGCCATGGTCGGCGTGGCCCTGCTGGAGGAGTTGCTCTTTCGCAGCCTGCTGTTGGGCGGTTTCCTGCCCATTTTGCCGGCATGGCTCTTGCTGATCGGTTCTGCGCTGCTCTTTGGGGTTATGCATAGCCCCCAAGGCCTGTGGGGCATGGGCGGAGCCGGACTGGCCGGGCTGCTCTTTGGGCTGCTATTTTTCTGGTCGGGCAGTCTGGTGTTACCGCTTACGGTCCACTATGTCACCAATATGGCCCAGATCACGCTTGTCTTGTGGCTGGACGGTCCGCCGGATCAGGCTGCCGGCAGCTCGTCGGCGACAGGCACCGGCGACAGCTCGTCGTAGAGGCCGCGGCGACCGTTGCGGCGGATGCGGAAGAGTTCGCTGAGCATGTTGACCGTGTCGCGCATGGGTGACACGCGGCTATCTTCGCCGTAATACCAGTTGACGGGAATTTCGATGATGGGCAATCCATGCTGCTGCGCGATATAGAGCACCTCAACATCGAAGCCCCAACCGTCAATGGTTTGTAGCGGAAAGACCTGATGGGTGGCCTGGCGCGAGAAGCACTTGAAGCCGCACTGGGTGTCATGAATGCCATGGACGGCCATGATGCGGACGAGAAAGTTGAAGACGCGCCCCATGAGGTGACGGTAGGCCGGCTCGTCGTGACGAATCGCGCCGGGAATCTCGCGACTGGCAATCGTAATCGCGTAGTTCTTGCGCGCAACCACCGGCGGCAGGAAATTGTTGAGCTCCTCGATGGGCACGGCCAGATCGGTGTCGGAGATGACGAGGAAATCGCCGCGGCCGGCCAGCATGCCGCGCTTGACGGCTGCGCCTTTGCCCGGATTGCTACGCAATAAGCGTACTTCAAAAGGATCGTTGGCGCTGACTCTGTCGGCAATAAAGCGCTCGACAACTGCTGCAGTCTGGTCGGTCGAGCCATTTTCTACGACCAGCACTTCACTGCGATAGGGCTGGGCGCGCAGAAAGCTGGCCACGCGGGCCAGCGTTGGCGGCAGGCGCTTCTCTTCGTTGAAGGCCGGGATGATGATGCTGACAAACGGCTGCTCGTACTTCGTCACTTGCTTCAAGTCCTCAACTTGTGGCGGATGCAACGTGCCTCAAGCATGCTGGTTCAGTGTCCGTCGATTCTACCACAGGGCGGATTCATGGCATCAAACTGACCAGCGCAAGCAGCGTACAGATCTGCACGACGATGGCCCCGCCCCACAGCATATAGGCGCCGGTCGGCTGCTTACGCGCCGCCATCCACAAGCCGCCGGCGCCGTTGATGAACCAGGCGAGAAAGCCAATCGCGGGCAGCAAGAAGAGCGAAGTCTTGCTGCGAATGGAGACCGGCAGACCATCGCTGTTGACTTGCATGACCATTTCGTCCGGCAGCCCCGGGAAACGCACCATCAGCACGCCAATCAGCGCCAGCACGCCAAAGAGGCCGATACTGAGCAGCACCCAACTGGCGGGGTTATGGCCCAGGAAGTCGCCTAGACTGGTGGTATGGACATGTTCCAGCTCGACCAGGCGTGCCGGCCCAAATTGATAGCGGGACTGAAGCGCTTCAAGGAAAGCTGCTTCATCATCGGGCGAGATGGCGAAGACGCCGCCGTTGGTTTCTATGAGGATGCACTGTTCCAACGGCTTTGAAGCCAGCATGCGCACATCGAGCAAGCCAAGCACCTGCGTATGCCGCACGTTGCCGGCCGGCCAGTGAACCCAGCGCGGCCGGCCCAGGTCGTCCAAACCGCCCTGCACAACGCGCTTGATTTCGCCCATGGGGATAATCTGGCGCGCATTGGCCCAGCGAATGGTGACCGCATTGCGATCGACCCAATACTCCAGGGTCAACGCCTGCCAGGTACGATAGGCCAGGTTGATAAGCAGCGGCAGGCTGGCCAAGACCGCGAAAATGAGCGCAAATTTGAGCCAATCAATCGGTCGTCGATAGGCCCACAACAGCAAAAGACCGTCAATAATGACGATCCAGATGCAAATGATTAAGCTTTCCCACTTGGTGCGGATGGAAGCGGGTGAGAAGACCATGGCGATTGCGGATTGGTGATTGCGGATCGGCGGTTGCCTAGAAGTCCGATCTTCTTCAGAAAGCCGGATTTCTGGCGTGACGATTGTGCGCGAACCTCAGGCTGTAAAACCCCACGTGTCTAGTTCGTTCAAGAACTTGTGGTCGGTCATTTCCAGGGTAATGGGCGTGATGCTGACAAAACCGCGCGCCACGGCCCCTACATCCGTGCCGTCATCCAGCGTGTCATTGGGGCCGGCCCCGCCGATCCAGTAGTAGGGCTGCCCATAGGGATCGTGACGCTCGATCAGCTCATCGTTGTCATAGCGACGGTGCCCGACGCGCGTCACGTGGATACCCTTTAGCTCGCTCGGCGCCACGCCCGGAACATTGACGTTGAGGAGCGTCTCCGGGGGCAGACCGCGATCCAGCACCTGCTGGGCCACGTCGCGAGCGATCTCGGCGGCCAGACCGCGCACGATATCCAGGTCAACGTCGGTCTGACTGGGAAAGACCGTGCTCACGGCGACACCGGGGATGTGCTTGATGGTCGCCTCTTTTGCACAGGCCACAGTGCCACTGTACGAAATGTCGATGCCCATGTTGTGACCGGCATTGATGCCCGCGACGACGAGATCGGGCATCACGCCGAGGACGCCGCCGGCGGCCATGGCCACGCAATCCGTTGGGCTGCCGCTTCCGGCGAAGGCTTCGCTGCCATCCGTCAGGGTGACCGGACGCAGACGCAGAGGCTTGTCCATCGTTTTTGCATGGCTCGACGCGCTCCAGTTGCTGTCAGGCGCCAGCACAACCACATCAGCAATCTCGCGCAGGGCCTGGGTCAAGGCTAGCAGGCCGGGAGATTGAACGCCGTCGTCATTCGTTACAAGAATCGTAGGCAAGAGGGAGTTCCTAATGGTTGATGGTCAATTGCGAATGGTCAATGGTCAGTCGTGCGCTTAACGAATTGACAATTGACCGTCCACAATTGTCAATTGATCATTCTTCGTCCGGCGGTTCGTGACGCACGTAAACGCGTACCTCGTCACTTTCCACTTCATTGCCGGCCAGGTCGGTGACGATCACTTTGATCATGTGGCCTTCAAAGTAGACGCCATTGGCGGTGCGGATGGCGACAAAACCGTCGCCGAAGGGCAATTGACGCCCCGGCTGCACGTCGGGATCGTCGCTCTCAAAGCCGACGAAATTTTCGACGCCTCCCTGCTCGATGTTGCCAATGTCACGCATCTCGATTTCCCAGCGCTCATTGTAGGGCGCAACCGTGCCGGTGGCAATTGCCGTCGAGTCGATGAAGTATTCGACCTGGGCGATGCCCCACTCGTCGCTGGGCAGAGCGTTGATGTTGATCTGTTCGTCCTCTTCCATGACAAAGAGCGCATCGGGCTTGGGATCGCTGACGACGACCGTCGGCGGCGTGTTGTCGACCGTGATTGGCGTCGTCCAGACCCGCTCGCCGTCCCCCCGGTTGACGACCAGCCGCAGCGTATAGGCGCCATCTTCCAGCCCAGTCGTGTCAAAGACCTGAAGCACGCCATTTTGCTGCTCGTCGCCCCGCTCGTCGCCGATGCGAATCCATTCGGTCGGCTCGCTGCCCGGACCGTATTCAAGCCGCCACGATCCGCCACGCGCGTTGCCCTTCACTTCGTACTCGCCGCCAACATAACTGTTGATCAGCGGATCGGTGATGGCCGCGTCCTGATCAAACTCGGCCACGCTGACAAAGCCGCTCTCTTCGGTCGGCGGTTGGGCAATGCCATTCTCGCGCAGCCAGTCATCCGCCTCGGGCGGCAGAATCATGTAGGTCTGGCTTTCCCGTCGCTCGGGCGGCGTATCGGGCGTGACCAGCTTGCCGTTCTCCCTGTCCACTTCAAAGGTCTGCCAGATGTTGTCGGAGATCGTCGGCTCGGTGCCGGCGACGAAGATCTCACTGCGTTGACGGTCACCGGGGCAAGCGTCAGTTGGTCGCAAGCCGCTGGGCAAGCAGACTGCTTGGGAGACGATGGCAGCCGGGCGTTCGTACCATTCGGCCGGCAGCCCTTCATGGTAGTAGCGCATGACTGCATTCCAAATCGGCGCCGCGCCTGAAAGACCGGTCACGTTCTGCATCGACTCGTTGTCCGTATTGCCGACCCAGACGCCAGTGGTCAGCTGGGGCGTGTAGCCCATGGTCCAGTTATCCTTGAAGCCGTTTGTCGTCCCCGTTTTGGCCGCCACCTTGCGGTCAGGCAAGGTCAGATCGGTGTTGGCGCCAAACGCGGGTGCGCGCGCCACATCGTCGCTCATGATGTCGGCGATCATGTAGCCGACCTCAGAGCCGTAGATGCGTTCGGCTTCGGGCGCTTCGTACTTCTCAATGACGTTGTCATCGGCATCGCGGATCTGGAGTACCGAAACGGGGTTCAGGTTGCGAAATCCGGTGCGCTGCTCGTCCGGCAGCACCGGCTCCCCCACTTGAATGCCCTGATCGGCAAAGACCGTGTACGCGTAGGTGTGATCGAGTAGCGACACTTCACCGCCGCCCAGCACCAGATTGAGGCCGTAGAAGTCAAGACCGCGGTTGAGGCCGTTGATGCCCATGCGATGGGCCGTGCGCAACGCATTATCGACACCAACCTGCGCCATCACCTTAATCGCCGGAATGTTATAGGAACGCGACAGCGAGTTGCGCAGGGAGACGGGTCCGTGGTACGTGCGGTCATAGTTTTCCGGACGATAGTATGAGCCATCTGCCTGAGGGAAAGCCGTCGGCACGTCCAGAATCATTGTGGCCGGCGTCATGTCTTGCTGGAGTGCGGTCAGATAGACGTAGGGCTTAAAGCTGGAGCCTGGCTGACGCAAAGCCGTGGCCATGTTGACCTGGCCATCGATGTCGTCACTGTTATAGTCCAATGAGCCGACCATAGCCAGAATTTCGCCGGTGTCGTTCTTGATCGAGACTACCGAAGCGTTGGAAGCATTCTTGTCCTGCTCAATGAGTTGGGCAACCTGTTCGCGTGCCACCTCTTCGGCGTACTTCTGCATCTCCACATCGAGCGTCGTGTAGATTTGCAGCCCTTCGCGCCAGATGCGGTAGGGATCTTCGGCGGTGTTATATTCGCGCTGGACCTGATCCAGCACATAGAGTGCAAAGTGGGGCGCAGTCAAGATGTCAAAGCGCTGAGCGACCGACTCGCGTAGCTCCAGCTCCTGCGTGAAAGCCGCTTCCGCCTCTTCCTGGGTGATATAGCCGGCTTCGGCCATGGCCTGCAGGGTCACGCCCTGGCGCTGCTTGGCGTCTTCCGGATTGTCGATCGGATTGAGGGCCGGAAACTGGGGGATGGCAGCCAGCATAGCCGCCTCGGCCATGTCCAGATCCTCGGCGCTCTTGCCGAAGTAAACCTGACTGGCCGCCTCCACGCCATAGGCCAGGTTGCCGTAAAAATTATAGTTCAGGTACCACTCCAGCACCTTGTCTTTGGGATAGCGCCGGGTCACCTCGATGGCGAGGATCACTTCCTTGATCTTGCGTGCATAGCTCTGCTGGGCGCGCTCCTCAACCGGGATGACGACATTCTTGATTAGCTGCTGGGTAATCGAGGAACCACCCTGGACCGCGCCGCCCTGCAGGTTCGAGATAAAGGCGCGCATCAGGCCGCGCATATTAACGCCCGGATTCTCCCAGTAGTTGCGATCCTCCAACGCCACGGCTGCCTGCCAAACCTCGGGCGCCATGTCATTTAGGGGCAAATAGGTGCGATCACCGCGGAAGGGCCGCGGATCGACGCTTTCGTAGAGCAGGTAATCGCCCGTGCGATCGTAGATGCGCACCGTCTGGAAATCGTCCTGCTCTTGCTCAATGATGCTGGCGTCGGGTAGCTGTGCGGCGTAGGAGTTATAGATGCCCACGGCGACGGCGACGCCGCCCGCGCCCATGGCCAACGTCGTGGTGGCCGTAATCAAGGCAACGGCCAGCAGCAACTGGCCCACTCTTAACCAGGGCCTTGGCCGGTTGGCCTGGGCCCGTTGCCGCTTGCGGCGTGCAATCAATACGTGGTCGTGTCGGTCTAATCTGCTCATAGTTGTTGTTTAACGCACGGCCCGGGCGATAGGTTCACACGCCCGGCGACGAAAGTTCTATCTGGCCACAGTGCCTTGTCACAAGACTTGACGGGGAGACCGGCCTGCGTGCGTCCGGTACAACCCCGCCAGATGACGATTCTCAATTGCCTGGGGCATCAAATTATCCCCGTCAAAACACACAATATCGTACCACAAGAACCAGGAAGAGCTGAAAACAACCAGTTGCGGCTGTGACATCCAATTCTTCTGACAAAATGCTAAGACGCTACCTTCTCTACGACCAGGAAGTGGCTGATGCCAAAGGCGGCCAGTGGCGTCTGCTCCAGCGTGTAGGTGATGCGTTTGAGCCACCGGCCGAGCTGAGGTTTGCGATAGACGATGTTGTCGTAGCCGGGATAGATCTGCGTACAGTGCACGACGCGCACCGGCTGGCCCAGAAAGAGCCCAAGCAGATCGTCCCGTGAATAGGCGCGGACGTGGGGCGCCAGCTTGTCGCGCAGCGTTGCAGGCAGGTAGTTGATCAGCGGCGTATTGCCAAATTGATACTCGCCGCGCCAGTAATGACCATGGGTCTCAAAGGGATAACGCCGGTTGGGCGCAAAGATGATCGCCCGGCCGCCCGGTCGCAGCACGCGCACCATCTCCGCTGCGGCCATGCGATCGTCCATGACGTGCTCCAGCACTTCGTGGCTCAGGATGAGATCAAAGAAGTTATCGGCATAGGGCAGCGCCTCGCCCATGGCCAGCTGCAGCTCGGCCTGGGGGTTGCCGGCTATGGCCAGCTTGAGGTGATCGCCTTCGATGTCGATGCCGTGGACCTCGTCGGCAAAGGGCGCCAGCGCCTTGACATACATGCCCACGCCGCAGCCGTCAACCAACACCCGACCCAGGGAATCGCCCAATGGCCCGCCCCACTGGCGAATCATGCGCAGACGACGGTCCTGGCCCGCGCGCCAGACGAAGCTCGGATTGCCGCGCAGGGCCGCACGGTCGCCATGCAATTCCAGTTGATCGAGCGCGTCGGTCATGATTGGCTATTCCATCCCCACGTGAATTGCCACCGTCCCCAGCATGCGTTCGGAATATTGCACGTTGCGCAGCCCCCCCATCTCCATCATGTGGGCCAATGCCTGGGGTGCAGGGAAGTCCACGGTACTGTGGGGCAAATAGGAGTAGGCCTCGCCGTCGCCGGAAACAAGCTCTCCGATGATCGGCACGATGCGGAAAAAGTAGAACTGGAAGAGCGGCCCCAGGACCGTGTTGCTTGGCGGCGTGATTTCAAGACAGACCACACGACCGCCCGGTTTCGTCACGCGCCCCATCTCCTTAAAGGCCGCGACACGATCAACCACATTGCGCACCATAAAGCCGCTCACGACTGCATCAAAGGTGTTGTCTGGATAGGGCAGAAAATAGGTGTCGGCCTGCGTGAATTCGAGCGGCGTGCCGGGCACTTTACCCACGCCTGCCGCCATCATTTCATAGGTGAAGTCCGCGCCATAGGCGGTTACGCCAGGATAGCGCTGCATGGCCTCGTAGGCGATATCGCCCGTGCCCGTGCCGATGTCGAGCAGCGTGCCCTTGGGCGGCAGGTCGCAGAGCTCAAGCAGATCGCGCCGCCAGCCCTGGTCCATGCCAAAGGTCATGAGCCGATTCATCAGGTCATAGTTGGGCGCGATACGCGCAAACATTTGGTTGACGAAGATCGGTTTTTCGTCGACGGCGGGCAAGACGTCCTGCGTTTTTTCACTCATGCTTTGCTCTGTTCCCAATGATCATATTCAATGCCGCGTGCGGTGGCATCCGCAATCGGTTGGCCAAAGAGGCGCGCCAGCACGTAGAGCGCCATGTCGATCCCCGCGCTCACGCCGGCGCTGCTGACCACCGTGCCGGCGTCGACCCAGCGCGTCGCCTCGCGTACATCCAGCCCAGGAAAATCTTGGCGCATGCGTTCGATGCTGCCCCAATGGGTCGTGGTTGCCTTGCCGTCAAGCAGACCGGCCTGGGCCAGCAAGAAGCTGCCCGTGCAGACGCTTGTGGTCAATGCCGCCGTGGCTGCCTGGGCCGCGATCCACGCAATGAGCTCCGGTCGGTCGACCGCGGTGCGCGTCCCACGACCACCGGGCACGACGAGAATATCGACAGGCGGCGCACTGCTCAGCGTGTATTTGGGCAGGACCGTCAGCGGGTTATTACACGTTACGGGATCCATGCTCTCGGCCACGGTAAAGACGTCGAGCAAGCGCTCGGCGCTTTCCGGACTGACGTGAGCGGCGCTAAACACCTCAAATGGACCGGCGAAATCCAGCAGTTCGACGCCCTCAAAGATGAGGATGCCGACCGTTCTGGGTGTGCTCATATAGCTCGTTTCTCCAATGCTTCAATTACCTCGCCCGGCTCGTCGGCCAGGAGTGCGTCGACGCCCAGCCGCAGATAGAGCGATAGCCGGGGCAGCGGATTCGGGTCAAGCGGTGCGATGATGCCGCCTGAACGATGGACATCCCGGACATAGAACGGATTGAGCACGAGCAACGGCCAAAACGGCCCGGCAAGCTCGGCATCGCGCGGCGGGCGTGGGTCATTGAGCGTCACGTATCCGGCCGCCAGCCGCGGGTAGACCAGCTTGACCGAGCGGACCAGCGCCTGCTGAAATGAAATAATCGCCACCCTCGACAGCATACCGTAGTAGGCCAGGATATCAATCAGTTTCTGTGCATAGCGCCGACCTGCAAAACGATTGTCCTTTAGCTCGAGCAGGAGCGGCGTTTCAGCCTGGGTCATGGCCAGTAGCTCGACCAGCGTCGGGATCGGCGCGTCGCTCGGCCGGTTGTCTTCGGGCCGGCGGGTGCGCAATTGCTTGAGATCGCGCAGCAAATGGTCGCGGACGGAGCCTTGCCCATCGGTGGTGCGATCAACCGTCTCGTCGTGAATGAGCACGATTTGCTCATCGCGGGTGAAGCGCAGATCGGTCTCCAAGACGTCTGCGCCCAGCTTCAACGTGTGGGCGAACGAGCGCAGCGTATTTTCCGGTTCGCGCTTGGGCGCCCCGCGGTGACCAATGACAAACGGGCGTCCCAGTTTTTCCCGTTCGGCATGAAACTCGTCCCAGTCCATAGCTGAATACTCTATCACAGAGCATGAAGATTGCCGGAATGGAGATACCGAATTGGGTCGGAGAATGCGATATAGGATGCACCAAACGGTGTATGGTCCATCTACGGTGTTTGACGAGTGCGGTAGACGACGTGACTTATGCTACACTCAAAAACCGTAATGAGGTGGAGCGTTCTGATGACGCCCACTAGATTCTTTGGCTTTTGTTTTTTACAACTACGGGTTGCAGGATATGACAGCCGAAGTTTTACGGACCAAGCTTCAGCGACCGTTCAGCGTCGAGAATCATCTCTACCGAACCCGCCTATTGAAACGACTCAATCAGGGTCTCGATAGGTCGGTGACGCTCGTCGCGGCGCCGGCCGGTTATGGTAAAAGTTCGATCGTCGGCGCCTGGCTCGACTCGCTTGACCGCGAGGCGCTTGACGGCCAGCATGCATGCCTGACGAGTTGGCTATCGCTGGATGAGAGCGAAAACCAGCTGCCACAGTTCATCTCTTACCTGGCTGCCGCAATTGAAATCTGTTATCCGCATTGCTGTCAGGTACTTCGCCAGCTTGTACGGGAACATCCGACCCCATCCATAGAGACCCTTGCAGCCGTATTGGTCGATCAGTTGAGCCAGCAACAAGCTCCGATTGTGCTGGTATTGGATGACCTGCACCAGATTCGTGATCATGCAGTCGTTGCGTTCCTTACGCAGGTAATTGAGTACGCGCCTCCTCAAACTCATTTCGTTTTGATTACGCGGATAGATCCGCCACTGCCGCTCAGCCGGTGGCGCGCCGGTGGCCGTCTACATGAGGTACGTCTGGACAGTCTAAGCTTTACACTGGAAGAAACCGGCGAATTCTTTCGTGCGAATCTGGACGAGATTCCTCCGCCATCGCTGATTGAAGCGCTTCATCAACGGACAGAAGGATGGATCGTCGGCATTGGTCTTGCCGCGCTCGCGCTCCGTGGTCGAACCGATTATGCCGAATTGGAGAGTCACTTTGAAGCCCAGGTCAACCGCTTTACAGCCGATTATCTTGTCGATGAGGTATTGAGCCAACAGCACGCGGATGTACAAAGATTCTTGGTCTGTACGGCCATTCTTAACCGTTTTTCAGCCGAACTCTGTGCTACGATGCTTGAGGTTGACCCAGCGCAGATATTGGCGCTGATTGATCATTTGCTCCAGTCAAATCTTTTCTTAGTGGAGCTGAGTACGCCCGCATACTGGTATCGCTACCACCATCAGTTTCAGGACATGCTCCTAAGCAAATTGTACATGCGCTTTGACCAGCAGGAGGTCGCCGGCCTCCATCGTCGCGCGGCCGCTTGGCTAGTTGAGCACGGATTCATCGGCGAAGCACTCATCCATCTGGCCACGATTGCCGATCATGAAGCAATTGCGGATCTAGTCGAAGCGCAGCGGGTGCGTATGTTGAACGAACTGGCCATTTGGGAACTTGAAACCTGGCTCGATCAGGTGCCTGATTCGCTGCTGAGCCAGCGGGCCAACCTGGTGGCGGGCATGGCTTGGGTCAAGCGCGATCGCATAGACCATGAAGCTTGTCTCGCGCTGACGCAGCGCGCGGCCAATCTGCTTGCTGATGACTTGGCGGACTCGACGAACGAGAATCGATTGCTTCTGGCCGCCGAGTTGAACGTCCTGCGCCTTGAATCCGACTGGTCCTTAACGCATGAGGAGTCTCTGGCTTTGGTGCGCGAAAGCTGGACGCTGTTGCAACACCGGATTGCGCAAACACATTGTTTGGTCCCCCTCTCCTTAGCTTATGCGAGCCATCACCTAGGCGATCTCGATTTTGCTGTTCAGATCGTGCGCTCGGCACTAGATGCAGCTCCTGACTGGCCGCTGGTGGCCAGATGTCGCATTGCCCACGCAATCGGCTTTTTTCACTTGTGCAGCGGTAATATTGCGGAAGCGGAGAAACAGTTCCAGCGCAATTTACTGGTGGCGCAGCAGCACAATTTGCTCGTCATCGCGGCAATCAGTCAGCATGGACTTGGCGCGATTGCCGACATGCGCAATCAACTCGAAGCAGCTGAGCAGTTCCATCTCGCGGTTGTCAAGCGCCCTTATCTCACCAGTGGCCGCGATGCCGTTGTTGATATGTATGGACTGCTTGAGGTCTACGCACGTCGCGGCGAGCCTGAAAAGGGGCGTGTGTTGGTTCAGAATCTGAAGAAAGACGCCAAGAGGGCGGGTATGTCATTCTTCCTTGAACAGGTAACTGCGCTCGAGGCCTATGCCGATCTCAACTGCGGAGACTTAAAAACGCCGGTGAACTGGGCTTTGAGCATGTCGCGCAGCGCGATGGCAACAACCGCAGATCGGATTCCAATCATTCGTGTCCGTATCTTGCTGGCAGAAGGTTCACACGGTTGCCTGCTATTGGCCGATCAGATATTAGGGCAATTGACCGACTATTACGCGGGCAACTACGTTTGGTATCGACGCGCCGAAGTGCTCATATTGCAGTCGCTGGTTTACAGTGAGATGGGCAAACCCGAAGCTGCCCAGGCGAGGTTGGCTGAAGCCGTTGAGCTTGCCGTACCCAAGGGTGGGATTGGGTTGTTCATGGGGTATGGCGATAAGATGCTCCGCATGTTGCGCAGCATGGAACAGCAGCCCGGATTACGTCCGCTTGTCTCTCTCCTGCTAACGGCCCTCGCGGCAAACAGCGCGCTGCCGGACCAGATTGCCCCCAGGCAGGAATTGCCTGAATCCCTAACGCAGCGCGAATTGGACGTCTTGCAGTTGTTGGCCGTACGCTATACCAACAACGAGATTGCGACCCAGCTTGTGATCTCGCCTCACACAGTGCGCAACCACACCGCCAATATCTACAGCAAATTGCAGGTCACTAACCGTCGAGAAGCTGTGAAGCGAGCCCAGCTGATTGGTCTTATGCCGACAAATACCGACAATCCATAGCTGGATAGTCGACCCCATCCGCTACATACGGTTTTCGGCATAATCAAAAGGCGACCGTTCAACGGAAAGCAGGGAAAGGCCCATATCGTGAAGCCGGTTGAGCAGGCCAAGCAATTCAGATTGGTCGGCAAGCCGAATGGTCAATACCGTACGCGGTGAGTCGTCATAATAGCGTCGAGTGACGATCGGATCGAGTTGCAGCGCATAGATCCAGCCTTCATCCAGAATTTTTTTAATGCTGATGCGGTAAACGTGACCTAGCCAGTCGGTGTCTTGACTCATTACGCCTTCCTTGCGTAAGTTGGATTGCATCACAGCGTCGATCCAGCCATGACCTGCAGCATAGCAGATATCTGCGACTATACCAGGTACGCGATGTACTAATGGCGTACTATTTGAGTGCTACGCCGGTCCGTAGCAGTGGCTTGCCGTCCAGATTCATTACCAGCACCGATCCCCTCTTACCGCTTGCTTCATCTACGCCATTAGCGCGCCCTCGGCGGTCGGTCAACCCTCTTCATAATTAGTACATGACTAGTACATTCTGTATCTGGTACGGATAGGCCACCTTGAATATCCTAATCCGTGCATAGGCACAGTGGTGCACAAAAACAATCTCAACGGATCGCCTTATGGCAGACCAGTCGGCTAATTCAGTAGACACTCCCCCAGCAGAGCAGAGCTCCTGGCTGCCGCTGCTCATTATCGTATTGGCCCAGTTGCAGATGGGCATCAACATCAACGCCTTGCCGGTCTCAATGGGGCCGATCATCGAGGGTATCAATGCACCAGCCACTTCGATTGCGACGGCGCTGGTGATCTACTCACTATTCGTGGCTGCCTTCGTCATGCTGGGCGCCAAAATCGGCAAGATGTTTGGTGAACGGCTCGTCTTTCAGATCAGCGCCCTCGTCCACGGCGGCGCCATGGGCTTAATGGCGCTTAGCAACAGTGCTGAAATCATGAACGTGGCGCAGGCCGTGGCAGGTATTGCCGCAGCAGCGCTGGTGCCCACCCTCGTCGTGCTGATCGCGGCCAACTACCACCAACGTCAGCAAAGCCAAGCGCTGGGCATCCTGGCCGCCATTCCGGCGGTCGCCAGCGGGCTGACCTTTGTCGTCGCCGGCTTCATCGCAACCGCGCTTAGCTGGCGCGTCTCGTTCTGGTTGATCTTTGCCATGTCGCTGGCCGTCTTTGCCCTTAGCTTTCGCCTCAAGCCCATCCCGCGCGCGCATGGCATCCGCATCGACTTCGTGGGCGTCGTACTATCGGCGCTGGCGATTGCCTGCATGCTCTTTGGCTTCAATAATCTCAACAGTTGGGGCTTGGTCGTGGCGAAAGATGCTGCGCCGATCTCGCTCCTAGGTCTATCACCGGCGCCCTTCTTAATTGCGCTAGGCATCGTCTTTGGCCAGGCGTTCTTTGTCTGGTCAAGAAGACGCGTGGCCGCGCAAAAGACCCCCATACTGGCGCTGGAGGTCATCGACTCAAAGGAAGAGCGGGCGGCAGTCGTGGCGTTCCTAGTCGCCGGCAGTATCGGATCGATCATCGCCTTTCTAATCCCGCTCTACATCCAGATTGTCCAGGATCGTACGCCCTTCTTTACGTCGATTGCAATCGTGCCCTACGCGCTGACCGTAGCGGCGTCGGCCATCCTCTCGGTACGGATTTATGACCGATTGAGCCCGCGCCAGCTCGGCGTGATTTCCTTCAGCTTGGTGACCGTAGGCTCCGTGCTGCTCGCTTTCACCGTCAGCAACGAATGGTCGACACCGTCCGTCATTCTTGGCCTGGCAATCGTCGGCGTCGGTGAGGGCACGATGCTGACGCTGCTCTTCAACGTATTGGTGTCGGCTTCGCCCAAGGAACTAGCCGGTGACGTGGGCGCGTTGCGGGGCGTAGTCAACAATGTTTCGTCGGCGCTGGGCGCAGCCTTTGCCGGCGTGGTGGCGGTCGGGTTGCTCAGTCTCTTCATCGTCGCAGCCTTTGAACAGTCAAATTTGCCCGGGATCCTGCGCTACGAAATCAATTTTGACCAGATCGACTTTGTCAGCAATGACCAGCTCAAAGCGGTACTTGACCAGACCTCCTCCACGCCGGCCGATGTCGAGCAGGCGGTGCTGATCAACGCTGCCGCGCGCCTACGTGCGCTCAAAGCAACGTTTTTGATTTTGGCAGTGATGTCACTGCTCTCGATCATCCCGTCGCTGCGTCTGCCCGACTATAAGCCTGGTGAGCTATCGGTCGAGGAGTTGACCAAAGAGCATCCGCCGGGCACGGTCTTTAGCGAGAGCTGAACCGGCTGGAAAACGACATGCGCCCGGTCGAACTGGCGCGCAAAGCCTGTCGCCAAAGCGGAATCGAACCCTTTTCCATCCCGGTGCGCGGCGGCACCGACGGCTCTCGCTTGACGGAGCTAGGCGTGCCCACGCCAAACATCTTCACCGGCATGCAGGAGATCCACGGCCCGTTAGAGTGGGTTAGCGTGCAGGACATGGCCGCGGCCACGCAAGTGTGTATCCAGCTGACGGAGTTGCGGGGCGAGGCGAGGTAAGAAAAAAAGTACGTTTCTCTATGACGCGCTTCAATAAGCTATTGCGCGTGGTACTTCGCTTCCTGCTGGTCTGGGCAGTGGACGCCATCTCGCTGATGATTACAGCACTATTACTGCCCAGTATCGCGCTGGTCGCGCAGCAGGACCAGTCACGCCTGGCTGTGGCCGCGTCCGCTGCGCTCGTGCTCGGGCTGGTAAACTTTCTCATCCGCCCCATCATTCTGCTGGTGGCGCGACCTTTTGGCCTCGTCGTCACCTTTGTGGTCGGCTTTTTTGTTAATGCTGCGGCGCTGCTCATCACCGCCGCGCTCTTGCCCGGTTTGCAGATCAGTGGCCTACTTCCGGCCTTGATCGGCGGGCTGGTCCTGGCGGCAATCAACACCTTGCTGGCCGGTTTGCTGACCGTCGACGACGCTGACTCCTTTTACGAGCAACGCATTCGACGCCTGGCTCAACAAAACCCCTTTCGGGGCGCCAACAGTGCAGAAAATGGTCTACTGGTGATGGAAATCGACGGTCTCAGCTATCGACATATGGAGCAGGCGCTGGCACGGGGCTATATGCCCACGCTGCAGACTATGATTGATAGTGGGGGCTATGCGCTGTCGCAGATGGACTGCGGTCTGCCATCCCAGACATCTTCCGGCCAGGCCGGCATCCTTTTCGGCGACAATTACGACATTCCCGCCTTTCGCTGGTTCGACAAGCAGCAGCAGAAGCTCTACGTATCCAGTAGCGATGCTGCCGAACTTAACCGGCGCTACGCGACCGGCAACGGTCTGGCGCACGGCGGCTCCAGCATCAACAACATGTTTGATGGCGACGCCGAGAAGTCCATGCTGACGCTCTCCAGATTGCGGGCGGATACGCCGGAGGAGGGCAAGCGGCGGGCCGAAGACGCCTATCTGCTGATGCTCAACCCCTACTTTTTCATGCGCACGTTCGTTCTCTTTCTAGGCGAGGCGATACGCGATCTATGGCAGGCGTTCAAGCAGAAGCAAGCCGGCGTCTGGCCGCGGCTGAACCGGCTGAAGGGAGGCTACCCCCTCAAGCGCGCCGCCACCACTGTACTCCTGCGCGACGTGGCCCACTCATTGGTCATCCTGGATATCATGCGCGGCAGTCCATCGATCTACACGACTTTCGTGGGCTATGACAAGGTGGCGCACTTCTCCGGTCCTTGGAGCGATGACGCCTTTAGCGTCCTCAGGCGCTTTGATCGCGAGGTTGCGCATATCCGCGACATCCTGCAGCGCCGGGCATTGCGCCCCTACGAGTTGATCCTGCTCTCTGATCATGGTCACGCTTCGGGCCCGACTTTCTTGCAGCGCTATCAGATGGATCTCAAGACCTTCATCCAGCAGCAGATGCCGCAAGGCGCAACCGTGGTGCAAACGGCCGGCGGCGACGACGGTGCGTCCAATGTGGTCGCCATTGGCACGGAACTGCAATATGTGTGCGAGCAAGGCCTTGGCGGCCGCGCCGGCCAGGCCGTGGCCAAGCGGGCCGGCGAGCTGAGCCAGCGCAGCGCCGAGGAACTGCAGGACGCTATCGACGTCACGCAGACGGCCGAGGCCGACGTCATTGTCTGCGCCACCGGCAATCTGGCCCACGTCTATTTCGATTTCGTGCCGCGCAAGGCGACGCTCGGCGAGCTGAACTCGGCCTATCCCGGCATGGTCAATGCCCTGATCGCGCACGAGGGTATTGGCTTCGTTGTGGTCCATGGTGACGACGGGGAGGCGCTCGTAGTGGGCAAGCATGGCCAACGCCATTTGGTCACAGGTGAGATCAACGGCGAGGATCCGCTGCTACCCTACGCCGTCGGCAGTACGCCGCCAGTCAACAAGCGCTCACGCGGCGCGGGCCTGAGTGGCCAAGCGCCGGTAGACGTGCGGGCATGGCAGGTGCGGCGCTTGGCCGAGTTTCCCAACGCCGGAGATCTGATCATCAACAGCACCCTCTACGCCGACGGCACCGTGGCCGCGTTCGAGGAGCTGATCGGCAACCACGGCGGTCTGGGCGGCGAACAGACCGACTCTTTCATATTGCACCCGGCGGCCATGGCCGTGCCGCCGACGCGCACGTCAGCCGATTTCCACGCCATCCTTGCCGGGCGTCGCGGGTTGCCGCCGGCTGCAGCGCCAGAGTCGACTCAACCCGATGAGGTCGATCCCTGGTCGTTTTCTGTGTTATGGCAAGGCGTGGCCGATGTGCCGACCTGGCTAAGCCGAGCTGGCCGAACGATCTTTCTCGACAAGAGCACGTTCCGTGAAGTGATCGATGATCCCTACAGCACCGGCCCGGCCTTGCTCATCGGACTTGGTGCGGCAGTCCTGGCCTCCCTTTTTCGCGTGGGATGGTTCGATCCGCTGAACATGGCCGCGATGGTGAGCCTCTGGCTCGTGGCCGTGCTGGCCCTTTGGGGCGCCGGGAGGATGCTAGGCGGCATCGGCAGCTTCACGGAGACACTGCGCGCCTGTGGCTTCGCCAGCAGCGCGAATTACATCTTCCTGCTGGGCGTTTTCACCCCGGTGCGGCCACTAACATCGCTCATCGCCCTGGTGGTTTCGCTCTCCGCCACCTGGCTCGGCGTGGCCGAGGCGCACCAACTGCGCGGCTGGCGCGCCCTGGCGCTTCCCCTGATCCTGACTGTTGTCAGCTTCGCCGGCCTGGTCGTGATCAACCAACTGGTAAACGGGGCCAAACTGACCCTGCAATCGATTGGGCAGATTCTTGGTTTGGTCCCTTGATGAGAGGGCAGAATGATTGCGATGAAACCATCACAGATGAAATTCATTGCTGCCCGTTGTTTTGTCGAGACAATATGAAAGAAGGTTCATCATGAAAGCATCCAGCGACAGCGCACGTGAGTACTCGCGTACCCATGGCGAAAGATTTCAGCAGGAACTCTTTGAGATGCTGCGCATTCCCAGCCTGAGCGGCGACCCGGCCCATGCTGGCGACATGCGGCGCATGGCCGAGTGGTTGGCCCATCACCTGCACAGCATCGACGCAGACAACGTGCAGATCATGGAGACGGCCGGCCACCCCGTGGTCTACGGCGAATGGCTGGGGGCCGGACCGGAGAAGCCGACCGTGCTCGTCTACGGCCACTACGATGTGGTACCCGCCAAGATTGAAGACGGCTGGGAGAGCGACCCCTTCGAACCGGTGGTCAAGGACGGGCGCATCTATGCCCGCGGCGCCACCGACGACAAGGGCCAACTCTTCATCCACGTGAAGGCGCTGGAATCCTATCTGAAGACAGGCGGCGCGGCCCCAGTTAACCTGAAGTTCCTCATCGAGGGTGAAGAAGAGGTCGCGTCGCCCAATCTGCGCCCTTTCCTCGAGCAACACCTGGATCTGCTCCAGGCCGATGTCTGCGTGATCAGCGATTCGTCCATGGCACGTATCGACGAACCGGCCATCACCCACAGCCTGCGCGGCATGACCTACGTCGAGATTCATGTCACCGGCCCCAAGGAGAATCTGCACAGCGGCTTCTGGGGCGGCGCAACCCACAACCCGGCCCTGGCGCTGGTCGAAATTCTGGACAAGCTCTACAACGAGGACAACACCATTGCGGTGCCCGGCTTCTATGATGACGTCGTGGCGCTGACTGATGAAGAGCGGGCCATGATCGCCAAGAACGCACTGACGGAAGAGCAGTTCAAGGCCGCAACCGGCGTGCACGCGCTCTGGGGCGATGCCGACTACACCATTCGAGAGCGGGTCTCCGCACGGCCAACCCTGGAAATAAACGGTCTGTGGAGCGGCTACAGCGGTCCCGGGCCCAAGACGATCATCCCGGCCAGTGCCGGCGTCAAGCTCAGTTCGCGCCTGGTCGGCAATCAGGATCCGCACAAGATCTTCGAGTTGTTGAAGGCGTATGTTGAATCAATCACGCCGCCGACGGTTCAGGTGGATGTCCGGTTGCTCACGACGGGCGAACCGGCCCTTATCCCCTTTGACCTGCCGGAAATGCAGGCCGCGGCCCGCGCCTACGAGCGGGGCTGGGGCGCGACGCCGGTCTTCACGTGTGGCGGCGGCAGCATCCCCGTGGTGGCCGATCTTTACAATCTGATGAAGATTCCCGTCGTCATGATGGGCTACGGGCTGGACGACGACGGCCTGCACGCACCCAACGAGAGCTACAGCATTGAGATGTTCCAGCGCGGCATCGAGACAGCCATCGTCTACCTGGAAGAGCTAGCGCAATTGCCGCCGATTGATTAAACATTCACCGTCTTACGACATAGCTGACACCCGGACAATGGCGCAAGGAGATTGAAATGAGCGAAGAGACGAAAAACGGTGCAGAGAGCGCACCCAAGCGGTCCTTCCAGGACAAAATGCTGGACGGCATTGAGAAGGCGGGCAACAAGGTGCCCCATCCGGTGCTCATGTTCCTGTACCTGATCATCGGCGTAATCGTGCTGTCCCATATCTTGTTCTTGATGGGCGTGAGCGTCACCGAGCAGATTGCGGTGCCGGTCCCAATTTCAGTGGAAAGGGAGTACTACGAAGATACCACGCAACCGGGCATCATGATTCCGGAAGAATACTATGATGCTGATTACGTCATTGAAGAGCGCACCATTGCCATCCACAGCCTGCTCACCGTGGACGGCATTCGCTTTCTCTTCTCATCCTTCGTACGTAATTTCCAGGGCTTTGGCGTGGTTGCCGTGACCTTTATCGCCATGCTGGGCGCGGGCGTGGCCGAAGCCGCCGGCCTGATGGGGGCCTCGATCCGGTCGCTGGTGCAGATTGCGCCGCGACGGCTGATCGCCTTCATCATCATCTTTGTGGGCGTGCTCTCCAGCGTGGCCGCGGATGCCGGCTATCTCATCCTTATCCCGCTGGGCGCGGCGGCGTTTGTAACGCTGCGCCGCCATCCGCTGGCCGGCATGGCCGCAGCCTTTGCCGGTGTGGGTGCAGCCTTTGGGGCCAATTTTTTCATCACACCGATCGACAGCATGCTGACCGAAATCACCAATGAGGCGATTATGCTGGCCGGGGGCGAGCCAATCTCGATTGTCGCCAACTACTTCTTCACGGCGGCGTCGGCGCTGGTGCTCGCCGTGGTGGCGGCCATCGTCACCGAGCGCATGGTGGAGCCCCGGCTGGGCGCCTACGATTTTGGAGAAGTGGATGCGGCAAGCGCCGACGATGGCAAGCTGACGCCGGAAGAATCGCGTGGCATGCGCTTCGCCGGCATTGCCGCGCTGGCCTATCTGGTGCTGATTGCGCTGCTGACGCTGCCGCCGGGCGCGCCGCTGCGCGATCCGGCAACCGGTAACCTGATCGGCACCACGCCCTTTATGGATAGCCTGCTCTTCATCATCACGCTCTTTTTCCTGATCACCGGCATCGCCTACGGCCGCGGCGCCGGCACCATGACCAGCGCCAACGAGGCCATCGCCGCAGTGACCAAGACCTTTTCAGGCCTGGCCGGCCTCGTCTTCATGCTGCTCATGATCAGTCAGTTCATCGCCTATTTCAACTACACCAACATGCCCACAGTGGCCGCCATTTCGGCCGCAGATCTTTTGGAGCGCTCGAATGTGGGGGCGCTGCCACTGCTGCTGGGCATGATTCTGGTGATTCTCTTGCTGAACATCATCATCCCCGGTGGCATGCCCAAGTGGGCCATTTTTGCGCCGGTCTTTATCCCGATCTTCATGCGTCTGGGCGTGGCGCCGCAGACGGTGCTGGCCGCCTATCGTGTGGGCGATTCACCGCTCAACGTCATCACGCCGCTCATGGTCTATCTGCCCTTTGTGGTGACGGTGGCGCAGCGCTATGACAAGAGTGCAGGTCTGGGTACGATCGTAGCGCTGATGCTGCCCTATGCGTTAATTATGGCGATTGCGTGGATTCTCTTCTTCATCGCCTGGTTTGTGCTCGGTATTCCGCTGGGGCCCGGTTTCCCGATAGGCGCTTAATCGATGAAAGGCATGGGGCATGAAACAGACGCGTATGAGACGACGTTTTATGACTTAGGCCGCACTATCATGAGTAGGCTATGGATGAGCTGACTTTGGTCTTTAGGAGCCTTGAGGGCGATCGCGGGCAAATTCGTCGGCAATATCCAAGAAGAATCCAAAGGAGAGCAATATCAAGGACATCCAAGCCTCAACCGATCAATGCAGCATTTATCGTTAAAGGAGAAAGTATAGATGAAACTTCTAGTTAGAAGCGGGTTGGCCCTGCTTGTGCTCATGCTATTGGCGGCATGTCAAACCGCCTCTCCGCCGCTTGATGCGGACCTCGACGACGCGGTCGAAGCCGATCCTGGCATCGAACTGGCCGGCTCCGATTCGGGCGCTGGCTGGGTTGAATGGCAGCCTGCCCTTACCCGGCGTGCGCGTTTCGCTGGCCTTTGGCGACGACGGCTCAATCAGCGGCACGGACGGCTGCAATCAGTTTGCCGGCAGCTATACGCAAGAGGGAGATAGCCTCACATTTGCGCTGCCCATGGCCAGCACCATGATGGCCTGTGAGGAGGCAGTCATGAATCAGGCGACGGCCTATATGGACGCCCTCGCCGCAACGACGAACTTTAGCGCATCCAGTGCCCAGCTTGTCCTGCGCGCCGGCAATGAAATCGTGGCCACCTTCTTACCCGAATCTCAGGGGCTTGCCGGCAGCGACTGGCAAGTGGTTGCCTACAACAACGGCCGCGAGGCTGTGGTTAGCTTGATCGACGGCACCGAGATCACGGCCAGCTTCGGTTTGGACGGCCAAGTGACCGGCAGTGCCGGCTGCAACAACTACTTTGCCGACTACACCGAAGATGGCGATGCGCTGACCATCGGTCCGGCTGCCACGACCTTCCGCTTCTGCGAAATGCCGCCTGGGATCATGGAGCAGGAAGCTGAATTCTTGACGGCCCTGGAGACCGTTGCCACCTTTGGCATGGAGGGCAATCTGATGGTGCTGCGTACGGCTGACGGCGCCGCCGCCATGCACATGTCGCGTCAACTGCTCATTGATCTGCCAGAGCCTGAGGCTACGCTTCCCTGGGGTCGCGTTACGGCGCCCGACGGCATCAACGTCCGGTCCGGCCCCGGCACCCACTATCCGATCATCGGCTTTGCCCTCTTCGGCGATGAAGGAGAAATCGTCGGGCGCAACGCCAACAATCGCTGGTGGGCAACCTCCGTGCCAAGTGCGCCCAACGGCATCGGCTGGGTCTCGGCCGACTTCGTAGCCGTACGCAATGTAGAGGATGTACCGATCATTGCACCTGCTCCACCAGTCGTCGTGCCGCCGGCCTTCCCGACCGCCGTGGCGACACCTACGCCCGTACCACCGGCCACGCCGACGCCCGCCGCTGAACTCTCGCTAACGGCCGACAGCACGAGTATCAACCAGGGTCAGTGCACGCGCATTAACTGGTCGGTTCAAAACGTCCAGGCCGTTTGGGTCTATGAGCGCGGCCAGCCCTTTGACCGCTACCCGCGTGCCGGTCAGGGCAGCATGGAGGTATGCCCGACCGAGACAACAACGTATGAGATGCGCGTGCAGCTGCGCGATGGCTCCATTGTCTTCCGCGAGGTGACGGTCAACGTCTCCGGCCCGACGCCGACACCAACTTCGCCGCCGACGGCCACGCCGGTTCCCCCCGCCACCCCGGAGCCCACCGCAACGTCGATTGTCGATCCGCTCGTCAACACACGCTGGGAGGTGACGCAGTTCAATGATGGCAATGGCATCACGACCCTGCTGCCCGATACCCGCGCAACCATCGAGTTTGCGCCGGATGGTCAGGTGGGCGGCAATGGCGGCTGCAACACCTACTTTGGCGCCTATCAGGTGAGCGGTAGCGACATTTCCATTAGTGGCTTGGCTGCAACATCACAGCTGTGCACCGAGCCAGAAGGGATTATGGAGCAAGAAGCAGCTTTACTGGATGCGTTACAATCGAGCTTTGCCTACCGAATTGACGGCAGCATGCTTGAATTGCGCAATGGTGCGGGTCAAATCGCCGTGATTGCCACAGCAATGCCGTAGCTGAGGTCGTTGTTGCGTAAGCGAAAAGCTCCCGGGCAGGGCCCGCTATCGAGCCGTGCCCGAGAGAATACAAACCTTACATCAAGGAGCTGATCAATCATGTTGAAGCAGAGTTTGATGAGTCAACGATTCAAGATACTGGCATCCCTTGTCCTGGTCTTTAGCCTCGTGCTACTGGCGGCCTGTGGATCGAGGCAAGCGGCCGAACCGACAAGCGTGCCGGCAGCCGTTGAAGAGACCGCGGCCGAGCCGACCGAAGCGCCCGCCGAGGAAGCCGACGCCGAGCCGACCGAAGCCCCGGCTGAAGAGGCAACCGAAGCAACCGAAGCGCCCGCCGAAGAGGCCGACGCCGAGCCGACTGAAGCGCCGGCTGAAGAAGCCGCCGAAGCAACCGAAGCGCCCGCCGAGGAAGCTGACGCCGAGCCGACCGAAGCCCCGGCTGAAGAAGCCGCCGAAGCAACCGAAGCGCCCGCCGAAGAGGCCGACGCCGAGCCGACTGAAGCGCCGGCCGAGGAAGCCGACGCAGATCCCGATCCGGTGGCCGCGGACTCGGACGCGCCGGCTGTTGAGCTGGCCGCAGCTGAAGATGATGTACCAACCGGCCGTGTCGTGCCCGAGGCTGGCGTCAATGTGCGAACCGGTCCGGGCACTGCCTATGACGTTTGGGGCGTTGCCGCGCAAGACACGCTCGGCGAGATCATCGGCATCAGCGAAGATGGCGAGTGGTGGGTGGCCAACGTGCCGGACGCGCCCGCCGGACAAGGCTGGGTAGCTGCCGTCTACGTCGAGGCGACGAATGCGGATGATGTGCCGGTGATTGCCGCACCGCCCATGGCTGCTGTTGTGGCGCTGCCTGACCAGGAGGCGGTTGCTGTACCCGATGAATTGGATCCTGAAAGCGTGATCGTCTTCTCGGCCTCACGCGTGCTGCGCGAGGGCAATCGCGCCTACGATCTGGAGGACATCTACGCGGTGCCGGCCCAGCCTGACGCCACAGCCACGCTCATCATCCCCAATGCCGTGCAGCCCTCCGTGCTGCGCGACGGCAATATCATGGCCTTCCGCAGCGTCCAGGCTGATCAACTCGGCATCAGCGCCTATGACTTTGATGTTGACGAGCGTGTGCGCTACACCGCCAACCTCGAAGACAGTACGCCGCGCTGGAATCCAACGGGCGAAAAGCTGCTCTTCTCCAGCAATCGCACGGGGGATCGACTCTGGCGTCTCTACATCATCGATGCGACGCCGGGCAACGACCAGGTCGGCTTCGCTGACGTGACCGATCTGGGCTTTGGCAAAGATGGCGACTGGCATCCCACCGAAGACCTGATCGTCTTCAAGGGCTGTGACGAGACCGGTGACACGTGCGGGCTCTGGACCATCAACGCTGACGGCACGGAGCGCAGCCCGCTGAGCGACGGCTTCAACGATTCGCTGCCGCGCTGGTCGCCCGATGGTGAGTCGGTCGTCTTCATGAGTGATTCTCGGGACGGCACGTGGGAGCTCTACACGCTGAACGTAGCCGACGGCGCAGTTGTCCGACTGACCGAAAACGAGGCCTTTGACGGCTTGCCGGCCTGGAGCCCTGACGGCAGTCGCATCGCCTTCATGAGCAACCGAGACGGCGCCTGGGGCATCTGGACTGTTGCCGCGGCAGGCGGCGATGCCCAACTGATCACGCAGCTGGAGGAGCAGTTGCCCGACTGGCTGCTCCAGGGCATTGACTGGCCGCGTTAACTCACACAGGAAGCGTCACCAAGCAACCGGACCGAAGTTCCACACGGAATACCGGTCCGGTTGTGCTCACTCGACGAGCGGCACCATGACCCAACTCTATGCCGCTGAGCACGACCGCAGAATACCGTATCAACAACCATGCTTCTCAGTAGAGCATCCTATTGAGCAGCGGAAACGGAGACCAGGGTCGCGCGACCGGCGCATAAATTAGCCGCACAGCGTTGTCGGGTTATCCTAACTTACGCAACTGAATAGCGGACGCAGGGCCGTGACCGCCGTTCATGACAAGCGTTCAAAGCAAGGGCCAGGTGTAGTATTGCGCAGCAATCGACCCGATTTAGCTCAATCTGCCACTCTTCGCGTCAATCCACTCCTACGCTGACGCCTTCCACGCCAAGGGGCTGCCGTTCCACTCGCTGATGTGTTTGTCCACTGGCCAAGCATCCATTGCGGTGTCAGGACTAAGTCTTCGTCCCCGCTCCTCGCCGCCGTCACCGCACCCATGCTGTTGATTGCCATTCTCTTGGACGGCTAGCAGCGGGACGTGCTTGCGCTCCGCGTGACAATCCAAGGAGTTTTTGATGCCTAATTGTCGATACCTGATTTCTGTTCTTGCCGCCGCAATCTTCCTAGCAGGATGCACCACCCCTCTGCAAACTCCCTTCACCAACGTCGGTGTGCAAAAAGAGCGCATTCTACTCTGGCACACGTGGAGTCCACAACAGACGATTGCGCTGGAGGCTATGCTGGCCAACTATGAAAAATTCAATCCAGCGGTCGAAGTGATCAGCATCGCGATTCCCGAAGCACAGCTCGCGACGCGCCTTGCCAACCGTAGTCAGGCGGGGTTTGGGCCAGACTTGCTCTTGGCCGATGCTGCCATTCTCTATTCGCTCTCGCTCGAGGGGTTGATCCGTGACTTGGCCCCCCTCAATCTTGATCTATCCAACTATCTCACAAGCGCCGTGCGGATGCTATCGGATGACGACCATCTCTATGGTTTACCGATGTCCGTGCACACCCATGTTCTCTATTTCAATCGCACGCTGGTGGATACGCCGCCGGCGACCATTGCTGAGCTGGTGGAACGTGTAGAACAGGGCGAAGCCCTGGGCCAGAATCCTCGCTTTCCGGATTCTTATTCGGGCGTGGGCGCCTTTGACGGCGGCATCGCCGATAGCGAGCGCCGTCTCCTCCTCGGGTTAGGCGGCTTCAGCAACTGGCTCGATTTTTTGGTCCGGGCGCGTACGCTGCCGGGGTTTGTGCTCGACGCTGATCCGGTCGCGCTGCGCCAGGCATTTATCGATGGCGACATTGCCTACTACATCGGTGATTCGGATCAATACCTAGAATTAGCAGCGGCTATGGAACCCGATACAGTGGGCGTAGCGCCACTACCGTTGGGGCCCAATGGCGGCACGCCGCGTCCGTTCCTGCAGCTGGATGCACTGGCGTTTGGCACCGTTTCCAGCCGTCAAGAATTTCGTGAGGCGATCAATTTGGCCCACTTCCTCACGGATGTGCCCAATCAACTCGCGCTGGCAACCGAAGACTTGGGGATCGCACCCGCCAACAGTCAAATTCGATTAACGCCAAGCTTACCAAACAACTCACTGGTGGTTGCGCGGCAGGGTCGCTCGGCTGAAGCAATCTCTTGGGTCAATCGACCAATTTGGGCTGAGTTGAGCGAGGGCGCTTTGGACTTTTTTGATGCGTACCTACAGGTGAGTCAGGGCGTGCTGCCGCCTGAAGAGATGATCACCAACGCCTTGGCCGATTTCGAGGCGACTTACGGTCTCTTGCCCTACACGATTGATCCGCGCGAGTTCTGTCCTGCTCAGCCCGCAGAGGTGCTTGTCTGGCACACAATTAGCCCGGATGAAGCGCAAATCTTGCAAGATCTCGACAACGAATTTGAAGAAATCTGTCCGAATATAACGCTGACGTTGGCGCGCCGGTCGGCCGCAACGATGGATGACCAATTTCGGGCAGCTGTTGGCAATGAGGCGGTGACTGCACCGGACATGCTGCTTGTTTCCAGTCGTTGGTTGGCCCAGCTTGCAGAAGAGGGACTGCTCCTAGATCTGACCGAACTTGCTGGGCCCGAGTTCCTGCAGCAGTTCTTGCCAGACACTGTAGAAAGCATGCGCTATGAAGATCGGCTTTATGGCATTCCTGAATCGGTAGACGTGCTCGCGCTCCTATACAACACCAGTCTGGTCTCCGACCCTCCCTTTGATGTGCAGCAGCTGGCACAGAGCGTAAGCGCCGATGTGCGGACCGCACTGCCAGTTGGTTTCTTTTTGGCGTATTGGGGTATGGAGCCATACGGTAGCTTTGCCTTCGATAGCTACGCCGGCCGAATCGAGGAGACAGAGGGCCTCACCAACTGGCTGACAGTTTTGCAGGGCGCAGACACCAATCCAGGGATCGACTTCTACTTTGATTATGATGCTGCCGAAGACGCTTTTGCAGCAGAAGAGGCCGCTTACTTAGTCAGCGGCCCGGGGTCGCTGCCCCGTTTGCGCCAGGCATTGGGCAACGACGGCTTCCGCGTAGTGCCGCTGCCCAATGGTCCCCTGAAGCCAGGCACGCCCATGCTGCAAGTCAATGGCTCCATGATCAATGCAACTGCTGACGAAGCGGCGGTCGACGCGGCGCTGGCGTTCAGCCGCTACCTCAATCTGCCCGCCAATCAGGCCCGTCGGGCAGCGAACGGCAACCACGTCAGCGCCAGCGTGACGGTCAATTTGAGTGAGTTTCCCAACCTCGAAGGCTTTCGTGAACAAGCCAAGTTCGCGACTACCGTTGTTGAAAACAGCAACTTTGCAACACTCGAAGCAGAGGGCGATCTCCTCTATCGCGCTGTGCTACTTGATGGCGCCAGCCCCGAAGAGGCTGTGGCGACCTTTGTGGCGGCGGTACACAGCGAGACAGGTGTGGAGTAATAGACTGGCAGCCCGTGCCAGCCGCCCGATGGATCGAGACCGGGTAGATATGAATATCATTGCGGGAGACACTTGATGGTGAACACAATTGGTGCTGGACAAGCCTTGGCCGATCTCTGGCTAAGTACGCTGAAGCTACTTGGGCGTCCGGCCGTGCAACAGCAGTTGCTGATTGGCCTGGTGGCCATCCTTGCCGCCTGGCTGCTGGCGCACTGGCTAAACGGTCGTCTGCGTCGTCAAGAGATTGCTTACCGCCACTCTTTGCGCGCGGAGATTATTGAAGAAGCTCATGCCTCCCTCGATCAGGTTATCGTCACGTCTCAAGCAGACGCGGGACAGAACGAAGAGGTCGCATTTTCAGTCAGCCCCCAGACGGCGCAGATGACTGAGATGGATGAAGCTGAACGCGATCCATCTGATTATTACGAAACCTTGTTGCAAGATCAAGATGCTTTGGCGAAAGCCGCCAATCAGCGCCGCAATCTGCTTAGCCGGTCGCGCTATATGCTGCGCCAGATCCTTTTTCCGCTTCTGGCCACACTCTTCCTCTACCTCGGTTACCTCTACTCGGTTTCACAGGAACGGTACAGCGGTCTGATCATGAGTCTGATCCAACTCATGATTCTCTATCTTGTTTACCGCTTCTTTTTTGGCGTCGCCTATGCGTTGGGCAGCCCACAAAAGGTGGCCCACTATCAACACCGCTTTTTTGGTCCGTTGCTGGCCGTGGGCATCGTGCTGCTGGTTGTCAATACTATCGGTGACTTGTCTACGCTGGCAAATGCCGTGCTCTTCCCCGCCATTCCAGACTCGATTACGCTGGGGGCGCTCTTCGTTGTCACGTTTGGGCTCTACTTCTGGCTCACGGGGATTAGCTTGACGAAGGACCTGATCCATTCCTTTGCCCGACGCTTCACGAACTCGGACAGCGGCGCGCTCAATGCTGGGCTGACCCTGGTCCAGTATGGACTCATCGCATTAGGCCTGCTGGCCGTCTTCCAGGTCCTACAGCTAAACCCGGCAACGATCGCAGCCATCACCGGCGGCTTGTCGATTGGGATTGGCTTCGCCCTGCAGGATGTTCTACGCAATTTCCTTGGCGGCATTATCGTCCTCTTTGAAGGAACGGTGCGTCCGGGCGATTGGGTTCAGATCGATGACACCGAAGGCGAGATCAGTACGATTAGCGTGCGTTCCACGGTCGTTCGCACATTTGATGGGGTCGACTACATCGTGCCCAATCAAGACTGGCTGGACTCAACAGTGATCACCTTCACGCGCTACAGCCGTCGCGTGCGTGCGCAACTGTCGATTAGCGTGAGCAGCGCCACTGATCCTGCGCTCGTTCAACAGGTGCTGACCACGGCGGCACAAGAACATCCAGAAGTTTTGGCGGACGCTGCACTCCTGGCCCCGCTGGTTGCGGTGGGTCAATCGGCCGGTGATTACGTGCTGCTCTTCTGGGTGGCAGATGCCAAGAGTAAGGGACGGGTCGTGGCCGAAGTACGCCTCCTCATCCGGCAGGCGTTAATCGATCAGGGCATTGAGATTCACAGCGGCGAGTCTTATTCTTCGCGCCGATGTCGCCCCCATCGTCCAGGCCCGGAGCGATGCAGTAAACGCATGACGCAGACTGCGGCCCGGCGACAACGAATGAAATCGAGGCGCGTGAGGGTCTTTTAGTCGTCGGGAATTGTGAATCCGCGCTTTGCCACCTCGTCAGTCACTGCTTGCTAAAGGGCAGCATCCGATTGAGCAGGCGATCCTTGTCAACAAGCTGATGCTTCAAGACCAGGGTGATGTGACAGAGCCAGGCGGCGAAGAGCACATAGGCGGTGATCCGATGGGTCCACTGGCCGATGAAGGCCAGGGATTCGTTGTCGCCGAGGAAATTAGGTAGCGGCCAGCGACCGAAGAAAAGCACGCCATAGCCGCCCGCCATCACGTAGAGGATGCCCGAGAGAGGCATCACAAACATGCAGATGTAGAGGACGCGCTCGATCCAGTGGACGGCATTTCGTTCACGCGGAGAGAGTGTGGGCGCCCAGTCGGGCAGTGGGTTGCTGCGTCGCCACATGTAGCGTGCAAAGACCAGAATGAGCAGGACGATACCAACGGATTTATGCCAGTTATAGAGCGTGTTTTGATCAAATCCACCCAACGCCGTGTCACCTTGCGCCATGCGCGTCATGTTCATGGCGACGACGTACTGATAGAGGAGAAGAAGAAAGACCGTCCAGTGAAAAAACTTCGTGGCGGCACCATAGTTCAGGGATGTGTTCTTCCATTGCATGGGGAGTTCCTCATAAACATGTCTGACGGCAGCGCTTCTGTCACGTAAATCTATCACAGTGCACAAGAACAGAACAGGCGACGGAGAGGACTCTCCGTCGCCTGCTTGCAACCACCAACAAGATTTCGGAATCTAGTAGACAGCTTCACTGGCGCCTGGGCGCCACAGCTGACTTCTACCCGCTTTCCTCTCGTATCTACGCTTTATCCCTTCACCGAACCTGACGTCAAGCCACCCACCAGATAGCGTTGGAAGAACATAAAGAGCAGAATCGTCGGTAGCGCGGCCAGAATCGCTCCTGCTGAGAAGACGCCCCAGCTGTTGGCGAACTGATTGGCGACCATCTGATTCAGGCCGACAGCCAGCGTGTACATGAACTTATCGGTCAAGAGCACGCGCGCCAGCACGTATTCTGAATAGGTGCCGATGAAGGTGAGCAAGCCGACCACGACAAGAATCGGCCGCACCAGCGGCAACAGCACTTGCGTAAAGACCTGCCAACCCGAAGCGCCATCGACCGTGGCTGCTTCATCCAGATCGCGCGGGATCGAATCGAAGTAGCCTTTGGTCAGCCACGTGTTCGCACCCAGCGTTCCACCCAGATAGACCAGGAAGAGGCCGCCGTATGTGTTCAGCCCAAAGGCGGGCAGATAGCGCCCAATCTGTTGCAGAATGAGAAAGAGCGCCACCATGTTCAGGAAATTGGGAAAGACCTGAATCAGCAAGACAGCCTGGAGCAGCGGCCGCCGCGAGCGAAAGTTGAAGCGCGAGAAGGCATAAGCTGCCAGCGTGGTAATGGCCGTCGCCACGATCGTCACAATTGTGGCGATGAAGAGCGAATTGATATACCACCGCGGGTAAGGGTTGACCGGGTCGTTGAAGAGCGTGCGATAGTTGTCCAGCGTGGGATTTTGCGGGATCAAGGGCTGACCGACCAACGAGCCCGTTGGATTGAATGATGCAGAAAGAATCCAAACCACGGGAAAGAGGGCAAAGATCAACATGATAATCGCCAACACAATCCGGAACGCCAGGGCAATTCGCTTGCCGCGTTGTACCGAACCAACGGAAGTAGTTGTCCGTCCGATTGAGCTAGACATTGCGCCCCCTCTCTTCCAGCATATTCGTGTATCGGAACTGGAATTGCGTAATCACGAACAGAATCAAGAAGATCATAATCGTGATCGCCGAAGCATAGCCGTAGTCGGAGCTGCCGGTTGAGCCAAAGGCAATCCGGTAGGTGTAGGTGGCCAGAATGTCCGTGTGCCCCACTGGCGTGGAAACCCCCGTCATGGGTGGACCGCCCTGATTGTAGAGATCGATCACGGTGAAGTTGTTAAAGTTGAAGGCGAATGAGGCCACCAACAGCGGACCCACCGTTACCAATAGGAGCGGCAACGTCATCGCCCAGAACTTGTTCCAGGCATTGGCCCCGTCGATATCAGCTGCTTCATAGATGTCTTTGGGCAGAGTCTGGAGCGCACCGGTCACGATGACGAACATGTAGGGGAAGCCCAGCCAGAGCTGGACCAGCAGAACGCCGACCTTCGCCCAGAACGGATCAGAAAACCAGGGCGGCACCCGGCCAAAGACCGCGCCGATCGCCTGAGAGATTACGCCAAATTGAGGGTTGAGCAGACCGACCCAGACGGGGACGGCAACGAAGGCCGGAATCGTATAGGGAATCAGTAGGAGTGAACGAAGCGGCGCGCGCAACGGCATCTCCGGCACGTCAAACATGATCGCCAGAAACATTCCCAGCGTAAAGGTCAGAAAGACCGACAGGGCAGCGAAGACCAGTGTCCACAGAAAGACGGAAAAAAACGTCGAGCGCAGCGTGGGGTCGCCAAAGAGGCGCGCATAGTTGGTTGCGCCAATCGGAACAGCAAAGCCCGGGCTGAGCTCCTGCCCGCTTTCCGATGTGAAGGCGCCCTCTACATTGTAGAAGATTTCACCCGTTTGCTGATCGACCATTGCATCCAGCTCGGGGTCGTAGACATATTTCTGCTCGAACTGCGCGGCCTCGCCAAGACGGGTCTGGCTGACTTCAAAGGCGGTGTTAGGAGGCACACCAAAAGCAAGCGCCGACAATTCCCCCAATTTGCTGAAGAGTTGATTCTGGGGCACCTGCACAAACTCATCGACACTCTGGGGTGCGTCACCTTCGCGCGGGACCGGTTCCCCGCCAGGCGTAACTGTGAACTGATCGCCGGTGTTCGGGTCAGTCAACCACAGCATGTATTCATTGGTGTCCGGATGCTGATAGGCAACCCATGAGTAGATGGTTGCATCATCAGGTAAGACAGTCTGAGACTCGATCTGCTCGATGGCGACCTGTTGGGTGACCAGGTGGCCCTGACCATAATTGGTGAAGGAAACGTAGACGGTGAAAAGGATCGGATAGAGTACCATCACGATCATTAAGGCCATACCGGGGGTGATGTAACGTAGCGGGTAGAAACGTTCGGCCAAGAAAACGATGTTGATGCCGATCGTGACGGCCGCCAAGACCGCCGCCAGTGGCCAGTATCCGTCACCAACCATTTGATAGACCAGCCAAATGGTCATGGCATCAATGATGCCCAGGACGACAATACGGATGAGCAGAGAGGTGATGCTGGTGGGGGCAGCACCAGGGGGCGCCTCAGCGCCCCCCGACGCACCCTGAGGTAGGGTGCTCATTGATGCTTATTCGCCGCCTGCAATCGCAGAGGAAACCTGCTCTTGCGCCTGGTCAGCCGCCTCCTGTGGAGAGGAAGTGCCATTGTCGATCAGCGTGATGGCATCCTCCTGTCCGCCCCAGACCGAGTTCATTTCCGGAATGTTGGGCATGGGGTTTGCAACCATCCCAGCTTCCATGAATGCTTGAAGATCGGGGTCTTCGATCGCTTCCGCAACCGGAGTCCAGGCCGACACACGCGGATCCCGGTCATAGAATGCCTGCATGGTCTCGTCAGTCGCGATAAACTCTTGCAGGAACGTCTGCGCAAGCAGTTCGTTATCGCTGAAGGAGTTGACCATGAAGCCCTGGACGCCCAGGAACGGACTACCGGCTTCAGAGCCGGCAGGAATCGGCGCTACCGCGTATGGTATGCCCGCCTCGCGGATGCCGGTAAGCGCCCACGGTCCGCTAATCATCATGGCCGCATCGCCATTCTGGAAGGCAGAAAGCATCAGGCCACCGTCAATGTTGGCGCCAACGTCCAAGAGACCGTCAGCGTATAGACTCTCGTACCACTCGAGCGCGGCGATGGAGCCCTCACTGTTCAGGCCCAGATCTTCAGCGTTGTAGGAGCCATCTTCATTCGAACCGAAGATGTAGCCGCCAAAGGCCGTCTGGATCGGATAGAAGTGATAGGGATCACCGGCCATGCGCAGGAACCCATATTTCGTGCCGGCATCCATGATTTCCTGAGAGAGCGCCGTGATCTCTTCAAACGTGGCCGGCGCTGCCTCGACCAGATCCGTGTTGTAGAAGAAGGCAACATTTTCTACCGCCTGCGGCATACCGTACAGATTGCCGTCTGGGTAGGTGAACGCGGCTACCGCATTGGGGGCAAAGCTATCTGCATTGGCGCCCAGATCGATCGGCGCCAGCAAGCCACTGGCATTGAGTTCGCCAATCCAGTCGTGGGAGCCAAGCAGGATGTCTGGGCCTTCACCCGTGGGTGCGGCGACAATGAAATCACCGCGCAGGTCGCCAAAGCCCTTCTGGACAACTGAAATGCCGACTCCGTACTGGTCGCTGAAGCCTGCGGCAATCTCTTCCAGCACCGGGGCGCGTACTTCATCGGCCCAGATGGTCAGGGTCGGTCCGCCAGCGGCAGCAGCGCTTTCTTCGGCCGGCGCTTCGGTAGCTTCTGCAGCAGCTTCTTCAGCCGGTTCTTCAGCCGGTTCTTCGGTAGCCTCCGCAGCTTCTTCTTCCGCAGGAGCCTCTTCTTCAGCAGCGGCTTCTTCGGCCGGCGCTTCAGTTGCGGCTGCCTCTTCGGCCGGAGCGGCAGGGGCCGCGCCGCCGCCACAAGCGGCCAGGATCAAGGTTGCGATGATCATCATCGAGATCGACAACCAGAGTCTATTGCGCATAAGTTTCTCCTTTTTGCAATAGGAACATTGATAGAAACACGGTAAACAAACGAAATCTGCAACCGGCACGTTGGCGCCGGGGTTGCACTGCATTGGATGGCACGCGTCCGCGAAAGAAAGGACTATAAACCGATGTTCGCCGTCGTATGCGCGCCGTTCATCGCGCCCAACGGCGCCGGCCAAGGGCCCGTTGAGCCCCGCTGGATCAAATAGCTATCGATCAAGCGGTGACGGTCTACAATCGGCTCACGTGCAATCAGCTGTATCAACATGGTACCGGCTGCAGCCGCCATCGCAGCGTACGGGACGTGCAACGATGTCAGCGGTGGCGAGACATATCCGGCCGCTGGCGAGTCGTTGGTCCCCACGACTGAAACGTCCCCCGGTACCCGCAGGCCCTGTTCGCGCAAGGCACGCAGGATGCCAATCGCCATGAGATCATTGGCAGCGTAATAGGCAGTGGGCGCGTCCGGGCCCAACGTCATCATGCGCTGGACGGCCTGATAGCCGCCATCCTCGGCGAAGTATCCGTAGTCGATCCACTCGGTACGACAGGCCAAGCCCGCCTCGGCCATGGCCGCACAATAGCCGGTAAGCCGCTCACGGACGACCTTCACTTCGGGATCCCCGCCGACATAGGCAATGCGGCGGTGGCCGAGCGCCAGCAAATGGTCGACACAGAGTCGCGCCGCCAGCTCATTTTGCGTATCGACCCAGCAGAGATCTGCTGCTTCATCATGGGGGCGGCCCAAGAGCACAAAGGGCGTCTCTTGACGCTGCAGCGCGCCAACCGTGTCGACGTCCAGTCGATTGGTCAGCACGACAATGCCGTCGGCCTGACGTGAGCCCAACATGTCAAAGGTCTGGGTTATTTCGTCTTGATGGGTGCTGCTGCCGCTAACCAGGACACGATAGCCGCGTTCATAAGCGACCCCCAACAGGCCGCGCATGACCTGGGGAAAGAAGGCGTCGGTGAAGTAGCCGTCATAAATGTGGGGCACAACGACTGCGATCGTGTTCGTGCGCTGGACGCTGAGCGAGCGCGCGATGGCATTTGGGTGAAAGTCAAGCGCGGTAGCCGCAGCCAGGACGCGATCGCGGGTTTCTGCGCTAATCTTCGCCTTGCCCGAGAAGACGCGGCTTACCGTGCTGGGATGCACGCCGGCTTCCTGGGCTACATCACGAATCGTCGTCATGGTTGTCGGGTTCAAGGAGCGTCGGTCGGATGCAATCCTGAGGCAAATGCAACCGTTTGCGCTTTCGATTATACTGGGCCTCGACTGAGATGTCAAGCTTATGCAAATTCGAAGCAATCACCTAACAAACCTTACAGGCACAGGTTGACCAATCAAGCATGACGGACCGTTCTGCAGAGGCAGAATCGCGCCAAAGAAAAGCGCCCCGTCAATGAAGGACGGGGCGCCTGATGTGACACTTTTTTGCGCTCGCTTTTGCGCTCGTACCGGCGTACTTGCGGCCGCTATTCCGATGCCTCAGCCTCGGCCTCAGCCAGGTCAGCTCGGATTGATTCCGCGGCCTGCTCGAGCGCTTCTTCCACCGTCAACTCCTGGGCCGCCACCTGACGCAGCGCCAGGTCCAACTCTTCCCAAATCAGGGACATGGCAGGCAGAGTCGGCTCCGGTTGGCCCATTTCGCCGGCCTCGGCAAAACCGTAGAGATCCGGATCTTCGATATACTCGCGAATGGAGAGGAAGGCTGAAGGACGGGGATCGCCTTCAAAGATCTCCTGCATAATCTCCTCGGTGGCGACAAATTCGGTCAGGAAGCGTTGGGCCAATTCCGGATTCTCGCTGTCCGAATTGATCATGAAGCCCTGTACGCCCAGGAACGGCGCGGCATCTTGAAGCTCGCCTGGCAGCGTCGTCACGACGAAGGGTACGCCTGATGCCCGGAGCCGGGGCAGTGCCCATGGTCCAGTCACCATCATGGCCGCATCGCCGGATTCGAAGGCGCCGTGCATGGCATCGTAGTCCACGTTGGCGGCCCCATCAAGACTGCCGGCGTCGACCATAGTGGCAAGCCACTCAAATGCAGCCTGCGCGCCCTCGCCGTCAACCCCCAGATCTTCAACGTTGAACTCGTCGCCTTCTTCACCAAAGAGATAGCCGCCAAACGCACTCAGAATCGGGTAGAAGTGGTAAAGATCGCCACTCTGGCGGATGAAGCCTTGCTCGACCACGCCATCGGCCTCTAGTTGAGCGGCCAGTTCAGCAAGCTCGCTCCAGGTCGTCGGCGGTTCTGCAACAAGTTCCGGATTGTAGACAAGAGCCAGGTTTTCGGTTGCGTACGGCATCCCATAGAGCGTGCCGTCGATCTCGAACGCGTCGATGGCCGAGTCCAGGAACTCCTCGCGCTTGTCGCCCAAATCGACTTCGGCCAGCAGTTCACGTGCCTGCAACTCGCTTACCCAGCCAAAGGGGCCAACAATGATGTCGGGACCTTCGTCAGTGACGGCAGCCTTCTCAAATGTGGAGCGAATCTGATCGAAGGGCAATTCCGTGATCGTCAAGGGAATGCCGGTGGCGGCTTCAAATTCTACAGCGATCTGCCGCAAAACAGGTGCACGCGTCTCATCGGCCCAGATGTCCAGGCTCGTTTCGCTACTCACCAACTCTTGTTCCACCGACCCCTGTTCGACATCCTCAAAATCCGTGACGACCGCGTCGGGATCAACCTCTTCACTAGCCGCAGGGGTGGCTTCCTCCGCAGGGGTGACGGTTTCCTCTGGCGCCGGGGCAGTCTCCATGGCCTCTGGCGCAATGACTGGCGCACAGGCCGCCAAAGCCAGAACAAGCGCCGCCAGCGCAAAGATAAGAATTCCGTATCGATTCCGCATGCTTGAACTCTCCATCATTCGTGATTGACTCAGCCGTTTAGTGATTGATTGCTGCTTGTCAAGTAGTTCTTTTTGTCTAACGACGACTCTCTCGGGCTAGGTTCCGTCGCCCCGAAGAGGGTATGACATTCTGCCTGTCGCGCAGCTCAATCAGATGAGCGTGGCGGTAATTTCGGCAAAGCCCGGTTGGGACGTGATGCCATGTCCGGTTTGAGTATCTGCGTTTCATCCAATAAACGCAAACTTTCGACGATGGCGCGCTCCAGTTGCGGGTCGCGCCCGTGAACGTAATCCTGAGGACTGATATCGATTTCGATATCGGGTTCCGTGCCATAATTCTCCAGGTGCCACCCCACATCTTCGAACCAAAGACTAAACTCAGGTTGGGTCGTCACCGTGCCGTCAACCAGCGTGTGCCGGGGATAGATGCCAATTACGCCGCCCCAGGTCCGTTTGCCGATTAGCGGCCCTAATTTCATCAGCTTGAAGCTGTGGCAGAAGATGTCGCCGTCGCTGCCGGCATGCTCGTTGGTCAATGCTACGAGCGGACCGGCGACCGACTCTAGCGGATAGGGCATCATGCCGCCCCAGCGCGAAAGGTCGTAGCCGATGCGGCGCCGGGCCAGCTTCTCCAGAATGAGCTGGCTGACGTAACCGCCGCCATTGTAACGCACGTCGATGATCAGGGCATCCCGGTCGATCTCGGCCAGATACCCCCGGTGGAACTCAGCGTACCCATTCGGACCCATGTCAGGAATATGGACGTAGCCGACCCGACCGGCAGAGGCTGCATGAGCGCGCCGGCGGTTTTCTTCGACCCATGCCCGGTAGCGAGCCGGTCTCTCATCCGCCAGCGTCCGCACCACAACGCTGCGCGTCTTTGCCGCCGGCTCCGCCTCCTGGCTCTCTGCCGTTGCCGTGCCGGCATCACCGTTTGCTGACTCCTGGCGATCGGCAAAGGTCAACAGCACTTCTTCAAGCGCCAGATTGACCAACAGCTGAGCGGGCCCCGTTTCTGCATCAAGCAGCTGTCCGTTGATGGCGCAGAGCAGATCGCCTGGCTGTATGTCCATGGCCGGTTCGGCCAGGGGCGAGGTCGCCCTGGCATTCCAGGGATCGCCCTGGACAATTTCGCCGATCCGATATCCCTGAGCCTCGGCGTCCCAGGTGACCTGCGCACCCAGATGCCCCTGGCCATAGTAGGGGCACGGTCGATAATCACCGCCATATTCATAGGCGTGACTGGTACCCAGTTCGCCCTGCATCTCCCACATAAGATCGCTGAACTCGCTGCGCGAGCTGACCCGCTCGATCAGCGGGAAGTAGCGCCGATAGACTTCTTGCCAGTCAACCGAGCTCATGTCTTCCGTCCAGAATTGATCGCGCTGGAGCCGCCACGCCTCCCGAAACATCTGCTCCCACTCACTTTGGGGATCGATGGATACCTTGATGCGATTCAGGTTGACCCAGCCGGTCTTGCGCGGGTGGCCACGTTCCGACGCCGGCTTCTCGCCGGCCGCAATGACGCGCAAACGACCAGCCACGCCATAGATCAGCTTGCTCCGATCGCGGGAAAGGTTGAACCAGCGCACGTCTTCTACCAGCGTGCTGCTCTTGTATTCCTTGAAGTCCCAGACGCGCAGGGCGCCTGCTTCCAACTCGTCCTCATCATCCCAATCATTCTCGCCATCGAGCATGCCGTGGATGGGAAATTCGCTAAAGAGCGCCTTGCCCTTGATGCCTGCAATGCGTCCGTAGCGCCCGTCTTGCACAGGAAAAGCAAAGATGCGTCGTTCGATGCCGTCCAGGTCAATTTGAATCCGGTCGGCAGGCGCAGATTTATCACCCGCTGAGTCTGCCTCGGACGATGACGCAGCGGACGCGCCAGTGTCCTGGCCTTGCGCCGGGCTGGCGGTCGCGCCCGCGTCGGCGGCCTGGTCGAGCGCAGCCATGACGACGGCGTCGGTCACATCAGACTCATCTCCTTCGGCATCATCATCTTGACTATCGGATTCGAGGCTCTCGTCTTCATCTTCATTCCCGTGATTGTCATCTCCTGCGGGTGCCGCGTCATGATCGTCATCGTCATCTTCATCGTCGCCCTGTTCGGGGTGCGGAACGAAGGGATTGGGCAGATCGGCCTGCAGCGTGAGTAAGTAGGGCCGCATGCCCCACGGGAAGCCGAGATCCAGATGCAAGCCGTCAAAGACGGGGTTGAATTCGCGCTCGCTCAGAAAATAGAGATAGCGTCCGGCCGGATCAAACGCGGGCTGGGCATCGTGCAGCACAGGCTGCGTCACGCTAATGGGATTGGGGAGCGGCTCCGTCTCGTCGTCGGCATGATCCTCAACGTGCAGATTGTAGAGCCGGATCTCCGTCTTCTGTGGCGTACTGCCATAGCCGTACGCAAGCCACTTGCCATCTGGCGACCAGTCAAGGCCGGCAATGCGGCGATAGGGACTGTGATCCACCAGCGTGACGGTGCGTTCATTCAGATCGACAAGCAGCAGTTCATGACGATGATTGGTCAGCGCAACCTTATCCTCCGTCGGCGAGACGCGCAATGACACAGCCCGGCCAATGTCCAGGCCGTCGAGCTGCACGACTTGACCGCCGGGCGTGGTATCGTGAATCTCCAACACCTCTTCGCCCGGATCGTCCGATATCATAACGAGGCGACGGCTGTCGTTTAGCCAATCAGCCAGACGGTACCGTACACCCTCGCGCTTGCCGTGCTGGAGAACGGGTCCGTCAAAATTGAAGAACGCAAACGACTTGCCCCGTGCCGTGACCGCCATGGCGTCGCCGGTGGGATGCAGGCGGGCGCTGTCGATATAGCGACTGGCGTGGGCAAATTTGCGATTACGCTGCACGCGTGGACTATGATAGGTCACGTCGATCTTCGCCGATCGGTCGGCGGCGGGGTCATACAGAAAGAGGTCGGCCCCGGCGTGATAGACGATCCGTTGACCATCCGTTGACGGGTTGCGCACGTAGTAGTCTTCGTGATCCGTATGGCGGCGCACATCCGTACCGGCCGGCGTGCAGCTATAGAGGTTGCCAATGCCTTCGTGGTCACTGCCAAAAAAGACGCGCTCCGCGCCATTCACCGTCAGCCACATGGGCGACGCGATATTGCCGTCCAAATCGCTGAGAAAGCGGCTGAATTCGCCCGTACTCTGGCGGTCGATCCACAAATGGCCTGTGGTACCGCCCCGGTAGCGTTTTCGCCGCGCGGAGTCGTTGGTGTTACGACCGAGCACCACGCCGCCATTCGGTCCAAAGGTGATCGAACGCGCAAAGCCAAAGGAAAGTGACTCTACCTGACCATTGACGCCCTCGACTGGAACCTGGAAGAGGCTCATTTCTCCCCGGACCATCTGGCCGTAGTTGGTGGCAAAAAGAATGTGTTGGCCGGTCTCATCCCACCCCACGATGTGCATGATGCTGGCCAGGAAGGTTAGCCGGTGCTCTGGACCGCCCGTCGCCGGCATCACATAGATGTCCGGCGCGCCCTCTTCGCGACCGACAAAAGCGACCTGCGAGCCGTCAGGGGAGAGCATAGGAGAGGTGACCTCGCCGCGATTTGACGTGAGTCGTCGTGCTTCACCGCCGCCGGTGGGCACGCGCCAGAGGTCATCTTCGGACACAAAGACAACCGTCTCGTTGTGAAGGGTGGGATAGCGATAGTAGCCAGCGTTGCTCATATGCGAATGTCTGATCTCCAAGATTGGGTTGCGTAACGCAAGGGAGGAATTATACCGTCACCCAAAGCAAGGGCGCAAAAGCTCCGGCCTGACACCCTCGATGACATTGTGGGGTGCACCCGTCATTATTATGCCCGCGCTGGCCGCTCGATATTGCGCATGATATAATCCCGCGCCATGAAGACACATCGATCTGCTTTTCTGCTGCTTATTCTGCTGGTCTCGGTCCTGGCGGCAAGCGCCTGCCAGCCGTCGCCAGGCCTGAACGTGCTAACCTATCGCGTTGCACGCGCAATGGGCGTCTATGACGCGCCACCGGCGGATGGGCCCACAGGCTCGGTGACGGGACTCGTGTTGGCTGCAGATGCACCGCTTGCAGGCGCGACGGTGCTGCTCGCAGAGCCGCGGGTACGCCCCACGCGGGTAGAACCGATGCGTCCGGCCGCTATCAGATTGACGATCTGCCCGTGGGCCGCTATGTGCCGGCTGCAGTCGCCCCTGGCTATGGCGAAGCGGTACTGCAGGACGATGCGGGTCTGCCCATAATCCTGAGCGTGACTGAAAATGAGGTGACCGCAGCGCCCCCGCTGCAGCTGCAAGAGCGCCGCATTCCGCCTTTGCCGGCCGACCTGGCGACCGCGATTGATCTCACGTTGACCGATACCTATACCGCCACCGCCGCATTCCCGCCTGACGCAGCGGCTCAGGTGCTGCGCTACGAATTCACTTATGACGGGGCCACGGTCGACACCCTGCGCGTTTACCTGCCCACCGACGTGGCGCCGGGCGATCAGCTGCCCCTGCTCTTCTTTAGCTATCCCGGTGATGTCGACGGCTGGCAGGACGTCAGCGTCGCCTTTGCCGACCAGGGGTATGCCCTGGTCGCGCTCTCGCCCGTGGGCGCGCGGGGATTGGACATTGATCGCCAGACGGCCGATGCCCGGATTGCCCTGCAGCTGGCCGTGGATGGCGCGCTTACGCCCCATATCGATCCCACCAAGCCGGCAATTGCCCTGGGCGGCAGCTTCACCAGCGCCATCATCCAACGTCTTGTGCAGGCCGATCCCGAACGCTTCGCGGCCTGGGTTACGTTGGGCGGCATCGCTGACGGCTTTGCACTGGCCGAGGCCTTTTATGGCGGAGAGATTCAGTTGCCGCCGAGCTATGCATTGGCCATTCCCAGCTTTGGCCAGCCCAACCTGCTGCCGCTCGACATCCTGCGCTACTCGCCCGTCTACCGCGCCGATCATCTGCCGCCGGCGTTGATTATCCACACGGCAGCCGACCGCATTCTGCCCATCGAGCAGGCCTATGTGCTGGCGGACGCACTGGCCGAGGCTGCCGTCCCGGTTGAGACCTACTATTATGAAGACGTGAGCCATTACCTCCAGATCGGTGAGGAGATGACCGGCGAGGGCCAGGAAATGTTCGGGCTGGTCCTTGATTTCATTGCGCGTTACCAACTGGGCGAGGGAATTGGTGTAGAATAGAACGATAGCAGCGCCTATCCTTAACGACAGTCGCGCCAATTGTTCGATAGTCGCGCCAATCGTTTCAGAGGGACGGTATGTATGAGTACAACTCTATCCAAACAAGTCACAGCAGACTATGAGCGCTTGCGCAATAGCGCCGTCGCACAGATGCGACCCGATCATGGCGTGCTATTGCTCTCCGACAGCGGGCGCGCCGATTTCCTGCAGCGCATGTCGACCAACGATATCCTGGCTCTGTCGCCGGGCACGTCCACAGTCACCGTGTTGACGAGCGACGTGGCCCGCAGCCTATTTGCCTTCACGGTCATGTGTCGCGATGACGATCTGTTACTCTTGCCCGGCGAGGGTGAAGCCGCCGGACTCACAGCCAACCTGCGCGGCAAGATCTTCTTTATGGACAAGGTCCAGGTCGGCGACATCAGCCAGCACGTGAAGCGGGCGCGGCTCATGGGGCCCGAAGGCGATGAAGTGCTGGCCAGGCTAGGCTTTGACCTGACCAACGCCGACGACGGCGCGTGGCAACGACAGGGCGACGTGACGGCGATCAAGCAGGTGCATTTCGACGTGCCGGGCTACGAGCTACTGATTCCCACCTCCGCCTTGAAGCCATTTCTCGATCAGTTGCAGGAAGCGGGCGCAACGGTGCTGCAGGATGACGCCGCCTATCAGGTGCGCCGGATTGAGTTGGGACGTCCAATTGCCGGTGCCGAGATTACCGATGCCTATAACCCGCTGGAAGTCGGTCTTGAGTGGGCGTGCGCCGAGGACAAGGGGTGCTACACGGGGCAGGAGATCATCGCCCGCCAAATCACCTATGACAAGGTCACCAAGACCCTGGTCGGTCTACGCAGTGAAGACGTGCTGCACCCCGGCGCGCCGGTGAGCGTAGAGGGCCGTGCGGTCGGTACTGTAACAAGCGCCGCGCTCAGTCCAACTTCGGACGCACCGATCGCCCTGGCGATCATCAAGCGGCCCGCCAATGCCGCGGGGACCCGAGTTGAGGTGAGCGGCGGAGTTGCCGACGTGACGCCCTTGCCGTTCCCGCAAACAAGAGCGTAGTAACGAGGATGGAGTTTGGCATGATCGACATCTTTGCCGAAGGCGACGCCCTGACCCGTGAGCGCTTCGACTTGGCCGCGTGGCGGCTGGTGGTGGATGCCGAGCCCCGTTCGGGCCCGGCCAACATGGCGCTCGATCAGGCCCTGGCTGAAGCCGTAGCCGCGGGCGACAGCCTGCCCACCCTGCGCTTCTATCGCTGGCAGCCGCCGGCAGTGAGCCTGGGGCGCCATCAGCCCGTGGCCGAGGTAGATGTGGCCGCCATTGATGCCGTCGGCTACGAACTGGTGCGCCGGCCCACAGGCGGACGGGCCATCCTCCATACGGACGAACTGACCTACTCTGTGCTGGCGCCGGCAGATGAACCGCGCGTGCATGGCGGCGTAATGGACGCCTACCTGCGGCTGAGCAATGCGCTGGTCACGGGGCTGCGCTATGTCGGCGTAGGGGGCGTAAGCAAAGCGCCGGGCAGCGTGCGAACGGGCAAGGATGTTTCGGCGGCCTGCTTTGAAGTGCCCAGCGCCTACGAAATCACTGCCGACGGGCGCAAACTCATGGGCAGCGCACAAAGCCGGCGCGCCGGCTACGTGCTCCAGCACGGCAGTCTGCCCCTGCGCGGCGACATCACGCGCCTCATTGACGTGCTCATCCTTGATCCGGCTGACGCGGCGGCTTTGCGCCGCGAACTGGCCCAGCGCGCCTGCACCCTGGCCGAGGCCATGGGCGTGGCTGACGACGACCCATCGGTGGCATTTGACCACGTTCAGGCTGCGCTGGCCAAGGGCTTTGCCGAGGCGCTGGATCTGTCGCTGCAGCCGAGCCAGCCGACCCCAAGTGAGATGCGGCGGGCGGGCAAGCTCATCCGCAGCCAGTTTGCCAACCCCGAGTGGACGGAAGCGCGCTAATGCATCGGCAATCTATATTTGACGAGTTTGCGAGCTTGTTCGTGCCCATGCATTTAGGTTCCGCCGCGGGTAAACGGATCGTCAATCCAAG
>CAWEEJ010000094.1:0-24009 GCA_963807905.1 uncultured Chloroflexia bacterium | reverse complement strand
CGAGCGTGAACTTGGCCCGGAGATTCTTGGCGAGGATCCGACACGGCCGGAGTATGTCTGGGAGAAGATGTACAATGGGCCGCGTACAGAATTGGCCATGACCTATGGGCACGCCGCGCCCCGGCTCAGCCGGCGCGGCATCTCCGTCTGTGCAATGGGCGGCATTGACATGGCGCTGTGGGACATCTTTGCGCAGTCGCTAGGCGTGCTCTTCCGAATTGCCCTTCTCAGTTAGACGATAGCCGACGCGACGCACGGTGACGATGTGGCTTGGCTTTCCAGGATCGGTCTCAATCTTCCTGCGCAGGCGCGTGATGTGGACGCGTAGCGCATTGATGCGCGCGACGAGAGTGGGTGCATCGATGAAGCGCGCAAGCTCTTCTAGCGGAACCGCATCACCTTTGGCTTCAACTAACCTATGGACGATTTCGCGTTCCGTGGCGGAAAGCCGCTTCTCCCACGGATTTTCCTGCAGTAGCGAGTCAGGCGGGACTGCATTCCCGGGCCGAGCCATGCGCAGCGGGCGCGACCCGGCAGAGAGGCAGTGCACGTGCAGGATGCAGGGGTATCGGTTAGGTTTTTGGGTTCCGCCTGTGCTATGATTTTGGAACTTGGAGCCGGGCGTGGATCACGTGCGAACTTGTTGGGTCGCGCGTGTCTGGCATTGAATGGGGAGAGCAGATGGCTTTGTCGCTCGTTTTGGTAGATCGTCATTGGGAAAGGCTTGGCTTCTTTCTTTTTCTCCTGATATTTCTCTTGTCTGGTTGCGGCGGAAATCGTGCCGCCGGCCCGATATCCACGCCCCTCCCGACAGCAACACAGATTGTTGTGATCGAGCGCACTTCGCCGACGGCAACTGCGCCGGCAGGAGGCCGTTTGGCCCCGCCAGTCAGCCGCGAGGAAATGCTGACCCGCGTGCCGGCATTGGCCGCGCGCGCGACACGTACTGCGGCCGCGTTTGCCATGGAGCCGCCAATCGTGACGTTGGATGAACAGACGTTGGAAACGGAGCAAGCGCGGGCACAGGCGCTGGCGCTGGCCAGCGCCGACTTTGTCCAGTTTTCGCGCAGCCTGACCGATGGCCAGCCCCTGCGCAGCGAAGTGATGGCCGTCTATCCAGCCCGACCCAGCGATGTCACAGACGCCACCCAGGCCTGCGCCACCAATTCTTGCTATCGTGTCGAACTCTATAACTATGCGTTGAATCAGACGTCCACGGCGACAGTGGACCTGGGTCAAGAGGTAGTACTCGCCGTCGATCATCTGCGCGGGGTTCAACCCGAACTCAGTGAGGCGCTGGCTGAGCTGGCGCTGGAGATCGCGCTGACCGCGCCTGAAGTGGTGGCCGAACTCGGCACACAGCCGACAGAGGCCATCATGGCCAACACCAAGACGGCCCTGAATAATTCGGCGTGTGAGAACTCCGAACATCTCTGCGTGGCGCCGACGTTCGTTCTCGGTGACCGTGCGCTTTGGGCAGTCGTCGATCTGACCGACGAGCGGCTGGTGGGCGTGCGGTGGACCGATGTTGGCGACTTCAGCCAGGGGCGCCCCACTGAACAGCTTATCCAAATCGAGGAGATTTTCGAAGACTATTGCCAGCAGGAGAACCAGCTGGCCCAGGATGATTGGCAACTCGACTACATTCTCACCGCGTCCGACGGACTGCGGATTTCTGAGGTTACGTTTCAGGGGGCGCCTGTGCTCGACAGCGCCAAAATTGTCGACTGGCACGTCCGTTACTCCCAGACCGAGGGCTTTGGTTACAGCGATGCCGTGGGGTGCCCCAAGTTTAGCTCTTCGGCCGTGGTGGCCACATCTCCTCCTGAGGTGGTCGATATTGTTGAGCAGGGCGAGACGGTTGGGTTTGCCCTATTGCAAGATTATGCGCACCCGCTATGGCCGGCGCCCTGCAACTATCGCTACCAGCAGCGCTTCGAATTCTATCAGGACGGACGCTTCCGTATCGTGGGCGTCAACTTAGGCCGTGGCTGCGGCAATGACGGCGTCTACCGGCCGGTCATGCGCATCGATCTGGCTGAACCTGCCGACGGGGGCCAGACGTTTGCCGAATGGACGGGGGAGACCTGGGACGAGTGGATGGTAGAGGACTGGCGCCAGCAGACCGACGCAACGGTCTATACGCCCGAAGGCTACCAGTTCCGCATCACTGCCACAGATGATCCCGGCACCGGCTACTATTTGGAACCTGGCCAGGGTCAGTGGGATGAGGAACGGGGCGACAACGCCTACGTCTATGTAAGTCTTGCCAAAGATGCTGAGGGTGCAAGCGAATTGATGACATTGGGATCCTGCTGCAACGAGGGCTTTCGGCAAGGCCCGGATCAGTTTATCGATGAGCCACCCGAATCCATTGTGGGTGAGGAGATCGTTATCTGGTATGTGCCGCAGATCGAGAACGACGATACGCCTGGATCGGAATACTGTTGGGCAAACCTCACCGTGGTTGATGGCCTCTTCGATGCGGACGTGTGGCCGTGTGCGGCTGGTCCCATGTTTGTGCCGATTGGCAATGAGTAGAAGGCGAGCGGAACGTGGCCAAGCGTCAAAAGCAGAAGTCAAGCGCGAAACAGGCGGGCAGGCGCCGCCAAAACAACGGGCGGCCGTGGCTTTGGCCTCTACTCCTCCTGGTCGTGCTATTTGGCGTCGGTCTCGTCTTTTTTCTAAACCGGAGCACACAACCTCCAGGCGGTGACCTGCAGGCGTCACCGACCGCCACTGCTGTGGCGGACCCTGAATCGACACCGGGGACCCAGGTGCTGCCACCGGGGCGGGCCAACTATTGCCAAGCCCCACCCTCCTTTCCTCTACAGCTGCCCCTTGACCGACCGACCTACGTCGGTACGAGTCTCAGGGGATTTGTGGGCCTGACCCTCAGCGATGCCGGCGGCCAGGTCTACCAGGATGAGACGTGGGATGACGCCGGCCAACTGGGCCCGTTTGTCTACGATTGGGCTGGTAATATCTACACGGCGCCGACGCCGTTCATCGATCTCTCCCGCAATGCGCCGTCCGAGCAGAACAAAATCTACAAAGTTGATTCCGCAACGGGCGCGATGGCCGAGTGGGTCGACCTGCCAGCCGCCCAGCAGCCCACGCAGTCGAATCCCTTCGGTGTTCTCGGTCTCTTCTACGACTGCGATACGGATAGTATCTATGCTGGTTCGATCGCCGGTTCCACGGCAACCGACGAAGTGGGGCGTCTCGTGCAGGTAGACCAGGAGAGCGCCGAAGTGGTTGACTATTTTGCCAACGTAGATGCCATGGGTGTGGGCGTCTACAACGGCGCTGACGGCAAGCGACTTTACTTTGGCTCCGGCCGCGATTCGGGCGTCCGTTCCATCGCGCTGGATGAGGCCGGCCACTTTGTGGGCGAGCCGCGCGTTGAGTTTTTTCTGGCCCAATTCGAAGAAGGCGGCAATGAAAAGGCGCAGCGTATCACCTTCACCCCGAACGGCCAGATGGTCGTGAAAGGGATAGAGTTCAACTATACGTTGCGTGCGGCTAGTGACGCTGCCCGCGTTGAGTACGTGCTGGACTATGATCCTGAAAGCGCCGCATGGACCCTCAACTCAGTTGAGCGCATTACTGAGTAACGATGCGTCTAGCTGATTGAGAACAAGATTTCCTGGGTCTGGCATTAGATCGCTGGTCTGTCAACAGGCATTCTCTAGCGCATTGAAGAGGTGGCGGACCCGGCGTCCAAGATTTGACTTGTGCCTGGTCGGCCCGGCGCAGGCAAACCCACGCCGTTATTGTGCGGGTGGAGACGGGCCAGGGGTTGATCGGCTATGGGGAGGCTTGGCGGTCGTGGGTGATTTTGCTGCGGCGCGCCGCATTGGCAAATTGGGCCAGGCTGCAAATTTTCAGGCCTACCCCATGTGTGGGGATTGTCAACTTGTTACACTGTGCGCCACTATATGGCGGCTGCAGGCGAAGAACGCCGGCCGCACCTGTCAAGATGCGTGCGCTTCCGAATTGCCCTTCTCAGCTAGACGATAGCCGACGCGACGCACGGTGACGATGTGGTTTGGCTTTCCAGGATCTGCCTCAATCTTCCTGCGCAGGCGCGTGATGTGGACGCGTAGCGCATTGACGCGCGCGGCGAGAGTGGGCGCATCGATGAAGCGTGCAAGCTCTTCTAGCGGAACCACATCGCCTTCGGCCTCAATTAACCTATGGACGATTTCGCGTTCCGTGGCTGAAAGCCGCTTCTCCCACGGAGTTTCCTGCAGCAGCGAGTCAGGAAGGATTGCATTCCCGGGCCGAGCCACGCGCAGCGAGCGCGACCCGGCAGAGAGGCAGTGCACGTGCAGGATGCGCTCAACACGCAGGATGATTTCAGCCTCCGCTGCCGGCCAGACGATAAAATCATCGGTCTTGAGCCAGGACATCGCTTCTTCCGAGGGCCAGCCCTTCATGTACTCTTCTTCCGAACAGGTGATCGCCAGGCAGGCTATCCTTCTCGGCTGGCCCAGAACGGTCGCCAGCTTTTCCTCCAGCTGTTGGAGCCCTTTGATGCTCCCAATCAGGAGCGCGGGCATGCCGAAACGGAGGACTTGATTGCGGATCGTTTCCGGGCTGGAGGCGACCGTCACCAACCAACCGTGGCGAATAAGCGGCGTCACGAGATCGGCATGGAGTGACCTGTCGATTTCACTAAGAACAATGTAGGTGTCTGAGTCTCTCATTCGGTCTCGATCTGCTCTGTTTGCAAGGGGAATGGCGGCTTGACCGCCATTCCCCTTGCAAACTCATCGCATTGCGCCTAGCGAGTGTGACTGTTCAGAACGTGCTGATCGCGCTGTTGCTAGCGCCCGCTGATGATGGGCAGGAACGTGGAGCTGTCCAACTCACTCGGGTTGACGACGCTCGGGCTGCCATATTCCGCGCCTAAGCTGTACGGACCATAGCGCTCGCTGACGCCATCGAGGTCGATCATCTCGATGAAGTAGCGCTCGCCCTGCCCGACCAGTTCGGCTGGAGCAAGATAGCTATAGCGTACCGGCTCCACGGAGTCAATCACGCTGGAGGGCAGCAAGTTGGGGGTGACAAGCTGCTCATTGCCCTCGCTCAACTCCATGTAGAGATTGAAGCCGGCGTTGGCGGTCTCTGTAGCGGTCTCCCAGAGGAAGTAGACCGAGCCGTCGTCCAGCCGTTCGGCGAAGATGTAGCTCAGGCTCACGGCTACCGAATTGGTGCTGAAGCCGACATCCAACCCGTGATTGTTTTCGCCGGGTGCGCCCGTCGTGTAGGCGACGACTGCGGTTGTGCCATCGCCATCGAGGGCAGGATCCGAGTCGGCCACATCGCTGATGTTGTTGTTGGTGCTGTCGGACGAAACCTTGCCGCTGATGGCCGGTTGCGCCGCATTCTGCACCGTCAGGAAAAGCCCACTCAGCGGCGCTTGCTGGCTGCCCCCTGCCGCGTTGGGAATGCGCACTTCGTAGTCGGTGTTGGCCAGCACTTCGTCATCTACGGTGAAGCTCCAGTCCTCGGCTGCCGGGCTGTTGGGGTTGTCTGCGTAGCTGAAGAGGTATTGACCGCCGTTGGCCGTGGTGGTTTCGGCCACCTTGACGCCGCCCTTCCACAGCTCGACAACCACGCCGTCGATTCCGGCTTCACCCGGGTCCTGGATACCGTCGTCATTGGCGTCGTTCCAGACACGGTTGCCGATTTCGATCCGGGCCACGTCATAGATGATCTCGAGGTCGCCCATGCCGTTGCCCTTGCCGAAGAAATCACCGGAAAATCCGATACCGAATACTGGTGACCAGATGTCCGAGGCGCCTGTGTCGTGGTTGATGTACATCGGTCCGTAGGTGCCGCCGAAGTAGCGGATGTCGGTACCCAGCGCCACCAGGTGGTTGTAGCCCGGCACCTGGGCCATGCCGCTCGTGATAGCGTTGTGATTCCACCCGAGCTGATCCCAGTAGAAGAGGCCGTTGCCGGGGCCGTCCTGGTTGTTGAAGCCGTAGTTGCCGAAGGTGGTCTGACCGTTACACACGCCGTTGCTCTCCAGGCTCCAGGCAGCGCCGGTCCAGCAGCCGCGCAGGACGTCACCGCCCGGCGTCGCGCCGCCGCTTTCTTGTTGGTGGCCGCCGCGGTCGAGCACGCTGAAGACGATATCCTCGCCGTCGAAGATGATGTCGCCCACCCATGGCTGCTGGCCATCGTATGGGCCGCCGGGCGGGTCGGTTTCGGAGAAAGGCTGCCACGGTGTCCAGTCCCGGTCATTGGGGTCGAAGGAGCTGCGCGGGTAGTCCAGGGGCACGTCGAGCACCTGAGTGAAGCGCCGCCGCTGAAGGCGTAGATGTAGGCGCGCAGATCTGCCGGGTTCTGGCTACTCTGAGCCGTGCAGACCGTGCCCACATAGACGGTATCGCCCTTTACGCCCAGACCCAGCGGCACGTAGTCGGCGATGCCGCTGCCCGTGCAAGCCGCCAGGCTGCGGAATGGCGTACTTGTTAATCGTCCCCGGCGCCGTGGGCGGGTTGCCGATCGGGATCTCGAACAATTCGTCGGTGCGAATGCCCACGCTGTAGAGCGTCTGGAAGTCGCTGGAAATGTCCAGATCACCCAGGCTCTGCTGACCAACCTCGTGGAAGCAGAAGGGGTCGAATGAATCGCCGGCGCCGTCGCAGGCGATGTCGGGACCGGTGTAGTCGGCTCCGAAGTAGGCATCGATGTCCAGGAAGTTGGAGACGACGCCGGTGTCCAGGTCGATGCTGTAGATGCCGCCGGCCCCTTGCGGTCCGTAGAGCGCATTGGCCTTGAAGAAGGCCGAGGTGAAGAGCGTGTTGGAAGTGGGCTGGTAGGCCAACCCGTTGACCGCGCCGGTATCCGTGTAATCGGCCCAGCCGGTGTTGGTGTAGTAATCACTTGGAGCATCGCCGGGGTAGTTGCCCGACGGCTGTTCGGCCCGGTACGCGGCAGTAATGACCGTTTCGGGGTCTTCATCCGGCGGGAAGGGCTCAAATTCACCGTTCCTGTAGTCCTGGCCGCGGAAGCGGGTCATGGCCAACTGCGGGTCGCCATAGAAGGCGGTCGGGTCGAAGATGCCAAAATCGACGTAGTCACCCTGGCTGGCGAAAACCACCGAGGTGGCATTGTCGGCGCCCAGCACGCTGGGCTCGTAGCCGGCAGGCAGGGTGGTGAACTCCAGACGCAGGTCGGTCTCGGCCGTGGCGCTCAGATCCAGGGTGTAGAGGCCGCTGGCGTCAGTGACATCGCTGCCGACGGCCGTACCACTGCTGTCATAGGCGGTGACGGTCACACCGGCCACGCCGCCTTCGTCTTTGTTCAGGTTACCGATGGCGGCGGCAAAGGGTTGGTGCGCGCCGTCCTGGTTCAGGTCGTCGTAGACCATGCCGGCAATGAAATCGCCGCTGAAGTAGGATTGGGCTACCACGCCGATGTCGGTGGTGTCGTTGATCTCATCCTGGGCCAGGCTGAAGGTGTGTGCGCCGCCGGCGTCCACCACGCTGTCAGCGCCGCTGCTAAAGCTGTAGTAGGGCTTGGGCGGCGTGGCCTGGATGGTGTACGTGCCGCTGGGCAGGGGTACGGAGCGGTAGGCGCCGCTGGCGTCAGAGAGCTGCTGGGCCACGGGCGTGGTCAGGCCGGCGGGAAAGATGCTGATGGCCAGACCCTCAAACGCCGGCTCGCTGCTGTCGGCGCCGTCGCCGTCGTCGAGCCAGACCCGGTCGCCGAAGCCCGACGTGCCGCTCAACATCAGGCGTTCGGTATCGTCACCCAGGTAGAGGAAATTGCCCTGCATCGCCGACCATATTTTGGATTTGACTGGTATTCAAGATGCCAAAACGAGCGCGGTGAAGGCGGTCTGGTCTTCCTGCCAGCTGCCACCGACCTTGCGGAAGTAGGTGAAATACTGTTCCGTCTCCGGTGCAGGCTCCTGGGGCATGACGCTGCCGACCACCGTGTCACCGGCCACGACCGCCGATATCAGGCTGGGAACGGAAGCGTATATGGCCAGGCCCCAGTTGTCGGCGCCGCCCTCATCCCGTTCGCAGATGTTGATCATCCGACTGGAAAACCCGCCGGACCTGCCGGCAACGATATCGCCGCTGAACGAGGAATTAGAAGGACACGCATGTGTGGTTACGAAGCCCCAGTTGTTGGCGCCGCCCTGGTCGCGGTAGTGGACATTGGCGCCGACTACCAGCGTGTCGCCGCTGAGCTGGCCGCCCGTGCCGCTGATGCCCGACTGCACAACGCCCCAGTTGTCGGCGCCGCCCTGGTCGCGGCCAAAGATGGAAGTCGTCCCGCCGACCGTGGCCGACAGCGTGTCGCCGTCCAGCGAGAGCCCGCCGCCCACGCCGGGCAATATCTTGGTTTCACTCCAGCTTGTGCCTGTGCGGTCGAAGATGTAGGTGGCGCCGGCGCCGAGGGCGTAGACGGCAATGGTGTCGCCTGAGACTTGGGCCTCACGGCCGAACGAGGCTGAGGCAGCAGCATCGCTGGCCGTGAGCGTGGCTTGCAGCGCCATTGCGCCAGTCCCGTCGTTGACGTAGACGAAGACCGCACCCGCGTTGCTGGCAGCGGTGTCGTCGGCCGGATCGCCTACAACCACCGTATCGCCGCTCAGATCCCATCTGCCACGGCTGTTCGCCGGCGAAATTTTGCACGGGGATGGAGTAGGCCCGACCCTGGTAGCCGAAGTTCACCGGCGAGGGTACGGCTTGCGCGTTGGGCGCGGCTTTGGCAGTCGACACGTCCGACAGCCAATGTCCAGCGGACCCGGGCACGACGGCCGCAAGCGGCGCCATCGTTGACCACAGCAGGGCAAGCACCAGCCCGAAGGCCGTCACGCGCCAGGCACGCTGCTTTTTACGGTTTGTACTCATAATCGTTGTTTCTCCTAATCTGAATGCTAGCTGTGTGATTGCTTCATCTCGGCTGGAATCCTGCCATTGCCGGGAAGCATGCTGCCGGGAAGCACGCTACAGAGCGCGCCCCCACGTTGTGGTCCGCTGAATCGCAAAAGATGTCGATCAACTCGTTGTTCACGTCTTGCTGTAGACGGTGGAGCGCCGGATTGACTCTGGCCGGTCGCCGGTGCTTCGCTTCTCCTGCGCTCATTGATCCCACGGGACGATCGTGACCAAGGGCTATAGGCAGTCCTTCTCATCTGACATGCTCCCAGCGTGATGACGGTCGATCCTTGCTGCGAGGCGCAGTCGTGTAGCGGTTCCATCTCTACGTTGTATGGCTCTACCTGTTCGGCAGAATCCTCATGCATGGATCCTTCTTGACCACTGACCCGTTGGCGCGCAAGGCGCTTTCCTCAAGCCGGGCCTTGACCGGTACTTCATGTCGGTCCATCGCGACTCTGCGTGCTGTCGATCCGAGGCTCCTCTCTGCTCATACTGATTCTATCTCTTCCGCTATGTAGGGCAACGATGATCATGATTTGCTAGACGCTACGCATTCGCACTGATGAGATGCCTTAGCTGCGTTCCGTCTACGATGAGTTAACATCTCTGTTCCGCCCCAAGGTCTGCAGACGGTCCAGGATGGTTGCTCCCAATCAGGCCGGGGCTAGCGCAACGGATTATCAATCTCCACCGGAATCCGCACGCGGTTGTTGCTCGTATCGCTCTCCAGCAGCCGGTTGTCCGGGTTGACCACGACTTCCAGCCAGTAGCTGCCGTCCTGTGCCACCGCAGGCTGCCAGCACGGTGATGAGTCCGGCGACTACGCCGGCCGTACAATTGACCCAAGCACTGTCTTCATCTGAACTGCTGCCATCCAATTTTCCGTGATTTCGCCCGTGACCAGGTATCGTCCACACATTGATCGGGTATCAGTCCGGGTTTGCGATACAAGGCAACGCCTTTGCATCCCTATAGTTTACGCACGCAACGTTACGAAAAGCATTACGGATAAAGAATTTCGCCAACGCTCAAGGCCTGTTGCGGGCTACAGATGAACTCAAGATCAGCCGTCCCGTCTCAGAGAGTTCGTCGACCACGGATGAACGCCCGCTGCGAACGTCAGACAACCGGTAGCGAGGGATGATGCAGCCTTTCTCTTTCAATACGCACATCATGTGATGGGCCGTGCTCTTGCTGATATCCAGCCGCGTTGCCAGCAAAGAATAGTGAAAATGATGCGCGCGAGAATGCCTCGGCATTTCCGTGACCTTGATGGTCGCCTGTCGTCAATAGATGCCGACGCTAGCCTACCACGTCATAGGACCTGTCAGTTACTTTATTGCGGTGACGGGGGGTTCTATTTCCCTGCAAGGATCCAGGATGCTGCACGTACGTGGCGAATGCTTGCCGTAGCAAATACTTGCAGTGGCAGAACTAGACCAAAAAACCTACATATGTTCGAGGGATGCATACGAGGCACGGTTGACGACCGGAGTTGCCTAATCTCCGAACAGTTTAGCTGTTGTGATTAATCGCGTGATTCGATCAGTATAGCAGCAGTGCGTGGCATTTAGGTGAGTTTTGCGTGGCATTTCCTATGGGCCCGCGTTGTATTTCGCGCATATACCGTGGAATGTGCGCCAATTGGCGGGGCTTGCGTGATCCAACGTCACTTTCGTACAAGTGAAGTGCGATCGGGCGACCACCGTGCCTATGCCGGACTGCTTGGGGCCTCTGATGCTACGAGTGGCTGGGATCGACCGGCAGTCGGAGCTTCGGAGTGTGCTGGGCTACTGCTCTGGTCAGCGAACGCACAACGCTAAGATCGGTGGCCCAAAATGTGGTGGCCTGCACCGGGGGCGTCTGAATCTCAGGGGCATCATTGCGCGCCCGAATCAGCGGAAGGTGGGCAAAATGCATGGCTGGAGAGACGAGGGCGCGCTGTCGAATTTCGCCCATCAGCGTTTGTGGTAGCTCGTCGGCCCATAGGGTGGATAAATGAAAGAGGGACGTAAAGATCGTTGTCGTGTCGGATATGGAAAGACCGATTTCTAGTGCTTGCGCCAAGTAATGCTCTGCACTGGCGCCGTCGCCAAGTAGAAGAAACGCAGCGCCGATCGTCTTCAAGGCAATGCCGTTGAAGAAGCGATTCGATGAGGGCCGACGCGTCAGGGCCAGCGCCTGCGCAATAGTTTGACGTGAGGCGGAGTCGTGCCCTGCACCCGCTTGCCACAGTGCCAGATAAGCGGAAGCGAGGGCCGCAGTATGGGGCTGGTACTCTTGCGCCACTGGAAGCACCGGCTGCAGTACGTCAATTGCAGCGCTCAGGTTGTCCTGCTGGGCGAGCAGGTGACCGCTGAATTCAGCGATATAGCCCAGATGAGATTTGTAACTGGAGCGACTTGCGGTCGCTGCTTCATACTGGTCGATACGCCGCTCCGCCACGTCCCAATGACGTAGGGTCAACGCTGCGTAACAGGGCATGAACCACTTGCGTTCGCCCAGCCAGGAAACCTCGGGAAGCAATCTTGCATGCTCTCTGTCGAAAGCCTCGAACTCAGGCCATCGTCCCTGATACAGATATTGATAGAGCAGGGCTACATTGGCGTCAAAGCGAGGGGCCAAATAGCCATGCTCTCTGCATAGCGCAAGCGTGCGCCGCAGCCACTGCTCCTGCTGAGTGATCTGCTGTCGCAACACGATCTCTGCCTTGGCGCAGTGTGCGTAAGCCGCGGCCTGCTCGTAGGTCGTGCCCTCTTCTTCGAGCCAGGCTACGCTCTTTTGACACCAAGCAGCGCCAATATTTGCATCGACATGATTGTACTGCAGCCATGCTAGCACGAGCGCAGCCAAGCCTGCCAGGCGCTTATGGCCGGGCTCCAACAGATCTGGCGCAAGCACAGCAATGAGCGATTCCAAGAGCGTCGTAGCCCGGCGGTGGAAATTTGCAGCGTAGAGGAAGTGGCCCAGGCCCACGATGGTCCGCGTCAGCAACTCCCACGCTTCGTTTTTTACGGCCCACTCCCATGCGCTAACGATGTCGCGCTCATACTGCTGCAGCCGCCGGAACTGCTCCGGTTGCGTAACACGCTCTGGAACAAGTGGACGTTCTTCGAGATCAAGCAGGCCAAGTATGTAGTGAGCGTGGCGGGCGCCGACTGCCGGGTCTGACAGCTGAGATCGTGCGTACTGGCGGACGAGTGGGTGCAGAGAGACGGAGCCGGGCCTCTTGCTGGGTTGTAGCAGCGAGGCGTCACGCAGTTCGCGATAGATAGCCAGCGGGGCAGGTGCAACGGCCAGCATTGCATCGTGGTCGAAGGTGTTGGCAAAGAGGCTGAGCGCCGCAATGGTCTGGCGGGCATCCGGCGAGAGGATGGTCCACATGCCGGCGAGCAGAGCCTGCAAGCTTTGATGGTCTTCAGCCCGATCGACTTCATGGCTGGCGAGCGACGCAACGTTTTGCTCAACAGATGCAACGATTTCTTCCAACTGATAGAAGTCGAGCTGTAGGGCCGCCAATTCGAGGGCTAGAGGATGGCCACCGACCTGTTCACAGAGCCGGTCCAACAGGACCGGGTCGATCTCTTCGATCCTGATTCGTGGATAGACGCGACGCACCCGCTGCAGGAAGAGTTCAGCAGCGTCGCTTGGCTGTTCCACTTCTCCGTCTTGTGAAGCCAGCGCAAGACCGTCTAATCTGAGCTGCGTGCACTCTTTAAGTTGGAGCGTGCGCCGGCTGGTGACGATTACGGTAAGGGAGGGCGTAGTTTCCACAAGACGTCCCAATTCCTGTACGCCGGCCTGAAGAGTTTCGAAGTGATCCAATACCAGACAGGACGGAGCGGTTGCCAGCGCAGCTTGAATCTGTTCGAAGGTGGGTGTATGTGTTTCTAACTGCAGCCCGAGCGCCTCCCCCACGGCATTAAGCAGCGTTTGCACGCAGCCTTCAACGTCGACGTGGCACGGTTGCAGGTTTGTGAAATAGACGCGGTCCTCGAAACGGCGACGAAGTGCGGGGAGACGACTGCGGACAAAGGCTGTTTTGCCAATACCGCCCATGCCAACCACGGCAATAAGCCGTACGTTTTGAGACAATAGGTTTTCTAGGTTAGCGGCTTCCTGGCGCCGGCCAACAAAGCCGCATGGTATGTGATCGTCGGCATGCGCTGTAGGCCGGCTATCCTCCTGTCTCTCTATCGGTTGTTTCGGTTGCATGATCGAATCTTGCCAGGCTGCGGCGCCGGCTTGGGTTAGGCGCGCAGCCTGACTTGAGTTCATCAACTGCCGGCCGAATGCCGCCAACTCTGGCGTTGGCTCCCATCCGGGCAGGTCTTCGCGCATGGTTTGCACATAGGCGCTGAACTCGCGCCGGCCGCGGCCAAGGTGCCCTAGGGCGACAAGCGTGTGGAGATAGACCAGCATGGCATCGTGATCATCCGGGGCAAGTTCGATCAGCCGCGTGGTCACAGCTAGCGCGTCGGCGTAGCGTTCGGCAGCTAAATACAGCCGCGCCAGCCGGAAACAGAGCTGGATCATTTTCGCCTCCAACTCAAGGCGAATGGAGTCAACCCACTCACTGTATTGAGGTAACTTGTCTATCGACAGATCGCCAAGGAAGGCGCCAGTATAGCGAGCAAATGCTTGCTCTAGCTGCGCCATGTTGGCTTCCTCAAGCCGTTCGATGAGGGGGCGCAGCGTTAAGACGTCGCAGTGGATTGCTGCGTTGGGGCCCAGACGAATCGATTCGCGATCTGTCTCGAGATAAGGACGGTAGCCATCCTGGTTTAGGCGTTTGAGAAGCGAGCGCAGATTGGTACGGGCCAAGACATCATCGGCTTCGGGCCAGAAGAGGCGGGCAACGAGCGCCCGCGGCTGGGGGCCGCTCGAAACGGCCAGGAAAACAATCAATTGCGTGCGCCGACTCTCCAATCGATGCTCAACTTCAGCGCCATTCAACCGAATCTCTATTTTACCTAACGTGGTGATTTCAAGCATGCTGCAAATTGTAAGGTCTCAAAAAAGGTTCTACACGGGTACGCCAATACCAGAATTCATTCCCTGGCGGTTCGTCTCTCCGGCACCGAAGTGGCGACGTCCGAGATCCTACCGATCGTTGGTTGCGGGCGCAGTCGCAGTCACCTAACGAATTGGAACTGAGTCTATCAAGAGGGAGGCATTGCCGGCCTGATCGACCGGCGAGTTAGCGGCACTTCGTCCAAGCTGGCACTTTGTTCCGGACGCTGCCAGACCTGGCCTACTTGGTCGAACGAGGGTACGATGACTTCTGTGATAGGCCGATATCGTATCGGACACGCGTCGGAAAAAAAAACTCGACGCCAACCCGCAGGTCTGAGGAGCTGACTTACGCCAGGTTGGAGTCAAGGATTGAAATAGTCACGGTAATGATTGTAAGAAATAACCGCACAAAATGCAAGAATTGGCGGCGGCATTTCTTCGGGCGCCTGCAAAGTGTTTTCGCAAAGCGTCGGTGCAAGACTTAGGCTCTGGCGTGCTCGTCCCTTGGCATGGTTGTTGGATCGCCTGCGATCGCGCTGCCGGCTAGTCGGCAGCGCACCTACCGAATCCTCGTCAAATCTCCTGGCTTGCGCCATCATCCGGCGCCGGTAGCGTGAACTGTTCCACAATCAAAATCAGGGCAAGCCCCAACAGGCCGATGCCAAAGGAGACCGCTGGTGCATAGCCGCCGACCGCAAGCACAATTGCCGCTGTGAGCAGTATCAGCAGCAGACGCACAAGCAAGATCCGGCTTGATGCGCGCCAGACCACTGCCGCCATTCCACCGACGAAAAGGAGCAAGCCAACGGCCAGCGCAGCGCGGGCAGCCACCGAGAGAGCTTCATCTGGATGCAGTGCAGCCTCTTCAATGGCGACGGCATAGGCAATGACGCCCAACATCATGGGGAAATGGAGGAGGCTGAAGGCATTGCGAGAGATGCGCGTGCACATCACTACCACCGAGCAGTCGTGCGCAGGGCACAGTCTTTGCCGCCGTCCGCAGCAGAGCAACGTCAATCCATCAGGAAGGCGAGAAAGGTCGCCTCTTCCTGGGTGACGCGACGACCGGCAATGAGCAGGCCGGACATTGCCTCGCCATCGCCGATGGCGAAGACCCGCAACTCACCGAGAGTCGGGTCGTCAAAAACAGCCGCCAATGCCGCCGGGTCGTTGTCAAGCACCATCTCCGCGGCCGACCTGGCACTGGCGTCGTCCAACCCTCGCAACTCGCCGACAACATCTGCCTCTGCATGTGCCGGTCGCGCATAGAGCTCGCGCCATGGCCCCATCCATGCATCAGCGCCGTAGCGGCTCCAGAGGTCGCCGACGAAATTGCGATAGGCGGCCTGCGCCGCGTCGTCAAGCGCCTGGTCGGGTGCCACGGACTGATTGAAGACCGCACTGCCAAACGCTGCCTGGCTGGGCGGTCCATAGGCTGCCGTCAGCTTGGCGACGGCGTCTGTTGGGGGGATCGATTGAGCGGGCATGGTCTCTTCACTTTCTGTAAGCGCTGGCGTGCCAAGGGTTTCTGGGGCTCAATCAACCGTACTACGTGCGACGACGTAGCCGCCGTCGACGCGCAAGACGCTGCCTGTAATGTAGTCGGCGTCGTCACTGGCCAGAAATGCTGCGGCTTTGCCGATGTCGTCCGGCGTGCCGATGCGGCCCCACGGCAGCAGACGACCGTTCGCCTGCAGCTCTGCCTCGCTGTAGAACGCACGCTCGCCCGGCGTGTCGATCCAGCCGGGCGCGATGACGTTGACGTTGATGCGCTGTTCCGCCAGTTCCACAGCCAGCGTCATGGCGAACTGGTTGATCGCGGCCTTGGCCATATTGTACGCTGCGCAGCGCGCCGCCGCTACCTCCGCCTGGACCGAACTAATGACGACGATCTTGCCGCGGCTGCGCGGATTCGGCGCTTGCTTCACCATCTGCTGCGCCGCCATCTGACAGACATGAAAGACGCCGAACTGGGTTACCTCCAGCGTGCTGAGGACGCCGGCCCAATCCGCTTCGACTACCGGCTCGCGAACGGAATAGGCGGCATTGGAGACGACGATGTCAATGCGCCCAAATTGCCCGACCACGCCTGCAAACATGGCTGCCACCGCCGCACGATCGGCAACGTCAGCCGGCCAAAATAGGGCATCCTGGCCCAGCGCCTGAAGCGAGGCCACGACCTCTGCCGCCGCTTCGGCATGGGCACGATCGTTGACGACGACTGTGGCGCCTTCCTCTGCCAAAGCTTGGGCGATCCCGTGCCCGATGCCCTGGGCCGCGCCGGTGACCAGGGCAATCTTCCCTTCAAGTCTCTTCATGATCGGCCTCCGTCTCTGTGCGCTCCCTGCTTGGCAGGAAAATTTGGGTCAGATCGGTTGTCCGAGCTGACCGCGACCGTGTGGCAATGGGCGTCAGAGCACGCCATATTTCTCAAACACCTCGCGTAGCGTCGCCCCGTTGCGCAGCTCTTCCCGCGTGATGTTCTCGCCTTCGACCTTGGCCAGGGCCCGCTCAATCACTTCTCTGGCTGCGTCCTGGGGAATGACGATGACGCCGTCCAGATCACCAAAGATGATGTCACCGGGCCGTACGATGACGCCGCCGCAGTTGACGGGGCAATCATAGTCGATCACACTGCTGCGACCGGCCGAGTCGACCGGATGCATGCCGGTGGCGAAGACGGGAAACCCCATCGCGCGGATCAGCTTGACGTCGCGCGCATAGCCGTCGATGATGGCCCCATTTGCGCCGCGTGCCGTCGACGCCGTGGAGAGCAACTCACCCCACAAACAGGTGCGCGTCGACTGCTGGGTGGAGGCCACCATGACATCACCCGGCTGCAGGCTGTCGACTGCGGCGATCTCCTTTTCGTAGGCGTTTTCCTCGAACTCGTAAACGTCGACCGATTGCATCGTGCAGGCGCGCCCAACCACCACCGCCTCGGGGAAGAGCGGCCGAATGTCGGCGCGCATGGCCTGCTGACGATAGCCGACCTGATCCAGCGCGTCGCAGAGCACGGCCGCGTACAGCCGCTCTTTCATCATGGCAAAGAGCGCCGATGGGTTTTCGAATGGGATCATGGGCTTCCTCCTGTAGCAAGCCGCGAACGCGAAGGCACGGACGCCTCAACAGGGAACCGCGTTGCTTTGCAGCCGGCGAATAAACGTTTGCCAGACGCCGTGACGAAGACGAGTGGCTTCGGGACGGCGTCTGGCAAGATTGATTGTAGTCTGCAAGCGTATGTTTACGCTTTAATGGCGCCCGCTGTCAAGCCGGAGACGAACTGGCGCAGGGCGAACATGAAGACAATCAGCAGTGGAATCGATGCGATGACATAGCCGGCAAAGAGGGGGCCCCACTCTGTTTCAAAGCTGGACGAAAACTGGACCAGCCCCTGGGCCAGGGGCATCCACTCGCGACTGGTGATCGTCACCAGCGGCCAGATCAGGTCGTTCCAGGTTGCGATGAGGCTTGTAATGGCTACGGTGGCCAGCATCGGTCGCGCCAGCGGCAGGGCGATCTGGGCAAAGACCTGTCGATCGGCTGCCCCATCCACTTTGGCCGCGTCAAAGAGCGCTTGCGGAATCGATTCGAAATAGCTGCGCATGAGCCACGTGCTCAGCACGAGTCCCGTGGAGGTCCAGGGAATAATCAGGGCCAGGGGCTGGTTGAGAATCCCCAAGTTGCGCACAAGCACAAAGCGGGGCGCAAGGGTCAGAACGCCCGGCACCATCATGAGGCTGATAAAGAGATAGAAGAGCGCCTGCTTGCCGGGAAACTTGTAGCGGGCAAAGACAAAACCGGTGATGCTGGAGAGCGCAGCAACGAAGAAGATGGTGGCAGATGAGTAAACGATACTGTTGAGGATCGGGCGGTAGAGGCGATCAAAAGCAATGGCATAGTTGACAAAGTTCAGGGGCAGCGCGGGACCCCAAAACGACTGATAGAACTGCGTATTGTTCTTGAACGAGGAGATGACGATGATTACCAGCGGGAAAAAGGTGAGGACGCCGAAAAAGAGCAATCCCACCTGCAAAGGAAGATCGTGTCGAAAGGCGGCCGCACTGCGTTTTCGGACGGTTGTTATGCTCATGCTTAGAGGTCCTGGTCGTTGCCAACGTAGCGAATGTTGATCACGGTCAGCGTCATCATGATGACGAAGAGAATGACGCCGATCGCCGAGGCGTAGCCGAATTCAAGAAAATTGAAGGCAGAGTGGTAGAGGTGGAGCGCCGGCACCATGGTTGAGTAGCCGGGTCCGCCATCCGTCAACACCAAGAAGAGATCGAAGCGCTGCGTCATGAAAATGGCCGTCAGGATGATGGCCAGCTTGATCTGAGGCATGGCCATGGGAATATCGATGTAGCGGATGCGCTTGAGCAATCCGGCGCCGTCGAGTTGCGAACTCTCGATCACCTCTTGGGAAATGGCCTGCAGCCCGCCCAGGATGATCAGAAACTGCAAGGTTGGCAGCCACGGAAAACGCACAAAAGCAATCGACCAGATGGCAAGATTCGGATCGGCGAGCCAGGCGTTGGTCAAAGACTCAAGACCGACTGCGGTGAGGAACTGATTGAGCAGGCCCACCTGCGGATTGTAGATAAAGCGCCAGATCAGGACCATCACCAGATAGGGCACAACCATGGGGATGACAAAAATCAATTTCCAGCGATAGGCCCACCCTGTGCTGCGTAGATTGACGATCATCTCGGCGGCGATGAAGGGGAAGAGGGTCTGAAAGATAATGCGAAAGATGACAAAGAAGGCAACGTTCTTGAGCGAGACCAGGAAGGCGCGGTCATGCATCAAGTTTTCATAGTTCATCATGCCGACGAACTTATGGACCTTGCCACCGTTCCAGAGAAAGAATGAGTTGTAGAAGGCTGAGCCCGCCGGGTACCAGTCGAAGGTGAGCACGACCAACAATGCCGGCAGGAGTGCCAAGTAGACATAACGATTCTTGATGATACGCTTCAAGAGAGATTGTGAGCTGCTACTGACAGGTGCGTAACTGCTGGTCTGTTTCGTAATGGGGACGTTCGCCATCGTGGTCTTCCCGTAGAGTTGAGCGGCATGAGCGCCGGAATTGGGTCGGCTCCCAGCGATGTGGAAGCCGACCCATAGGCAGGCAGATGCATGCGAACGCGCTGCTTAGCCCGTTGCCTCGCGCATCAGCCCGTGTGTGCCAGCCTGCCGCTTACTGAAGCTGGAAATCACACGTCCAGTCGTTTTCGGCGATGACCTTTGCGGCTTCGGATGTCATCAGGCGATCTTGCGCGGCGATGAGTTCATCCTTGGAAATCTGATCGGTGAAGTACTCCTGCATCAGGCGGCGATGCTCTTCGCCATAGCGCTTGGTCAAGCGCGGATCGGGATCCTTGAGCGCACGAATGGGCAGGTCCAGGAAGGCGGCGAGCGGCTGCAGCGCATCCGGCACGTCCAGCCCGAGCAGCGTCGGCACCGAGAGCGGCGCATCGGAGACAACGCGCGACCATTGGGGCTGCGCGGTCAGGTACATGAGGAAGTCGACGACTTCATCCGTAATGCCTTCGCGTTGCGCCCGATCGGTCACGGCATAGCCGGCCGTAAAGCCGCCGACCAGGTACGCTGAGTCGACGTTGCTGGCGAATTCAGAGGTGGTTTCCTGCAGTGGCGGGAAGTAGCTGACGCCAAACTCGAAATCCGAATCGCGCAACACACGCGACATATCTACCGCCGCGTTGGCCAGCATGATGGGCGTTTCGCCGGTAATGAAGAGGCGATAGGCCTCGTCGGGCGTAGCAGAAGAATAGCCCTCAATCCAGTAGGGTTCGTATTCGCTGAGGACATCGATCCAGGCCGAGAACTCAGGGTCATTGGCGCTCATGATACCGTTCTGGATGGCGCAGGCCATCTCTTTCTGGTTCAAGGCATGCCAGGATGCGTCGGGCTCCCACATGCTCTCAATCTTGTCGCGGTAGAGGCTGGTCAGCGTGACGCCGTCGATCCAGTTGTAGTTGAAGGGCGTGGCCGTGCTCATGGAGAGCGCAAGGGGCTCATAGCCGGCCTCCTGGATGATGGCCATGTCTTCCATCATGTCGGCCCAGTCGGTCCACAGCGAGGTCTCTGTCACAAACTCAGTCGGCAGACCAAGCTCTTCAAAGATCTCTTTGTTGTAGAAGTAGCCAACGGCCACCGCATCCACGGTCGTTACATATTGGTTGCCGCTTGAGTGCAGCGTTGTGTCCCAGACCACTTCGGGGATCGATTCCCGCCACTTCTCGTGGCCCGGGGTGCCTTCCGGGATATAGGGGTTGGGCTGCTCGATGTAGTCATTGAGCGGCACATACCAACCGTTGCCCTCTTCTTGCCAGACGCGGATGTAGTTGTTGTTGATGATGTGGGGCTCCGTGCCGCCCTGGAAGACCGTGACGCGCCAGGTGTCGGACGAAACGCTTTGCGGTATTTCGATCAGCTCAATCTCCACATTGGGATTGGCTGCTTCGTACTCTGCAACCAGTTCATTCAGAGCCATGGGCGGATTCGGGTTGTCTGCCGTGGGTTCGGTGGGGTAGTATGCGCCCGGTGCGATACTGATGGTAATCTTATCGCCTGTCGATTGGGCGCCTTCTTCAGACGGGGCCGCTGCCGGCGCTGCACAGCCGGCCAGGACTGCCATGATCAGGATGGCAAAACCGGCCAACAACATGAGCTTTCTTGGACCGCGCGCGTGTTTCACGAACTTCCTCCTTTGATAGAGCGGGAAAACAACTGTTGATGTCCTCAAACTGGCGCAACTGGAACAACTGCATGGGGATTGGCGTTTGCGCTGAAACTAGCAAACCTCCTCGTTGGCCGGGCAATAATCGCCAAGGTCAATGTATGCACCAACTATCGATTCGAGCCTTCTGCTTTCAATGCGAAGCGATTCTTGTCTGGCAGCGAGGAATTATCGTACGCCGGGGCGAACAATAACATAGCCATCAGGTATTGTCAAACCATTTCGAATGTTCTGCGTTGGGTGTGAAAGCGAACTTCCGAAGCATTTCTATAAGAGCAAGCTATGGAAGTTCTTCGCCGGCACCTTCCGTAGTCTGTCGGAATCAATTCTACCAAAGGGGGAAGCATGCGCGAGCCGGACGTATTCATCAAGGCGGAGCAAGCGTTGCAACGCGTTGTCGAACAGATTCAGGATGAACAGTGGGATATGGTCATGCCGCCTGATTTCCCCATGCGGCCGGCTGACCATCCCGTGACCCTGCGCGAGATCATCAACTACCACGCCTATGACGATGCCTGGGTGCCGGACATGCTTGCCGGGCTCACCATGGACGAAGCCGGCCGCGATCAGTTTGATGGTGACCTGCTGGGAGAGGATCCCAAGGCCAGCTTTGCGGCCATTGTGGACAAGGCCTGCGCTGCTGCTGCAGCGCTTCCTGATGCCGACCTGGACCGGATCGTGCACTGCTCGTTTGGTGACTTTTCGGCGCGCGAATACTTCTGGCAGATCAATTCATTTCGGGCGTTGCGCGCCCACGACATAGCCAGGGTGATTGGCGTCGATACGACCCTGCCCGTTGATTTGGTGCAGGGCGTGTGGGACGAGGTCAGTCCCCATGCCGAAGAGTGGCGACAGATTGGGGTCTTTGGTCCCAAGGTGGAAGCGCCGGCCGATGCAACCCTGCAAGACCAACTGCTTGGCCTCACAGGGCGCGTTCCCTAATTAAATCGACAGCGTATGCTCTACAGTGTTGGTTTAGACTGAAATCTCTACGAAAACATGACTTTCATAGATGCGACCGCAGTTATGCGACCGCAGTTATGCGACCGCAGTTATGCGACCGCAGTTATGCGACCGCAGTTATGCGACCGCAGTTATGCGACCGCAGTTATGCGACCGCCTCTGCCTTCGACAGGCTCAGGCGGCGGCTACCAAGTGGCTCAGGCTGAGCCTGCTTGGAGTGAGCCTGTCGAAGTGTCGAAGGCCGGGTCTACCGCAAGGCCTTGCAAAACCAATGTTCGCGTCGAACCTTCAGTCTAGGAGGGAGCGTGCTGCTGATCCGCCTCTGCGGGAACCGCATTGGGCGGCGGCAGGATGACCTCCCAAGGACGTTGGCGCACTTCCTGCCAGTAGGCGCTGGCGATGGCGCGAACGCTGCCCAGTCGGATGCGGCGCGAGCGCATGGCCACGTATAGGGCCAAGGCAAAGCTGACCGTCAGATTGACAACGCCGATCATGAGCGCAAAGAGAATGTACTCTGCAAAGATCCAGATGCTGGGCTGGAGTACGGTCGATGCATAACCGACATTGGCGACCGAGAAGGCTACGTGGCGGATGTCGAGCGGCAGGCCGGTCAGATAGCCGATGTAGCCCGTGACGCCGAGCATGACGCCAAAGAAGAAGTTGCCGAGCAGCGCCCCGAAGTTTCCGCCTATGTAGTCAGCGAAACGGTTGCGCCTGTCTGGCGACATGGTGCGCTGAAGCAAGGGATGCCTGCGAATGCGCTCCGGCAGATCGAGGTAGAGGCATCGATTGTCATAGTAGCCTGCCACCAGGCCGGAAACGAAGAGCCAGACGCCGGCAATTGCGGCATAGAAGAGCGCCGGGCTGGTAAATGGGTTCTGGCCGGCCATCAACTCTACAGCCTTGCTCTCTTTCATCATCGCGCCGCCGGTCAGGGCGCTGATCGCAAAGCCGATCAGGAGCGCTACCGGGAGCGCAGCGAGCACATTGCCCGATATGGCGGCAAACTGAGAGCGACCGACGTCGATAATCAGCTGGGCCAGATCTTTGCGATCGGCCATACCGTTGTGTGCGTGTTCCAGCTGGTGGGCGAAGTATGCTGCCGTCATGGCCGGCTGCTTGGTTGCCACCGTGAAGTGAAACATGTGGATGATGACGAAGCCCAGGCCATAGTTGAGGCTAACCCAAAGCGTGGTCCAGCCCATGGGCAGGTCCAGCGCCACAATCTGAATCTTGATCAGCGCCATGAGCGCGATGAAGACGCCGGCCCCGAGGCCCCGTTTCATCATCTCCGCATATTCTCGCCGATCTTTTGTGACGTAATGTTCGCCGGTTTCGCTTGCTTGGTTGGTGACGCTTTTGGCCAACAGATAGCTGGTCTGGCGCAGGAGGTTGTTGACGCTGTTTTCTTCACTCTGCTGCCGCACCAACTGGCGAAAGAGGGCCAGGCTACGCGTCTGAATCTCTTCTGGGTTGTCGGCGGTAAGAATCGCCAGCAGCGTGCGGATCCGCGCCATGATCTGTTCCAGCCGTTCCAGGAGATAGGTGAGCTGCAGGTCGCTGCCTTTGCTCAAGGCCAGCTGGCGAAATCGTTTGACCTGCTGTGCACATTGCTCCAACATCACCCAAGCGTGGGAAGCATCGATCTCTTCGCTGGCGACCGTTGGGATCAGGCGCGACCGGCATGCCGTAACGAAGCGACTGATCTCTCGTTCCTGGGCAATGAAATTTGAGTCAAAATCTGCAATTGTGGGGTCCAGACGCAGGAGCTCGTCTTCCATCTCTTCGGCTGCTAACCAGATGGAGAGCATTTCCAATGCGTACAGCGCTTCATCCACAAGATGGCGCTTGACCTTGTCGCTGGATTCGGACGGAAGTAAGGCGCCGTACAGCTGGATCCAGGCTTCATCCGGCAGTGCCTCGACCCATTCTGGATCGCCGGGTTGATCAAAGACCTGCTCAATCAGATTCTTGGCACTGAAAATTACCGGGGCGCCGGCGCCAGTTTATTATACACCCGTCGCCGCAGCTCGGATGCGAAGCGCCGGCGCGGCAAGATGCCCGTATCGCTGTAGAGAGGAAGAAAGCGTAGGTTGGTGATAAATTTGCGCACTTTGGTACGAATTTGCGCTGCTGCCTCAGGATGCTGCGCCATGTCTTGGGCAAAACGCTGAATTTTTTCTTCAACTTCGTCAATCTGCGTAACGTTTTCGGGGCGTAACCAGTCGATAACGGTACAGAGTATGGTTAGCTCATCATCTTGTTGGGCCAGTTCGGCCAGGTTAGGTTTGTGCATCTCCATGGGAGGCGCCTCCTTTTTGCGTTTGAGTTCTGCGTGGACGGCCCGCAACATGG
>CAWEEJ010000093.1:0-10659 GCA_963807905.1 uncultured Chloroflexia bacterium | reverse complement strand
ATGACGGTGATGCGGTCCGAAATGAGCTTGAGTTCTTCGAGGCGGTGAGAGATGTAAACAATGCCCACACCCTCTGAACGCAGTTGGCGGATGGTGCGGAATAGTTCTTCAATTTCGGCTTCGGTAAGGGCCGCAGTCGGCTCGTCCATGATCAAGACTTGGGAATCGAAGGAGATGGCCTTGGCAATCTCCACCATCTGCTGCTTCGCGACGGTGAGATCCGCGGCTTTGGTGCGCGGATTGAGCTGCAGATGCATAGACTGAAAAAGCGCTTCCGTCTGCTCGTTGATCTTATTCTCATCCAAGACAAACCGAACGGCGCGGCGCGGTTCACGCCCGACGTAGACATTCTGCGCCAGGGTGAGATGCGGCATTAAATTGAGTTCTTGGTGAATCATGCTGACGCCCAAATTTTGGGCAGCGCGGGGAGTAGGAATTTCTACTGCTTGACCCTGATAGAATACTTGCCCGTCATCGCGGGAATAGATACCGGCCAGGATCTTCATGAGGGTTGATTTGCCGGCGCCGTTTTCACCAACGAGCGCATGCACTTCGCCGGCACGTAATTCAAACTGAGCGTTGATCAGGGCTCGCACACCGGGGAATGATTTGTCGATCCCCTCCATTTTTACCAGGACTTCGTCCATCTTAGTTCCTCTGGACTATCTCTCGAACAATTGGCGGGAGCTCCTTCAGCTTGTGAAGATAGCCCCCGCCAACTCAGTTACGACCGGCTCAAACGGCCAGTCTGGCCAGCTTTACTCGTACAGCAGCGGCGCAATCTCGTCGGAGTCGATGTTGCTGGCATCGTACCAGAAGAAGCCGGTGTCGATGACCTCATCAACGTCTTCGCCGTTGATCGCCATCACGGCAGCTTCGACGCATTTGAAGCCGATGCCGACCGGGCTCTGGGTAATGGCGCCAGCCTGGACGCCACTGCGGATCGCGTCCATCTGCTTCGCGCCGGCGTCGTAGCCGATGACGACGAATTCGCCGTCACGGCCGAGTTCGCTCACGGCGTTCATACGCCGATGATCGACCCTTCATTGGCGCCGAAGTAACCATCCAGTTCCGGGTTGGCCTGCATGACGGCCTTGGCCAGATCAGTGGATCTCAGCTGGTCGCCGCCGCCGTAATCGACGTTGACGATCTCGATGTTGGGATATTCCGCTTCCATCTGGTTGAGGAAGCCGTCGCGGCGATCGATGCCGGTGCGGCTGGTCTGGTCGTGGACGATCACAGCGACCTGACCCTCGCCACCAATCAGCTCGGCCATCTTGTCGGCGGCCAGGGCAGCAGCGGCGATGTTGTCCGTAGCGGCGGTGGCGACGGGGATGTCACTGTCCACACCGGAGTCGAAACCGACGATCGGAATCCCACGCGAGTCGGCTTCTTCAATCAGCGGAATCGCGGCCTGGGTGTCCAGGGCGGCCAGGCAGATGGCGTCCGGGTTCTTGGCCAGAGCAGCCTGCAGCATCTCGATCTGACGATCGACCATGGCTTCTGATTCCGGGCCTTCAAAGGTAATCTCGACGCCGAATTCTTCGGCGGCCTGGTTGGCGCCCGATTCGACCGCCTGCCAGAACTGATGCTGGAAGCCCTTGGAGATGACGGGGATGTAGATACCGTCGTCTTCGGCGGCAGCTTCTTCAGCAGGCGCTTCGTCAGTGGCGGCGTCATCGGCCGCGGGGGCAGGGGCCGCAGGCGCGGCACAGCCTACTGCCAGTATAGCCACCAGCAGCAGACCAAGTACGAGAGACAGCAAGTTCATTCTCTTCATGGTTCTTCTCCGTTGAAAGAAATGGAAAGTATATCAACCCCCTGATTGGGGGGTACCACACAATTGATGCCCAAGACGGGTACCCTCAGTCTGACGAATACCGAGTGGCGCTTGCAGCTTCGCTATGCCGGATCTTGACGTCTGCCGGGAGCACAATTCTCTGCGCCGGTCTATCGAATTCTGCCATACGGGCAAAGAGCAACTCCGCCGTCTTGCGGCCCATAGCATAGGTTGGCTGTGCTGCGATGGAAAGGGGGATATCAACGACACGCATCCAGTCCAATTCGTCGATCGCTGCTACTTCGATTCTCTGGCTCCCGCTCACCCGATGGTGCTCATGGAGGGCTTGCAGCACGCCCACCGTCAGGAGATTATTGCCGGCGAAGATGGCAGTTGGTGGTTCGGGCAGGGAGAGCAATTCCTGGGTGGCCCGATAGCCATCTGCTTGTTTTGGGTCGCCGACTCGGATCAGCGCTTCGTCAAGGGAAATCCCATAAAATTGAAGCGCCTCTTCATATCCTTGCCGCCGTTCCGATCCTGTCGTGGCCATGCTGGAGCCAACCACGGCGGCGATGCGCTTGTGCCCGCCTGAGATGAGCGCTGTCACCAGCTGCCGGGAAACACTGACATTGTCGATTACGACCGTGTCAACATCCATCCCAACCAGGTAGCGGTCAAAAGCCGCAATCGGCACGTTGGCCTCAAGGAGGCGGTGGTAATAGGGCGCTCCGCCCACTGTGGGCGCAATGATCACGCCCGACACCTGCTCCGCCAGCATGAGGTCAATGTAGAGCGCCTCTTTGTCTGGATCTTCGTCCGAATTGCACAAAAAGAGGCCAAACTGTCGCTCATACGCAATGTCTTCGATGCCACGGACAATGGCGGTAAAGAACGGATTTTGAATGTCAGAGACGATCAGACCGATGATGTTGGCGCGCCGGGCACGGAGGCTGCGGGCAACTCGGCTGGGCCGATAGCCCAGTTCGTTAACTGCCGCAAGCACGCGGGCGCGCATGGCATCACTGACATGTGGTTTTCCAGAGAGCACGCGGCGAAACGGTAGCAGTCGATACGCCGGCACGTTCCGCAACATCTGCAATTTTGGTGGCCATAGGGCGTGGAGAAGGGTCTTCGAAACCGGCTTGCGTTGGGTATTGTAATCGGTTTCATCATAGCTGTCAACCCCAATCCGTTGCAACCATTACATAGCGTTTCCGTAGAAATTCGCTTCGTTTACCTTATGAAAACCAGGCAGATGGAAAAATCTTGCAAAAGATGCTAGACAAGCAAGAAAGTTCATGTTATAGTCATGTGGTAACGGTACCATGTGCGTATCATACCCCTCCTTTCGACACTTGTCAAGCATAGATTTGTAAGCTTGCATGCAAAAATGAATGACTGGGCGGCGTTTGGTGGCAATGCAAATACCGGAATTTCGGTTTCGTTATTGCTTCGCTTGCTTTCAAAACCTTATTGTTGCGTTTCGAAACACTATTGAAGGAGTGATCCGACAATGAGTCAACTTGACGCGTTTGACCGACGGGCGCTGGGCCCCGGCGTTGACCCGGCACGCGTGCCCCAGCGCTTCGTCTATACGGGGGCCAAAATGCCAGCGATTGGTCTTGGTACCTTTGGATCTGATCAGGTTTCGGGCGCGCAAGTGGCTGCGGCCGTGCAGGACGCTGTTGCCCTTGGCTACCGCCATATTGATTGTGCTGCGGTTTACGGCAACGAGGCACTGATTGGCGAAGCGTTACGCAAGGTAATGGCGAGCGGCATTCCGCGCGAGGAATTGTGGATTACTTCCAAGCTCTGGAACGACATGCATGCGGAGGAAGACGTCATTCCGGCCTTCATGCAATCGCTCAATGACCTGCAGCTTGACTATTTGGATCTCTACTTGATCCACTGGCCTCTTCCCAATCACCATGCCCCTGGCGTTGACGTCACTTCGCGCGATCATGGGGCTCAACCCTACATCCACGAAAACTATATGAAGACCTGGCGCCAGTTGGAGAAACTGGTTGGCATGGGACTGGTGCGCCATATCGGCACGTCAAACATGACGATCCCCAAATTGGAGCTCCTGCTGCGCGATGCAGCCGTCAAGCCGGCCGCCAATGAAATGGAATTGCACCCCCATTTCCAGCAACCGGAACTCTTCGAGTTCGTGTGCGCCAATGACATCGTGCCCATTGGCTATAGCCCGATTGGCTCACCCGCACGCCCGGCCAGAGACCGTACGGCCGATGATACGGTGGATATCGAGGATCCGGTCATTGTGGAGATCGCCGACCGGCATGGCGTCCATCCCGCCGTCATCTGCATCAAGTGGGCCATCCAGCGTGGTCAGGCGCCGATTCCCTTCTCGACCAAACGGCGCAACTATCTGGCCAATCTGCAAGCCACCGTCAGCGATCGGCTCAGCGACGAGGAGATGGCTGTCATCGCTGCCATCGACAAGAACTGCCGATTGATCAAGGGGCAGGTCTTTCTGTGGAAAGAGGGGCAGGATTGGCAAGATCTTTGGGACGTCAATGGCGTCATTACGCCAGCATAAAACAATTAGACGCTGATCAGGCAGATCGGGCGCATATGCTGGTCTGGGTGGCCTTGATCCAGTCTATCCGCCCTCATCAGCCGCTTTGACGCAAAACAAAAAGGGACGAGAAATCATGAAGATGACAGGCGTATTGCTACCGGGAAACCGGCAGGTGGAATTTCAGGAATTTGATGTGCCGGAGCCAGGGTACGGGCAGGTCTTGATCAAGATGAAGGCGTCATCCATCTGCGGCAGCGACATTCGCGCCATCTATCGTGAGCATTTGGGGCACGGTCCCGAGGCGTATCAGGGAGTGATCGCCGGTCACGAGCCGTGCGGCCAGATCGTCAAGGTCGGTCCCGGCTGCGTGCAGTTCCAAGAGGGTGACCGCGTTATTCTCTACCATATCAGCGGCTGCGGCGTCTGTCACGACTGCCGCGAGGGCTACATGATCTCCTGCACGTCCGAGCATCGCGCCGCCCATGGCTGGCAGCGCGATGGCGGTCATGCCGACTATGTGGTGGCCGAGGAAACGGTCTGCGTCGCCCTGCCCAATGAACTGAGCTATGTCGACGGCGCGCTCATTGCCTGTGGCTATGGCACCGTTTACGAGGCCCTGAACCGCGTCGGCGTTTCGGGCGAAGACCGGGTCTTGCTCACCGGCATGGGCCCGGTGGGCATGGCGGCCGGGTTGATTGCCAAGAAGATGGGGGCAAGCCAGGTGATCGGCGCCGATATTTCCCAGGAGCGCCTCGACTTTTCTGTGGCATGCGGGGCCATCGATCATCCCGTGCGCGCCGATGCGCCCGATGCCTTGGCGCAGGTCAAGGCATTGACGGGCGACCTCGGGTGTGAAGTTTCGGTCGATTGCTCAGGCTCGCCCCAGGGCCGTTTGCTGGCGCTCCAGGGCACACGCCGCTGGGGCCGCAGCGCCATGGTCGGCGAGGGGAACGACGTCACCTTTGATGTGAGCCAGACCATCATCCACAATCAGATTACGGTCTATGGTTCGTGGGTCACCAGCCTGGGCCATATGGAAGATCTGGTCGAAAAGCTGGTGGAGTGGGATCTAAAGCCCGAAGTGATCGTGACGCACCGCTTCACGCTTGATCAGGCGGCCGAAGCCTACCAGGTAGCTGATGAGGGGCAATGCGGCAAGGTTGTCATTGTTTTTGAGTAATATTTGTGAAAGATCGTTTGTGAAGGATTGTCCTGCTGTCTGACCCAATCAAAGACGCGGAATGAAAAGTGAGTAGATGGCCACGATTCGCGATGTAGCCAAACTAGCCGGTGTTGCGCCCATTACGGTGTCGCGTGTCGTGAATAATTCCGGTTACGTCAGCGCCTCGACGCGTCAGCGCGTCGAGGCGGCGGCCGCCGAACTGGACTTTGAGCCCAATCTGTTGGCAAGCGGGCTGAAATCCAAGCGCACCCGTACCATTGCACTGGTTCTCACCGACATCACCAACCCCTTCTGGACCTCAGTCGCCCGGGCGGTGGAAGACGAAGCGAGCCGCCAGGGCTACACGGTGATCTTCTGCAATACGGATGAGGACGAAAGGAAACAAGAGCAATATCTCTCGATGCTGGTGCAGCGCCGCGTGGATGGCGTGCTGCTGGTGCCGGCCTCCAACTCGGGCGAGACTGTGCGCAAGCTGCAGGCCCAGGATGTCCATGTCGTGGTCCTCGATCGCCGCGTTAAAGGCGTCGACGTCGATATTGTGCGCGGCGATTCGGTCCAGGGCGCGCATAATCTCATGACCCATCTCATCTCCTTGGGGCACCGCCGTGTCGGCATGTTGTCCGGCCCGGCGGGCGTCTCCGCCGCACGTGACCGCGTGCTTGGGTATCGTACTGCCTTGACCGAAGCAGGTGTCGCGTTCGATGAGGCCCTGGTTCGCTATGGAAATTTCATGGTCGACAGCGGCGACGAGATGACCCGAGACTTATTGGCGCTTGATCGGCGACCGACTGCGATTTTTGCGGCCAATAACTTCATCGCTGTAGGTGCGATGCGTGCGCTGCACGGCGCCGGCCTGACCGTGCCGGACGACATGTCGCTGGTCGCCTTCGATGATTTGCCCGATATCTACATGCAGGCGCCGATTCTGACCGTTGCGGCCCAGCCGACTTTTGAACTGGGCACCGTCGCGACCAAACTTCTGCTCGATCGCTTAAAGGGCGAGAAGTCGCGTCCGCCAGCAGATATTTTGCTTTCGACCGAGCTGATCGTGCGCGCCTCGGCCCGGCCACTGAATGGGATGCGGACTGAGAAAGATAGTGGCAGCTAGATCTGGCGCCTGCTGCGAGAATTCCTGCCAGCTTGTCATGTCATTGTCCTCCGATGGGTCGGGTTGCCAGTTCCCTGTACGGCTGCTATTGATCACGCATGACAAAAAGGTCGCGGTTGTTCGCATAGGCATCGCGAAACCGCGCATGTTGATCAACATAGCCTGCGTGCAGCGCCGGATTCGGCAGCGTCGGCTCGCCGTAGCGTACCCAATCCGTCACAATCCGTTCCTGCTCCACGACGTCCACCCCCAGTCCGGCCAGAATGCAGGCGCCGGTTGCAGACTGTTCGCTGACCAACAGTGGCTTTACGGGCAGGCCAAAGCTGTCGGCGATAATCTGTCGCCACAGCGCACTCTTTGCACCGCCGCCCGCCAGCACAATCTCGGTGGGCGCAGCCCCTAACTCCACCAGCACATTGAACGCATCGAGACAGGCAAACGCCACCCCCTCCATCACCGCACGCACGAAGTCTCCCTGTCCGTGGGCGAGGGTCAGTCCGAGGAAGGCGCCCCGCGCGTACGGGTCCATGTGGGGCGTTCGTTCACCGGCGAGGTAGGGCAGGAAGAGCAAGCCGTTGGCTCCTGGTTGCGATGCGTCCGCCCACCGGTTCATCGTGTCATACGCATCATCTCTGGTGAGGCCGAAGACGTTGTCACGTAGCCAGCGCAGGGCCATGCCGGCAGAAAGCATGGCGCCCATCTGATACCAGCCGGCTAGACCGCCAGTCGGTGCAAAGGCATTGCAAAAAGTGTGGATACGCCCCTGGAGATCAACCGCGGGGCGGTCGACCGGCAACACCAACTGTCCGCCGGTGCTCAGCGTCAGCAGGAGTGTGCCTGGCTGCAACGCACCGGCAGCAGCGGCGCTGCAGGCCGTATCCGCTGCACCGGTGATGACGGGAATGCCCGATGGTAGATTCAACTCTGCGGCAGCGTGGGGCAGTAGTGCGCCCGCGGTGCCGGTTGAAGGTTGAACGGGCGGCAGGCGCTGCGGCTCAATCTCCAATTTGGTCAATAGCTCGCTCGACCAGTCGCGGGTGCGCACATCCAAGAGCAATGCGCCGGAGCCGTCGCTGGGATCGGTGGCAAAAGCGCCGGTCATTCGCCAGCGCAGATAGTCCTTCGGCATCAAGGCCTTGGCCGTCTTGGCCCAACGCGCCGGCTCTTCTTCCTGCAGCCAGCGGATAGTCGCTGCCTGAAATCCGGTCGCGACCGGGCTGCCGGTAATGCGGATCAGCTCCTGCGCGCCGATCAGCTCAGTGATCTCCTCAACCTGACGTGCGCTGCGCTGATCGGGCCAAATAATCGCGTTGCCCAAGGGGGCGTCATCGTCATCCAAGAGGACGGTCCCGTGCATCTGGCCGGAAAGGCCAATGGCGACGACAGCGGCAGTGTCGATCTTGTTTGTGACTTGGCGTGTCGCTTCGACGACCGCAGCCCACCAGCGAGCTGGGTCCTGTTCGGCGTGACCCGGTTGCGGATGGAGAATGGGGTATTGGGCTGCGCCGATGGCGGCGATTTGGCCCGGGGCCGCAAAGACCGCTACCTTGACGGAGGATGTGCCCAAATCGATCCCGAGGAAGAGGGGAGGTGTCATCAATTTACGAAGCTTTGGGTGTGATTAGTCGGACGATTAGCGACCGTTGTTCACTTCATCTGCGTCCATGGCGCCGGTCATGATAGCCACGGCGTCGGACATACTGCACGATTCCGGGTCGACAACAGCGACTCGGCGTCCGAGACGCTGGATGTGGATGCGATCAGCGAGCGCGAAGACCTGCGGCATGTTGTGACTTATGAGAATAACGGGCAACCCGCGATCTCGTACTTCGCGGATCAATTCGACGACCATACCCGATTCCTTTACGCCCAACGCTGCAGTCGGCTCGTCCATGATCACTACGTTTCTCGCAAAGGCAGCGCTGCGCGCCACGGCAACTGCCTGGCGCTGACCACCTGATAGCGTACCAACACGCTGCGTCATCGACTGTATGCCGATCTTGAGATCCTCCATATAGCCGAGTGACTCTTGATACATTTGCTTCTTGTCTAGCATGCGTAGTACCGAACCAAGTGCCCCTTTTCGTCGCACCTCGCGACCGAGAAAGATATTCTCGACAATGTTCAGCTCAGGGGCAACTGCAAGGTCTTGATATACCGTTTCGATACCGTGGCGCCGTGCATCAATTGGACTATGGAAATGAACCTGTTCACCGTTCAGGAAGACCTGTCCGGAATCTGGAATCAGAGCACCAGCCAATACCTTGATGAGCGTTGATTTGCCGGCTCCATTGTCCCCAATCACTGCCAGGATCTCATCGGGGAACAGATCAAAATCGGCGCCGTCTAGCGCAATCACGTGTCCAAAGTGCTTAACGATACTGCGGGCTTCCATGACTGGGCTAACTGTATCGTTGCTCATGCTGTACCCCTGTGGGTAAGCTGGTCGATGGAAACGGCAAGAATGACCAGGATACCCGTTATCAATACTTGATACATGGATGGGATGCCCATAAGCTGAAGTCCATTACGAAAGACGCCTACAATCAACGCACCGATCAGCGTGCCGAGGACATTGCCGCGACCACCAAAGAGGCTCGTACCGCCCAACACGACCGCCGTAATGCTGTCCAAGTTGGCAGTCTGCCCTGCCAACGGATCGCCCACGTTGGTCCGTGCAATCAGCAACAGGCCAGCAATACCGTAGATGAGACCGGCCACAGCGTAGACGCTCATTAAGAGCCGTTCAACAGAGATACCGGCCAATCTTGCCGCCTCCGGATTGTCGCCCACGGCATAGATGTGACGCCCCCAGGCCGTCTCACGCAGGACGAACCAGGCAATCACGTACATGAGTAACATGACGACCGATCCATATGTGATGCCGACCTGGCCAATATTGAACGTGGTGCCGAGAAAGAGCAGAGCCGGCGGCAGATTGGATATTGTTAGGGTCGTGTAGATCCGCGTAATCGCATATACGATGTTTAGCATACCCAACGTGACGATGAAGGGCGGCAGCCGGATCATCGCCACAAGCGTGCCATTGAGCAGCCCAAAACCAGTTGCAACTGCCAGACCGATCACAACCGCCAGAATCGGGTTTATGCCGAAATCGACCGCCAGACTGGCCATCAAAATGGAGCTCAACGCCATGATCATGCCATTCGAGAGGTCGATGCCGGCAGTAAGAATGATCAGCGTCTGACCGATGGCCAGCGTACCCACGACGATAACTTGTTGGACAATCAGGGAGAGATTCCGGCCGGTCAAAAATCGATCGGTTTGTGTGGCGAAGAAAAGGCTAGCCGCGATCAGAGCCAGAAGGGGCCCTACACCGGGCAATGAGAGAAAATGGACAATGCTGGCGCGGATGCGCTGCCAAAGGGATGCAGGCTGATCAGATACGGCAACGTTACTCATGTCGATCCATGATTTCTGCTATCATTGGTGAAATGTTTGAATCCGGGGCATAACCATACAGACAGCGTCATTAACTATATGGTCATGCCCCGGCGGATCGCATCATGATATACGCGTCGTCTATACATGATGCGAAGCTAGTGACTATTCGCCCCAGCAGTTTTCAAGTCCAAACGTTGTGTCTTCGCTGTCAACGCCTTCGACTGCAGCGTCAGCGATCAGGGTCACGCCGGTATCTGTGTAGCCCGATACTGCGTTGCCCGTCTTGGCATAGTCGGCAATCGCCTGCACGCCCATGGAGGCCATCTTCAGCGGATACTGCTGTGACGTGGCCGAGATTCGACCATCCTGCACGCCGCGAACACCTTCACAGCCGCCGTCGACCGAAACAACGATCGCATTCTCAGCCGTACCGGCAGCAGTCAAGGCCGTATTCGCGCCAAAGGCCGCCGGCTCATTTACCGTGTAGATAACATTAATCTCCGGGTTGGCCGTAAGGCAGTTTTCCATTACTGTCTGAGCCAAGTCAGCCATTCCGCTGGTGTCACCCTGGCAGACGATTGCCTCGTCGCCCTCTTCGATGCCAAAGCCCTGTAAGAAGCCATCGTGGCGTTGCATACTGA
>CAWEEJ010000092.1:0-5619 GCA_963807905.1 uncultured Chloroflexia bacterium | reverse complement strand
AATCTGTCTCCCCCAGCTCGTTCTTTATCCGCATCGGCCCAGCCCTGCCAGGCCTCCCGTTGTCATTCCCTTCACCGCAATTGGGTTCCAGAAGATCCCTGCCCGTGATGCTGCGTTCGTTCCCAATGGATCCAGCCCGGCTCGATCCACAGCTGCAGCGTGGGCGTCACGTCGATCCACGCCTGCCAGGTCGGACAGTCTGGCGCAGCCGGCGGGCATACCCCCACGTTGGCCGACCATGACAGCAGCAGGCCGGCGATTACGTGCACATAGTTCACCCATTTCTCTCCTTTCAAGATCTGCGATGTAACGCGCCAATCGCTACTCAAACAACCCCGGCTGCCGGATCCCACTGGGCAGTCTTGCTTCCGGGTCGGTCGACGCCACATAGTCGCCCAATCGGCCCAGGGCGTCGAGCGCTGCCCGGGCAGCGGCAGCCTTGTTGATCCAGCGCTTGCGCTCCCACGATCGGCTCAACGCCAGTGCCTCGCGGATGGCGATCTCGCTCTTCAAGAAGCGCTGCACATCGCCGTAATCCGTTCTTAACTGGTCCACAGTGTAGCCGTCATTCATGAGCCCCTCATTCGGAGCCCCTATCCATGAGCCCCTCATCCATAATCCAGCTCCTTCATGGCGTTGCCGATCACCGTGCGTAGCTCGGCACGTACTGCCGTCGATAGCAGTGCAGGATCCGCCCCGTGGAGCAGCCGATCCAGTGCCACCAGTGCCGCCTGTGACAGGCGCAGCGCGACCAGCGCCGGTGCGCCGTCCGGATCCAGATCAACCGACTCGCCGCCGGCATCTGGGCCCACCCCACCTTCCGCTACGGCCAGCGCCGCCGCCAGCTCGACATCGTCCGTCACCGTGCCCGTGCTGCGCCCCGGACGATCTCCCTGCCGCGCACGGAACCCATACCAGCGTCCCGATCCTGGCGCCACTTCCCGCAGCTCCCAGCCCAGCGCGGCATAGGCCGCCGGCAATGTCGGCGCCTGCGTTGCTGAACGACCTCCCGCTTCCAGCCCGCCGGCATTGCCCAGCCCAGGCCCGGCCTGGCCCGGCATGTCGGCAGGCCCCGCAGCACGTTCCGAGGGGCTCAGAGAAGACGCAGCATGCTGCGCTGATATTTCTTTCGTGTCGGTGTCTGGAGCAGCTTGCCCTGAGCTTGTCGAATGGGCCGCCTGCACCGATCGTCGCTTTGCCTTCTGCGCCGCGTGCTCAATCCGGCCCATCAATTCACCGCGCACCGTATCAAGGGCCTTCCGTAAGGCCTCGCCGTCCAGGCGCCGGCCCTCGTCGAGGTGCTCGGCAACGGCCCGTTCGGCGTCCAGGCCCTCAAGATGTGTCAGGCGATCAGGATCGCTCTCCCCACCCACTCGCTCGCCCGCCTTCAGCACGCGCCAGATCAGCGCAATTGTCTCGTCGAGCGTCAGCGCCGGCGGCAGCAGCGCCAGCCGCTCCCGCTCGATCAGCTCGCCGGCCGCCTTCCACGTCATGGGCTGCCCCCGCGCCACCGAATCGAGAATCTGCGTCCGGGCGCGGGCTGGCGTGGTGCTGCGAATGAGCAGGCGCACGGTGGTCATGCTCAATCCCTCGATCTGGCTCAGGTCAGGAAAGGTCTCGTAGAAGGCGATGAAGTCGTAGGCCGAGCTGCGCGACCAGTGGGGGAATTCGTCGGCCAGGACCGCGCTGAAGCTGCCGGCCAGCGCGTCCCGCAGAGCCACCAGATCCCGCCCATTCTCCCAGCCCAGGCGCACGCCCTTCGCTTCCCGCCGCTTGATCGCCCGCAGCCGCTCGGCTACGTCGTCCTCATAGTCGCCGACCAGCGCGACCGCTATCTCCGGCCCGGTCGTCAGCCCCGCCGACCGCCGCGCCAGGGGATCGCCGAACTGCTTACGCTTGCTCACTATCGCACCCCCTGCGTCACGCTAGCCTTCATCCTCCGCCACTCGACACGCGGCCAGGACCAGATCCACCAACCGCACATAGGCCATGGCCGCGGCGTCATCCTGGGCATACTCGCGCAGCGTCATGCCCAGGCCCGAGGCTTCCGGCACGGCCACCCGGTCGGGCACCAGCACCGCGCCGGCCGCCAGTAGCGTATCGGCCGAGACCGAGGTCACGGCATCGACCACATCCGCGCCCACCGGCACCAGGTCGCCAAAGCGCTCGACCAGGAGGCCCAGGTTGTAGGCGTGGACCGACGTGCGCCGTACCATGGCCGGCAGCACAATGATCGCGGTGCCGCCTTCGCTGCGATACTGCTCGATCAGCAGCGCTACGTCGGGCAGGCCCAGCGCCTCCATGCGCGTGGGGATGACCATGAGGTCGGCCAGCTGCATCAGCACCCGGCGCAGGTTGCCGCTGGCGGCCTTGGCGTCGTAGAGCACGAAGTCGTAGCCCTCGCCCAGCTCACGCAGCCACTGGCGCACGGATCCTTCGCCCATGCCGTCGAGCAGCTGCAACACCGAGCGCAGCCCGGACGCCGTGGTCGGCAGCACGTCCAGGCCGGCCCGCCCGAAGCGCACCAGGTCGCCGGCGCTCTCCTCGCGGCCGACGCAGCGATCCGTCAGGTAGGCCGCCAGCGCCGGCGCTGGATCAATGCCCAGCGACGCCGCCACATCGCCCCGGCTGTCGCAGTCGACGACCAGGGCCGACCAGCCCGCGCCGGCCAGCTCCGCGGCCAGATTCACCGCGGTCGTCGTCACCGCCGCGCCGCCCTTTTCATGCGTAATCAGAATATGCTTGGTCATGGGTTTCTCCTTGCTTCTGTCCAGTGGGTTGCTGGTTGAATTTGAATTCACCTACCGCCCGCACGTCGGCATCTTCGTCTCGCAAATTGTCACTCGCCGCAGGAGCTTATCCTGCGTGAAGCCGGACATGACGGCGTCGCAGGGCCACCGTCTGCCGCGTCCGATAGCCGTGCTTCTGCGCCGGCCCCTCCACGATCAGCCCCTGCTCCGTGAGCACCTTCAAGCCGCTGTGCCAGTTGCGGGCCGTCGGGTCGCCCAGGCGCTCGGCAATCTCGTTGCGCGTCAGCCATTCTTCGGCCTCAGCCAGAACCGCATAGACGCGCGCCGCCCAGCTCGTCGGCCGCACCTCTTGGGGTAGCGGCAGGGGATCGCCCACCGGAAAGGCCCTGCCGGCATGGCCCCGGCGATGCCTGGCCCGAATCCGTTCGGCCCGCCGGTGCAGCACGTGGCCCACAAAGAGCTCCACATGGTCCTCGATCATCCCCTGCCGTTCCTCAGGCGTCATCTCCGCCCACAGCGCCGCCCGATCCGCCGCCGTCAACATGACGCACCCCTTCGGCGTTGCCCTTCTGATTTCTTCAGGACAGGCTCAGGACTGGCTTCCCCCTCTTGCGCCGGACCAAAGAGCACGTCGGCCGCGCTGCCGTACAGCTCGATCGCCCGGTTGAGCTCGCCCACCGCATCGCCCAGCGGATAGACGTTGCCATACTCCAGCGCCTGGACGATGATCTTGCCCGCCGGATTCTCCACGCCGTCGAAATGGTCGGGAAAGTCCAGCGCTTGCGTCCCATACGCTCCCCGCTTGCGTACGTGGCGATAGGCCCACAGCCACGTCGACAGCGCCACCAGCTCGCGCACGCCGGCCTGCTCGATGCGCCGGGCCGCCCCCAGCCAGTCCGGCAGCAGCTCGTCGACCTGGGACAGACACCACGCCCGCAGCTGACCCGTGTCATGCGCTTGCTGCCCATCCCCCGTGCGCCCGCTGGTACGCGACACGCGACGACGTGTCGCGTTTTCTTCCTTCAAGACATCGAGAGGAGGAGCGAACGGCTCACCATCATCATCATCAAATTGTTCATCTTGAACTTGATCTTGAACTTCTACTTCTACTTGTACTTCATCGCGACCGGGTCGCGACCTGCTCTCAACCTGGTCGCGACCTGCTTGCGACGGACTCGCAACCCGCTCCAATTCCTTGCGATAGGCCGACCGCGGATCGAACTTCTCAGCCAGCGCTCGGCACAGATCAGGGTCGTCTGGAATCATCCCGTTTCGTGCCCGGTGCCAACCCGGCGGCGGCGGAAATCGGCTCGGCGCTTCCTTGGCGTAGGGCAGATTGGCCTGGTGGCGGCGGAAGCCCTTGAAGAAGAGGACTGGGCCGTCCGCACCGTCGTAACGCATGACGAGACCCTGCGTGACCCATTCATCAATCAGCGCCGGCGCCTTGTCCATCAGCTCCACACGCAGCGGCGCCGCGGTTGCCCAAACCAGCATGGGCACCCCCGAAATCAGGCCGTCCCGATCCAGGTGCGGCAGCGTACGCAGGTACAACCGTTCAGCGTCAGGACTCAAGCGGTTCAGCTCCGGATCGCTGGTCACTTCCGTGCTCACAATTCTTCCTCTCGCCATGGGGGATTTTCCTTTCTGAAAAACAGCTCTTGAATCAATGAAAGCCCAATGATAGAATCGGGGAGACAGCGGAGGCGCCAGGCCGTCAACCTACATGCCACCGCCACTATCTCCCCCGGTGTTGTCGATTCATGCGACCCCCGACGCATCGGGCATCAACCTACGACAATGCCGAAGGAGATCGCACATGCTGTACAACGATGCTGTCCACGCCTTTCTGCGCGCCAAGCGCGGCGCCCGACGCTCGCAAACCACGATTGACTGGTACGACCCTGCAACTGCGCCACTTTGCAGACTGGTTGCAACAAACGAACCACAGTCGTGACCTGACCTGACCTCACTGACCCTTCACGATTGATCACTACTTGGCAGATAGTGCGGCAATCGTGGCTGACGCCAGCCTATTCGCCCGCTTCAGTTCCTTGCGCGTCCTCTTCAACTGGCTGATCAAACGCCGCTGATCGACCAGCAACCCGCTCACTTGGCGTCGACGAGCCCAAGGTCGCCGAAAAACCCATCGACCATGTGACCCCGGCCGAGTACGAGCGTCTTCTCAGCTCGATCACGGGCGACTCTTGGATAGAGCACCGTGACCGCCTACTGATTTCGCTTGTTGTTCTGGACTGGGCTACGTGCTTCGGAGATCATTGCGCTGGCCGAAGAAGACATGCATATGGATCGGCGCATTCTGATTGTGCGCCAAGGCAAAGGGCGAGAAGACCCGCATTGTCCCTCTGCCCAGCGAGATTCTTGCCCTTCTGCTGGACTACCTCTGGAGCCGACCGCCCACCATCTCGACCCTCTGTGGACCGGCAGCAACGGCGCCGGCAGAGCCTCCGACAGACCCTTCACCCGCTCCGGCCTCCAGCAAATGCTACGCCGTCGCTGCCGTCGCATCGGCCTACGCAACCTGCACCCACACCTCTGGCGTCACGGCTACGGCACCAACATGCTCAACGCCGGCGCCGACATCGGCTTCGTCCAGTCCGTCCTGGGCCACTCCAGCATCAAAACCACCAAGCGCTACGCCAAGTACCTCGAAGACGGCTTACTTCAACAGTTCGACGCCACCCACGATCGGCTGACCCGCAACACTTGATTGCCCGAAAGCAACACTTGATACGAATCATGAGCTCTTGCCCTTTTTGGGGCCAATAAAAAAGGCCGGTCCGACTGATTTCACAATGAAATCAATCGGACCGGCCTAAAAAAATTGCAGATTATGAAAAGTTAGTAATTG
>CAWEEJ010000091.1:0-8917 GCA_963807905.1 uncultured Chloroflexia bacterium | reverse complement strand
ACGACACGGTAAATCAAATTGTTGCGGCCAGCGCCAACTGCGCCAGCAGATAGGCTCCGGCGCTGGCCGCAACCACTTTGCGCATTGTGGACTGCATCAATTCGCTCAAATTGGCCGCGAATTCATCAGAGATAGCTGGACTGGAGTTATTGAGTCGCCACATAGCCTTTTACTTTGCCTTGAGAGCATCTGCACGTTGTCGATGGCGGACGCACGTGCCGGGAAGCGATGCCGCAAAGGACACGACGCTATTCTACATCAATCGCCCGATCGATGGAACGAATGTGTCAAGCTGAGCGATCCTATGCTAAACTCCGCAGAAGAATCTCTTGGTGCGTGCGACGAGCATATGTTGAACCGGCCATCGCACGCTGCCGCTTCACCTTCCACCCGCAGAAGGAGCCCAGTATGAAAATTACCCCCCATGGCGCGGCCGGCGATGTCACCGGGTCCGCCTATCTTGTCGAAACGGACAGCGCCCGCGTCCTGGTCGATTTTGGCATGTTTCAGGGCAGCCAGAAGCTCGAAGCGAAGAATGTACTGCCGGAGGGGCTGGACCCGCACAATCTGGATGCCGTCGTCATAACCCACGCCCACTTAGACCACACGGGCCGGTTGCCGCTGTTGACCCGCCATGGCTATCGTGGCGATCTCTACGCCACGGATGCCACCATTGACATGACGGACCTGATCTTGCGCGATTCGGCCAAGATTCAAGAGTCGGACACGCAACGCGAGAATCGCAAGCGGCGCAGCGCAATCAAGAACCGCTGGAGCCGCTCTATACCATAGACGATGCCGAAGCGCTCCTCAAGCGCATGCGGGTAGCGCCCTACCACGAACCGCTGGCCGTCGCGCCCGGGATCAGCGTGCGCTTTGTGGATTCCGGCCACATGCTTGGCTCAACCAGCATCGAAATGACTCTGGAGGAAGGCGGAACACGCAAAGTCGTGATTTTCTCGGGTGATTTGGGGCCGGCCGGTATGGTCTGGCTGCGCGATGCAGAGACCTTCCAGCAAGCCGACCTGGTCTTTTTGGAATCTACCTATGGTGATCGCAACCATCGCCCCCTGGATTTGACGCTAGACGAGGGGCGCGAGATTGTCCTCGACGTGGCCGGACGCAACGGTAAGATCTTGGTGCCGTCGTTTGCCATCGGCCGCACCCAACAGCTGCTCTACTATGTCGCCGCCCTCTTCCGCGACAATGAAATCGAGAAATTTCCCGTCTTTGTCGACAGCCCCATGGCGATCAAGGCGACCAAGATCTATGCCGAGCATCCCGAACTCTATGATGATGAGGCGATCGAGCTTGCCCAGGCGGGACGCTTTGCCCAGGACCTGAGCTCCGTCAAGGCGACGCCGTCCGTGCAGGATTCGATGCAGATCAACGACTTTGAAGGGACCTGCATGGTGATCTCTGCCTCGGGGATGTGCAACGGCGGCCGCATCCTGCATCACCTGCGCCATAACCTGTGGCAACCGGAGACGTCGGTAATCCTCGTGGGTTATCAAGCACACGGCTCATTGGGGAGAGAACTGGTCGATGGGGCGAAGGAGGTCACGATTTTTGGGGATCGAATCCCCGTGCGGGCCGAGGTCCATACGTTGGGCGGCTTCAGCGCCCATGCCGGTCAAAAGGATCTACTGCGCTGGTTTGAGGTTGTGGCAGCCGCACAGCCGCGCGTGGCCCTAACCCATGGCGAGCAGCGCCAGCGCAATGCGTTGGCCAGCGTCATCCGCGGTTACCACCGCATCAACGCCGAACTGCCCATGCAGGGCGACGCGATCATTTTGGATTGACGAATGCGGATTGTCAATCCAAAACCCGCATTCCAAAATCCGCAATCGCCAATCCGCATTCCTTACTCAATCCGATACTCGGTTTCAATCACCATGCCGCGTTCTTGAGCATGATGCTGGCCGAGCAGTAGGACGTTTGGGAGAGTTCGATGGCCCGCTCGACCGCCTTGGGGTCGACGTCAACGCCGCGCACGATGTAGGTGAACTTGCCGTGGGTGAAGGCCTGGGGATGGTCCTTGGCCTGAACCGCGTGGGCTTCCACCTCCACACTCTCGATCTGCTGCCGCTTTTTGCCCAGAATGTAGATCACGTCCATGGTGCTGCAGCCGGCTGCGGCCGCCAGCAGAAAATCCATGGGCGTGGCGCCAGTAGCGTCCGAGGGGCCGTGCATCGCTACTTCATACCCGGCATCGAATTTCGCGCGTAAGTTTAATTCGTTTCCCGTCCACTCCAGGTGGACGTGCTTTTTGTTCGTCATCTTTTCCTCGAATTCTGAAGGCTGAACCGGAGCCGGTTCTTGATTAGCGTACTCGTTCCATGAGATCGAGTAGCTCGTCAACGACCTCCGCACGATCGTCGGGCGCAGCATCATTGAGCAGGCACTCACGGGCGTAGGCGCGCATGTAGAGCCGGGTGGCGTTTTGGATCGCCGCATTCATGGCGTTGAGCTGCTGCAGTACTTCGCGGCAGTCGCGATCCTCATCGAGCATCTTTTTGACGCCCCGAGCCTGTCCTTCGATGCGGCTGAGGCGGCTCTGCAGTTGCGTCTTGATCTCTGGGGATGCAGCTTGCATTGGGTGTGAGCCCTCTTTCTGATCCGAACACACGGTTCGTTAGCAGGCGCCCGCTCAGGTGAAGGGGCTGCCGGCCGGCGGCCCCGCAGCAATGGGCACGCCGTTGCTGCCGCCGCTGACGGCAAACGAGGAGAGCTTGCGGCGGCTTTCCACGCCCGCACAGCCCGGACAGGACTGGGGATCATCCGCCTTGGACATGGCAACAAGCTTTTCAAAGGTCTGTCCACACTGCTGGCAGACATATTCATAGAGTGGCATTGAGCAGATTCTTTCGCTACATGTTTTTGTGTGCTGTATACTCCCCCGGAGTATACAGCAGAATGCCTGATTTGGCAAAAACTCGGCGCGAAACTGCCGTGCTGGGACAGGGTAGCGTGCCAGCAACCATGCCGGGATCCGCCCAGGGCCAGTTCATTACTGGCGCAGGTTGTGGCCGAACCCCGCCATGGTTGAGAAACCCTCCGCGGATCGCGCTACTCTTCGTGGAGCGTCAGCAGGTAGTCGACGACGCCGTCTAGTTCATCCTCGCTCAACAGGGTGCCGAAGGTTTCGAGCATGATGCCGGCTGCGCAGGGACCGGTCGGGCAGTCGAGCGCGATATATTCTTCGGGCGCCAAAATTGACGCTCGGATATACTCCTCGGCCGATTGGCCCTCGACCCGGGTCGCCGCGACCGTGCCGATGTTGGCGAGATTCGGTCCGGTAATGCCTACGGCGTTGGGAACGCCTGGAATCACATGGCAGCCGGTACAGGTGCCCTTCATGAACGCCGTGGCAATTTCCGGCGGCGCCGCGGCGACTGCTTCCCCTTCGTCCGCGGCTGCTTCGTCAACGACTGTTTCATCAACGACCGTTTCATCAGTGGCCGGTGCATCAACAATCTCTGCGTCACTTGCTGCAGTCGCACCATCTTCCTCTACATCCGCCGCAGCCGCCTCATCCCCTGCCGCGGCCATGGATGAGGGTTCAGCCGCTGTGGAGTTGCTTGTATCGACCCACATGAAGAGGGTTGCGCCCAGCACGGCAATGAGTATCGTGGCCAGCAAGACGCCGGCGACGGTGGTGATGATTGAGAATCCAACGGGATTTTCCTGCATGGGGCTGCCCTCCTTTGGCATCAAGCGGTGACTGTATCCGGCAAGCGGACACCGCGCAACGACATACGGCCTATGGCGTCCGTCTCCACGTTGCAGTGTAGCCGGATCAGCGAGCCAGGAGAACGGTCAATTGACCAGCGGCTATCCTGGTCAATTGACTAGTACGTTGCGGCGTAAGTAAGCCGGTGGTTGGGCAGGGTACGCTACCCGCGAAAGCTTCAATTACCGGACAGATCCAGAGGTTAGCGACCTCGTCCGGCGGGTAGCCGGACCTGCCAATCCATAGACATAGTTGCGCCATCGTGTACTAGCCCGCTTGAGCGGGCGTTGCTCTGGAACAGCACCCGTAAACGGGGTTTGAGTACAATGAACTATCGGCTAACTTAAGCCGCCCTGTATTAGGATAGCCGCTGGTCGGCCCGGATGCTTCGTCTGGTGCATCAGTCGCACCACATCCTCCTACCCCACCAAACTTGCCGTCGCAAACGTCCGTCCTTCCTCTGTCAACTGGAGCGTGCCAGCCTGACGCCGTACCGTCCCCTTGCGTTCGGCATACCGAATGACCTCTTCGGCATAGGTGGGCGCCCAGCGCAGATGCTCCCAGAGATGATCGACGCGACTCTCGATTTCGGCCTCGGGTAACTGCTCGTGTTGCAAGAGGTGAATGGTGAGCATGGCCTGGGCGAACTCCCAGCGCTGGCGATGACGGCGCCGGGCCAATGCCACCATCCCACGCTCGGGAGCAAAGATGAGCGCGACCAGAAAGACGATGCCCGTCATGGTCGCCATTGCGCCGGCAATGTTGCCGTCCAGCCAGCGGGCCAACCAATAGCCGCCGATGGCGCTGATCACGGCGATGACGGCGCTGTAGAGCAGCATGCGGGTCAGGCTGTCGGTCAAGAGATAGGCTGTAGCGGCCGGCGTGATCATCAAGGCGACGACCAGAATGGAGCCCACGGCGTCGAAGGCGCCGACGGCCGTGATGGAGACCAGCGTCATCAGCGCGTAGTGAATCAGCACTGGTGAGAAGCCCAGCGTTGCTGCCAGGCCGGCGTCGAAGGTGGCCAGCTTCAGCTCCTTGAAGAAGAGCGCAATGAAGACAATGTTGATCAGCAAGATGCCGCCCATCACCCACAGCGCGGCGGGTAGATCGATCCCGAAAATGGTCATGCGGTTGAGCGGCGCAAAAGCCAACTCGCCCAGCAGCACCGCATCCACGTCCAGATGAACGCCCCGGGCAAAGCGCGAAATGAGGATGACGGCGATGCTGAAAAGCGCCGGGAAAGACGAGCCCGATCGCCGCATCCTGCTTGACCAGCCCGGTGCCGTGTAGCGCTTCCACCAGCGCCACCGTGATGACGCCCATGGCGGCCGCGCCCAAGACCAACAGGGGCGACTCCAAATCACCCACCACAAAGAAGGCCAGGACGATGCCCAGCAACACCGTGTGGCTGATGGCGTCGCTCATCATTGCCATGCGGCGCAGGACGAGGAAGACGCCTGGCAATGCACAAGCCAGGGCCACGACGGTTGCGACCAGTTGGATTTCGATTTGGGTGACTGTCATGCCGCGCCTCCGGTTTGCTTCATCTTACGCGCTGCCTCTGCGCCCGCAGGCGTGAGCGACCAGAGGTCTTCTTCATGCTCGACGACAAGGCCCTGCTCGGCCAGCAACGCCAGGCTGGCGTGGGCGCCCTTCTTGCCAGCGCCCATCACACGCAGGGCATCGGTACTGTGAGGATGACCGGCATCCGCATGCTGCTGCGACAGCAGATAGAGATTGCTGAGCACTTGCTCGCTGCGCAGGCGGTTGCGGTTGTGGCGCCGGCTGAACCAGGTCCAAACAAGGCCGCGGTTCGGCGCAAAGAGCAGGGAGAAGAGCACGATCGCGCTGATGCAGAGCACGATAACCGGACCGGTCGAGAGGCCGCTGCCCATGCTGCTGATGAGCGCGCCGCTCACGCCGGCGATCGCGCCAAAGATCGCAGCCAGCGTGACCATGATGCCCAGATGGTTGGTCCACTGACGGGCCGCCGCAGCCGGGGCCACGACCATGGCCGCCATGAGCACGACCCCCACCGCCTGAAGACCGATGACGATGGCCACCACCAGCAGCGAGGTGATGAGGATTTCCAACCCCTGCATGGGAAAGCCCAGGCTTGAGCCAAAATCCCGGTCGAAGCTCAGCAGCTTAAACTCTTTCCAGAAGAGCAGCATGAGCAGGAGCGCCGGGATGCCGAAGGCCGCCATGGTCAGCACGTCGCGCATAAGCAGGGTAGCTGCCTGGCCAAAGAGAAAGCTGTCGAGCCCAGCCTGGCGCGCGTCCGGGTTACGCTGCAGCATGGTGAGCAAGAGCAAGCCAAAGCCGAAAAAGACGGAGAGGACGATGCCGAGCGAACTGTCTTCCTTGATCCGCGTATAGCGATTGATGACGATAATCACCAGAACGCCAATCACGCCGGCAATCGCCGCACCGATCATGAGAACCGATGGTGATTTGAGACCGGTGATCATAAAGGCCAACACCACGCCCGGCAGCGCGGCATGAGACATGGCGTCGCCCAGCAGGCTCTGACGCCGCAACACGGCAAATGAGCCCAGTGCGCCACTGACGATGCCAAGCATGGCTGTACCCAGGGCGACCGTGCGCAGCGTGTAGTCGAAGAAGAGACTATGGAAAATATCCACGACTCACGCCTCGGGGCTGACGAGTTGGACCGCGTCTTCGTGCGGCGGCGTCCCGCCATTCTTGGTCAAGAAGCCGACCAGACCGCCATAGGTCAGGCGCAGGTTCTCCTCAGTGAAGACCTCCTCAACCGGCCCCGAGGCAATGCGCCGGACGTTGAGCAAGGTCACCCAGTCGAAGTATTCCTGCACCGTTTGCAGATCATGGTGGACGACGACCACCGTTTTCCCGGCAGCGCGTAGCTCCTTGAGCAGCGTGATGATGGCGCGCTCGGTTGTGGCGTCGACGCCCTGGAAAGGCTCGTCCATGAAGTAAACCTGGGCATCCTGCACCAGCGCGCGCGCCAGAAACGTGCGCTGCTGCTGCCCGCCCGAGAGTTGGCTGATCTGGCGTGTGGCCAGGTCGGCCATGCCGACTTTCTCCAGCGCCTCCATGGCCATTTCGCGCTCACGTGCACCAGGGCGCTTGAACCAGCCCAAGGCGCCGTAGCGACCCATAATCACTACGTCGAGCACGCTTGTGGGAAAGTCCCAGTCAACGCTGCCCCGTTGTGGCACGTAGCCGACCAGATCGCGCTGCTCTTCGTAGGCCTTGCCGTAGATCAGCACCTGCCCGGCTGCGACAGGGATCAGGCCCAGAATGGCCTTGATCAGAGTGGTCTTGCCCGCGCCATTGGGGCCGACCACAGCCATGAGCGTCCCCTGGGGTACGGTCAGGTCAATATCCCATAGCACCGGTTTCTCGTCGTAGGCGACCGTGAGGTCGGTAACTTCGATGGCAAGCTGAGCGGGCGTGACCGGCGTTGCGCTCATGATCCGTCTCCACTCAGTGCATCGACAATTGTGTCAACGTTGTGGCGCACCATGCCGATGTAGGTACCCTGCGGCGTGTCGGGATTGCCCATGGCGTCGGAGAAGAGCTCGCCGCCAAATAGCCACATCCCAGCCGCGTGACTTGGCTGCAGCCTGCAGTGCTTCCACATTGCGCACGGGTACGGATGATTCGATGAAGATTGCCGGGATCTCATTTTCGACAATGAAGTCGACCAGGTTTTGGACGTCAGCGGTGCTGGTCTCGGTTGCGGTGCTAATGCCCTGGAGGCCACGGACATCAAAGTCATAAGCATCGCCAAAGTAGGTGAAGGCATCATGTGCGGTGATGAGGACACGGCGCTCAACGGGGAGGGATTCGGTTCGTTCGCGGACGTACGCGTCGAGCTCGCTCAGTTCGGCGAGATAGGCTGTCGCATTGGCCTCATAGGCGGCAGCGTTTTCCGGATCGAGTTCGACCAGCGTGTCGCGTATGGATTCCACTGCCTTCATCCAGAGCGTGACGTCAAACCAGATGTGGGGATCGTATTCGTTTGCATAGTTTGCCCAGGGAATCAAGCGATCTTCCGGCACCGCGTCGCCGACGGCGGTCACCGTCTTGCGCTCGCCCAACTGTTCCATGACGTCGGTCATCTGGGCTTCGAGAAAGAGCCCGTTGTAAAAAATAACGTCAGCGGCCTGAAGCGCTTCCACATCACTCTCAGTCGCAACATAGAGGTGCGGGTCGATGCCGGCGCCCATGAGGCTGGTCACTGCCACGTGTTCGCCGCCTACCTCCTGGACGATGTCACCCAAGTGCCCAACGGTGGCGACAGCCCGGATCTGGTCGCCGGCGTCGGACTCGGATCCACCTCCGCAGGCGGCGAGCAGCAGTGCAGCGATGAGCAGGGAAGCGATGAGGCCGGAGCGTAGCCTCCGGTGGGACACATGTGTGTATGCTGGGCTCGGTTTCATGAACGGATTCTTTCATCTGAATTAATTGGTCAAAAACAATATTTTAGCGTTAGCTAAAAAAATGATAGAGGAAGAGAAAGTAATTGTCAAGAGAAGATAAGTCAGCTTATCGCGACCGCCAGTCAACTGCCCATCGTAAATTGAAGCACGTCGTCGTGGTCTATCCGGCGCTGCCTGATTGTCGCATCGCCTGGTTGTAGGCGTCGGACGCGCCGCGGGGAATGCTGAGCGTCTGCCACGCTGCGCCACGCGGATGCTTGGCCAGAAGCACCAGTTGACCGACGTGATAGGCATAGTGGGTCAGCTGGCGGTTGATTGCAGCCAGAACCGTATACGGCTCCTGGCGGATCGTGACCTGGCTGAGCAGATCATCATCTCCCAGTGGCTCTAGCGCAGCGAAGAGATATCCCCATCCTGTTTCCCATTGCGCCATCAGCGCCGCGCGCGTGTCGCCTTCAGAAATGATGAATTCACTGTCGCGCAAGCGGTCGGGTTTCTCGCCATCCGTGGTGAGGAAGTCCCGCCAGCGCGAGCGCATGTTGCCCGCCATGTGTTTGACCAGGATCGCCACGCTGTTGGCTTCATCATCGAGTGTGGCAAAGAAGGCGTCATCGTCAAGCTGATTCATCGCTCGTTCAGCCATTGTTTTGTACTTGCGAAACTCGTCCAATACGTCATCCAGGTATCGGGCGCCGGTATAAGTTGACATAAATTGATTCCTTGGTTGATGGTGGGGTTTTATGACTCACCTGAA
>CAWEEJ010000090.1:0-29535 GCA_963807905.1 uncultured Chloroflexia bacterium | reverse complement strand
GATGACGTTGTGGGCACGTTGGCAAGTGACGTTTGGGGCGCAGTCTGGGGCACGGCCCTGCTCTTCTTGATTGCCGGACTCGTCCTGCTGGCCTTTGGCTATACCCGTCGCCTGCTCGACTTTCTGGCCAATTTGCTTGCGCCGATCTGGGCGTATAAAGGCTGGGTGCTGGCGGGCTTGCTGGGCCTGTCTCCGTTCCTTGTGCCGCTGCTCATTACGCTCTTTTCGCCTTCGGCCCAGGCACAGCGACTTGCGTGCAACGGACATGTCGAGCTGTGCGATCGTCCCGCCAACGAAATCGCCTACGCCGCCACCCACAACGCCATGTCGATCTCCGACTACGGCTGGCTGTGGCCGTCCCATGACGGCACCATCACCGATCAGCTAAACGCGGGCGTGCGTGCGCTGCTCATCGACACGCATTACGCTGACACGGTGGAAAAGGTCGAGGGTGCGCTGGAGACCATGCCGCCGCCCGCCCAGTTCGTGGCCGAGGAAACAATCGAGGCCGGCGAGTTTGAAGGCAAAGGCGAAGGCTCCTTTCTGTGCCATATGGTCTGCGGGTTGGGGGCGCGTATTCTTGACGATACGCTCAATGAGATTGCAGCATTTATGGAGGCGAATCCGCGGAGGTGATTTTTCTGATCATCCAGGATGACATCACGCCGGAGGATACGGCGCTTGCGCTGGAATCGGTCGGTCTGGATCAGTACATTTATGATCACCCAGCCGGTCAGCCGTGGCCCACGCTGGGCGAGATGATTGACTCCGGCCAGCGTCTGGTCGTCATGGCCGAAGAGGAGGGGCCGCCGCCGTCATGGTACCAGCACGTTTGGGATATTACGATGGAGACGCCCTACACGTTCATCAACTATGATGACTTCTCCTGTGATGCAAATCGCGGGCCGGAAGATGCGCCCTTCTTCCTCCTCAATCACTGGATTCAGCGCGGCGCGCCCAATGGGTGGATGCGGCGATCGTCAATGAGTATGAGTTCCTGCTCGACCGTGCGCAACAGTGCACGACAGAACGAGGCAAGATACCCAACTTCGTCGCCATCAACTTCTATCAGAATGGCGATGTGATGGACGTAGTCAACACGCTCAACGGCGTATACGAACCAGTCGAGTAGCGTTTCCAGGCGGATGGGGGCCGGCGACCACAAACGATAGCTGTGGTCGCCGGTTGATGCGGCGTCTGACTACCTTTGGCAAGCATTCTCAATGACAAGCGCTGTGCCCGACCAATCTACGTCCCCCCCCCTGATGCGCCAGGCAGCTATGTTGAGCCTGATCACCCTCGCTGGCTGCTGGCTGCTTGCTGCATTGCCGGCGCCTCGGTCTTCATTGTGCCCCCGTTGTGGACATTCTATCCGCCTGATACCGCCCCTTTTGGCCCGGCTGGACCACAGTGCGCTTTCTGACCAGCATCTGGGGCATCGTCACCGTGTTGATGCTGATCATCGGCGGTCTGCTTGGCGACTACTTTGGCCGGCGGCGTTTCCTACTGATCGGGCTCGCGCTCTCCGTCGTTGCCCATGGGCTCTTGCTCTTTGTCGACACCAATATGAGCCATATCGTACTGCGTATTGCGGCTCAGTTAAGCGGTGCGCTGATTCTGCCGTTGGCTTTGGCCCCCCTCTACATTTTCTACCGAGGCAAAGCCAGGGTCCGTTCCTTCGCCTGGTATGCATTCGCAACGACCGGGGCGACAATTTGGCCTCCTATTTTGGCCAGCTCTTTCTGAACTTGTTTGATTGGCGTATGACCTATCTGTTGCCCGGTCTCCTATCAGCCATCGCCCTTATTCTCGTCTTTATTACCCTGCCGGAGAGCTATATCAGCTCCCATGGCACGCCCACAGCCATTGCTTACGCAGGCGGATCGCTGCTCATTCTGGCGTTGATTAGCGGGATCGTACAGGTCGGCCTGATGCCGGGCTGGGTCGGGCCGGTGGCGATTGTGGCGGCGCTGGCCGCGGCGATTTGTCTGGCCCTCCTTCTCTGGTGGGAGATCCGAACGCCAGGCTCGTGGTTGGTTGACTATCGCCGCAAGGTCTGGGATTTGATCGTGCTGATTACCATCGGTGTGCTGGTGCAGCTGGTCTTTAACGGGGTCTTTCAGCCGACATTTCGCTATCTTAGCGTCGTGAAGGATTTTGGTCTTTGGATCCGGTACTGGCCATTGCGCCGCTGTTCATCGGCATGCTGATCGGCATCCGGCGGTTGGACGAATGTGGCGTTCGGATTTGTTCGTCGCGTGTTGACCTACGGGTTGCTCTTGACCGGTGCAAGCACGGCTTTTTTGGCGTTGCGCCCCGCCGCAATGCCCTACTGGGCGCAAGTGATTCCACTCATTCTTTTTGGGTTTGCAATCCAGGCAACGAAGACAGTCTGGGCCAATGCCTTTTTTCAGACCGTTATCGACGATTTTGTTGGGCTCAATGCCGGCATTCAGGGCGCAACCATGCAGATTGGCGGCACATTGGGCTCGCTGCTGGGCGGTCAACTGGTTGTCCTCTTCGGCTATCGGGCCTTTGAAGCGCGGCTTTCGCCCTTTGTCGCCAACGAAACGATTCGCCAGCTGTACGAGACCTTCACCCAATCTTTCTCGTGCGGTATTGCGTTGGCGACCGCCGATCTTGAGTCGTTGGGCGCCGTGGCCTGGGATCAATATGTGGCGGCCTACGCCACGGCGTTTGGCAAGACGCTCATGGTGATGGTCGCAATCTGTTTTGGAGGGGCACTGCTGATTCATTTCTTGTTGCGTCCCGATGTCAAGTTCACCGCACAACCGGGCGCGGTGGACACGTCGGCCTCGACATTTGAAGAGTTGGCCTGGGATGATCTGGACGACATTCGTGCCACTCTGCAGGCAGCAGAGTTCAGCCTGGATCCGCCGCAACCGAAACGCAATAAACCGGCTGAGTGATGCGGCGCAATGGACATGCGCTCACCTGTCGCTTATACTGACGCCGTTGCGTTATTTCTCGCACACGGCCCGCTGGCGGGCAACAGATGAAGGAATAGAGCTTATGTGGCAGTCACTTCTGCTTTCACTCTTAATGGTGGGCATCGGCGTTGTGCTCCTGCTCTGGGGCTACCGGGCTTTTCTGGTCATGCTGCCGATCTTTGGCTTCTTCGCCGGGCTCTGGCTGGGCGCGCACACGATTTCAGTCCTGTTTGGCGCCGGCTTTCTGGCTGACGTCACGGGATTGGTGACGGGGTTCATCATCGGCTTAGTCTTCGCCCTCCTCTCCTATCTGTTCTACGGCGTGGGGATTGCCCTGGTGGCGGGCGCGATTGGGTATGGGCTGGGGGTTGGTCTCATGGACGCAATCGGCCTCGATTTTTGGCTGATTGCCGTCCCCGTGGGCATCGTACTGGCGATCCTTGCGATTGTGTTGACCTTTCGCTTCAACCTGCAGAAGTACGTCATCATCGCACTGACGGCGATTGCCGGCGCCAACGCCTTGGCGCTGGCTGCGCTTCTGCTCTTCGGGGCGCGACGCCTGAGTCCGTACGCGGCGCTGCCAACGGAATTCAACCCGTTGTCTCCAGCGGTACCATCTGGATGCTGATCTGGTTGGTCCTGGCGATCGGCGGTGTCGCTTATCAGGTCATGACGAATCGCGTCTATCAATTTCATGGCGATGAGTATGTCACTTACTATGGATAACCGGCAGGCCGCTGCCTGATTCTTGAAGGGAAACCGCATGTTTTTTCTTGATCCAACCTACTTCTGGTGGGTGTTCATTCCGACGCTTTTGCTCTCGTTCGGCGTGCAGATCTATCTCAAGAACACCTTTTCCAAATGGAGTAAGATTGAGAACGGTAAACACTTGACCGGCGAAGAGGTCGCCCAGGAACTCTTTGATGAACCGACGCTAGATCCCGTACCGGTCGAATCCATCAACAAGCCGCTGGGCGATCACTACGATCCCTCAAAAAATGTCGTGCGACTCTCGCCGCCTGTGGGCAAGGCCGATACTGTGTCCGCCATGGCCGTCACCGCCCATGAGCTGGGGCACGTACAGCAGTATCAGACTGGTTCCAGCCTAATTAAGGCGCGCAGCTTTTTGCTGCCGGCCATTCAGTTCAGCCCGACGATCATGTATATCAGCCTGATGATGGGTTTGCTCTTCAACATGACGGGGTTGCTCTGGGTGGGCGTCGCCTTCTTTGGCTTGACCGTGCTTTTTTCTTTGTTGACGCTGCCGGTCGAGTTTGACGCCAGCCGTCGCGGGCTGAAAATGCTTGACGAAGCCGGCCTCTTTACCTCTGATGAGGAAGCCAAAGGCGCGAAGTCAGTACTGACCGCCGCCGCGCTGACCTATGTGGCCGCGTTTATCACCTCCATGCTCCAATTTCTTTACTACGTACGTGTCGCACGTAACGCTTGATGTGGTACGCTCTTGTCCGGCCAAATGACCATATTGCTCCAATTTGATGTTGAGCCGCCCAAAAAATCACCTGTCCAGCCTGATTCATTCATCTAAGTCTTAACCGCTATCCATCTACAGGAGGGAAGCCGTGACCAAGCGAATTGACTACACCGCCTTTCCATATGACGCATACCCCGACGCTGATTACTTGCTCGATCCGTGCGAACCGCTCAATGACGCGCCGCTTGCAATGATCCGCGAAGGGCTCTTCTACAACGAGGCAGCCTACCGGCGCTTGCGCGATCATGCAGCTCCATTTGGGCGTGGCGCACTGATCCTGCTCGTAACCGTGTTGATTGCCGGCATCGCCCAGGGCATCGGCTTGGCGTTTGGCATTCTGACCGCGCCGCGGATCGATCTTATTCAAGAGACCCTGTACGAATCGATTACCTCATTGGGCTGGTTTATGCGTCAGGTCGAGGCCTCGCCCGAGTTCCTTACGCAATTCAACCAGGGCTACGAGAGTGCATGGCAGGCCTTCCGCATCTTTAGCGGCTATCCGTCCTGGAGCAGCACGCTGGCCATCGTCGGCACCGTCACAGTCGGCACCTTCCTGAACTGGATCGTCTATGGTTTCCTGGCCCACTGGACCGCCCGCTGGTTCGGCGGTGAAGCTAGCTACAGCCAAACGATGGGGACCCTGGCCCTCGCCTACGCGCCGCTGATGCTGACGGTCGTCTTGTTGGTTCCGGGCGCCGTCGTTGCCTCGTCGCTGCTCTTCCTGCTCCTGTTTGCCGCCAAGTTCATGGCGCTGCGAACGGCACATGGCCTGGGCCCGGCCTCTACGCTGGCCGTGACCGCCATTCCCTATTTGCTTCTCCTGCTGCTTGGGCTGGCGCTGGCGATCTTTGGCGCCGCCTACGGTCTTGGACGCATTCCCCTCATCGATGAAATCATCCGCACGCTTCAAGTAGTGCGCATGTTCTAATCCCGCCGCTGGTTTGAGCGCGGGTTCGCCCGTTTCGCTTGCCAGCGCGTTGATTCAAAGGAGAACAAATTGTGAAAAGCCGATTTCGCATTTACTCAGACGTGCTCCAGTTGCGCACCAAAGCATTTCTGACACTGAAGTATGCCAACGGTGGCATGCGTTATGCCGCCGGTATGTTTTTTATCGTCACCCTGATCGCAGGTCTCGGCCTCTGGCTCGGGTTGCCCGCACTCCTACAGCGTCCCCTCGTTGTCGAGCGCATTGATCAAGTCAATGCATTCGTGGACCAGTTTGACGAAGAGGTCGTTCCCGAAATCAACCAGTCTCTGGACGCACTCAGCCAGGAAAATCTCAGCATCGTCTTGAGCGAAGTCATTCCCGAGTCAGGCCCGGTCTCGGCTGAAGCACTGACTGAGGCGGTCAATCAGGCCGGATTGACTGTTGGCCAGCTGGGCGATGCCTTGAGTGCAGAGACTGCCAACCTGACGGCAGAGGCGCGCGGGAATTAAACGCGCAGTTAACCGAGCTGCAAGCCGAGGTCGCCGGGACAGGAGTTGATTAGCGCAGAACAGATTGAGCGACTCCTGGCGCGATCTTCCATCACGACCGAACAGGCGGCCGGGCTTCTCCGACAGGCCGCAGAGGCTGGTGTTCAAGTAGAAGCGATGGCAGTGGAGCAGGCTGGGCAGTTGGAGTCGTTTCTCAATCAGCTTCTGACCGCGTCTGATGAGTTTCAGGCGCTGCTGACGAATTTTGCACTTGCGCCGGAACGATTGGCCAATCTGACGATTCCCCTCGGCTTGACCCCCGCTCAGCTAAACATTCTGCGTGCCAATATCGACGCTGCCCCGGATCAGGTCAATATGGTCCTGGATGATCTGCGCGCCAATGTCGAACGCTTCCACCCGCCGCTTGGTGTCCGCCCTAGTCGTGTCATTCACGCACTCGGCGATTGGCCTCTACACCCTTTGAGATCATGGCTCGCTGGGCCTTCTTTGGCTTCTTGCTTCTGATCGTCGCCAAACTATTGGGGGGACGGGCACGCTGCGCCAACACCTCACGGGTTTACTCCTGGTGGGGGCGCCACTCTTCCTGCTCTTCTTCAATTATGTGCCCAACGTCTCACCGGCCATGCCCTTGAGCTTCAACCTGGCGTTTGAGCTCTTTGGCCGCGTGCTGACGATTGTCGCCGTCGCCTGGGCGGCACTGATTCTGCTCAAGTCAATGGCCGTGACCCACGAATTTGGCATGTGGCGCTCGCTCGGGGCCGTGGCGTTGACCTGGGCGTTGATCTACGTGATCTTCCCGCTTATCTCTTTCTTCACCCTCGGCTACCTTCTGCGCGGCTAATCGGCGAGACTGATATTAGACAGCAACGAGTGCGATAGTTTTGGGGCGGGCACGACATCGAGTGACGTCATGCCCGCTCTTTGATCACATATCCCCACGGGTTCCCGCAGCGTTAGTGAGCGTGTTGATGGTCAAGTTCTTGCCCAATCCGAAAAACATCGTTGCGGATCTGACTGCCGGTCTCACCACGGCACTTGTCACCATACCCGATGGCATGGCTTCGGCGATTTTGGCCGGCGTCAACCCGATTCATGGCCTCTATGCCCTGATGACGGGTACGCCAGTGGCCGCGTTTCTCACCAGTTCCCAGTTCATGTACGTCTCCCTGACCGGCGCGATCTCGGTGACGGCGGGCAGCGTGCTGGCCGGTTATGGCCCCGACGAGCGGGTGCAGGCGCTCATTGTCCTGACCATTCTCATGGGGCTGATTCAACTGTCGCTTGGTGTGCTCAAGCTGGGCAGCATCACCCGCTTTATCTCCAATGCTGTCATGACCGGCTTCATGACCGGCGTCGCCTTGCTGATCGTGTTGGGACAGCTGGGCGACCTCACCGGGTTCAACAGCCGGTACAGTAACAAAGTGCTCCAGACGATCGATCTCGGCTTCAATTTAGGGGGAGTGCATCTGCCCACGACCATCGTCGGCCTCTCGACCATTGCGCTGATTTTGATCATCGACCGCACGCCGATTCGCAAATTTTCCATGGTGTTGGCGCTTGGCCTCGTTTCGTTGGCGGTCTGGCTGCTCGGCACGCCGGGCATTGCCGTGGTCGAAGATGTCTCCGCCATTCCCGACTCGTTGCCCCGGCCCGTCATGCCCGATTTGACGCTCGTTCCCGAACTGCTGGTCGGCGCCATTTCCGTCGCCATCATTGGGCTGGTGCAGGCCGCCGGCGTCAGCAAGACCGTGCCCAACCCAGACGGCTTTTTCTCGAATGTCTCGCGTGACTTCTCCGGTCAGGGCGTGGGCAATGTCGTAGCCGGCTTCTTTCAGGGTATGCCCATCGGCGGCACCATGTCGGAGACATCGGTCAACATCAACGCCGGCGCGCGCTCGCGCTGGGCGAATATCTTTTCCGGCATCTTCATCATCACCCTGGTGATTGTCTTTGGCGGCTTTGTCGCCCAATTCGCCATGCCGGCCATCGCCGCGCTGCTGGTCGTGGCCGGTTTTCAGAGCATCGACTTTGAGGAAATCGGCGACGTTTGGGACATCAGCCTCCCCGCGCGCCTGGTTATGATCGTTACCTTCATCGCGACCCTGGCCATGCCGGTACACTACGCCGTCTTTCTGGGCGTTGCGCTCTCGCTGATGCTCTTTGTCTATCGCTCCTCGACCGATATCGAGATCACGGAGATCATCCATGATGCAGAGCGTGGCTGGATCGAACAGGCCGCCCCCGGTCAGCTTCCGTCCCACGCAGTAACGAATCTGGAAATCTATGGCAGCGTCTTCTTCGCCAGCGCACACACGTTGGAGTCGCTGCTGCCCAGCGCTGAAGGATCTGACCGGGCCGCAGTGGTGCTGCGCCTGCGCGGGCGACAGGATATCGGCAGTACCTTTGTGCTGGTGTTGGAGCGCTATGCCGAACGACTTCAGCGCAACAACGGCAAGCTTGTTTTGGCCGGCGTCAGTCAGCCGGTCATGGATCAAATCGAACGGACCGAAACCACCGAGGCCATTCCCCATGAGGATATCTTCCTTGCCTCGGATCATTTGGGGCAGTCGGTGAATATGGCCCATGCCGCGGCGACTGCGTGGGTGGATGAGGGATGATTCAAGTGTGGAATTCGGACTGCGGAGCGCGGATTGTGCAATTGCTGCTGGGCGGGGTAGAGGTGGTTGTTTACGTGCGTGGTGCCGTTTTCTGCAACAATGTAACCTCCGGAGGAGCAGGATAGATGGCGAAGATTGTGGTGTTGGGGGCGGGATTGATGGGGACTGCGTTTAGCTTTCCCCTAAGCGAGAACGGGCACGATGTGCGCCTGGTTGGCACGCATTTGGATGGCGACATCATTGAGGAGATCCATGAGAGCCGGCTGCATCCGCGGTTGGGGGCCACCGTACCAGACGCGATTGCGCCCTATACCTACGATCGTTTGGCCGAGGCCATGGACGGCGCGGATCTGGTCGTGTTGGGGGTTAATTCAAATGGGGTCGATTGGGCCTCGAACATGCTGGGCGATCTCTTGCCCGCCGATTTTCCCGTCGTGCTGCTCACGAAAGGGTTGACGGGCGACGACGAGGGGTTGCATATCTTGCCCCACGTTTTTCGCGACGGACTGCCCGCGGCGCGGCGCGATGATGTACGCCTGGGCGCGATCGGCGGTCCCTCCATTGCCGGTGAGCTGGCTGCGCATCGCCACACCTGCGTCGTCGTGACCGGCGAGCAACCGGATGAGCTGGCGCGCCTGGCCAAGATGCTGCGCACGCCTTACTATCACGTCTGGCCCAATCCAGATTTTGTCGGCGTTGAAGTCTGCGTGGCGATGAAGAATATCTACGCGCTGGCGGTCGGCCTGGTCGGCGGTTTTCTCGAGCAAGAAGGTACAGCTGAGAACGGTTCGGTCATGCACAATCTCTCCGCCGGCATCTTTGCCCAGGGGCTGTGGGAGACGGCCTATATGGTCGAGCAGATGGGCGGTCAACGCAGCAGCGTCTTCACGTTGCCCGGCGCCGGCGATCTCTATGTGACGAGTATGGGCGGGCGCAATGGGCGCATGGGGCGCCTGCTGGGACTGGGCATACCGTTCTCCGAAGCCAAGCGCAAGCACATGCCCGACGACACGATTGAGGGCGCGCAGCTGGCCCAGTCGATCGGCCCCGCGATTGAGCGGATGACCGCCAGCGGTGAACTCGACCCGGCCGCCATTCCGCTCATGCGCACGATGATCGATATCGTTTGCCACGACGCGCCGGCCGTGATCCCCTGGGATGATTTTTTCACCGGTGATGTTCGGTAGGCGAATGCAGTCTAGAATGCGAGTACACGACGACATGACCTATTCAATCGACGGCTTTGTCTTTGATCTGGATGGCACTGTCTATCTGGGTGAATCCGCCCTGCCCGGCAGCGTTGACGGCATCGCCGAATTGCGCCGCCGCAACAAGCAGATTCTCTTTGTCAGCAACAAGCCCCTGGAGCCGCGTGAAGCCTATGCGGCCAAGCTGACGCGCCTCGGGATCCCCACTGCGCCGGATGACGTGATCACCTCGGCCTATGTGCTGGGCCATCATCTGAGTCAGGTGAGCCCCGAGCTCCGCTACTACGTGATCGGCGAAGAAAATCTGCGTACGGAGCTGCGCGGCCATGGCCTGACCATTGTCGAAGAGTTGGCCGATCAGAGCGAAAAGGAAGTCATCGAACCAGACGGGATCGATGCCGTCGTGATTGCTTTTGATCGCACTTTCGACTACCGCAAGCTGAACACGGCCTATCAAGCCCTGCAAAAGGGCGCTCGCTTCTATGCCACCAACGCCGACAATGCGTGTCCCATGCCCGGCGGCGCCATCCCCGATGCCGGCGCTACCATCGCGGCGCTGGAACACATCACGGGGCGGCAGCTGGAGCTGCTGGCGGGCAAGCCGTCGGCACTGATCATGGAGGTCGCGCTGGCGCGTCTCGGCTTGCCGCCCGCGCGCTGTATGATGGTCGGCGATCGGCTAGAGACCGATATCTTGATGGGGCAGCAGGCCGGCATGCATACCGCGGTCGTGCTCACTGGCGCTGCCACCCGTGCTGACGCTGAGCGCCTTGTTCCGCCTCCCTCGTTTATTTTGGACAATATTGGCGCAATCCCAGCACTCGTTACCGAATGACTGCCAGACCGCATCGTTATCCTTACCCATCAGTCGAACGCTCAACCGAAATCTCTACGAGAACATGATTTTCATTGATGCGACCGCCTCTGCCTTCGACAGGCTCAGGCGGCGGCTACCAAGTGGAGCAGCAGGCAGAGGCAGTCGAAGTGTCGAAGCCGGATCTTCCGCAAGGGCTTGCAAAACCAATGTTCTCGTCGCACCTTCAGTTTAGTTGAAATGATTCAGGCGCCGGCAAGATAGAACGCAGAGTCGGCAGATGGGGTGAATCTGCGTAGATGAAAGCCAAAAATCAGCGTAAGTGCGCCAGATCCTGGTAGATCCGCGTTCCAAGCCAAGTCATGCTGTATAATAACGGTTGCGACACCTTTATCACACAAAATACGAGGCGCTCTTCCCGCCTTGGGAAGCCGGCGTCACATGGCGTCAGGAGCGTGGAATATGATGGCCGCCGATGCTGACCAGCAAGCGGTGAATATGACCGTGATTGGGGACTATTTTGTCCGCTCAACCCTCTTGGAGGAGGCGCTGACCCGCCAGCTGACGCCTCTTGGCCTGCTGCCCCTCTTCACAACTGCCGAAGTCGATTGGCCGACCCAGCCGCTGATCCATAATGCCGAGGTGGCCGAATATGTAGGCGATCCAGCCCAGGTGGCGGAGCTGGCGCGTGATGCCGATGTGCTCGTGACCCACGTAGCGCCGGTGACAGAGGCCGTCCTGGCGGCGAGCCCCACGCTGCGTGTCGTTGCCTGCTGTCGTGGCGGGCCGGTTAACGTCAACGTGGCCGCGGCCACAGCCTGCGGGATCCCGGTCATCAATGCGCCGGCGCGCAACTCCCAGGCAGTCGTCGAATTTACCCTGGGGCTGATCCTGGCTGAATGTCGGGGCATTGGGCGGGCGCACGCGGCTCTAGTCGCGGAGAGTGGCAGGGCGACCTCTATCGCTACGATCAGACCGGTCGCGAGCTGCGCGGGCAGACCATTGGACTGGTCGGCTTTGGCGCAATTGCTCAGGCGCTCGTCGCCTATCTCCAACCCTTCGGCTTACAGATCCTGGCCTACGACCCGTTTGTGACTGCCGAACAGATGAGTGCCCTGGGCGCGGAAAAGCGAGAGCTTGGCGAATTACTGGCCGCAGCCGATATCGTCAGCCTCCATGCACGGGTCACGCCCGCCACTGCCGGCATGATGGGGGCGACCGAATTTGCCGCCATGAAGCCAGGCGCCTACTTCATCAACACGGCCCGGGGCCCATTGGTCGACTACGCCGCGCTCTATGCTGCACTGGCAAGCGGCCACCTGGCCGGCGCTGCTCTCGATACCTTTGCCGAAGAACCGCCGCCGCCCGATTGGCCACTGCTGGCCCTGCCCAACGTCACGGTCACGCCCCATATCGCCGGTTCATCGCGCGAATCCGCCGAGCGGGGCGCGGACAGCGTGGCCCGTGACATTGCCTGCTTTCTGACGGAGCGCCCGGTGGCTAACTGCGTGAACCGTACAACCCTCAGCTAGTCAAAGGATAGAGACGTGACAAAAGATCTGCTTATCGGCATTGATGTCGGCACCACCGGCACCAAAGCGATCGTGGCTGACGGCAGCGGTCTGCTGCTGGCCGAGGCTGGCGAAGAATACGCGACCCGCTTTCCCCGCCCCAACTGGGCCGAACAAGACCCGGACGACTGGTGGCGCGCCACCTGCACGGTACTGCAACGCCTCATGACCCACCCTGACGTCTCCGCCGAACGCATCGCGGCCGTGAGCATTAGCTGCCAGGCGCCCTCGCTTGTCGCCGTCGATCGTCAGGGCCGCCCCCTTCACCACGCCCTCATCTGGATGGATCGACGATCGGAGGCGGAGTGCGATTGGCTGCGTACGAAGGTCGACGAAACGCGCATCACGGGCATCAACGGCGGACGCATCGACCCCTATTATCTTGCCCCCAAGCTGCTCTGGCTGCGTCGCCACCATCCCGAAATCTATGTCCAGACGCATGCGCTGTTGCAAGCAAATGGCTATATTGTCCACAAGCTCTCGGACGCGTTCACGTTTGACACGTCAAACGGACCGCTTACCCTCTTCTTCGATTCCGCGCGTCTCACCTGGTCTGATGAACTTGTCGGTGCGATGGAGCTGGATCCAGAGAAACTGCCCCCCATCGTCGGCTGCCTGGATATCGTGGGCGAGGTTACGCCCGGTGCGGCTGCAGCCACTGGATTAGCTGCCGGTACGCCTGTTCTCGGCGGCATGTCCGATGGCACCGCGGCTGGCATTGAGGCCGGTCTGGTCGAGCCGGGCGATGCTGTGGAGATGACGGGTCAATCGACCGTGCTGCTTATCTGCAGCGATCAGCCCTACCTTGGCCGGGATTTGATCCCGCTTGGTCACCCTGAACCGGGGCGCTTTCTGGTTGCCGGCGCACTCGTGGCCGGCGGCGGCGCCGTACGCTGGTTTCGGGATCAACTCGGCGAGCCGGAACGCAACCGCGCTGCTGAACAGGGCGTCGATCCCTATGACCTGCTGATGGCAAGCGTGGAAACCAGCCCGCCGGGCGCCAACCGGTTGATCTTCCTGCCCTATATGTACGGCGAACGTTCACCCATTTGGGACAGCGACGCCCGCGGCGTCTTTTTTGGTCTTTCTCTGGCTACCGAAAAGGCTGACTTGATCCGTGCCATCATGGAGGGGGCCACCTATGGTTTGCGCCACAATGTAGAGACGGCCGCTGCGGGCGGTTTTGCCATGAACCGCCTCGCCTGCGTGGGCGGCGGCGCGGCGCAGCAGCCTGTGGAATCAGATTAAGGCGGACGTATTGGGGACATCCGTTTATCTGCCCCGGGCGGCCACCGGCGCGCCCATGGGCGATGCCGTGGCCGCGGCCGTCGGCGCCGGGCTGCATGAGAGCCTGCCTGCCGCCGTGGCCGCCATGGTCGCAACCGGACCTGAATTCCGCCCCCGGCCCGAATTCGTCGCCCGCTACGACGCGCTCTATGCTATCTATGTCAGCCTGTATCCGCACTTACGCACAGCCTTCGGGGAATTGGCACAGATTCAGTATGACTGACAAACGGATAGAAGAGAGCCTGTCGGATCAAGTGGCGCTCGTCACCGGCGGTTCACGGGGAATCGGCCGTGCTATCGTGCTGGCGCTGGCCCAGGCGGGCGCGGCGGTCACGTTCTGCTATCGACGCGATCATGAAGCGGCCCAGGAGGTTGTCACAGCGGCCTCCGCCACCGGGCACAAGGTCGATGCCCAACAGGTCGACGTGAGCGATCGGCGTGCAATCGATGAATTGGTGGCGGGACTACACCGGCGCTACGGCCGGGTCGATATTGTTGTCAACAACGCTGGCATCTTTCCAAGCTGCCCGGTCGCGGAGATGAGCGACGAAGAGTGGGATCGGGTTCTGCACACCAATCTTGATGCCGTCTTCTACAGCTGTCGTGCGGTGATTCCCGGCATGATTGCCCGCCGGGAGGGCGCGATTGTCAACCTGGCGTCGGTGGCCGGGCAACGCGGTTCCGCCTTTCACGCCCATTATGCGGCTGCCAAGGGGGGCGTGCTGGCCTTTACCCGCTCTTTGGCCAGAGAGGTTGCGCCGTATAATGTTCGCGTCAATGCACTATCACCGGGCCGGATCGCGACCGATCTCTTGCTTGAAGAGGCGGACGAAGAGGAACACGCACGCTGGCGGGCAGATACGCCGGCCCGTCGTTTGGGCACGCCGGAAGAGGTGGCCGCGGCCGTCCTCTTTCTGGCCGGACCGGGCGCAACCTATATCATGGGCGAAACCCTGGCCGTGAACGGCGGCCTGTTGATGGATTAGCCACAACCCTTCTCAACCAAGAACATTAGACGATCCAGAAGGAGCAGACAAAACCCAATGAGCAACCAGCAACTGCCACCACCCCCCTATTTCTTGGGCATCGACGCCGGCACGGAAGCGGTCAAGGCCGGCCTTTTTGATCAACACGGACAACGGATTGCCGTTGGTTCCAGAAATTACAAGACCTATTTCCCCCGTCCCGGCTGGGCCGAGCAGGATCCGGATGAGTGGTGGACCGGACTGGTCGGCGCCGTGCGCGACTGTCTGGCCGCGGCGGCTATTGACCCCAACGACATTGTCGGGATGAGCGTGGATGCCACTACGTGTACGCTCATCCCGATGGGCGAAGATGGCCGGCACCTGCGCCGCTGCTTGCTCTGGATGGACGTGCGCGTGGCCGCGGAAGCGGACACTGTCTTCGCCTCTGGCCATGATGCGCTCCAGTATTGCCTGGCCGGCGTCAATGCCGAGTGGATGCCGCCCAAAATGCTCTGGCTCAAGGAAAACGAGCCGGAGACCTACGCCAGCATGCGCTATCTGCTGGAATATACCGACTGGATCGCCTATCGGCTGACCGGCCGCTACACGCTCAATATCAGCACCACATCCCACCGCTGGTTCTATCATACGCCCAGCGGCGGCTGGCCCAGCGACTTTTTTGCCGAGATTGGTCTGCCCGGGCTGGAAGAGCGCTTTCCCACGGACATTTTGTCGATCGGCGAGGCGGTCGGCCCGTTGAGCGCCGACGTGGCCGCGGAGTTGGGCTTGCCTGCCGGCATTCCTGTCGCAGCGGGCGGCGGTGACGCGTTTATCGGGCTCCTGGGCCAGGGCGTTACCGAACCGGGCGATATGGGCGTCATCATGGGTTCCTCCAACGTATTGTCAGCCCTGGCGGCCGAAGAGTTCCATTTTCCCGGCATCTTTGGCGGCTTTCCCGATGCGCTAATCCCCGGGCTGAGCCTCGTCGAAGCGGGGCAGGTCTCTACCGGCTCCATTCTTTCCTGGTTCCGGCGCAACTTTGGCCAGGGCGCGGAAGCGGATGCTGCGGCCAAAGGCATGTCCGTCTTTGCCCTGTTGGACGAGGAAGCCGCCGCAGTGCCGCCCGGCTCCCAAGGCTTGATTGTGCTCGACTACTTCCAGGGCAACCGCACGCCCCACACCGACTCCTTTGCCCGCGGCGCCGTGTGGGGCCTCTCGCTCCAGTCCGGGCGGGCTGAGATCTTTCGTGCCCTCATGGAAGGCATCGCCTACGGTATGGCCGACATCCTCGGCACGTTTGACGCCAACAACTTTGAGATTTCGCGCGTCATCTGCAGCGGCGGCGCCACCCAGAGCCCGCTCTTCATGCAAATCTATGCCGACGTCACGGGCAAGCCCATGACGATTACCACGGAGACTGAGGCCTCGGTGCTTGGGTCGGCCATCGTTGCGGCCGTTGGGGCAGGCTTCTATGCCGATTTGCCCACCGCGTCCGTGGCAATGGTGACCATTTCTCACGAGTATCAGCCCGATGCTGAACGATCCGCGACCTATCAATACTATTTGAAGAAGTATCAGGAAACCTATCAGCAGCTGCGCCCGCTTATGCGTGATATGGCGGACGAGCAGCCTCAAGCGTAAGAGCAGAGAGGGGAGACTCATGGCCGGCGTACGTCCGGAGATCGTTACGGTTGATCAGGATGCGGCGGCGCACCTGGTGCAATTCTGCCGGCAGGGCGGCTTCAATCGACTGTTGCTGGTGATGGATCAAAACACCTGCGCCGCCCAGGGGGAAGCGGTTGAGGCGGCGCTGCAGGCGGCGGGCTTCGACCTGGTTTCAGTCAATTTCGCCGAAGAAGAAGTGGTGGCCGATGCCGCGCATGTCTTCGAAGTGTTGCTGGCCGCAGACGACGTGCCGCGCACCTGCGTTGCCATCGGCTCCGGCACGATCACTGACATCACCCGCTTTGTCAGCCATCGGACCGGCGTCTCCTTTATTTCCATGCCGACTGCGCCATCGGTGGACGGCTTCGCCTCCATCGGTGCGCCGCTCATCATCGACGGCGTAAAGGAGACGGTAATTTGCCATGCGCCCGTGGCCATCTTTGCCGACGTCGATACCCTTGCCTCGGCCCCCCACGCCCTCATTGCTGCCGGCTTCGGCGACATGCTGGGCAAGCTCACGTCGATCGCCGACTGGCGTATTGGCCGGCTGCTCTGGGATGAGCCCTATGATGGTGCGATCGCCCAGCGTACGCTTGACGCCGTGCAATTCTGCATCGATCATGTGGACGCCATCGGCGCGGCGTCGCCTGATGGCGTGCGCGCGCTGCTGGAGGGACTGATCGAGTCCGGTTATTGCATGCTGGATTTCGGCTCTTCCCGTCCGGCTTCGGGCGCCGAGCATCACTATTCCCACTATTCGGGAAATGAAGCTCCTGCGTGAGGATCGTCCGGCGATCCTCCATGGCGCCAAGGTGGGGGTCGCTACGCTGCTCGTGGCTGATCTGTATGCAGAGCTACGGGCGCTTTCCCGTGCAGATGCGACCGATCGTCTTGAGGCCGCCACATTGCCGCCACGCTCCGAGGAGATTGCGCGGATCGAGGCGGCCTATGGCGCCGAGGCAGAAGCCGTCATGCGCGCCCATTGCGCGTTTTCTCGACCTGTCGGAGGCCGATTTTGATGCGTTGAAGCGGCGTATCCTCGACAACTGGGATGCCATCCAGGAGATTGCGACCCACGTTCCACCACCGGAACTCATTGCCGATTACCTGACTCGAGCAGGCGGTCCAACCACGGTCGAGGAGCTGGGACTAAGCGCCGCCGAACAAGCGCTTGCTGAAGAAAACGGCCACTATTTACGCGACCGCTTCACGGTGCGTAAGTTGATGCGGATTGTCGGCCCCACCGAGGATGGGTAAGTCCAAGAGATGGCCGTTACTCTTCGGCCGCTAGCCACAATGACAGTCACTGGCTCAATCAAGTCTTGTTGAGCACGATTGCGCCAGCCAGTGACTGTCATTGTGGCAGTACGCAACACGAACCGGGAAGCTCCAAAACACGCTGAAGCAGGAGAGGCAACCCTACATGGAACGTTTTCAAGTAACCTATCTCGTCGAATCTACGGCTGCGGAAATTGAGGATCGAGCCAAGGGCATTGCCGTGGAACAGAGCGTCGAGGTACCGCTCCAGGCAATTCGACGGCCTGATATTCTGGAGAATGTGGTCGGTCAGGTGATGGAGGTGGAAGATGTCGGGGCCGATCACTACCGGGTGAAGATCGACTTCAACGTGGACAATACGGGGCTGGAGCCGGCCCAATTTGCCAATGTTCTGTTTGGCAATACGTCCCTTCAGTCCAGCGTCCAGCTGATTGATGTGGACTTGTCTGACTCATTGCTGGCTGCTTTTGGCGGGCCTCGTTTTGGCATGGCCGGCCTGCGCACGCTCACCGGCGCAGCCACGCGTCCGCTCACCGCCACGGCGCTCAAGCCCATGGGACTGAGTCCGGCGGAACTGGCTGACCTCTGCCGCGCCTTTGCCCGCGCCGGGTTGGACATCATCAAAGACGATCACGGCCTGGCCGATCAGCCCTATGCGCCCTTTGCCGAACGGGTGCGCGCCTGCCAGGCAGCCGTAGACGAGGTCTATGCCGAGACCGGGCATCGGGCTATCTACGCCCCCAACTTGGCTGGCAGCCCCCGTGCGCTCTATCGCATGGCCGAAGTAGTCGAAGAGGTGGGGGTTGGCTGTGTCATGATCGCCCCCATGCTGGTCGGGTTGCCGGTCTTCCATGAGATGGTGCATGATGTCCTGCGCGTGCCCGTTTTGGGCCATCCTGCGTTTGCCGGCTCCCTGCGCATCGCACCCGACCTTCTGCTGGGCAAGCTCTATCGACTGTTGGGCGCGGATGCTTCTATCTTCCCGAATTACGGCGGGCGTTTTAGCTACAGCAAAGCCACCTGCACCCGGCTTGCCGACAACCTGCGGGCGCCGTGGGGGGATCTGCGTGACGCCTTTCCCGCGCCGGCCGGGGGCATGCAGGTCGACCGGGTTGACGAGATGGTCAACTTCTACGGGCGTGATGTCCTCTTGCTTATCGGCGGCAGCCTGCTGGTAGCCGATGACATTACGGCTCATAGCCGCACGTTTGTGGAGAATGTTCGCGCTGCGGAGAAAGGCTAAGCCATGACTGCTACTCAAGAGCATGAGATTGTCCGGCGCTATCAGGGCGACGGCGCCTGGGCCGGGACGGAAGTGCGGCCCTACAAGAATGACGGTACCCTTTTCAAGGACGTGACGCGCCAGAATCTTTTTGATATGCCGGATCTGGCCTGCCAGTGGCGCTATTTTGAGGTTGGGCCCGGCGGTCACTCTACGCTGGAGCGTCATGAGCATGTCCATGCAGTCATGGTGGTGCGGGGTCAGGGTCGTGTCCTGGTGGGCGACGAGATAAGCCCCATCGCGGGCTACGACCTGGTCTACATCCCGTCGCTAACGTGGCACCAGTTCCGGGCCGATGCCGAGGCGCCGTTGGGCTTTCTCTGCCTGGTCAATCATGATCGCGACCGGCCGCAACTGCCGGATGCTAAAGTTCTGGCAAACCTGCGCCAAGATCCAGCTGTCGCCGCTTTTATCCGCACCTAACGGATCGCACGCGAATGCCGCATCCGCGTGCGATTATTCGCACCAGCAAGGAAGAGATGATGACCCGACTTTGGAATGATCCAGCCGATTTTCGCGAGGAATTAATTGAAGGCTTTGTAGCCGCGTATGGGCGATATGTACAACGCATTCCCGATGCATCCGGCGTTATGGCGCTGGGCGCGCCCCGACAGGAAAAGGTCACCCTCCTCGTTGGTGGCGGCTCCGGTCACTATCCTGCCTTCTGCGGTTACGTGGGGCCCGGTCTGGCCGATGCCGCGGTCATGGGCAATGTCTTTGCTTCGCCCTCCGGCGAGCAGATCTATCGCTGCACCAAGGCGGTCGCCAGCGCAGCCGGCGTTCTCTATTGCTACGGCAACTATAGCGGTGATGTACTCAACTTCGACATGGCTGAAATGCGCTGCCAGATGGATGGCATCAATGTCCGCACCGTGCGCGTGACCGACGATGTCGCGTCCGCGCCCAAGGGCGAGGAAGCCGAGCGACGGGGCATTTCGGGCGACTTTTTTGTCTTCAAGATTGCCGGCGCTGCCGCTGCCCAGGGCGCGAGTCTGGCTGAGGTCGAGCGGCTCACCCGTCACGCCAATCAGCGGACCCGCTCTTTTGGCATAGCCTTTGGCGGCTGTACCCTGCCAGGACAGCATGAGCCGCTCTTCTCCGTCGACCCGGGCCGCATGGAGCTGGGGCTGGGCGTCCACGGCGAGCCGGGTATCAGCTCCAGCGAGATGCGCACGGCCGCAGAGGTGGCCAATCTGCTCCTCGACACGCTGCTGGACGACGTGCCAGAGGGCGCCGGGCAGCGCGTGGCCCTGCTGCTCAACGGCCTGGGCAGTACGAAATATGAGGAACTTTTTGTACTCTTCAAGGATGTCCATCAGCGCTTGGCAGCAGAAGGGATTCGGATTCACCGCCCGGTTGTCGATGAGATGGTCACGTCCCTGGACATGGCCGGCTGCTCGCTCAGCCTGCTCTGGCTGGACGACGAACTGGAGGCGCTCTTCGACGCCCCCTGTGCCTCAGCCGCCTACGTCCAGGCATAGACGATCTGCCTAGTGATAAGAAAAATCATGATGATCTAAACGATAAGCCAGCGCCGGTTGAGCTTGTCAAAAAGCGGGTCGCCGTTAATTCTTGTGAACGAACGGACGCATCCAGACAGAAGGGAATGAGATTGTGGCGAAGGCCGATGCAACTGCTGTGGTGGGGCAGACGCTCTCAAACGCATTGACACTGATGGAAGCTCACGAAGCCGAGCTGGGCAAGCTGGACGCGGCCGCTGGCGATGGCGACCACGGCACAACCATGGTGCGGGGACTCAAAGCGGCAGTGGGCACGCTGGATGGAGCCGGCGAAATTGACGCCGGCGCGCTCCTGACTCGGGCGGGTCTGGCCTTTAGCGATGCGGCTGGCGGCGCGTCGGGCGCGCTCTATGGCATGTTGCTCGCTACGGTCGGCCAACAGTTGGGGGATGGCCCCTATGACACTGCGTCGGTCTCGGCGGCGCTCCAAGCGGGGCAGGATGTGGTGAGCCGCCTTGGCAAGGCCCAGCCCGGTGACAAAACCATGCTGGACGCGTTGGCGCCTTTTATCGATGAGCTGCGCGCTGCGGGCGCTGCACCCCTGCCCGAGGCATGGCAAGGCGCCCTGCCCGCGGCAGAAGCCGGCGCAACCGCTACCGCCGCCATGATCGCGCAGCGCGGGCGGTCGGCCAAGCTCGGCGAACGCAGCCTGGGCCACCGCGACCCGGGCGCCGTTTCCATGACCTATCTCTTGCAGGCCGCGGGTGACGCTTTGAATGATGAACCGTAGCCGGCAATCACCATCCTAAATAGAGCAAGAAAGTAGATGGTGGTACGATGAGGCAAGCTGCAAGTTTCGATACAAGCTGCATAGCTCCGCTTAAACGGAGGAGGCTGAACCATGTACGATAGAACGCATAAGATTATTGTCGGCGCCGATCACTTTGGCATGCCCCTGAAGGATGTTGTGCGCGATTATCTGCGCGAACTCGGCTATGAAGTGGATGACATGGGCGTCAACAGCGACGACCCAGTCGATTACCCTGACGTGGGGGTCAATCTGGCCGAGCGTGTGGCTGCGGGCGACTACGAGCGCGGCATTCTCATCTGCGGCACGGGCGCGGGGATGGCCATCGTCGCCAACAAAGTGCCGGGCGTGCGCGCGGTCTGCGTCAATGACCCCTACACGGCTGAGCGTGCCGTCGCCAGCAACAATGCCCAGATTATCACCATGGGCAGCCAGATCACCGGCGCGGCCGTGGCCAAGAAGCTGGTCGACATCTGGCTGGAGAGCGACTTCCAGGGCGGCCGCTCGGTACCCAAGGTGGCCAAGATCGACCAGATTGATGAACGGTACCATCGCTAACTAGTGCAGATGGGCATGAATACCACGACAGAAATTCAGCGAATCTATCTCTGGTAGGAACTGTATGCGAATTTCTGCCGGGATTCTTTAGGAGACTTATGGCCACCAGCCAGGAAATCGTGCGCACCGGTGCGGATTTGGATGATCGGGACACCGATGATTTGAGCGCCGAGCAGTTGCGCCACATGTTCAAACAGATGATATCGATTCGTTTGTTTGAAGAAAATGCGTTTGAGCAATATTCTATGGGCAACGTCCACGGCACCATGCATCTTTGTATCGGTCAGGAAGCGACCGCCGTGGGCAGCATCGCCGCCCTGCACCCCGATGACCAGATTACCTCGACCCACCGGGGTCATGGTCACGCGATTGCCAAGGGGCAGGACATCCACACCATGATGGCCGAGCTGCTGGGCAAAGAGGCCGGCGTCTGTCTTGGCCAGGGCGGCTCCATGCATATGGCCGACCTGACACTGGGCAGCTTGGGCGCCAATGGCATCGTTGCCGGCGGCATTCCCCTCTCCGTCGGTGCGGGCCTTTCGTCCCACCTTCAGGCGAATGGCAAGGTCGTCCTTTCGTTCTTTGGCGATGGCGCCGTTAACAATGGTAACTTTCACGAGAGCCTCAACATGGCCTCGATCTGGCGTCTGCCTGTGGTCTTTATCTGCGAGAACAATCAGTACGCAATGTCCATGTCGGTGGAGCGTTCTCACGCCGTGCCGCGGGTCGCTGACCGTGCAGCCGGCTACGGCATTCCCAGCGAAGCGGTGGATGGGATGGACGTGCTGGCCGTCTATGCGGCAGCCCAGCGTGCCGTCGCGCGGGCGCGAGCCGGCGAAGGCCCAACGCTGTTGGAGCTGGTAACCTATCGCTACCGGGGCCATTCAAAAAGCGACAAGCAGGTCTACCGCAGCCGTGAGGAGGTGCAGGAGTGGATGGCGCGTGATGCCATCGAACGCTTCCGGGGCTGGCTGATTGACCACGATCATTTCACCGCCGCGGAATTGGACGCCGTCGTCACCGAAGCGGAAGCTGAAATCGAAGACGCGATCACGTGGGCCCATGCGCAGACGGAACCGCCCCTCGAAAATCTGACCAAGACGGTCTATGCTGAAGAGCCCGCTTTGGTCGCCGACCCGACCGGCACGCTGCCGGCCTGGATCAAGCAGACTTTTGGCGCCAATACGCCCATCAATCCACCTGCGGACGACCGCGAACTTACCTATGCCGAGGCCCTGCGCGAGGCGATGGATCTTGCCCTGGGTCACGATGAACGGGTCTACATGCTCGGTGAGGACATCGGCCTCTACGGGGGCGCCTTTGGCGTGACGGCCGGGCTGGTCGAAAAGTACGGTGGCGAGCGCGTGCGTGACACGCCCATCTCCGAGAACAACATCGCCGGCGTGGCCATCGGCTCCAGCATGACCGGCATGCGCGCTGTGGCCGAAATGCAATTTATGGACTTCGTCACCTTGGCCATGGAGCAGCTTGTCCTTCAGGGCGCCAAAATCCGCTATATGTTCGGCGGCAAGGCCACGGTGCCCATGGTCCTGCGCCTGCCCGCGGGCTCCGGCACGGGGGCGGCCGCGCAACACTCCCAGAGCCTGGAAGCGTGGTTCGTCAACGTGCCTGGACTCAAAGTCGTCATGCCCAGCACGCCCTACGATGCAAAAGGGTTGCTCCTGGCCGCGATTGCCGATAACAACCCGGTCATGTTTGTCGAGAACAAGTTGCTCTACAAGCTGAAGGGGCCGGTGCCCGAAGGTCCCTATGTGGTGCCGCTGGCGACAGCCGACGTCAAGCGCGCCGGCAGTGATGTCACAATCGTCGGCACGGGGATCATGATTTCCCGGGCGTTGGAAGCGGCGACGGAGCTGGCCGAACAGGGCATTGATGCTGAAATCATCGATCCGCGTACGCTCAAGCCCTATGATTTGACAACCATTATCGCCTCGGTGAAGAAGACGGGGCGCATGATCGTGGCCCATGAGGCGCCGCTTCTGGGTGGCTACGGCGGCGAACTGGCTGCAGCCATCGCCCAGAGCGAAGCCTTCGCCTATCTCGATGCGCCCATCGTGCGCCTTGGCGGGGCCGACGTGCCGCCGCCCTACAACCGTAATCTGGAGCGGGCCATGGTTCCCCAAAGTGCGGATATCGCCGAAGCCGCGCGCAAGCTGGTTACCTACGAGCTGTAGCCCGAGGAGTCTTTTGTGGCCAAAGCAGTCATCATGCCCAAATTCGGCATGGATCAGGAAGAGGGGACCGTCGCCCAGTGGTTGAAGCAGGAGGGCGACACCGTCGAGAAGGGCGAGGTCATCCTCGAGGTCGAGACCGACAAGATCAACATGGAGGTGGAAGCGCCGGCGTCTGGCGTGCTTGCCGCCATCCGTATCGGTCCTGGAGTGACGGTGCCCATCGGCGCGGTGATTGCCTACATTCTCAAGCCCGGCGAAGAGCCGCCTCCGGAAAATCCGACGCCCGTTGCTGAACGCGCAGTCCCATCCGCTGAATCCTCCGCCTCTCTGCCGAAAGCAAGCCCGGTGGCCCAGCGCATGGCCGCGGTCACCGGCACGGATCTGGCTGCGCTAACGCCGCAAGATGGCAGCGCCCGCATCATGAAGCGTGATGTGGAAGCAGCCCTGCGTGCTGAGCCGGCATTGGCTGCAGATAAGGTTGCTGCAACGCCCGCTGCCAAACGACGCGCGCGTGAATTGGGCGTGGATTTGGCGTTGGTGAATGGCCGTGGCCCCGCCGGACGCGTCCAGATGATGGATGTTGAGGATGTTGCGTTGGCGCCAGCGCCAAACGTAAGCTCGGGAGTTGTGGCTGACGAACGCCAGGCCAGCGGTCAGCCGCTCTCCAGCATGCGTCGTACCATCGCCGCGCGGCTCAGCGCAAGCTGGCAGGCCGCGCCCCACATCATGCTGACCGCGTCCATCGACATGAGCGTAGCCGAGGCCCTGCGTCCGCGGCTCGCCGAAGACTTTACCCAGGCCGACTTGAAGCTGACGCCCACGGTGTTGATTGCCAGGGCGGTCGCAGCCGCGTTGATGCGTCATCCGGCGCTCAACGGCTGGCTCACCGAACAGGACGGCCAACTGCACTGGCAGGCGGTCGATACCGTCAATCTGGGCATCGCCGTCTCCCTGCCGGAAGCAAAGGGCGGCGGTCTGATCGTGCCCGTGCTGCGCCAGACCGAGACGTACGGCCTCCTCGATCTGGGGCGGGCTCTCGCCGATGCCGCGCAGCGGGCCCGGGCAGGTAAACTCCTGCCGGATGATCTCGCCCAGGGCACCTTTACGGTTTCGAATCTCGGCATGTTCCCCGTCGACCACTTCACGGCCGTCATCAATCCGCCGCAGGTAGCGATCCTGGCCGTCGGTCGCACGGCCGTCCAACCTCACTGGAACGGCGAAGCGTTTGAGCCCCGTCCGACTATGGCCGTGACCCTCTCTGCCGATCACCGGGTTGTCGATGGGGCCGTTGCCGCCGCATTTCTGGCGGATTTGAAGCAGCTTCTGGAGGAGCCGCTGCGGTTGTTGCTGTAATGATGCTGGCGAGTTGGCTTCCCGATCTGGAAAAAGCGCAGGATTCATGCTACCATGCGCCAATCGTTATTGGCTTTGGAGGTGCGAAATGTCATCAGTTGATCCGCTGGCTCTGCCTGCCGTCACGCCGGATGTCGTTTATGAAGAAGAATTAGAGCTTGAACCTCGTTATCGAGTGGTGATCCATAACGATGATGTGACGACGTTCGACTACGTGATCCGCATCTTGGGCCAGATCTTTCTCCTGTCGCACGAGATGGCCGATCATATTGCCTGGACAACGCACGAGCAAGGTCAGGCCGTTGTCGTGATTCGGCCCCGACCCGAAGCTGAGCGGCTGGCCAAAAAAGCGACCGGCCTTGCACGCGCCGATGGCTTTCCCCTTACCTTTAGCACCGAGCCGGACGCATAACGAAACGAGCGACAAACGCCATGTCACACGAAGACCCCGACTGGCTCCACGGTCATCCCCATGAACCGAATCCCGCGCCGCCCTCCCCCAACGCCGAGTTTGTCCTGTGTCTGTCGGGCGCTGAAGATCTTGTGATTGCAGCCGACGAGCTGACGCAACTGCCGCGCACGGAAGTCGCCGATTGTCTGATTGTCAGTACGGGGCATGGTACCTCGGGCCCATTTCGCTTTGGCGGCGTGACCCTGCGTGATCTGCTGCGCGCCTATCTGCCGGCTGATTTTTCGTGGCAGCATGCTGACGTGGTCAGCGGTGATGGTTTCGGCAATCGTGTGGAGGCTGCGGAAGTCAACGACCTGGGCACGACGCGTCCGATCTTGCTGGCCGACACCATTGACGGGCGCTCGTTGACGCGTGAAGAGGGACTCGTCCGCCTCATCGTCCCGAATGAGATAGACGATGCGTTGCGGCAGGTCAAATGGGTAGCGGAGATCCGCTTGAGTTGAGGAAGTGAGTCGACATGCAGCCATGGAAGACGTTACAACGCGAGACGATTTTTCAGCCGGCCGGTGGCCGCTTCCTGACGGTTGAAAATCATCGTGTCCAGTTACCCGACGCAACCATCATCGACGACTGGTCGTGGGTGATTACGCCGGAATTTGTCAACGTTGTCGTAGAGACGGAAGAGGGCGATTTTCTCTGCTTTCGTCAGTTTAAGTATGCGGCGCAAGGCACGACCCTGGCGATTGTCGGTGGCTATCTGGAACCGGGCGAGGAGCCGCTGGCATCGGCCCAGCGCGAATTGCTGGAGGAGACTGGCTACGCCGCATCGGTATGGATTCCGCTGGGCAGCTATCCGATCGACGGCAATCGAGGGTGTGGCGTCGGTCATCTCTTTCTTGCCCGCGGCGCACGATCCGTACAGCCGCCCGATGCTGACGACCTGGAGGAGCAGGAGGTTGTGCTTCTCGACCGGGCGCAGGTAACGGCGGCCCTCTTCCAGGGCGAATTTCGCATTGTCACCTGGTCGGCCACAGTAGCCATGGCCTTGCTCCACATCGACGCTTCCTAGCTCTCCCGAACAGATGCGCCAATTGTACAGCTGCCTCTCCCGTACAGCTTATATCTCTTCTAAACCTGTATCTCTCCTACAGACGCTCCAATCGTACAGACGTTGCACTGCAGCGTCTCCGCTCTCCCGGAAAGAGAAATTGCCCATGCTCAACCACAAACCCCTATTCCTCCTGCTCCTCCTCGCGCTAGCGCTGAGCGGCTGCATTGCCGCGCCAGAGACGCCGTCTGCCCCGGCGCCAGACGCGCCGGATGCCATCCCGTATGCGCTCGAGACGCTTGCCTTCGAAGGCAACAGCAACACCTTTCTGGCCGCGATTCAAGATGCTGCCGGGGGTGCCGATCTTCATCAATTTGTCGAAACAACGGATGGGGCTGGAAACGTGTGGCAGGGCGAGCTGTTGGGCGCCGGGGACGAGGGGCAGCTTTTCCTGCAAGCGGCGCAGCAGGGCGGCGCTGATGCCGTGCGGATTGACGGCCCGGCCGATTTGGATCTGAGTGCAGTGACGGCGCTTCTGCCTGATGCGGCCGGCGAATCCCTTACCTCGACGCATCCGGAGATTCGCTTCGTACGCGCCCGCCAGAGCGGGGATACCTGGAACTTTGATGTGACGTTGGCCTATCCCGACACGGGGTGGGAAGACTACGTCGACGGTTGGCATGTGGCCCTGCCCGACGGCGCGATTCTGGGCACGCGCGTCCTGCTCCACCCCCACGTCAACGAACAGCCCTTTACGCGCAGCCTCAGCGGCGTGGAGATTCCGGCTGACGTCGCCGAAATCGTTATCCGCAGCCACGATTTGATCAGCGGCTATAGCCCCGATGTAGTTCGGGTACCGCTCAGTGAATCGATGGTCACGGAGCAAATTGAAGTCGTGCGCGAATAAGTCAAGAATAGAACGCGGATCAGGCGGATTTACGCAGACCTTGTCTGATCCGCCTTCTATCATCCTTACTCCTCATCGATCCCGCCCGCCGGTAGATTGATGTTGACGACGTCGCCCTGATCATTGATCACGATCTGGAAGCCGAGCATGCCCAGCCACTGACGGGCATCTTCGGGGATGGGATTTCCCACCGCGTCTTCCATGTTGTCGATTGAGGACTCGATGGCCGCCTTCGTGAAGAGGTCGTCCTGCCCCATCATGTCGAGCATCGTCGAGACGGCCAAATCGCGCTGGCCCTCGACCTGGCCGCGCATGAAGCCCAGGACTTGTCGATCGACCGCTTCGGCGTCGATGTGACGACGGAAGCCATCGTCGTCAACGACGTAGCAGGCGCGGACGCCGACTAGGGCGACTTCAGCCGCATTGCCCTCTTCATCGACAACTAGACCGCCAAACATGGCTGTATTTGCCATTATATTTCTTCCCTTCGCTAAATTTCGGGTGCTGCTGCAGATTCTTGGCCGCTGCCATGCACGGACGGCGGCTTCTGATTATTCCAAGCCGTCTGTAAGAACGCATAGCTACGCTGGATGCTGGCCAGCGGATCGACGGGCAGATCGTGTTCCACAATGAACCATTCGGCGCCCGACTCACGCGCCAACGGCAGCAACCGATCCCAATCGAGCGTGCCAAAACCGACGTCAGCGATACCCCTCTCATTGTCACTCTCGCCCGGTCGGGCCAGATCTTTCAGATGGACGCGGGGGCAGCGTCCGGCGAACGTCTCCAGGAGGATCAGCGGATCTGCTCGGCCCGCAGCCACCCAGGCCAGATCAGGTTCCCAGCCCAGATTGCTGCTGTCGGCGTGGTCGAACATCCACTCGATGGCCGGCCGCCCGTCGCACAGGACCATCTCAAACTCATGATTGTGGTAGAGCAGCCGCATTCCGTTTGCTTGACAGCGCGCGCCCAACTTGTTGAGCCGGCGCCCTACGGCGACCCAACCGGCGGCATTGGTGGGCCGCAAGGCCATGGGTAAGGAGGAGATGACCAGCGTCCGATTGCCGATGGCTTGATTGAAAGCCACGATTTCGTCAAGCTGTTCCTCCAACTCAACGAGCTTGACGTGGGTTGAAATGACCTGCAATTCGTGCTTATTGAGCAGCGCGCCCAACTCGTCTGCACTCAAACCATGATCGCCAATGGTTTCAACGGCACGATAGCCGATGGCTGCCACATTTGCCAGTACCTGGTCAAACGGTTCATTCATTTGGCGCAGGCTGTATAGTTGCACCGCAAGCGGTGGCGTGATCTGAGACATGGCGACAGCTTCCTTTCGTGTCAGCGAGCGGTCCATCCAGACGATTGCATGGAAGAGCCCAGACGGAGATCCAACCCGGTGTGGCGTGCGGTCACGCGATTGTTGCGTACGGCAATGTTGATCGCTTTGGGTTGGCCGACCAGCACGACCAGCTGGCGCGCCCACGTTACCGCAGTATAAAGCAGATTGCGTTGCAGCATCATGTAGTGGCTCGTGAGCACGGGAATGACCACGGCCGGGAACTCACTGCCCTGACTCTTGTGGACGCTAATGGCAAACGCATGCACCAACTCATCCAGTTCCAGAAAATCGTAGCGGACGGGCTGACCGTCAATCTCGACCACCATTTCCTGCGCGATGAGATCGATCCGCGAACGACGCCCATATCCCCGTTGTAGACATCTTTATCATAGTTATTACGAATTTGCATGACGCGATCCCCGACGCGATAGCGGCGATTGCCACGCTTCGCTCGGCCTTACGCGGTTGGGGCGGGTTGAGCGTGGCCTGGATTGCCTCGTTGAGTGCACTCACGCCCACCGCCCCCCGGTGCATGGGGCTGAGGACCTGAATCTCCTCGGGCGCGATGCCAAAGCGTCGCGGGATGCGCGTCTCAACTAACCTACGCAAAGTTCGGCAGCACGTTGCGGCTCCTCGGTGCGAAAGACAAAAAAATCGCGTGCGCCGTCATTGTCAATCACTGGCATGAGCCCTTCATTGATGCGATGGGCATTGCTGATGATGTAGCTGCCTGCTGCCTGGCGAAAGATCGTGTCGAGGCGGACGACGGCGGCTTGATCTGGGGATTAGGTCTGTCCGGCGTGCTGAAAATTGATGATTGGCCAGGAATAGTCTGCGAGTCATCGCTGATGGGCTTGTCCGTCAAATTCGCATCGTTCCGGGAG
>CAWEEJ010000089.1:0-39023 GCA_963807905.1 uncultured Chloroflexia bacterium | reverse complement strand
GCCTTTCACTCCTGTCATGACAACGCCCTGGATGAAGAGTCTCTGGGCGATAAAAAAGATGATCAACGGCGAGGCCATGGCAATCAGGGCCGCGGCCATCAGCGAAAAGTCTTGAAATTGATCACGGCTAAAGGAAGCGATGCCCGGCGCCACGGAAAATTTGTCCTGGCTCTGCAACACCCCTCAACCACAGAATGCTGGCGAGAGTGGCCTAGTCCCGGGATTCTTCTTGCAACTTTGTCGCCTGGGTGACGTCACCGATGTGAAGCGTGTCATATGCTTGCTGCGATGTCTTGAATGCCCCAAGACCTTCATGTCCGTGCCAGTCGCCCTGGTGGTGCATCGGATTGGGCAGCCCCGTCTCCGCTTCGCGCTGGGCAATCCACGCGTCCATGCGCGATTTGAGGAAGGCGACGACTTCCGGGCTTGACTCCGCAATGTTGTGATTCTCGTCAGGGTCATCGACAAGGTTGTAGAGTTCGACCTCGGGCTTGAAATGAAAGTCGGGCTCCAGGGCAATGATGAGCTTCCATTCCGGCGTACGCCAGCCATGTTTGCGCATCCACGTGCACTCGGTGATGTAGATTTCGCCCTCGTGGGAGGCAACCTCGCCATGTACCATGGGCAACAGGCTGCGGCCATCGAGCGTCAGCTCTGACGCATCGATCTCGGCCAATTCGAGAATGGTCGGCACCAAGTCCTTGTGCTGATTGAAGCCGGGCACGCGCTTGCCGGCGGGCAGCTTACCGGGATAGCGAATGATCAGCGGCACCACCAGCGTCGGGTCATAGATGCCGTGATGATCGAACCAGCATTCGTGGTCATAGAGCGTTTCGCCATGATCGCCATTAATAATGACGATAGTCTCGTCTTCAATGCCGTGGGCCTCAAGCGCGGTGAAGATGCTCTGGATCGCCGCGTCCATGTAGGCGATCGCGCCGTTATACTGCGCGATCACGTAATCCTTGTCACTGATTTCGGGCGGCATCCAGGTGGCAAAAAAGTCGCGAAAGGGCTTGAACGACATCACCGGTTCCATCGACTTGTTGTTCGGATCGCACTCGTCGCCGTGGTAGAACATGCGCTCATACGGCTCCGGCGGCAGATAGGGGGCGTGGGGATCCATATGCCGTAAGAAGAGAAAGAAGGGTTCCTCTTCACCGATCAACCGATCAAGTTCCGGCAACGCAACTTCATTCAGATTTTGCGCTTTGGGGCTCCGTCCTTCCTCCCACTTGCCCCATGCCGGATAAGCTAGGTAGTTATCAAAGCCGCGCGAACTGGGGTTGCCGGTGAAGCCCACACACGTCGTATTATAGCCCTGATCTTTCAGGATTTCAGCCAGCGTGGGCACTTCGGGACGCAGTGGCCCCTGATGGCGCAGCGCAACGACCTGCGTGCCAAAGGCATCGCGCCCGGTGAGCATGGAGGCATAGGCGCTGGTAGTCGGGATATGGGCGCTGATCGTCTCTTCGAAGAGCGTGCCTTCCTGAGCGAAGCGATCGATATAGGGCGTCGTCAGGCGGTCGTAACCGTAGCAACTCATGTGGTCACGCCGCAGCGAGTCGATGCCCAGCAGAATAACATTCGGTTTGCGTTTTTGTGCTTTGGCAGCCATTGGTCTTCCTCAATAGATGATGGATGTCGTGCAAATCTTCGGATTATTTGTGATTACAGGATCGGACAACAGCGGATGTGGAAAGGAACGGATACAGCTCTGTGCTACCCACCGACACACGCGCTTCGTCACCATGGCAATCGCTAACGGTGTAGGTGGCGTCGAAGTCGGCATGCGTCACGGAGTAATACACGGAGTAAACACTGCATCCGTTCCTTTCTCCATCCGCTGTTCATTACATCAAAGCGGGAACTCCACGCGTCGCCCTTCTGCTGCCGACTGATAGGCTCCCAGCACCATCTCAACCGAGACGCGACCGTCCTCTGCCGTGATGGTTGGCTCGGTGTCGTTGCGCAGCATGTCGATGAACGAAAGCGGGACTGAGGCAATCCGCTCACTATGGCTGGCCGGAATCGGCAGGCCCAGGTCCGTCCACTCGGGCGCATCGTTGGTAAAAAGTTTCAGGGCAATGGGGTGGGGCGGCAGCGGTATGTTGGTCGACGGCCCATCGTCATGATTCTGGATCAGCACGCCCTGATCGCCATAGACTTCGGTGGTATTTTCCGCCGCCATGGTCACCGATGAGTTCTCCAGCACGACCATGGCGCCGCTGGCATACCGGTAGATCGCGACACCGGTGTCGTCAGGCGCCATATCGGTGACGGTGTTGCCAATCTCGGCCATGACGCTGACCGGACGGCCCATCATCCAGTGGATCAGATCCGTGGCGTGGGAGGCGTCGTCCATAAACATGCCCTTGTTCGCAACCGGATCAAAATGCCACTTGGTCGGTCCATTGACGAACCAATCGAAAAAGAGCACGGGAATGCAGTGACGCCGGCGAAAGAGGCTGATGTTGCCCAGCACACCGGCCTCCAAGATCTCCTTGATCTTCTGATTGGAGGGGTCGTGGCGCATCTGATAGGCCATCATAAAGCGTATGCCGGCGCTGTCGGCGGCGGCCGCCATGCGGTCACAATCTTCGAGGGTCAGGGCCATGGGTTTCTGGCAGAGAATGTCCTTGCCCGCCGCGGCCGCGGCTATGGCCATTTCGGCGTGGCGATTTGTCTCGCATGTGATGATGACGCCCTGAATGTCGGGGTCATTGAGCACGTCTTCCACGTGCGCGTCATAGCGCATGCCGTACTTTTCGGCGGCCTCGCGTCCACAGCGTTTCATTGTCATCCCAACAGGCGACGAGGTTGACGTCGTCGTACGTCAGCATCCGTTCGCAATAAGGATTGGCATGGCCGTGGGCGAAACTAATCACGCCGATGCCGATTTTAGGGTTCATGCGATCTATCTCTCCTTGGGCAGGTGGGCAGTGCGGCTCAGCATACAACCGAAACCGTCGCGTCAAGTTACCCGGAGACCGGCACTTCTTCCGCACGGCCGGTCTCGTGCGAGCGGATAGCGGCCTCGATGATCTCCTGTACGGCCAAGCCTTCGACGGCCGATGCGTCGATCTCATCGCGCGGCACGCCCGCGCTGACCTGCTCGATCCAGCGGTTGATACGATTCTCGAAGGTGGCGGTGAATCCGCTCAGCCCGTTCATGATGCTGTTGCGTACGACGGTCAGCTCCTGGCTGTGGCGCGGGTAGAGCGTCAGCTCCTCGAAGAGGTTGTCGAGTACGATGCGGCCTTCCGTGCCCAGCAGTTCCAGGCGCTCCAGATTGTGGGCCGGATTGGTGTCGTAGCTGCCGGTCAGGTGGCCGACAATGCCGTTTTCGAACATCAGGTTGATCTGGGCATTGGAGTAGGTGATGCGTCCCGGCGCCTTATTGAGGAAGGCGTGGACACCGGTCACGTCGCCACAGAAATAGCGCATGATGTCCAGCGAGTGAGGATGCAGCGCGCGCAGGTGGAACCAGGGCGAGGTCTCCCTTGGATTGCCGATCCACATGGTCATGTTGATCAACAGCAACTCGCCGATCTTGCCCTCGTCGACCCACTCCTTGGCTTTGGCGGCCGGCGGCACAAAGCGATGGTTCAGGTTGATGCCGTAGTAAACGCCCTTTTCGTCGGCCTTGGCGACCATCTCGCGCGCCTTGTCGATCTCGTTGGAGATGGGCTTCTCGCCCAGCACGTGCAGACCCGCTTCGAGACACTGCATCGTCGGCACGTAATGATCGCCGCCATTTTCCATGCCGGCCGTGGCGATGCTGACCGCATCGAGTTCCTCGTTAGCCAGCAGGTCCTCCACGCTGTAGTAGGCGGGTACGCCGTATTTGGCTGCGGCCGCGTCAGCCCGCTCCTCAATGATGTCGCAGACGGCAACCAGCTCACAAAGGTCACTTGCATGATAGATCGGCGCATGGTGCGTGCCACCGATATTGCCCATTCCGATGACGGCGACTTTGAGCATACTCATTCTCCTCTTTTGTAGGACTTTTTTGTCAGGCTTTCTTGTCAGGCTTTGCTGTACAGCCGTTTTGCACTGTCTCGCACGGGTGAATGCCAGCCTCACCCTGCTTCGCCCGCCTGGACGGCGGGCTACGCGGCCCTCTCCACCAGGTGGAGAGGGCCAGATTTGACGCTTGAGGCGTCAAATCTGGGTGAGGCGAAAAGCTACGCAAGCCTATTACGTCGTCATTTCAAGCATACTGCGCCCATCCTGATTGACCCAGATGCCGCAGGGTTCGGCGTCTGCGGTCGCGCCTAGCTTGGCTTCAGAGCCGTCAAAATGGAGGACAGGGTGATAGAAGCCCCCCACCTTTTCGGCGTCACCGACAATGTAGTGGCCAATCAGCGAACGACGAAAACGATCCGAACTCTGATTGGGCAAGCTACCGTGGATCACCTGGCCGTTGAAAAAGAGCACGTCGCCCGGCTCCATCACCGCGTCGACAGGCTCCATCCCCGGCGCCAGGGGCACCTGGCGGCTGGTGAAGCTCTGCGTCGTATCCGCTTCCACATCACAGAGTAGCGGCAAATCTTGGGTGCCCGGCACCAGTTGCAGACAGCCGTTTTCAGGATCGCAACGGTCAATGGCCATCCACGCGGCCATGCAGGTGCCTGGCTGCACGCGCAGTGGCTTCTGGTCCTGATGTAGCGCCTGTCCGCAGCGCGCCCGGCGGCTTGAAGTAGAACATGGTCTGAACGGCATAGGGTTCGTGGCCCAACAGCGTGGTCAGACAGGCGCGGATACGCTCATCCAGCATCCAGTCCAGGCTGATGCCGTCCCAGCGATGCATGTGTACCATGCGCGGATAGCGCTTGAGCGGATCGCTCTGCGCGGCAGCCTCTTGCTCTGGCCGATAGCCGCCGATGCCCTGCGCGTTGAGCGCTGTAAAGTGCACTGCGAGCGACTCCGCTTCCGCCACGGAAAAGAGGCCGCGAGCAATCGTGAAGCCGTTCGTCTTAAAGTCATCCAGATCAATCATAGCGCTTGGTCAGCCCTTGATCGCGCCACTCGTCATCCCCGACACAATCTGACGTTGGAAGAACATAAACATGATGAGAGGTGGAATCGTGATGATGATGACGTCGGCAAAGAGCAAGTTCCATTGCGAACTGAACTGGCTCATGAAGCTGTAGAGCGTCAACTGTGCCGTAACGTTTCGCTCACCAGGTAAAAAGTAGAGCGGCCCAACAAAGTCATTGTAGATACCGACAGCGGCAACGACAATCACCGTGATGATGGCCGGGCGCAGAAGCGGTAGAACGACTCTAAAAAAGACCTGGAGCGACGATGCACCATCGATGATGGCGGCTTCGTCAATTTCCTTGGGGATGGTAGCGATAAAGGCGCGAAAGACGAGGGTCGCAAAGGAGAGGGTCAGTGCAACTTCAATCAGGATCATACTGATGAGCGTTTTGTAGATGCCCAGTTCCTGCAGGAGGAAAATGGTGGGGACGACCGCGGGAGGAATGATCAAGCCAGCCAACATGATGGCACTGACAATCGCCGCTATGCGATCAGCGCGGCGCTGCATGACATAGGCAACCATTGCAGCAAAGAGGACAATGAGCGTCACTGAACCGACAGTCAAGAGGGTACTGTTCCACAGTGCCCGCACCATCCGGTAGTCGCCAAAGGCGATGACGTCGCGCAGATTCTGAAAGAGTTGGAACTCGCTTGGCCAGCTGAACTGAAAAAGGGCGGCTTCTCCGCGCGTCTTGGATGCAGTTGTCAGGATAAAGAGAAAGGGCACGACAAAGATGACCCCAACGACTATCAGGGCGACGGCATCGACCCAAATGTTCTTGATGAACTTACCAACCCTCATAAATCAAGCTCCACTCGGTTAAAGAAGCGCATTAGCGGGTAGACAAGGAGCGTGACGAGCACAAAGAGTACGACGTTGCCGGCCGTCGAGAGGCCGTAGAAACCTGCCTGGTAGTACTTGTAGATCACCGATGCGAGCACGTCCGACGCAAATCCCGGCCCACCCTTGGTCATCGTCCAAATCAGGTCGAAGGTGCGCATACCGCCGATAAACGAAAGCAGAATGACGGTGAAGGTCGCATTGCGCGAGAGAGGGATAATCACATGGCGAAACTTGACCCAGGCGCCACCCTCGAGCCGCGCGGCCTCAAAATAGTCGCCCGGGATCGACTGGATGCCAGCAATGAAGATCACCATGGCAATGCCGATCCCCTTCCATACATCGACCAGCGCCACTGAATAGAGCGCTAACTTGGGATCGCCAAGCCAATCCGGCTGTGGCAGACCCAAAAAGCCAAGCGCCGTGTTGATCACGCCAACAGAGGGCTGCATCAACGCAGAGAAGGTGATACCAACAGCCACTGCACTGACCAGTACGGGGAAAAAGATGATGCCGCGAAATAGCCCTTTAAGCTTGATAGTGGACGTAAGCAACGTGGCAAGGGGCAGCGAGATGATCACCTTGAGGCCGCTTGTGATGACGGCGTAGATCAGCGTGTTGCGCAATCCGGCCATGAGCATCGGCTCGCTCAGAAACGTAACATAGTTGTCAAAGCCGATAAAGGTTGCATTAAAGAGCGTCCAGCGCGTCAGGCTGAAGTAGAAGGCCAGCAGCGTCGGCACAACAAAAAAGACGCCAAAGACGAAGGCTGCCGGCAAGTAGAACCAGTAGGGATACGTTTTTAAGACAGCTTGGGATTGGGAAGATCTGCTCATTGGAGGTTACGTCGCTGGTGGAGGGTACTTGCCAGGTCTGCAGGGGCCGGCAAATCCATGCCGGCCCCTGTCACACGTCGCACAAACGATAGTGAAGCGGGTCAACTACCAGCCTGGGATACCAAGCTGCTGCGCCTGCTTTTCCACGTCGAGATCATAGGTAGTCGCGCCCTCTTCCGCCGTCATCTGACCTGTGCCGACAGCTACGGTGATCTGCTCAAGCGACGGCCCCTTGATCGGCGAAACGAATTCAAGTGCTGGCCCGGCCATGTTGGCGTCGATGTAGGCGGCGACGTCCCTGACGGCGGGCAACACGGAATCGGGGAGCGTGGCGCCCTTGACTACGTACGGACCTGTAGGCTCGACTGCGGCGTTGAGCACATCGACGCCGGCAGGCGATGCGATGAAGCCGAGGAAGTCCTTGGCAACTTCCGGATTGCTGGTGGTCGCGGGAATGTAGGTTGCAGCCGGCATCCAAATCGTCGCGCCGTTCTTCTCCGCATCTTCCCCAGGCTGGGCGAAGAAGCCGATGTCATTGATCTTGTCCGGCGAGTTGGCGGCAATCGTTGACAGAGCAAACGTCAGCATAGGATAGTGTGCGCCCTGTCCTTCGGCAAGAAGATTCAGCCCTTGTTCGAACGTCGTCGTGGCAAAATCCTGCTGCCACCAGTCGTTCTCGAAGCCCTCCTGTAGGTGCTTGAACCCGTTCAACGCCGCAGGGGATGTCGCATATTTAGCGTTGTTCGCGGTGTAATCGGTAGCGAAATTGGGAATAGCCTGCTCGACATTGTAGTAGTCGGCCAAGACAAACAATTGCGAAGTCCAGGTAGTGGCGAAGGTTGCGATAACGGGCGCAATACCGGCAGCCTTAATGGCTTCGTTGTTGGCCGCAAACTCTTCCCACGTCGTGGGAACACTCAGACCAAGATCTTCGTAGACTTTCTTGTTGTAGAGGATGCCGCCGCCCATGGCTGTTTGGCTGGGCACACCAAAGATCGCGTCGCCTTGCGCCACTGTTGGCAAGAAAGATTCAGCGATGTTCGCAACGAACGGCTCACCTGACAGGTCGACGAGGGTCTCGTTGGGATTCAGCGCCTGAAGCAGTGAGCCAGAATTGTACCAGAAGATGTCAGTCATTTCACCCGTGGCAAGGCGCGTCTTGACAATGTTATCGCCCTCAGTGCCACCAAGCCGAGATTCGACGTTGATGGTTACGTTGGGATTCAACGCCATGTACGCTTCTGCAAGCGCCTTAGCAGTCGCCTGGTTGGCTTCGGTTTCGTCGACGAGGTAGCTCAGCGTGACGGGCTCGCCGCCCTCAGACTGCCCCTCGGCGGGCGCCGGGGGCGCAGTGGCGGGTACTGCACATGCAGCGAACATGAGGCTCGCCAGCAACAGTAGCGCTGGAATAAACAATCTGTTACGAATCATCTGACTTCTCCTCGGTGAATGAAAGCTAGAAAGTTGGGTAGTTTAGAAAGCGGGAGTCTAGGTGTATCCAATTATTCTAGGTGTATCCAATTGATATCGTACTGATCACCTTTACCTTCTCGATGCAGAACTTACCGGATGACAGAGGCTGCACTCCAGTTCTATGTGTCTTGTCGGTTGGACTCAAGCGCGCCAAGAACAAAGCTACGTGCATCAAACCACCTAATCAAAACAAAGTCAATGGTAAGCAGTTCGTTACAAATCAATTGCGCGAAATGGGAAAATTACTTTCGAAAAGGAATCTATCATGATTGCAGAACCCTGTCAACCAACGAAGGCGGTAATCCGTGGGTTTCGCGGAGATTTTAGATCGCTGGAAACACATCGACTGCGAAGGAAATTAGATTTCGCGTAAGTGGGCTGGGTGCCAGTTGGCAACGACATAGACGCTATTTCATGATGGGCCGCACGTTTTGCCCGACGAAGACCAACGACTCCCCTCGTTTGAGCCCCCATGACGATACGGCGGAATCTCGCCTTAGATCGACAAACAACTGGCTGGCCGGCATGGCGACATCGATCAAGCCTTTGGCATTGAGGAAGACAGATGTGCTGTAGGCGGCGACGTCAATTCCGCATAACCCAGCGGTGTGGCGTAGGGCAAAAAGACGCCGGCAAGCAGATCGAGGTAGTGGGCAATCATTTCTTCAACAGGTCGGTCGCGATGGCTTATCCAATATTCGGAGAGCCAGAAACGACCAATCAACGTGCAATAGTCGGCCATGCGTTCGACTTCCCTCGTCGTGATGTCCTCGCGCAGCCGCCCGGTTGCTCGCAGGTACATAAGTTTTTCTCGAAAGGCCTCCCTCCGCATCGTTTGCACCCCTTGATAGCGCTCCGCAACGCCCGGATATTGTTCGTTGATCTGCACGATGCTTAGCAAAAGACAGCGAAACTGATAGTGATTGTAGAAGATTTCCTCAACCATGGCCAGGAACTCAGAGAAGCTCTCTGGCTGGTTGGCAGCCATATGTGAACGCGAGTTCTGCTCCGAGAGGCGCTCGGCGATGCCGATGATCACATCTTCTTTTTTTGAAAAATGATAGGTTAGATTACCGGGGCTCAGGTTCAGATCGTGGGCGATGTCGCGCATCCCAACGCCCTCAATACCCTTTTCATTAAAAAGCGCCAGGGCGCAATCCAGAATACGCTCACGTGTTGGCTGTGAATGGCTTGACAATGTCTGATCCTTGTGTTAAATAGTACATTGTACTAGATAGTACGATGTACTAAATAGTACCCGAAGAGTGCATGACTGACAAGTGGGAGGTCTTTGTAATGACAGAGTATCCAGTCCGTCTCGACAATGGCGCCGGTGAAGTGTTGATCTTTGAGCGTTTGGTGGAAGCGCCCGAGGGCAACTGCGTGGAAGTGCACAACGAGGTTCAACCCGGTGCAGGTCCCCCCATGCACGTCCACTTCAAGCAAGAGGAAGCGCTGACCGTGATCGAGGGAGAGTTGGGGTATCAGATTCTCGGTGAGGAGCCGCAAACGGCCGGTCCTGGTCAAACAGTCGTCTTTGCGCCTGGCGTTGGCCATAAGTTCTGGGCGGCAGGAGATCAAGTCCTACGCTGCACTGGCTACATCAAGCCGGCAAACAATGTTGTTTACTTCCTCACTGCTCTGTACGACTCGACCAGGGCCAATGGTGGCGAAAAGCCAGACGACTTTGACGCCGCTTATCTGGTGCACAAATACAGCAGTGAGTTCGATATTCTGGAAGTCCCAGCTTTTGTCAAGGCGATAGTCTTTCCGGCTTTGCGCTCGATCGGCAGCGCATCGGGAAAATTCAAGAAGTATGAAGATGGACCAGCGCCGATCGCTTGAAGCCTTTGGCAGGAGAAAATCGACGTTTGACAGCACACCTAGATCTCTGTAAACTGGGCAACGCATAGACGGGTCGGCATCGTTGCATCGTGCCAATCTTGTCTGGCGGCTCTCTGCATAAGCACCCCTTCCCTCACACTATTCCCGCCGCCTCAACACTGTACTTCACCCATCTGGCCGGTCGTGCCGGCGTTTCGTTGATCGCGCCGGCCGATTGACTGCGTACACCGTCTTTATTCGATTAGATTCCGTCCACCCGGGAAGGAGTGAAGTCCCTTGATGGCACATAGGGTTACGCGCTGCGGTGCGCTTTTGACGTTAGCGCTTTTGTGGGGTTTCGATTCTACCCGATGGTTCGCGTGTCCACGAGAATCATCATATTAATAGTGTGATCTGATCAATCGACGTCAGTCAAACGCGACATCGACATTCCCGGCACCAGAAACTCTCCCCAGCACCTGTTCCCCGCGCAACGCATCCAACAACGTGAGCGTGAGCTGTTTGGTCTCCAGACGGACGGCCTGCTCCTCCAGCACGGGACCCACGCAGGCCGGACAGCCATGGGGACAACTACAGCCACGCACAAGATCATCCGCCGCGCTCATCAACGTATCGTGAAGTTCGTAGAGTCGCGTGCTAAAGCCCAGGCCAGCCGTGATGCGCTCATACACGTAGATCGTCGGCAGCGCTTCCTCAGTTGCCTCTCCATCGTCCCCGCGCATGGCCGCTCCGCGCATCACCGTCACGCCCAAGTCCGATCGATCGCACATGAGATGGAGCGGGGCCAGGTTGGCCAGGGCATAGGCCAGGCCATCCATGCCGCTGCGCACGCGCACGGTGGACTCCAGGCGCTGGTGGCAGGCCCGGCAGAGCAAGGTCAGGTTTTCCAGACGATTGGCGTCCCGATAGGCCTCGTTGACGCCCGCGACATAGCCAAAGGTGCGGAAAGGCATCAGATGATGGACGTCGTGCTGACGGCTGGGGCCCTCGGGCGTGCCGCAGCGGGCGCAGCGATAGTGATCGCGGGCGCGGACTTGCGCACGCACCGCTTGCCAGTTGGGCCCATAGTCATTGACAGAATCGTGCCACTGACCGGCCTCCGCCAGCATCCGCTGCGCGGCGGGCACGATGCCGAACCAGTAGCCGCTCGTATCCAACTGCTGGGGCGCGTAGTCCAATGGAAAGACGCCGACCGTCTCGTGGGTAAAGCGCTTGATGCGCCGATAGCCAACGACCTGCGACGTCACCATCAGTTCGCCATGGGCCACGTGGGCCGCATGCTTCACACACGACTCATGCATGGCCAGCACGTCGATCTCTGTCTCGGTGCTGGCTTCGGTATAGAAGTCGACCTTGGCCGGCTCGGCAAAGGCCAGATGCGCATCCAGGTCGAGCGCGCTGACCAAAAAGCTGTCGCCCTGATGGATATAGACCGCGCCCTCATGGACAAGGAGCGGCGCGCTGGCATGATCGACTTCACCGATGATGCGGGGGCCGTCACCGCGCGAGACTTGAATAACGACGCTATCGTGCCCCGCACTGCGCAGGCTGATGCGTCGCGCCGGATATCCCTCGCCATGCCACAGGAAACGGGGCCCGGCTTGCAGCAGGTCGCCCTCCTCGGCCAAGAGGGCCAGGACATCATCTGTGAAGGTGCAGACGCCGAAGCGTTCCCCTTCCTGGAAGGGCAGCTCAAATGCGGCGCAACGGATGTGGTCGACCAGCAGCATCAAATTGTCTGGATTGATCAACGCGTGCTCGGGCGACTGCTCGAAGAGAAATTCCGGATGCTGAATCACGTATTGGTCTAGCGGGCCGCCGGTAGCGACGAGCAGGGCTAGCGCGGCCTCTTGCGTACGTCCGGCCCGGCCCATCTGCTGCCAGGTGCCGGCGATGCTGCCGGGATAGCCACAGAGCACGGCCGCCTGCAGCTGGCCGATGTCAATGCCCAATTCAAGTGCGTTGGTGGCGACGACGGCCCGGATGTCGCCGCTGCGCAGACCGGCTTCGATGGCACGCCGTTCTGCCGGGAGATAGCCGCCGCGGTAGCCGCTGATTTGCGATTGGGGATTTCGGATTTTGGATTGAGGATTTCGGAGTGGGGATTGGGGGCGTTGGAGGCGGTCGCGGAGGTAGGTAAGGAGGACTTCGGTGGTCTGGCGGGCGCGGCCGAAGACGATGGTCTGGACGCCGGCGAGGACGCAGCGCGCGGCGAGTTCTTGCGCTTCGAGCGTGCTGGCGCGGCGCAGGCCATGCTCGGCGTCATAGACGGGTGGATTGTAGAGGATGATGTGCTTCTCACCCCGGGGTGCACCATTGTCTTCAATCAGCGTGACGGGCGCTTCGATTAGGCCCTGGGCCAACTGTTGCGGATCGGCGATGGTGGCGCTTGTGCAGATGAATTGGGGCGTGGCGCCGTACAGTGCGCAGAGGCGACGCAGGCGGCGCAGTACGTTGGCCATATGGCTGCCAAAGACGCCACGATAGGTGTGCATCTCATCGATGACCACATAGCGCAACCCGCCCATAAACTCGGCCCACTGGGGATGGTAGGGCAAGATCCCCACGTGGAGCATGTCCGGATTGGTGAGGAGGATGCGGCTGCTCTGGCGCAGTCGGGCGCGACGGGCGGAGGGCGTGTCGCCATCGTAGGTGGCGATGGCAGATGGGCCCCACCCGTCAACATCCTCATCGAGCGCCAACGCCGCGGCAAAGTCACCCAGCTCCGCCAGCTGATCTTGGGCCAGCGCCTTGGTGGGAAAGAGATAGAGCGCGCGGGCCGTCGGGTCGCTCAGCAAGCTGTGGAGGACGGGCAGGTTGTAGCAGAGGGTCTTGCCGCTCGCCGTCGGCGTGACAACGGCCACGTTGTCGCCGTCCAGCGCATGGCCGACTGCACTGGCCTGGTGGGTATAGGCCTGCTCGATGCCGCGCCGGGTCAGGGCTTGGCGCAGCGCCGGATGAAGCGTGGCGGGCAGGGGCGCATAGCGCGCGTCCTGCGCATGCAGCGTGCGCCACGCCACCACATTGGCCATAAAGCGGTCATCGCCACGCAGGTCGCTCAGAAGTTCATTAATAGACATGATGTTGGCAGTCGACCGTATCGCTCCCGCTGGGCCCGGCAAAGCGAAAGCAGAAAATGGGGTGCTCGCAGACCGCTAATGGCTTGCCGCGCTGCGCAGAAATTTGCTCGCTAGGAGGAGGCGGTCATCAGGGTGACAGGCCCCGGCATGGCGTAGCCTGCTCAGCAAGATTTCATCGCACCAGTGCCTGTCACCCTGACGAGGCACTGGGTTCTCAAAACGCGGGGCCGTTCAGATCAATCGTGCCCACCGGCCAGGGATAGGCCGCCGGGTAGATCATGATGAACTCATCATACCATGGGTAGACGGCCGGCTGCGCGCTGTGAGAATTCACCCAGACGTTTTCGACGCGGCGTGCGCCAAGACGCTCATAAAACCCGGGCACGGGCGTTTGAAAGAGCGCCACGGCGAAGTCGCCGGCTTCAATCGGCGCCAGGGCTGCTTGCGCAACGGCTTTGCCCAGCCCTTGGCCCTGCAGCGAGGGCAAGACGCAGACGCTGCTCAGGCATGCGATCTCAAACGATTGCGTTTCGGCCTGAATCACGCGGCCAAAGAGCTCGGCATGGGCGACGACCTGCCCCGCGGCTTGGATGAGGAATAGCTCACGGCGGGGGCATGCGCTGTCACCACGCAGATAGTCGGCACAGGCAGCGGCGCTATCCGCCTCTTCATCCTTGGGCCAGACCGCGCCCTGCAGGGCCAAAACTTGCTGCGCCAGCGCTTCCGTCAGGTCCGCAAACGGGATGCGCTGCACCTCTGGACTCAACACGCGGTCGCTCACGGCGACAACCGCTCGACTCGCCATGGCGCAGCGTCATCATCAGCACGCTGATAGCAAAGACGGTCATGGAGACGATAGGGCCCGCCCTGCCAGAATTCGATCAGGGTCGGCGAAAGGCGGTAACCACCCCAAAATGGCGGGCGTTCCGGCTCGGTCTCTGCATAGTGCGCCTCCAGCTCGGCGTGGCGCGCTTCCAGCACGCTGCGATCGGGAATCACCCGGCTTTGCGCCGAGACCCAGGCGCCCAGGCGGCTGCCCTTGGGCCGACTGTGGTAGTAGGCGTCCGACTCTTGCGGCGTCAGTTTGGCCACCGCACCCTCGATGCGAATCTGACGCTCCAGCGGTCCCCACCAGAAGACCAGGGCCGCCCACGGATTCTGCGCCAGCTCTTCCCCTTTGCGGCTCTCATAGTTTGTAAAGAAGTCAAAGCCCGCCGCGGTCGCGCCGCGCAGCAGGACCATACGCGCCGATGGACGCCCGTCGCTGGTCGATGTGGCCAGCGTCATGGCGTTGGGCTCATGCATGCCCTGCGCAACGGCATCCTCCAGCCACACATGGAAGAGCGTTATGGGATCATCGCCCACATCCGCCTCCAGCAGCCGGCCCCGATCATACTCCTTACGAATATTCGACAAATGCAGCGCCATCACACTCCCTCAATCCCAAATCCGAAATCGACAATCCCAAATCGAATCACCACGTACTGCGCGCCTTCTTGCCCATCAGATCCGTCAGCTTGAGCTGGGCATCGTCAGCCGCGTCGCTCTCGGTCCACTCGCCCAAATAGGGCGCCACGCGTCCGTTCACCGGCAGCCCGCGTCCATCCACAAAGCCGAGTTGGCGCAATCGATAGCGCCGGGCCGAAAAGATGGCGTCCTCTTCGCGGATGCGCCGCGCCGACTGCTTCATGAAGAAGCGCATAAAGGGCCAGCCGTTGCCCGGCACGACCGTCTGCGGCACGTGATAGGTCTCGTGGATGATGGTGCGATCGGCGCTCAGCGGCGTCAGGTGACTCTCGATCACCAGGCCTACGGCGAGACCATCATAGACTTCGTTGCGGATCTGAAAGGGCGTGGGCGCCCAGACGCGCGTGCGCGTCTTGAGTGACTTGCCCAGCGGCAGCTTGTAGCCCAGCTCGACTAGATTGATCTCGCCTTCCCGCCCCAGGTGTTCGCAGTGGTTGAAGACGGTGTCGTGATATTCGGCCGGGTGCAGGAAGTCCAGATAGTTTTCCTGCACATGATAGACATCGGAGTCGATCTCGATGTCAAACCAGAACGAGAGCACGTTGTCAGGCCGCGTCTGAAGAGGCGGCAGGGTGATCTCGTCCATGTCCCACGGCAGCCGGACCCAGAGCAGAATGCCGTCGTCGTGGGCCAGATAGCGAGGCAGCTTGAGGCGCGGCCGGTCCAGGCAGTAGCCGTTGCGAAACTGCCAGCCGTGCCACGGACAGGTGAGCGTCCCGTCGGCCGTCACGCGGCCCTCGCCCAGGGGACCGCCCCAGTGGGGACAGACGGCCGACGCGGCGTGGACTTGGCGCGTATCATCTTGCGTACGCCAGAAGACTATCTCCTGGTCGGCAATGGTGCGGTTGAGCGTGCTACCCGGTTTGAGCGCTTCGCTGAAGGCAGCGACGTACCACTGGCCGGCATGCGGATCACTTTGCCCGGATGGGGACGCACTGCCGTTGCTTGAAGTCCCATTTTCGTGACTGCCGTGATGGCTTGGTTCGTGTGTCATGCGTTCTCTTTCCTTGCGACTTGATTGAGAACAGCTTACCGCAATTTGCCGAAAACGACTGTAAAGCGTACCCGGTTTTCCCTCTCCGTTGTTTATCCGTTTCTGTTCCCTTCCCCACCCGCTGTTCCAGCCAAGCGGTAGAGCAACGCCGCGCCCGTCTTGATGCCGTCGATGAAGCGCTCGACTTCCAGGTTTTCGTTGGGCGAATGATTGGCCTCGTCCGGATTGGCATAGGGAATGCCAAAGGCCGGCACGCCGAGGATCTTGGTGAAGGCGTAGTCCGGCAGGCTGCCGCCTTTGGCCGGCACCAGCAATGGCTCCTCCCCGCGCCCGTCGCGCACGGCCTGTTGCAGCGGGGCGGTGAAGGGCGAATCCAGGGGCGTCTTGGACGGATCCATGCCATGCATGGGGATAAACTCGACGCCGGGTGCGTGGCGCTGCACGTGGGCTGCGACCTTGGCGAGTGTGTCATCCACAGTCTGGGCTTCGATCAGGCGGATGTCGCACTTGCAGAACGCCTCGCTGGGCAGCACGGTCTTGGTGCCTTCGCCGCCATAGCCGCTATGAAAGCCGTTGATGGTTAGCGTGGGCCAGAGCGCGAGGCGGTCGTAGTAGCCTCGGTCCTGGGGCGCATCCAGTTCGGTCAAGTCCAGCTTGCGCTTGACCGCGTCGACGTCGACCGGAAGCGCGGCCAGGGCCTGACGCTCCAACTCGGTGGGCGGCTCGACACGATCATAGAAGCCGTCGATGGTGATCTCACCCCGGTCGTTCTTCATCGTGCCCAGAAGGTGGACCAGCGTCCAGATCGGATTGGGCGCGATGCCGCCAAAACCGCCAGAGTGCAGGTCCCGGTTTGCGCCCCGCGCGCGGAATTCGAATGTCGCCACGCCGCGCACGCCGAACGAGACGCAGGAACGTCCGCTCTCGTGGACCGGGCCGTCGGCCGTGACGACCAGGTCGGCCTGGAGCAGATCCTTGTGCTCGCGTACGAATTCAGCAATGTGGGGACTCCCCACTTCTTCCTCGCCTTCGAGCAGCACGAGCACATTGCAGGGCAATTGCCCGGCCACGGCCAGCCACGACTCGATGGCCAGCAGCTGAGCGAAGTGCTGGCCCTTGTTGTCGCCCACACCTCGCCCGTAGATGCGCCCGTCGCGGATCTCCGGCGCAAAGGGCGGTGAAACCCATGCATCCAGCGGATCGGGCGGCTGCACGTCATAGTGGCCGTAGAGCAGCACCATGGGCGCGCCGGGCGCGTCCATGCGCCGGCCCAGCACCATGGGCCAGCCGGCCGTGGGCATGAGGTCGGCCTCCATGCCCAGGTCGCGCAGGCGGACGATGAGAAAATCCGCCACCTCGCCGATGCCGACGCCGTGCGCGCTGATGCTGGGCATGCTGACGTACTCGATCAGGCGTTGAATGAAGCCGTCGCGCTGGGCGTCGATGTGCGTCAGCACAGGGTTGAGGTCGGACATGGAGCGTCTCCTTGAAATGGATGGGGCTTGAGGCGTGGCGCGTGAAAACGGGAGACGGAATGCTGGCGTGAACTAGCCCGTTGAAGATAGTCATTGACCGCCTGCCCCAGCACCCCTGGTTCTGCGGAATCGGTCGGGTACTGCCTATGCTGTGCCGGGATAGAGCGCCGCCCGCATTTTCCGTGCGGGCGGCGCGTCACCTATTTCTTTGCCTTATTGGTGGTTGTTTTGGCAGGTTTTGCTGGCTTCTTGGTCTTGGCCCCGGGCGTCGTGGCCCGTGCCGTGCGCACCTTTTCAGCCTCGGCTTGGAGCTTTGCGATCTCTTTTTCGACTGACTTCGCAGTCGGGATGGGCTGTTCCGCCGGCTCCAGGTCGATGGTAATCGTTCGCGTGGCGCTGTCTGGCGTCATGACGCGCAGGCTTCGCCCACTGTGCTGGAGTTGTGCACCCACGCTATGGAGATTATCGCCCGTGTGTACCAGCATTGTCCCCAGCTTGCGGAATTGCTCTGAGACATTCGAAAAGTCGGTACTGATCTCCGAAATGCGATCGGCGCTGCTCTGGAACCGCTCGGCTACGTTATGACTGAGCGCATTCTCTTCCAAATCAATCCCAGAGAGCACGTTGAAACCCATGACTTCGGTGAATTGGGGCTTGATTGATGGGATGCGAACGTCGTCAAGCTGCTCGCCCAACTGTTGGATGAGCAGCGCCACTTGCTCCAGCTGCACATTGCAGCGTTCCAAGGCAATGGCCGCCATGCCCGTCATCTCGTAGGCGCTAATGATTTCATCGTCCTTGCCGTCGCCCGTGAGCAGGGTCGACGCACGCTCGGCGCTGATGCCGGCCGTCTCAATGCCGACGCCGGTCTTGTCGAGCAACTCCGGCAGCCGGTCGATCAACTCGCCCAGGCGTTCCTTGTTGTCGTTGATGTAGGTAATTGCATTAGTGATAGGTTCCTGATACGTAGTCACGTACTCGACCGTCTGCGCAAGCTGTTCCCGTTCTTCCCACAGCTTGTTGACGACTTCAGCCACTTTACTGAGGTCGAGATCATCCAGATTGGTGAACATCTGTTTGCGCATGGCGCGTCCTCCGCTGGTTCATCCGTTGCTTGAATCGGCAAATGAATGCGAGTTTGACTCTGACAACACATTGCCTCAGCGATTCCCGAAGAGCTTGCTCACCATGTTCATGACATCATCGATGGCCGAACCGTCGTGATCAAAGTCCAAAATGACGTTGAGCGTTTGCATCAGATCGGGCCTTGCTGCTTCATCGATCTGCTGCTGGGTGCCAAGAAATGTAGATAAATCGTTGGTGCTAAAGCCATTTTGCTGCTGCTCTTTGCCCAGCGCGCCCATCACCAGCGGCGCCGCGATCTGCATCAATTGGGCAACTTGATCGGCGTTCAGATTGTTTGCCTGCGCCAGACCCTGATTCACCACCGGTTCCTTCGGCCCCAGAATATGACCGAGAATTGCTGCGCCATTTGCTACGTCCGGGTTACTGAGAAAGCCGGAAAGATTATTCAAGATTGTCCCATCATGATCTTCTGCCAGTGCCTGATGCAATGCCTGCGCCTGGGTTGGCTGCGACGCATTCTTGGCCAGGGCCGACACGAGCACCGGCAGCGCTGCCTCTAAGAGCGTAGTGGTGGCCTGCTCATTCGTACCGATCTGCCGGCTCACCTGCTCGAGCGAATCGCCAGACATTTGCTGCATGATTTGTTCGGTCAAGACATCCATGACATCCTCCTTGTTGGGCTATCGTCAGTTAAACTTTATCTACCTACAGGACTATAAACTGCATAAGTTATCCACTTCTCCGTAACTGTGGACTCAATTTGCTTCAGTTATGGCGCGAAGGATGATGTCGAGCGCCTCCTGCACCCGATCGGCGTGTGTGCGGACGGAGAGAATGGCGACGCGCAGATAGACGGCACCGTCAATGCGCGTGCTGGAGAGCAGAATGCGCTGGCTGCGGTTGATCCGCTCCAGAAACCGCAGCTGCGCGTCGTCGTCGCCGCCGGCCAGGCGAAAGACCACGACTGTCAGATCCGGCCTCCACGCCACCTCCAGACGCTCATCTGCGGCCAGCACGGCATAGACGTGGCCGGCAAGATCCAGCTTCTCGTCAAGCTCGCGCCGGAAGGCATCCACCCCGTGCAGATGAAGCGGCAGCCACAGGCGCAGACCGCGGAAGTCCCGCGTCAGTTCGGGCGAAAGCGCATCAAAGTCCGGCAAGACGCTCGCGCCGTCCAGGTCCTGCATGTAGTCAGCCGACTCGGAAAAGGTGCGGCGCAGCGCATCCCTTGAACGCACCACGACTGCGCCCGTGCCGAAGGGCAGAAAGAGCGTCTTATGGGGGTCAAGCGTAATGGAGTCGGCCAACTCGATGCCGGCGAGCTTCGTCCGGCCCCGGTCTGTCAGCTGAAAGAGCCCACCATAGGCTCCGTCCACGTGGAACCAGGTTTCGAAATCACGTGCGATCGCTGCTACTTCAGCCAGCGGATCGATGACGCCGGCGTTGGTTGTGCCGGCAGCCGCACAGACGCAGACGGGTAGCAGCCCGGCGGCTCGATCCTGCGCCAGGCGCTCGCGCAGGTGGGCCACATCCAGCCGCAGCTCGGGCGTCGAGCGGATGACGCGCACGTGTTCACGGGCAATGCCGGCGATGCGCGCCGCCTTGACGATGGAACCATGCGCGTGCTCGCCCACGTAGATCGTGGCCCGATCAACCTGCCCGTCAGCATAGTGCGTGCGTGCCGTGGTCACGGCAATCAGACCGGCAGCGGACCCGCCGCTGGTGAGCAAGCCCTGGGCATCAGCAGGGAAGGCGAAGAGATCACAGAGCCAGCGCAGCACGCTCTCCTCCAGCGCGACCAGCGCCGGCGCGGTCATGACCTTGCCGGTGTAGCGGTTGATTCCGCTGGCCAGGAAGCCAGCCAGCGCGGCAGAGAAGATGCCGCCGCCGGGAATATAGGCGAGGTAGCTTGGCCCCGCCGTCTGATAGCTCTGTTCGGCCGCGCGCTGGACGAGATCAAGAAGCGCTTCGATCTCTCCAGGTGCTGCAGGAGGGGGCTGGGAGACCTGGGCAAGCAAGGCAGGGTCGGGGTTATGTAGTGATGCCGGGCTTCGTTCCAAGCCTTCGATGTTGGCAATGAGCAGGTCGAGGATCTGCGCCGTCAATGCGCGCATCTCCTCAGCAGCGGGTTCGAGTGGGTAGCGCGTCCCGGTCAGGGCGTTGACTTTGCGTGGCATGCGGGTCGCCGCCTATATGCGGGCGTCAAGCCAGGCGGCCACATCGCGAAGGACGCGGTCATGTTCCGGCTCGTTGAGGACTTCGTGATAGAGGCCGTCGTAGACATTCAGCGTCTTATCGGCTGAGCCCGCCTGATCGTAGAGCATCTGCGCGCCGGCAGGGTTGACAAGCTTGTCGGCGCTGCCCTGCAGGACAACAAAAGGCAGACGGATCTCTTCCATTCTCGCTGAAACAATGCCCATGGTCTTTAACATTTCCGCCGCCAGCCGGGCCGGCGTTTTGCCCTGATAGACCAGCGGGTCGTTGCGGTAAGCGGCGACGACGGCCGGGTCACGCGAGATGTCATTGGCGTCCAATGCCAGCACACCCATGGTTGGGGCGACGGTTGAGAGCAGCTTGCCCGCCATGATGGTCGTCTGGGAAACGCCGTCGCTAACCATCACCGCCGGCGCCGAGATGACCGCGCCACGGAAGTCAGCCTGGTGGTCGAGGAGATAGTAAGTCGTGATCAGACCGCCCATGCTGTGGCCGAGCAGAAAGAGCGGCTTGCCCGGCTGCCAGTCCTTCACCTGCGCACAAAACGCCTCCAGCGTAGCGGTATAGTCGGTGAAGCGATCAATCACCTCGCGCTGCCCCTCTGACTGGCCATGGCCGAGATGGTCGAGTCCATAAATCGCATACCCCAGCGGCACCAGGCGATTGACCAAGTTCATGTAGCGGCCGCTGTGCTCACCCAGGCCATGGACGACCACCACGACTGCTTTTGGGTCTTCGTCCGGCAGCCACGCCTGGTAGTAGATATCGGTCCCGCGCACGCCCTGAAATCGTCCCTCGCTATGCTGCATTGGATTTTCTCCTTTCACGCTGTTCGTCGAGAATCATCGCAGGTGCAATCCAGTCTATTGTCTCACCAACGAAGTGCACAACGACAATCTTGAGGCGTCACACCTGCGCGCTCACATGCGATGGCCGCCGCCGACGTAGATCAACTGGCCGGTCACCCAGCGCGCCTGGGTCGAGGCCAGAAAGAGGACCACGTCGGCCACATCGTCCGGCTGGCCGACTCGACCGAGGGGCGTGTCGGCGACAGCGGCCGCTTCGATGGCCGGCGTAATCCATCCCGTTTGAATTGGGCCGGGCGAGATGGTGTTGACGGTAATCCCAAACTGGCCCAGCTCGACCGCGGCGCTGCGGGCATAGCCCTCGGCGGCAAGCTTGCTGGCCCCATAGCTGATCTCGGAGGGGAAGCAGTGCGCGCCGTCGGTGCTGATGGTGATAATGCGGCCCCAGGTGCGTGCGGCGGCGACATGGCGGTTGGCAAACTCAGCGATGAGGAGCGCCGTGGCGCGCGTGTTGACGGCAAAAGTCTTCTCAAAGCTCGCCGACGTGATCTGTCCGGGCCGGTCGGTCCACGCTTCAACGGTGCGATTGGGCAGCGCATGCTCGCCGGGGACAAAGGTATCCGCGGTCCAGCCCGCGGCATTGTGGATCAGCACGTCAACCGGCCCTAGCGACGCTTCGGCCTCATCAAAGAGGCGGGGAATCGCAGCGGCTTCGGCGAGATCACCGGCCCAGGCTGTGGCTTCGACGCCAAACCCGGCCAGCTCGCCCAGGACTTCACGCCCATCCTTGGCGTTTTGCGCGCGATAGAAGCGTGCACCAGGCGGCTGATCAGCATCATTTGACTGAATATCCTCTTCCAGCACCTGGTGCGTGTGCAGAAAAATCCTGGCGCCCTGGGCAGCAAAGGCCCGGGCGATCGCAGCGCCGATGCCGTGGGGGTTGTTGGCGCCCGTGATGGCGACGACCTTGCCTGAAAGTCCGGGATCGATCATAGCGAGTTGCGAAAGGCCTTTCCCTGGCGGGTTGTAAAACGATCACGCAGCGCCGCGTTCCGCGTCGCCTCATCTGGCGCCCTCATCTGGCGCCCTCATCCGGCGCCCTCGCACGTAGCGAAGTAGGTCCAGCCGTCCAGATCGGGCGGCTGAATGCCCAGTTGGGTGAGCATGATCATGATCTGGGCACGGTGCTCGGTAGCGTGGTTGATCACCTGGGTCAGAACGATGGCGACAGGCACCGACCTTGGTTCGCCGTCCCAGTTTATCTCCAGGAAATCAGTCGCCTCTACGGTGGGCGCCGCTTCTATCAGCCCCGCGCCGCTCTCGCGAATTGACGCTTGAAGCTCGGCCCAGGTCGGGGGCGGCGCGCCTTCGGGACGCCGGTATGGTTGACCGGTGATGATGCGGCGCCAGTAGGAGGTCTCGGCGCCGGCGATGTGTTCCGCCGTCTCACGGATCGTACCAAACGCGCCGACCGTGCTTGCATCCAGCTCTGCATCGCTCAGTTCGGCGCACAGCGCAAAGAGACGCGTATTGGCCCACAGATTGTGGCGGAAGAGCGTATCGATGGTTGGGTAATCCAGTCCTTTGCCTGTGCCTGGGTCTTCGGTCATGGGGCTAGCTCGTTTCGTAGAGATAGGGTGTCGTGGTCGCAACAAACTTGAAGCCGTATTTCTCAACAATCGGCCGGCTCATGGGCGAAGCGTCGATAATGAGATAGGCAACCCCTTTGCGCCTGGCATCGTTGATGCGCTTGTTCAGCAGGGCCGAGTAGTAACCTTTGCCCCGGTAGCGTTCAACCGTGGCGCCACCCCAAATGCCGGCAAACGGGCTATCGTCCGTGTAGATGATCCAGGCAGCCGAAACGGGCGTGCTGCCGTCGTAGACCACATAGATTGCGGCGCTATCTGGCGATGCTTCTTTCAAGTCAAGCAGGTGCGTAAGCTGCCCGCCAAAATCGCGGCCCCAGACAATCTCCTGAACGGCAATCGCATCGCCAATGCCCTGCTCGGCGGTCACCTCGACGCAGAGATCCCGCTCCGCCAATGGAGCGGTGATGGCGGATAGATCCAGCGCCATGAAGGACTCGGGCTCACCCGGCTCGAAGCCATGTTGGACCAAACGGTGTCCGATGTCGGCCGGGACATCGGTGTCGTAGACCTTCCATTCGAACGGTTTGCCCAGAGCGGAAAAATACGCTATTTCGGCCTCAATCGCGGCATCAGCAGTATGCTCGTCCAGCTCAAAATAAGAGATGAAGCTGCCGGACGTGCCTGACGCCACAAACTTGACGAGTTGCTCTGTGGCGATCTTCTCCAGCCCCGGAATGGTCATGCCGATGCGCTCGTACTGATTGTAGTCGCGCATGATTGCCTGAAGGTTCACCTGTTTTCCCATTTGATCCACGGTCTCGTGCCAAATCTTGCGCGACGCATCGCCGCAGCGTCCTGCCCAGAAACTATAGCATGAATTACCCGTCCTGTCTTCGCGCCTTCAGCCTTGACCGAAATCCAAGGCGACATTTGGAATTGCCGGCGCGGAGCCGTCGTTGCGTTGACAGTCTGCCGGCAAGACGGCATAATCCTCTCACTTATCTCCAACCATGACCCATCGACGCACTTGATACCTGCGGCAAGCCGCCCCCATGAAATTTCTTACTTCCCAACTGCTCCATTTCTTGAACGACCGCCCGACCCGGGTCGATCTGATCTCCCTGGGGCGCTTTTTGGCCCTGCTCGCGGCGCTGATCGCCCTCTACAGCGTGCTCTTCCACTACATCATGGCCTACGAAGGGCGGCAAGAGAGCTGGATGACCGGCGTCTACTGGACGTTGACGGTGATGTCCACGCTGGGATTTGGGGACATCACCTTCGAGTCTGATCTCGGGCGCGCGTTCTCCACGGTTGTGCTGCTGTCAGGCATCCTTTTCCTGCTCATTCTGTTGCCCTTCACCTTTATCGAGTTCTTCTACGCACCGTGGATGAAGGCGCAGGAAGAGGCGCGCGCCCCCACCAGTCTGCCGGAGACGAGCCGCGATCACGTGATCATCACCAAGCTGGATGAGGTGACCAGCTCGCTGGTCGAAAAGCTGGATCGCTATCAGTACGCCTATGTGCTGCTGGTCTCAGACCTGGCCGAGACCCTGCGCCTCTATGACCTGGGCTACAAAGTCGTGCGCGGCGACCTGGACAATCCGGAAACCTACCGGCAGGTGCAGGCGGCACAGGCCGCCCTGGTGGCCACCACCGCCAGCGACCAGCTGAACACCAACGTCGCCTTCACCGTGCGCGAGGTGACGGAAGCGGTGTCGATTACGGCCACAGCCAATGCCGAAGCTTCGGTGGATATCCTCGAGTTGGCGGGCGCCAATTCCGTGCTGCAACTTGGCAAGATAATGGGGCAGGCCTTGGCGCGACGGGTGTCGGGCGGTGATACCATGGCCCACGTCATCGGCAGCTTTGGCGATCTGCAGATTGCCGAAGCGATTGTGCGCGATACGCCCCTCGTCGGCCAGACGCTGGGCGAAAGCAACCTGCGTACGCTGGTAGGCATTACCGTCTTGGGCACGTGGCGTCGCGGCACGTTTGAAACGGCCAAGCCAGACACGCGCCTCGAAGCCGATAGCATCCTGGTGCTGGCCGGCTCAGCAGAGCAGATCGATCGCTACAATGAGCTACTTTGCCCCGAACAGCCAAACCAGCAGCCGGTTGTGATCATCGGCGGCGGTCGGGTGGGGCGCGAGGCGGGCAAAGCGCTGGCCGATCGGGGCATGGATTATCGCATTGTCGAATTGCAGCGCGACCGGATCCGCGATTCGGACAAGTACATTCACGGCGACGCCGCCGAGTTGGAGGTGCTCGTCGCTGCGGGCATTCGCGAAACGCCCGCAGTCCTGGTAACGACCCACGACGACGACATCAACATCTATCTCACCATCTACTGCCGCCGTCTGCGCCCCAATGTGCAGATCATCAGCCGGGCGCGCGTCGACCGCAACATCGCCAGCCTCCATCGCGCCGGGGCTGATTTTGTGCTCTCCTATGCCTCCATAGGCAGCAACGCCATCATCAGTCAACTCGCCCGCAGCAACATCCTCATGGTCGCCGAGGGCTTGGACGTCTTCGAGGTGGAAGTGCCGCCCGGTCTCGCGGGCAAATCGATCGCCGACAGCGAAATTCGCACAAACAGCGGCTGTTCGGTGATCGCCGTGCGTCAAGGGGCGATCACCACGATCAACCCCGATCCCCATGCCCCCCTGCCGGCCGGCGCCGAGCTGGTCCTGATCGGCAGCGTGGAAGACGAGAAGCGCTTTCTGAAGACCTATGTGGGGTAGATCGCAACGGGCTACTCAAGCCGGTGGATCATCTTAGCGCCAAGCGCATCATACCCGGAACCACGGAAAAATGAACGCGCGGATGCATTGAATGCCCAAACATCCAGAACGATTCGCGTGAGGCCGTGCGATTTGGCAAGCCGGTCGCAATCAGCAAGCAACATGCGGCCCAAGCCCATTCTTCGATAAGCGGGAGCCACCTCAACTTGAGCGATATGTCCGTATCTCTGCGCATGGGTAAACAGACTCTGCGGTCGTTCCTCAACGTGAAACACAACGTGACCGGCAACCGTCTTGCCATCGGTGGCAACGCGGATCGTTGTGTTCGGCAATGCGAGCAGCGACGCCAGATGTGCTTGCGCGTCCGCCAAACCGAATGGACGGTAGATGTCGGGAAATGCGTCGACATGCTCATTCTGCAGACGCACCATTGCTGCTGCCAAGCCAGGCAGATCGGTTTGAATGGCGTCTCGAATCGGGAAATGGGGCATGCGTTTCATCGGCAAACAAAGGGCTCACTTGTCGGAGCGAAAGCGGACGGCCAATTCGGTACAGAACAGCAACAAGCGCTCAAGTGTACCCCTCGCCTGACCATAGACCGGGTGCGCGAGCAGCAAATCGGCGATGCGTAGGATCTCTTTGGTACACAACAACTGGGGCTACCCATCCGTTGTTGTGTACCCATTCGCTGTTCTGTACCCACCGGCTGGCGGCTCGATCTGCCGAGCTTCATGCGCCGCCATCTATTAACCAACTCTCTTGAACAGATAGGCAAAGGGCGACTTGGTATAGGCCACGCCCCGCCCCGTTTGACGGAGGAACTCTTTGGTAACCGACGTGGGCTTCTTGGGAATCAGATACGAGTGCAGATTTGATCTGTTCACACGATAGTGAGAATCTCGCGCGGTAACCACACCATATAATTGATATCGCGGGTCAATTGACGCCATCGCAACGTCGCCATGGCTCGAGTTCACCAGGAGAAACCCGCCAATCCGGAGATACTGCGTGCAGTGCTCGGATATGAAGCCCGCGTAGAGTGAGATCAGCAGGTCAAAATGCTCGAAAGGCAGATCCAGCGGCGTTCGATAATCGGCTTGTATAAAGGTTAGCCTGGGGCTGGCCGCGGCAGTGCTGTGCGCTGAAACGATCTCGGCAATGCCGGCCTCATCACCAAAAAACGCGGGGGTTCGTTTGTCGCTGTCAACGTACGTGACGTTTGGAAAAACAAATGACGGGGCTACATCGACAAAAGATCCCGGATACAGTGCGTTTTCAACTGTCACGGCGCTGGCGACGGCCGAAAACAGACGCCATCGATCACCTGCATGGCGATCCTGTTGCGCCCAAAGCTTCTGCGTTGCTGGCTTCAATGGATTGACTTCCGTTCGCTGGAGGATCGGCGGAAGGTGTAAGGCATTGTCGCACCTTTTCGCTCAATCTCGGCCATCGTGGTTACGAACCGCGTGCCCTATGCAACCTATGGCCAGATCTGCTGTCGTGACGCCGATCCAAAGGATGTCGGGCATCACGCACTCTCTTCGGCAGCGGATTTCAGGTCGGCTGCGAATTGGGTAAACGATTCATCAAATGGCGGGATCATTCTGGAGAAGAGCGGAAAGAGCGGTCCGCCCATGCGCTCTGTCATGGTGAAGCGCGTTTGTCCGTCTGCGATCGGCGCCAGCGTGAACGTACGGGTGCCCATTGCATCGCCCCATGCCAATCGACTCTGCGGGTCGAACTCTTTCACGCGCAGCTTGAACGTGCGGTCAGGGTCCAGCGTCGAGCGAAGCTGAACCTCCTCGCCCGGCGCGATTGTCCCCGCCAGTTCGACGATCGTGCTGTTCCAGGAGGTGTATTTGCCGGCATCGGTTAGCAGCATCCAGATCTTCTCAGCCGGCGCTGCGATGTCGATCGCAACGCTCGTCTGGCGACTGAAGAGTTTCTTGATCGTTGTTGCTTGGCCGTTGGCTGAAGTCGATGGCTGGGTCATCTGCTCTCCCTATGGGTGTCGTGTTCAAGTTGACGGGCAGCGATCCGCTGGCGTGCGGGAGAGAAAGCGAGCGGACAAGGCGGTCGGACAAGACATCAATCACTGGGTTGTCTCGACCAACTCTATCACGGAATCCGTCATTTGTCGTTGCAGCGCGGCGGCATGCTCTGTTCGGCTTCGCGATGGCGAGTGCTCAAATATTCGAGGAATTCGAATGATTATTTGTTACGATCTATTCCTTGCGTAGAATCCGCACTCGCCCTCGTAGTAGCGATGGCAGCCCATTTCGACGGCACCGTCCTCAAGATGAGAAAGGTCTTGTTGATGACCCAGATCAGAATCGAGCTTGCGTATTCTATCCTTCCCCTAGTCCATGCTGGATAGCGATCACTGCCGCTTGCGTGCGGTCTGAGACGTCCATCTTGGCGAAAATAGCGCTGACGTGATTGCGCACGGTCCCTTCGGAGAGAAACAGTTGGGCGGCGATCTCGGCGTTGCTGAAACCGCGGGCCAACAGACGCAGCACGTCGACTTCGCGTGCGGTCAGCTTATCGGTGATGAGCGTGGCCGGCTGGGTCTGCTGGCCCGCTACCTGACCTATGAGCTTGCCGGCCACGGCCGGGTCCACGAACGATCGCCCCTCGACCGTGCCCTTAACCGCTTTGATCACCTCTTCACGCGGCGTGTCCTTCAGCAGATAACCCGACGCGCCGGCGCGAATGGCGTCGAAGACCCATTCATCATCATCGTAGGTTGTCAGGACCAGCACCTTGATCGCCGGGTAGCGGGTGCGGATGCGCCGGGTCGCTTCAATGCCGTTCATGCCCGGCATCTTCAGATCCATCAACACCAGGTCGGGCTGGTGTTCGATGACCATCTCCACGGCCTGCGCGCCATCCTCGGCCGCGCCGACTACGTGAATGTCTCTCTCCAAATTCAACAACATGCCCAGACTATCACGGATCAGGGCCTGGTCATCACAGATCAAAACGTTCATCGTTTTTGTCCTTGATGGACCGCGGATCAGGCTGATTTCAGCCAAAATCTATCCGCCAAATCAGCCGAATCCGCGGTCTATTCTATCGGTGGCTGTACAGTCACATCCTTGAGCAGCAACCGCACGGTAGTACCCTGCCCCGGTTGGCTGGAGACGGTCAGATCGCCGCCGATCAGCGCGGCGCGCTCATCCATGCCGGGTAGACCGAAATGTCCCGCTGTTTGGACTTGCTGCGGATCAAAGCCCATCCCGTCGTCCTGCACGGTCAGCGACAGCCCGGCTTCAGCTTGCCCTGAGTGTGTCAAAGAGACAGTCGACAGCTGCACCGACAGCGTGCGCGCATTGGCGTGGTGGGCGACGTTGGCCAACGCCTCCTGCGCGATGCGATAGACGGTCTGTTCGACGCCCTCTGGCAGCGCCAGGGACTTGGTCGGCAGGGAGAGACTAAGCGCCAGGTTGGCTCTGCGCGCAGTCTCCTCGCTCATTTTGCGTAACGCCAGGATCAAGCCCAAGTCATCCAGGGGGCTGGCGCGCAGCGATTTTAGCGCCCGCCGGGTCTCCTGCAGGCCGAAGCGGGTGGCGTCCAGCGAACGGTCAAGCATCTGCTGCGCGGCTGCCGGATCAACGTCCCAGTAGGCCTTGACCGTCTCCAACTGCACCGACAACGCGCTGAGCGTGTGGGCCAGCGTGTCGTGCAGTTCGCGGGCCAGACGATTGCGTTCGCGGCTGATGGTCAAATCTTCCATGGTGGCGGCATAGTGGATCAGTTGCGCATTCGCGTGGGCCAGCGAATTCTGCTGCGCCTTGAGCCGCTTGATTAGCGCGCTGATGAAGTAGCCGACCACCAAGAAACTAATCGTCTGGATGATCACCAGCGTCACGGGCGGGCCAAAGGGGCGACCACTTTGCGCAAGCCACAGGTAGAGTCCTATAGAGAAGAGGGCGATCCCGACGCAAAAGAGAACCACATAGGGCCAGCCATACTGCCAGGCGGTCAGAATCAGCGCCAACAGTAGGAGCGGCATGGTTCGTAGCAGCATCGATTCCGGGCTGTTGGCCGGGCCGGGTATCTGGCCGGATCTCGTGATCTCAGCCAGCGCGATCGACATCACCGACAGGAGCACGATGGCCGTTGGCAAGAGGGCACGATTGAGTGCGCTGTCAGCCCCCTGCCCCCTAATCCTGAAGGAGGCTAGCCGAGGCTTTGCCTGCCGATCTTGCGCCTGAGCGAATAGCGCCAACCCGAGAACGATCAGCGCGCTGGATGCGCTGATTAGGTAGTAGGTCGGAGAGAAGACGGCAACCGGGTAGAAGAGATGGTCGATCAGCAGCAACGCTAGCAAATAGCCGAGCCAGAGCATCACCATGAGCGGCAGCAGACTGACTGCATCGGTGGCTGAGTCTCCGCCGTCATTTCTATCCAAAGCATTGTCCACATCACGATTTTCCATAGGAAAATTATAGCATAGCGGCGCATGGCCGACCCGTGTGCGCAGTCCTGATTTTGGCCGCCGGCCCATGACTGCTGTCATGGTTTTTGGTGCATTGAAGCACTCGGCGTCGCCGAAGCGGAACTGATGGCGGCGCTGGGCACTGCCGGAGGCGGGATGCCGTCTGAAGGTCAACCGTCGACACAATCGCCATAATCATCTAAAAACAAGCGCCCGAAAACAAGCACATAGCCCCCCATCTCCGTTTGGGGATGGGAGGCTTTCTTGTGCGCTATCACGGATGTTCGTTTCCCACCCATGACAATCCTCATGGGTGGGAGTGATCATGGTCACGGTTATTTGTACATGGGAATGACCAGCGCCACTGCCGGGCGCCTCGAGAACACGATAAACTGGTAAGCGAAGACACAAGCGCCCGCGACAGTAAATCATCAAGAGAGTAAGGGGTTCGAATGAACAAAGCAAATCGAAACTACTACGTGAACACGGTGATCGGCATCGCCTTTCTTTTCGTCGGCATCAGCGGCCTGGTCTTTCTGATCCCGACCGACTGGATCAATTTTACGGTCAGCACGACGCCGACCGTGTTGGGCGTCAGCTTCGGCGTCTGGCAGTCGCTGCACAAATGGGCCGGCATCGTTATGATGCTCGGCGTAGTCCTGCATCAACTGCTGCACTGGAAGTGGATCAGCGCCATGACGAAGAAGATCCTTTCCCGGCCAAAACTGGGTCGGAGTAGCGAAGTTCCAGCGCCGCGGGCTGAAACGGCTTAGCAGACGACGACACATATCTGGAGAGTAACCTCATGCAGAAGACAATAGAGCAGGGTGGACCAAAGCTAAATCGCCGCAACTTCTTGACCGCGACAGGATTGGCAGCTACGGCCTTTGTCATGCCCAATTTTCTGGCCGGATGTAGCAGCTACGCCGCGAACCCGGGCGTGATATCCGTGGCTGAACTATCGGCATCGAGCGAAGAGATGCGGATTAGCACCGATGTCTTGGTCATCGGCGGCGGCATGGCGGGAGCTTTTGCCGCCGTGCGGGCCAAGAAAGCCGGTCTCGACGTCACGCTGGTGGACAAGGGCACGGTGGGTCGTTCCGGCGCCACACCATGGGCCAATACCTTTTCGGTATTCGACGAAGCTGCGGGCGATGACCGTGATGAATGGATATCCGGTGTCCGGTCCAGCAGTGAATATGTCAACAACCTGGACTGGCTCGACCAAATGCTCGACGAATCCAAAGCGCGTTGGGAAGAGATCAACGAATGGGGCATGCTCGATGACAACGTTCAGCACCCCAGCCTTGTCCTGAGGGACAAATTGCTGGATAGCGGCGTCAACCTGGTTGAACGCACCATGATCACCACGCTGCTCACCCAGGAAGACAGCGGCGAGCGCCGTGTCGTCGGCGCAATGGGCTTCACCCTTGATGGCGAGGCCGCGGTCACGATCCTGGCCAATGCCACGATCATGGCCGCGGGCGCCGGCTCGTTCAAAGCGCCCGGATTTCCCATTCAGAGTCTGACATCGGATGGTGATGCCATGGCGTACAGAGTCGGTGCGGTCATCTCCGGCAAAGAGTGGATTGACTTCCATTTTACCTCGGCTGAGAATCCGGCGTCGTGCTGGAGCCAATGGTCGAGGATGTGGGATTCGGGTGTAGGCAAGATGAATCAGGTCTTCACCGCCGGTATGACGCTGGACAGCGCCTTTGCCGTACACACCGGCGAAGAGATGCAGAGCAGTGGTCCAGGCGGTCCGCCCGCGGATAGCGGCTCCTCAGAGGATGGCGAACGGCCTTCGGGTCCGCCACCCAGAGCTGAGGACGGTGAAGAAGCATCCGATCCGCCGGCTGGGCAGAGTGAAGGCGAACAAGTACTCGGCGCGGCTACAGGTCTAGGCATCCACAAGGCTGAAGGCGTATGGCCCATCAACATGCAGGGAGCCAGCAATATTCCCGGTCTCTATGCAGCCGGTGATGGACTGGCGTCCATGTTGTGCGGTTCCAGTTACGTCGGTCTGGGCTTCTCGTTGAGTGGTTCGGCGGTGCAGGGTGTGGCTGTGGGCGACGGTGCAGCCGGATATGCAAGCAGCATGCCGGCCCCTACGATGTCGGACGATGAAATCGGCGCTGCCCAGGCCGCAATGTATGCACCGCGCGAGCGTGAAAGCGGTTTCTCACCCGCTTGGGTCACACAGGTCCTTCAAAACACGATGTTCCCGTACTATGTGCTTTTCGTGAAGGAGCAATCACGCCTTGAAGCGGCGCTGTCGACCATCACCTTCCTGCGCGAGCATATTGTGCCACAACTCACGGCCCAGGATGCGCACGAGCTGAAGCTGGCTCATGAGACAGCAAATATGCTACTCAATGCCGAGATGAAGTTGCGCGCATCACTCTACCGCACCGAGAGTCGCGGCACACACTACCGAGAAGAGTACCCGGCACGCAACGACGATGAGTGGCTTGCCTGGGTCCTGCTGCAGATGGACGCGGACGGCCAGATGGCAGTCACGAAAAACCGATTCCTGATAAATGGAAACCCGATCTGAGTATCCCGTACGAGGAACGCTACGTGAATCGCTTCCCAGGGGAGCTCGAATATCTTGGTTTGGCATAACATGACGATTAACGGGCTTCACAGAATGGTGAGTTCACAGATCACGGAGAGACAATAGTGGCCATTAAGCTGATTGATCCAAGAAAATGCATAGGGTGCGGTACGTGCGTAATCACGTGCCCGACCGACGTAATCCGTATGAACGAGGAAACAGACCATGCGGTCATCATGTATCCCGAGGATTGCCAGATCTGCAACATGTGCGTGAATTTCTGCCCTGTCGATGCGATCACCGTCACGGCGAATAAATCCATGCCCATTCTGATCGCATGGGGGTAGGCGACATTAAAGGACTACAGCGGATACATCAAGGCCGTTGACGGCTACCATCTGCACGGCGCACGCGGCTGCTCGGAAGTCGGCGAAGCCGTTGATGGCGCCCCCCATCTATTGCCTATGCGCTCGACAGCTATGCGAGACATACACACCTTAATCTGCGCGTGTTTCAGATGGATAAAAGCACGCTATTAGGAGAAAAAGTCATGAGAAATTTTTCTATAGTTTTTGTTTTTGCTTTACTGTTCACCGCTTGTGGTAGCGCGGATGAGTCAGCGCTACTCCCTACAGTAGCCACACCCCCCACGGAAGCTGCAAGCAACGAATCTCCGCCCACAGAAGCAATTGTTTCTGAACCAACAGCGGATCCGGCTGAAAGTGAGTCAGGCAACACGACGCTTGCAGAGGAGCACGATTCGGCTGAAAGTGATGCAGCCACCACCAGCACCTTTCAGCTCGAGGCGTGGGCCGACAACTGGTTCGCCGCCTATCTGGGCGAAGAACTGATCGTGGAAGATTCGGTTTCAATTGCGACTGAACGCTCCTTCAATGCCGAAACCGCCACCTTTGAAGCCGGCTATCCGCTCAACCTCAACTTCATCCTGAAAGACTTCAAGGAGAACGACACGGGGCTGGAATACATCGGCGCACGTAATCAGCAGATGGGTGATGGCGGCTTCATCATGCAGTTGACCGACATGAGTACAGGCAATGTGGTGGCGGTCTCCAACTCAGAGTGGGCTTGTACGGTCATTCACGAAGCGCCGCTCGACAAGTCCTGTGAGAACGAGTCAAATCCGGTGGCCGGTATCGCGCCCTGTGAGTTCACCGATTTGGGTGAGCCGGATGGGTGGAGAACGGCCGATTTTGACGATTCCAATTGGACTGCCACGACCGTGCATTCCGCCGACGCGGTCAGTCCCAAAGATGGATATAACCAGATTCGTTGGGACGCCGGCGCAGAACTGATTTGGGGGCCGGATCTGGAAACCAATAACACGATCCTGTGTCGGGTGACGGTTGACGCGCCATAATCGTAGAGTTCCTCGATGGTCTTGTTTACGTTTCGTCACCCATGACAATTGTCATGGGTGGCGGTGATCAGGGTCACTGTCGAGCGCCCTAATCGATGACCGGGGCCACTGTTGGTCGGTCTTCAAAATTGATAGGCTGTAGTTCGAGGGCAACAGAACAAGAATACCTTAATCAGTTCCAAACAATTTCTGCATCATTCCTGTTCCTTGCTGCCGTAAGCTCGTTATATCGCCATTTATCACATTGTGGAGGTTCGTCAGTGTTAAACAATGGAAACGTCAGCCAATCCGATCGTATGGCGGCGTACTCACTGCACAGCTACGCGTCGATTTCATTGTCAGAGATGGCGGATGTCGCCTTGCTCAACCGGACAGACACCAAGTATGCGCTATCCGTGGCCACGCTGCAACAGATCATGCCCAACCTGACCGACGCCTATTCGACATTGATGATCGACGGGCAGCGGTCCAGCCAATACCGCACGCTCTATTTCGATTCGCCTGCCTTCACGCTCTATCACCGGCATCATGCAGGCATTCTGGATCGTTACAAAGTGCGATCCCGCGAGTATGTGGATTCTCAACTGGCGTTTCTTGAGGTCAAGCACAAGACCAACAAAGGACGCACCATCAAGAGCCGCATCCAGACGCCTACGTTGACGGCCTCATTCCGCAACGAAACGGCTGAGTTCCTTGACGCCGCCTATCCATATGATGTGGCTGAATTAGAGCCAAAGCTATGGGTTGACTATCGTCGTATTACCCTGGTAAGCCGTAGGCGCAAAGAACGCGTCACCATCGATCTCAATCTCAGTTATCGCTGGGAAGATCAGTTCATCAGCCTGCCCCATATCGCCATTGTGGAGATCAAACAGGATGGCGTCTCCCACGATTCTGACATGGGGCAGCAGCTGCGTCAGCATCATGTGCGAGCAACCGGATTCAGCAAGTATTGTGTGGGGATCAGCCTGATCTATCCGCACCTAAAGCACAATAATTTCAAGCCAAAATTACGAATCGTTGAAAAACTAGCCCAAGAGCAACCCCATGTTTACACCCATTGAGCTTCTTATCGGTTTCACCGTCAACTTTCTGATCGCACTGTTCATTGTGCGCTTCATCTACTATCCGGTGAAGCAGAACAAAAATTACGTCTTTACCTTCATCGCCTTTAACACGGTCATCTTCTTTGTCATGAGCCTGTTATCGTCGATTGAACTGAGTATCGGCGCCGGATTTGGCCTCTTTGCCATCTTCTCTGTGCTGCGCTATCGCACGAATCCCATGCCGCCCCGCGACATGACCTATCTGTTTGTGCTCATCGGTCTCCCGGTGATCAATGCCGGCCTGCTGGCGGGCGCCGGTTGGGGCGCGGTGGTGATCGCTAATGGGGTCATCGTCGCCGTACTGTATCGATTGGAGAAGGGCTGGGGATTCCACTACGAACAATCACAGCGCATCACCTATGAACGGGTGGATATGGTTAAGCGCGAAAACTACGATCTGCTGCTGGAGGATCTACGTCAACGGACCGGTCTCGCCATCAAGCGCGTTGGAAATTGGCGATATTGGTTGCCTCAGAGATCCGGCTGAGATCAAGATTTATTACGATGATCCGACAGAGGATCGCTGGAGCGATGAAGACAGCCTTACCCTCATAGAAGGCGAAGCAGCCACGGCTGCAAGCTAAAGGAAAAATCATGCACCAAAAAGACACCTCTATTTTGACCGTACTCCTGCTGATCGGACTGCTGGTCGCTGCCTGTGGCGGCGTCGCAACAAGCGCTCCGGCCGAGACAACAGGCACCACGGTTTCCAGCAGCACGACAACCACGACGAACATAGCGGACAGCCGATCCGAAGCCGACATGGCGGACCAGGAAAGCGACACGAGCGCTGACGAAGCTGACGAAAGCGCCCGCCCGGACGGTTGGGGGGAGGAAACCCACAGCAACTCAGCCATCCCAATTACACCGTTGTCTTTCCTGAAGACGAAGTCAACACCATCACCTTCACCATTGCCCCGGACGACTGGCAGGCCATGCTGGATGACATGACGGCTACCTATGGCGAAGCAGGCAGCGCCGGTGGTCCGGGCAGTGGTCCAGAGGTCGGTGGTCCAGGGGCTGGCGCTCCTCCGGATGCTGGTCAAAGACCTGCTGGTCCACCCGCTGGTGATCCTCCAGATGATGGACAAGCCGGCCCCGGTCCGGACGGCGCGAGAGCCAGACCAGGCGGTCCAGGCCAAGGTGGCGGCGTCCCTGGCGACTTCACTACCGAAAACCCCATTTGGGTGGCCGCGGATATCGAATTTGAGGGCGAAATCTGGACGGACGTGGGGGTCCGATTCAAGGGCAACTCCTCGCTGAGGGGCGCCTGGTCCAGTGGTTCGCTTGAGCTGCCGTTCAAGCTCGACTTTGATGAATTCGAAGACGAAAATCCGGCCATCGACAATCAGCGCTTCTATGGGTTCAAACAGCTTTCGCTCTCCAATAATACAACGACGCCACCTTCATGCGCGACGCAGTCACCTCGGATATCCTTGCCGAAGCCGGCATCACCAGTGCGGAAACAGCGTTCTACGATCTCTATGTTGATTACGGGGAAGGGCCGGTGGACTTTGGACTGTACACGATGATTGAGGTCATCGACGACACCGTCATCGACCGCGTCTTTGGTGATGACGACGGCAATATCTACGAGGCTGACGGTCCGGCAGTTTCTCTGGCAGAAGGCAGTTACGACGGTATCAGCACCAGCTTCCAGAAAGAGAACAACGAGGACGAAGCCGATTGGCGCGATATCGAAGACTTGTACACCGTTCTACACTCAGATACGCGAGTGTCCGATCCCGCGATCTGGAAAGCCGAGATAGAAACAATCTTTGATGTGGACACCTTTCTGCAATGGCTGGCCATCGATACCGTCATCGAGAATTGGGACACCTACGGCGCGGCCACCCACAATTTTTATCTGTACCACGACCCCGAAACGGGTCAGTTGACCTGGATTCCGTGGGACCACAACGAAGCACTCAAGGAAGGGCGCCGCAGCGCCAAAACACTGACGATGGATGAGATCGGCGATGAATGGCCGCTCATCAGCTTCTTGCTGGCGGATGAGCAATACTATGATACGTATGTCGACTATGTAAACGAAACCATCCATACAGTTTTCCAGACGAGCCATGACCGCCAAATCCAGACTACCCACCTTATCGAGCCGTATGCCACCGCCAAGATCGGGGCAGAGGCATTTGGCAAGGCTAGAATTGCATCGACCACACGTTGCCCGCGTCGGTGGCAGCCGAGGAGTTTTGTGGCTCAGGCAGCTTACTAATTAGTACATCTTCCAGGAAGGTCGCCTGCGTACTTACGCCCGACACTGGAAATCACCTGGGACGAACCGCCACCGTGTGAAGGCCAGGATTAGAGCCAAGATCAGCAGGCGATCTGCGCACGTCCGGTCTATCGCGTGGGGTAGAGGAACGGCGAACCTATTTGCGCTCTATCTTCTATAGACTTATGGACTATCTGCTTGATGAATGGATCTGCAAGGGAGACCTATCTACGAACCAGGTTTGTCTCCCTGGGGTCACGCTCGGTCTTCTCTTTGCAGTCAAAATCTATGATACCAGGTCACGCTGGCAGCGTGACGCCTGGTTTCCGCACTCCGGTGCATTGTTATGTGCCACATTCATTGGTGGCAGCACTTCTATGATCGGCGTGGGCGGAATGGCTGTGGCTGCAGCGATAACGGGAGATGGTGTGAGGGAAACGGCCGTTTCCTCAAGCATAGGCGCTGATGCTGGTTCTTTCAGGTGGGTGTAGTTCTGTTGTTGAATGGGTTCACCTGCTCTTTCTGCGATGTGCCACAGCGGCCAAGACAAACGTAGTCACCAGCAAAGTACAATCATATTTGTGTTGTGTAATATCTTGTTCACATTTAAATATTTAAATAGAGATATGCCCTACGGCGAGTGCGGTCATTCAGCCTTTTTACCCGCCAGGGGTTGATCCCCTCCTTAAAACAACAATCAAAGCCATAGCCACACCAGCCCGATAAATGTGTAGAAAGTGGCAGTCCCCCCGGTATTTACAGGCGTAATTGGAACAGGTTGAAGGTTGCATTGGCAACGCTATGCAGTAGGATCATCGTCCAAATATTTCTGGTATGGTTGAATATCCAGGTGAAGAGTATGGCGGCTCCAAGAATCCATATAAAAAGATAGAAGAAGGATATACCCTTCACCCCTACCCCGACGAGATGTCCGCGTAATGCCATCCCCCCCAAATACACCCAGTATCAAGCTGGCCGTAAGGGCACTGTATTTTTTAACAGTCGCGGCAGGGCAACCCGCGCCAGCCAAATTCCTCACCAAGTGGCACCAAGATTGAACCGGCGATCAGGTTGCCCATATTAAGGGCAAGCAAAGACAACGTTGGCCCGCCAAATAACATCTGGATCAGGATGGCCAGGCTGGCCAGAATGGGGAACAGGAGCAGGGATACAGCCAGCCAACGCAGGGGAAAACGCGATGAAAGGCCGATGAACAGCTCCCGTAGCCCTGCCCGACCGGAAAAAATGGCGGTCATAATAATGGCGATGATTGACGGGCTTAGCGGGATCAGGATCGAGATGCCTTCGTTCTGGCTGGCAAGCGATACCGCCGCTATGCTAAAGGCAAATACCAGGGTGATAATGAAGAATAGCCACAGTTGATTTTTTCTAAGAAATGCCATGAGATTTACTCCTTCTTCCATTAACACCCTGCCGATGGCTCTCAACGGCAGCGGTGCTGAATTGATAAATGGCTACCGGTTTTTCGCTTGGCTAATCCCTGATCCGGTCTGGGCATCCCCTTGATGCTGATGGGACATGCTGGATGGGGTGATAGCTTAACCGGGGCTACGGCCCTTAGCCGCTCTGACAATGGTGGGATGCGACCATCGGCCAATTCCACTGCCTGCTCGAGATCGTTTTGAATATGCTGATTTTTCGATTGACCACAACTGCCTCCGCTTGTCTGATGGCAGTATGATACTGGGTAACGGGGTGAGGGCGCATTACCCACGGGTGAAAGAGAGGGGTGAT
>CAWEEJ010000088.1:0-19152 GCA_963807905.1 uncultured Chloroflexia bacterium | reverse complement strand
AGCGCAGTCTGGGCCTGCACGGCCTGCGCGGCCTGCATCAACATCTGCCCCGTGGGCAACGAGCCCATGTTCGACATTCTCTACATGCGGCGCAACCAGGTGTTGATGGAAGACAATTTCCCCAGCGAACTAAAGACCGCCTATCGCGGTATGGAGCGCAACGGCAACCCGTGGAACCTGAGCCGCCGCGAACGCCTGGCATGGGCCGGCGACGTGCCGATTCCCACAGTCGAAGACAATCCCGATTACGAAATCCTCTGGTGGGTCGGCTGCGCACCTGGCATATGATCCCGCGGGCCCAGGACACCGCCCGGGCCTTTGCCAAGGTGCTCAACGCAGCCGGCGTCAACTACGCCATTTTGGGCGAAATAGAGCAGTGCACGGGTGACTCAGCTCGACGCTCGGGCAACGAAGCGCTCTTCTACGAAATGGCCTTGGGCAACATTGAGGTGCTCAACGAATTCGACGCCAACAAGCGCCGCATCGTGACGACCTGTCCCCACTGCCTGCAAACGATTGGCAAGGAGTATTATCAGTACGGCGGCGACTATGAAGTCATTCACCACACCCAGCTGCTCTCGGAGCTGACGGCGGCCAAAAAGTTGAGCGTCATCGCAAACGATGGTGTTGACACCATCACCTTCCACGACCCCTGCTACCTGGGCCGTCAGAATGGAATCATTGATGAGCCACGCGAACTGCTGCGCGACATGAAGCTAGCGACGGTGGAAATGCCGCGGCATGGCGAGCATTCCTTCTGCTGTGGCGCCGGCGGCGCACAAATGTGGAAAGAAGAAGAACCGGGCGACGAACCGGTCAGCGAAGCGCGCTACGATGAAGCCGCGGCCACCGGCGCCAGCACGATTGCGGTTGGCTGTCCCTTCTGCCTAACCATGATGACCGACGCAGCCAAGGGTGCGGACGACGGTGTGGAGGTGAAGGACATCGTAGAGATCATGGCCGACAACCTGCCCGAGCAGGTCGAAGTCGTCATCGCTGCGGATTAGCCGGACGAAGCAAGCACCACATCGGCTTCCATACAGCAGCATCAGCAGGGCGGGGCAGGCCAAAGAGCTTGCCCCGCTTTTTTGTTGCCGATGTTATGCTCGGCGTCGATCTTGTGGAATAATGAGACCATGATGACTGAGCAAGCGGCGTCCCCAACGTCTGTTCCGACCGATCCCCACGCCAGCGAACGCGAACTGGAAGTGGCCCGGGAACTGGTCACCGGCACGTCCAACGCAGAAATCACGCGTACGCTCATCATCAGTCCTCACACCGTCAAGGTGCATGTGCGCAACATCTTTGAGAAGCTCGAAGTGAACAGCCGCACCGAGGCGACCATGGTCCTGCTGCAGAAAGGCTGGGTGACCGTCCCCGGCGTCTCCCCGGTAAGCGACGAGGAGTTGATTCCCGACGCCCGATCCCTTGATGACGTGGCAATCCGGCCCTTTGCCTGGCAACACGTCTACATGCTGGGTGCATTGGTCTTGGTGCTGCTTGCACTCTGGGCGCCGACGCTGAACAGCCGCTCTGCCGAACCCGTCGACCTGCTCTCTGACAGCAGCCTCGGCGTGATTGGAGCGCCGGTCGTCACCACGCTGCCGCGCTGGGAAGCTGCGTACACCGCTCACCAGCGCACGCAGCCGCCTGGCCGGCGCAGTGCTCGGCGAGACGCTCTATGTGCTGGGCGATCACCACCAGCGCGGCGAGACGCTCGATCTGGTCACAGCGTACGATCTGCTCTAAAACCGGTTCATGGGGCGGACGCGCCCGCCCTGCCTGAGCCGGTCGCCAACCTCGCCGCAGCTGCGCTCAACGGTCACATCTACGTGGCCGGCGGCAGCAGGACCGACGCCAGCGGCGCGACCACGATCTATGACAATTTTTGGCGCTACACGCCGGGCGATAGAGGAATGGAGCCCGGCTCACCGTTCTGCCGCAACCCGTAGCCGGCGCGGCGCTAGTTGCCGACGAAGAAGCGCTCTACCTTCTCGGGGGGTGGGATGGCGAGCAAATGCGCAGTGACATCTGGCGCTTTGCACCCGCCGGCACAACGAGCGCCGCAGGCAACTGGGAGCTGATCGACCGGATGGATGTGCCCCGGGCATTCTTTGGCGCGGCCATGCTGGAGCAGGACATCTACGTCGTGGGCGGCTACGACGGACAGCGCGATCTGGACACGGCTTCGGTTTACTCGCTGGCGACCAAGCGCTGGCAGGACCTGCCGCCCCTCTCCACTCCCGCGTAGCGGACATGCGCTGGTCTACGACGGCCTGGCCATCTTTGCGCTGGGCGGCGGCTGGCACACGCCAGTTTCAACCCACGAACGGTACGGGACCCCCCCCGTCACGGGCCTATGGAGCAACTTCGCATCGCCAAATCGAACGAGTGGCGTCATCTGGCAGCTATTGCGCAGGGCGAACGCGTGCATCTGCTTGGCGGGTGGAGTGACGACTATCTTGACACCCACCTCCAATATCAGAGTTCGTTCCGTACTCTGCTGCCGGTGATCACCACGGAGTGATGGTTCCTGCGTTCGGATAGAACGCGGATCTTGCGGATTCAGCGGGGTTGCACAGATCGTTTTGTGGATGAATTGCCCGCTTGCCTTGCAGGCGTCTTTTTCACACGGTTGTCCTTTTGCCGACAGAAATTAAAAAAGCCGCCATTCGTTTTATGTACCGAATGGCGGCTTTATTTTTGTGGCTGGCTTGGGGCACAGCGCCTAAACCTTGAGGAAGCGCTTTTCCTTGAGGCGGGCAGACTTGCCAGAGCGCTCGCGCAGGTAGTAGAGCTGGGCGCGACGCACTTCGTCATTACGCAATACTTCCACCTTTTCTACGGTTTTGCTGTAGAGGGGGAAGGTACGCTCAACGCCAACGCCGTGCGAGGCCGTGCGGCGAACGGTATACGTGGCGCCGGGAGATTTCCCGCCACGACGAGCAATAACCACACCCTGGAATACCTGGATGCGCTCGTTGCGGCCTTCCGTAATGCGCTGGTGAACGCGCACTGTGTCGCCGGGTTTCAGTTCGGGAATGTCCGCATTCGCTTCCGGCTGCAGCGAATTCATCAGGGCATTGGTCATCAGGCACCGATCCTTCTTCAGCAAAATCGCACTGCAAACTAAGACAGTGCGAGAAATGAACTCAATAATTACAACCAAGCAATTATAGCATAGCGCCTACCCAAGCGCAAAAAACGTGGGGTAATTTTGGGCACAGGTTCGTTTGGCTTTAAAGCACCCAGCCCTGTTGCTTGAGGAATGCGCGATCCTGTTCATCCAGGTCGAGCGTATTGAGCAGCGCCGGCCGGCGCGTCAGCGTGCGCAGCAGGGCCTGCTCACGTCGCCAGCCGCGCCACGTTGGCGTGATGGCCGCTGAGCAACACGTCCGGGACCGGCTCGTCTCGAAAGCTCTGGGGGCGGGTGTACTGGGGTCCTTCCAGCAGGCCCGAAAGGCCGGCCGAGTGGCTATCCTGATCCGCGCTGAATTCGAAGCCAAGTGCGCCGGGCGACAGGCGCGTGACGGCATCCACGATCACCATCTCGGCCAGTTCGCCGCCGCTCAGCACGTAGTCCCCCAGGCTAATTTCATCAGTCGCCAGCTGACTGCGCACGCGCTCATCCACGCCTTCGTAGCGTCCGCAAATCAGTGCCAGCCGCGGGTATTGGCTCAGCTCCGTCACAACGGACTGGGTGAGCGGGCGGCCCTGGGGCGTCATGAGGATGATGGGCACATCGGGGGAAGCAGCGGTGCGACCTCCTCGTCCCATGGCGGCAGATTGACGTAGGCATCCTCGCCGGGAAATTCCAGCCGGCCGGGTGCGCCAGCACTGTCTCTACGGCGGCACGATGGGGGTCGGCTTCATGACCATGCCGCCGCCCCCGCCATAGGGCGTGTCGTCACAGGTATGGTGGCGATCGACGGTATAGTCACGAATGTTGTGGCACGCGACCGAAATCAGCCCCCGCTCCAAGGCCCGTTTGATGATGCTTTCTGAAAATGGACCATCGAACATTTCCGGAAAAAGCGTAAAGATGTCAAAATGATTGGTGACAGGATCCGGTTGGGCAGGCGGTGAAGCATGCTCGTCCGGATCACTTTGGAAAGCCGTCTGTGTCATGATTTGGGCTGGCACCTGTGTTGTGGTGACATCGGCTTCGGCTCGCAGTAGTCATAAGCGATGCACCTGATACGTCGAAAATCAAACAACTAATTTATGTCAAAATGGTCAACGTCAACGGCGCAGATTCGGCGCCTTGCTCAACAGAGTTCCGCACGCTTTGACGCCCTGGTTGCGGCCGGACTATCGCGTACCCTTGTCTTACTTGATGAGTCGCCGGCCGCGAGCTGGCCCCAAGTGGAGCGTTTGTCACAGGCTCTACGAGCTGGCACGAATGACGAGAGTGGCATTCCGCCAACGGATCGAGATATTGTAACACAGGCTCAGGCGGAGATGGTGTCGCCCCAGGCGGTACGAATCCTTTCCAACGGCGCTCGGGTCGGTATGGTCGGAATGGCACTCGTGCTCTTCATCTCGGTCTGGCCCAAGCCGCCCACACTTCTAACCACCCAGGCCGCGACCCAACACACACCCACGCCAACTGCCGTTTTGGCCATCATCAATCCAGCCAATCGCGCAGTGGCTACCGCCGAACCAAGTCAGCCTTCAATTGTGACATTGGGCGGTGGGGCCAGCCAAGCCGAAGTTGAAGAGGTGCCGCTGGTGTCGGTGGAGGCGCTTCCCGGCGCGGCTCTCCTTGACGGCGAGCCGGGCGCCAGTCGAATGCCGAGTCGAATGCCGAGCAGGCAATCCAAAGCTCAACCTTGCGTAGCGAAGGGCGTGTCATGGTCGCGCAGCCTCGGCAGGCCACGGATGCATCGGCGAGCGACACTGGCGAAATTGTCCTGATCGACCCGGCATTGGCGGCCGGCAGCACCGGCGACCAGGGGCCTACGCCGGTCGCGCCCATGGTCAACATAGTCTCGACTCTCAATTTTAACTTTACGCCCACGCCCGAACCGCAGCCGACCCTGGCGGTCTCGCCCACGCCCACGGCCGTCCCGGTCGCCTTGGCGCCGGGTCGTCTTTGGTCAAATTTTGCGCCGGTTGGCGCCAGCGATCACTTCTGGGTAGGGCGTCCTTTCCCTGCGTCAGTCGACAAGCAACTGGCCAGCCCCAACTATCAATTTGGATCCACGGCAGGCGACCGCTATCGCATCCACCATGGGATCGACATTTCGAATCCCCAGGGCACGCCCGTTCAGGCCGCAACAACGGGCGAAGTCGTCCATGCCGGGCCGGAGATCCTGAACTGCTGGGGCCATATAACGGCTTTTACGGTAACGCCGTGGTCATCCGCCTCGATCAGAAGCTGCCCGTTGCCGGCGGCGAGATGAACGTCTACCTGCTCTATGGTCACCTCAGTGAGGTGCTGACCGAGGTTGGCCGACGCGTGCAGCCGACCGACATCGTTGGTCGCGTCGGCATGACCGGCATTGCCATCGGCCCCCATCTCCATGTCGAGATGCGCCTGGGCGTCAACGACTACGAGCATAGCGTGATCCTTACCTTTGGGTGCAGCCGCTGGATGATGCCGGCGCCGTGGCCGTGCGCCTGTTGACGGCAGATGGTCGCACCTGGCCCGGGGCGCGCCTGACGCTCGCCCGTTTTGAAAATGGCCGGGCGGTCTGGGCCCGCCTCATCGAGACCTATCGCGATAACGAAACGATTGGTCCCGATCCGAGCTGGGGAGAGAATGGCGCAATGGGTAGCGTGCCGCCCGGCTACTACGTGCTCGTCGGCAACGTGAACGGCCAGCAGGTGCGGGCCGAGCTCACCGTCGAAGCGGGCAAGACGACCTTTGTTGAACTAAGAACCGAGTAGGGGAAATTGGGAGTGCGGAGATTGCAGATTGCAGTCGAGCAGGCCTTGAATCCACTGGACACGCAATCCCAAATCCGCAATCCGCATTCTACCCTTTCGCAATCACCCATGTCTCAACCTGTAACCATCTACACTGACGGCGGCTGTATCGGCAACCCGGGTCCGGGGGGCTGGGCCGCGCTGCTCTTTTTTGGGGAACACAGTAAGGAGTTGAGTGGCCGCTATCGGGACACGACCAATAATCGCATGGAGTTGCGCGCTGCAATCGAGGGGCTCAATGCGCTAACGCGGCCTTGTCAGGTGGATCTCTATACCGACAGTAGTTACGTGCGCGATGGGATCACGAAATGGGTGATCAACTGGCAGCGCAATGGCTGGCGTACGGCGAGCAAGAAGCCCGTGAAGAATCAGGATCTTTGGCGTGCGCTGCTGACAGCGATTGAGCGCCATGAACCAGCCGGTGGCGTTGAATGGCACTGGACCAAAGGACATGCGGGCAACGAACAGAACGAGCGCGCCGACGAGCTGGCCAACAGCGCGGCACGAAGCGTCACCGAAGATGATCCGGTGGACACGAGCGGGTAGATTTCTGCAGCTAAATTGGTGTAGGGATCAAAAGCCGGGCTCTTGTCAAAGCCCGGCTTCACTTATTCGGGAAGCTTTTCCGCCTGAAACGCGTAGTGCATGACGCCTGTCTCATCGGCGGCGTAGTGGCCATAGAAGAATGGCCCGTCGCCCAGCGCACGCGGAATCACCTCAACCAGATCGTCCACCAGCGGCACGTCGCCCAGCCCTGCGACGGGCAGCCATTCGGGTGCGCCCTCGGCAGAGGCGTGGACGCGCCGCGTGGCGCTCTCGCCTGTGAAAACGAACATGAGCACGCCAGGACGTGCCCCTTGCCCATCGACCCCGGTGTCGATATGCACAACGCCGCGCAGTTGCAACGCGACATCGGTCAGGCCCGTCTCCTCGGCCAGTTCGCGCTGTGCCACGACTAGAATATCCTCACCGGCTTCCACGTGGCCGCCAAGCCCATTGTAGAGGCCGGCCCACAGTCGCTTCGTCGGCGCACCCTGGATAAGCAGGACTTCCTCTACGCCCGTCTCCGGCCGGCGACTCGTCACAAAAATCAACGTTCGTAGAATGGCGACGTGACGGGACGGCTTCGCTTCACGCGTGCCCTGGTCTTCGACGTTCATCACGCTTTACACTTTCAGTTCCCACGTTTCCAGCGTGACCTCATCGAGAAAATCCTCGTCGACGATGGCGCCGCTGCCGGGAATCGTAGGCACAGTGAGCGTGCTGTCTTCCTCGTTCAGCGTGAAGGGATTGGTCACAATATCGCGGGCGTAGTAGCGGTCATTGGCGCTAATATCGCCCGGCAGCACGAAGTTAGGCAAGCTGGCCAGAGCAACGTTGAAATAGCGGCCGATGCCTGTCTCCAACATGCCGCCGTGCCAGACCGGCATGTCAACAGCTTGGGCCATGTCGTGGATTCGTACCGAATCGGCCAGACCGCCAATGCGACCAGGCTTGATGTTGATGATGTCGCAGGCGTCCATCTCGATGGCCCAGCGAGCATGCTCGGGCGAAACGATACTCTCATCCAGACAGAGGGGGCTCTGCAACGCCGGCTTTAGCTTGGCGTGGTCAAAGATATCATCGTGGGCCAGCGGCTGCTCGATCAACAGCAAGTCGAACTTATCCAACTCAGCCAGATGAGGACCGTCTTCTAAGCGATAGATGCTGTTGGCGTCGACCTGCAGCTTCAGGTCCGGCCAGGTTTCGCGTACAGCGCGGGTCGGTTCAATATCCCAGCCGGGCTTGATCTTCAGCTTGATCCGTCGATAGCCATCGGCCAGGTAGTCGCTGACGACCTGCAACAGCGTATCGATGTCCGGTTGAATGCCCACACTTACGCCCACCTCGACCCGTTCACGCGTCCCGCCAAGCATCTGGGAAAGGGGCTGGCCCGCGCGCTTGCTAAAGAGGTCCCACGCCGCAAATTCCAGCCCGGCCTTGGCAAAATGGTTGCCGCGCACTTTGGCAAAGGCCGGCGTCACATCTTCTGCGCTGTCGAGCTCGGCATCAAGCAGCATGGGCGCCAGATACTTCTGCTGAATAATCATGACGGTGTCGGTGCTCTCTTCGCTGTAGAAGGGATGAGTGCCGACGACCGACTCGCCCCAGCCAACCAGCCCCTCGGCTTCGATACGCACAATGATCGGATAGCGCCCCAATTCACGCCAGCCGCTCGTTTCAAAGGGTGAGACGTAGGGAAGATGGATTTTACGAAGTTCAATGCGTTCAATCCGCATGAATGGCTCCTTGGAAATTGGTTAATCGAAAATAGAGAATGAAGAATTCTTCATGGGAGACAGTGTCAGTCATCATTCACTGCCTACTACGTCAATCGCATCGCCTCTCCCTTGGTGCCCGCAATCCCAAATCCCAAATCTGGCTACCCAAATTCTTGCACCAGCACATAGTGCCAGCCCCGTTCTGGGACACGCACGCAATCGACCATGGTGTAGCCGGCAGCAAATGCTTGCTCCAACATCGCGCGCAGATAGAGACGCCATGCCAGCGAAAGCCCGCCGTCAGACGCGCGGATGGCGGCGATATCATCTGGAATGGGCAGCGCAATAGGGTCACCATGCAGGCTGGGGCGAACGTCTACAGGGACGGTGAAGTCGCCTTGGTCAACAGTGGGCAGAATCTGGAAGTCTGCGAACGACCACTCGGGGCGCGGTCGCTGGGGTTCGATGTCGGCCAGGACATGAGGGCTGTTTAGGCGCCAATCGACCTGGCAGCGGTCGCTGGGCACGCCACGGTTGAGGGCATCCTGCATTTCGCCGTAGACGTTGCGGAAGTAGGTATTGCAGGTAGCGCCCAAGCGATGGACATTGAAGACGCCGTTGGCGCGGTAGAGCGGGTCATAGGTCCAGGTGATCCAGTCGGTGACGCCCTGGGCCAGCACCGCTTCGCGCTGAGCCAGCTTGAGGCGCAGCCCGACGTGTTGGCCCTGCCAAGCCGGCAAGACGCCCACAATATGGCTGCACACCTTGAGGCGTGGTTCAGTCTCGCCAGTCGGCGTACCGACGCCCAGCCACCAAAAGGCAGCGCCGATCATGCCGCCGGTCGCCTCCGGTCCCTCGGTGGCGTAGGCGCCCAGCAACATGCCCCCATTCTTGAGCACGGTGATGAGAATGTGACCGGGTACCACGTCAAGCTCCGGGCTGGTCCAGATCATCTGCTCCAGCTCCTGGAAATGCTCACAGCCTGCAATATCGATCACGGGACGAATGGTAATCTCAGCCATGGTTTATCCAAAGAGTTTGGTGATTTCGTCGACGGGAAAAGATGGAAACGGTACGGTCTGGCCGCCACGCCGGGCGACGAGTCCTTCTCCCGCAGCCGTAACCCGCCCTATGACGTTGACGGGATAGCCCAAATCAGACCAGGCTTGGCGCAGCACAGGCACGTCTGTTGGCGTGGCCGTGGCCAAGAGCGCGCCTGACACGATCACCCCAAGCGGATCCAGGCCAAACTCAGAACAGAGTCGACGGGCCAGTTGCGGAATCAAGATCGCATCGAGGTCGATCGTCATCCCAACGTCACCGGCGAGCGCGATCTCCAGCAGACCTGTCACCACGCCGCCTTCGGTTGGATCATGCATGGAATGGACAAGCCCCGTCGCCGCGGCAGTGGCCGCGATGGAGAGGACGCTGATGCCGGGATTGTGCAGGTAGTTGGCAGCATCTTCGATCTCTTCCGGACTCCAGCCGCGTGCAATCAACTCGAGTCCCTTTTCGCGGGCGAGGATGCTGGCGCCCTCAATCGGGATCGAGCCAACCAAGAGCACATCGTCGCCGACCTGGCAGCCGCCACTGCGCACCAGTCGAGCGCGCGCCACCTCCCCCAGCATGGTGCCGGCCACCACCGGTTGTTTGACGGTGTGGGTAATCTCGCTGTGACCGCCCGCCACGACCACGCCTAGTTGGCGACAGGCCGCGCCGATCTGCCGAAAGATGCGCCGGGCGAGATCGCCGTCAGTTTCGCCCGCCGGCAACAGTACGGTGGGCAGGTAGAAGCGGGGCGTCGCGCCGACGACGGCCAGGTCATTGGCGCAGACGTTCACGGCGTAGAAACCAATCTCATCGGTCGCAAAGGTAATCGGGTCGCTCTTGGCCACCAGCAGCCGATCTTGCTCCGGCACAAAGTCGATCACGGCCGCATCCTCGCCCACCGTGGGGCCCAGCACCAGGGCCGGATCTTCCGTGGGCAGATCATGGAGCAGCGCGGCCAGCAGCGCGGGAGGCAGCTTGCCCGCCGGCAGCAGGGCGTCAGTTGACGGGATGAGTTCATCGGATCCATGTGCGCACATAAGGGAGCATTGTACCGGAGAGCCGGGTGTAGACAAAGCGAGGCCGCGCCACAACAGCAAATCTTAGCATGCGTAGCATGGGCCGCGGATATTCGCGGACTCGGCGGATGGAGACGGATCAGGGCGCAAGAATCTGTGCCGGATCGACATTGCGCTGGCGTTCGGGTAGACTCGGATAATCCCGCGCCATAGCCCGGGGTGCACACGACTCAACCGTAAGCAGGGAGAAAGAGCAGTGGCGAGGCGAGTGACGTCGATACCAAAGCAGGACGGATTTCGCATGCCGGGTGAATTCGAGCCCCATGCAGGCTGCTGGATGCTCTGGCCCGAGCGCAGCGACAACTGGCGCCTGGGGGCCAAGCCGGCCCAGCGGGCATTCAGCGCCGTTGCGACCGCCATTGCCCTCTACGAGCCGGTTACCATGGGCGTCTCGGCCCGGCAGTACGACGTCGCACGCGCGGCGCTGCCGGCGCACATCCGCGTTGTCGAACTCTCCAGCGACGATGCGTGGATCGCGACGTGGGGCCGACCTTTCTCGTCAATGACCACGGTGCAGTACGCGCCGTCGACTGGACTTTCAATGGCTGGGGCGGTCTGGTTGACGGGCTCTATTTTCCATGGGATCAGGATGACAAAGTCACGCGCAAGGTCTGCGAGATCGAGCGCGTCGACAGCTATCGCACAGCCAATTTCGTCCTCGAAGGCGGTGCAATCCACGTCGACGGCGAAGGAACGTTGATTACGACGGAAGCGTGCCTGCTCTCGGCGGGGCGCAATCCCCATCTCACCAAGAATGAAGTCGAGGCCATGCTCATGCGCTATCTGGCCATCGACAAGGTGATTTGGCTGCCCAACGGCATCTATCTGGATGAAACCAACGAGCATGTCGACAATATCGTGCACTACTGCGGACCGGCGACTGTCGCGCTGGCCTGGACCGACAACCCTGCGGATCCCCAATACGCGCTGTCGCATGCCGCTTACGAAATTCTCGCCAACGAGACCGATGCCAAAGGTCGGCCCTTTGTGATCCACAAGCTGCATATTCCCGCAGCGGTATTGATCAACGCAGAAGAGGCAGCCGGCGTGGATTACGTCAGCGGCACGCAGCCACGCCGGGAAGGCGACCGCCAGGCCGCGTCCTATGCCAATTTCTACATTGCCAATGGGGCCGTCATCTTCCCGACTTTCGATGATGCGCGCCATGATGAGGCGGCGCGCGCAACGCTGCAGGAAATCTTCCCCGACCGCACTGTCATCGGCATTTACGCGCGCGAGATCCTCCTGGGGGGCGGCAATATCCACTGCATTACGCAACAACAGCCGACGGGATAAACGGCCCCTCAAGCGAACATCATCGCACGGCAAACATCAGAGATACCCTACAGCAGCCCCCGTGCACCCAGATTCTTCATCAGGGCCGAGGCGCCAAAGGTCCATGGCGGCACGTCATGGGTGTAGACGACTTGGTTCTCCAGCACGCCCAGCTTCTCCGCACCGATCTGGACGACATCGCCGATCTTGTGCGTGAAGCCTTCGCCGGGCGTGTCGCGATCTTGGGTGGGGGCGAAGAGGGTGCCGGTGAAGAGCGCAAAGCCGTCTGGATATTGATGATGCTCGTTGATCGTCTGGCTCACCAGATCGAGCACGTCGCGGCTGATCAGACTCATGCGGCTCACCTCACTGAGCGCAAAGCCATCAACCCCTTCAATTGTCAGGGAGACATCGGTGCTGCGCACGTCGTCCAGGGTGAAGGTCGCGTCAAAGAGGCGGATGAAGGGGCCGACGGCACAGGAGGCGTTGTTGTCCTTGGCCTTGCCCAGCAGCAGCGCGCTGCGCCCTTCGATATCACGCAGATTGACGTCATTGCCCAGCGTTGCGCCGACCGTTTCGCCCTGTGCGTTGACCAGTAGCACAATCTCCGGCTCGGGATTGTTCCAGGATGAAATCGGCAGGATGCCGATCTGTGCGCCAGGCCCCACCGCGGACATGGGCTGCGCTTTGGTGAAGACCTCGGCGTAGGGTCCAATCCCGACCTCGATGTACTGCGACCAGAGCCCTTCGCCCTGCAAGACCGCCTTCAACGCTTCTGCGTCCGCCGACCCCGGCACAATGCTGGTCAAATCGGCGCCGATCCGCGCCTTGATCTTCTCACGGACGGCTTCCGCCTTGCTGGCATCGCCGCCGGCACGCTCCTCAATGACCCGCTCCAGCATGCTCACCATGAAGGTCACGCCACAGGCCTTGATTGATTGGAGATCGATCGGCGCAAGAAAGCGCGGGACGGTTGCGTCGGGTACCGCGGCCATGGTGTTGGCCATAATCTCGTCATAACCACCCACACGTACGAGTTCGGAGAGATCAAGCGACGCCGGGTCGAGCCCGTCATTGAGCAGGTCGGTCACCGTCGCGGCAAGGGGGCTCAAGTCGAAGACGCCTTCAGCGCGTACGAGCACGGGGCTCGGTCCGGCAGCCGCCCCCGTTTGCGCGGCCGGCAGCCAGACGCGGCCGATCAGCATGCCGGCAAACTCGTCTCGGGGTAGATAGTGACGCATGTCCATTTTCTTGTCCTTAGGATGAGTTAGAGCATTGTTCGCTGCGCGCGGGCGCTCGTCGGCACCCGCTCCTACAGAGTCGAACCCGCTGCGTTATTGCAGCACGTGGATCGGCATGCCCAGGTAGGCGCGATCGAAGAGAACGGCAGCGTCGTCATTCGCCAGCATGGCGCAGCCAAAGGTGGCAGGCTGACCGATCAAGCCGTCCCAGATCTCCTCTCCGGTCTCCCGATCAATGGGCAGGCCGTGAATACCATTCTCAAATTCGCCAACGTCATAGATGCCCAGCCGATCGGGCATATCCAGTTCGTAGGCGCTGCTTTGGGCCATCTCCAGCATGGTCTGGACATTGAAGGTGCCCGTGCGCGTGATCCGATCGCCGTAGCCGGTGCTGCAGGTCCAGCGATAACGTACCTGGCCGCCCTCAAAGAGCCAGCACTCCTGGCGGCTCAGGCTGACCAGAAAACTGGTGCCGGAAAGGGGCACGGGGGGCGCAGCCTGGGGCAAAGGCGGCGCACCAAAGGGGATGCGCAGCTGAAGGCCGGTGTAAACCGTCTCTTCGTCGGGCAGATTGTTAAATTCCAGGAGCGCCAGCATGGTGCTGTCAAATTCCTTGGCTAGTTCCGACAGCGTATCCCCCGGCTGGACCGTGTAGTAGTAGAAGCCCCGTCGCTGGGGACCAATCGGCGGCGTCTTCACCGCTTCGGCATCGACCGGCGCTGGTAGAACGAGTTCCTGCCCCACGTTGAGCTGATCCGGGTTGCGGATGCCGTTGGCGTCCATCAACTCGAGCAACGTGATGCCTTGCTCTTTGGCAATCAGGCCCAGGCTATCGCCCGTTTCCACGGTATAAAATTGCGCCGGCTGGATACGCGTAACTCCTCGCCGGTGGCCGGCAGGATCAACTCCTGGCCTGCGGTGAGATCGGCATTGGATGTGTCGACCAGGCCGTTGATCGCGCGCGGCGCGCGCACATCCACGCCAAAGCTGAGCGCAATGCCGGCCAGCGTATCGCCCGACTGTACGCGATAGCGGGGGTTGAGGGATGTAGTGGTTGGGGTGGTCAGGGTGGCCGCAGCAGCCGCGGCCCCAGACGCCGCTGGCTCAGCGCTTTCCCCCTCTGGAACGTCATCCGAAGCCGTCTCAGGGACGGACTCCGTTTCGGGTTCGATCTCGACGAGCGTCTCCGTCGCCGGTGCCGCGCCGGTTGCTGATGGCCCTGTGTCTGTGTCGGTTGCTCCATCGATTTCGGCTTCAACCGCCGATCCGGGTTCTACCGCCGCGGGCACGGCGAGCACTTGCCCGACAATCACCCGGTCCGCATCACCAATGCCGTTGGCCATCAGCAGTGCATCCAGCGTCACCCCGAAATCCTTGGCAATCTGGCTCAGGCTGTCGCCTGCCTGCACCGTATAGGTACCAGCAGTCGCCGCCGCAGGTGCGGGTAGATCGGCAATGCCGTCATCCTGCTCGGGCAGCGTCAGGCGCTGGCCGACGACCAGCGCATCGGCGTCGGCAATGCCATTAAGCGCCATGAGCGCATCCATGCCCACGCCATACGTCTTGGCAATCTCGCTCAATGTTTCCCCCGGCTCCACGACATGAGTCGAGCCATCCTGGGCCACAAGCCGCGAGCCGGCCATGAGCAGGCCGCCCGCCACAAGCAAAAACAAAAGCATGAGTCGTTTCATATCCATCTGCAACCCAAACCCGATCTTCATCGCATCCACACATTCACCATTGACAATCAACCATTGACAATCACGCGCCTTGGCGACGCAGAATTTCATTCTTCATGCCACATTCTTTGGGCTCGACTATGCATAACCCAGCGCTTTCTCTCGCCAGCCTACGCGCACGTCGTCCGCTTGTCAAATAGCCGTTGCGATCGCCACTTTGCCTATGCTATGATGAAGCCATCATCATGCATTCCCGAGCAGCGTGCAGGAGGCTCCATGCTCCAACCCAGGACCTACCCGGAATTACTCGGCAAAGCGCTTACCTTTGACGCCGATCCCTTCATCGTCATGGTCGATGACGATGAACCGTGGATCGAAGGACTCTTCATGACGGTCCTGATCGGCATCTTGGCCGGCGGCGCACAGATCATTGGCGGCTGGCTGCTGACGCTGAGCATGCCGCCCTCCGACGCCGTGCTGGAAGCCGTGCTGCGCATGTGGCGGATAGCGGCCGGCAGCCTCAACCCCGCGCTGCTGCTGGAGACCGAAGCGACCATCCGCAATGGCTGGGACTGGGTTGGCTTTGTCACAGGCTATGGCGGTGGCTGGGGACGGCTGATGTTGCTAATCACCACGCCCCTGTTGTTGCTGCTCCAGTGGGCGACATACGGCTTTGTCGGGCATGGCATTGCTCGCCTGCTGGGCGGCAATGGTGCGCTCAGTCGCACGTTGGGCGCGGCCGGCCTGATAGTGGCCCCACAGGTGCTGGTTTTGGTCAAAATCATCCCCTTCGTCTCTCTCAGCAACGTGCTGCTGATCGTCTGGTCCACCCTCATCGCCTACCGGGCCCTGGAAGTGGCCCACGAACTGCCCTGGCGACGGGCGATCATCGCCGCGGTAGTTCCGCCTATACTTTTCTTGCTCATCGTCGGCGGTCTGGTCAGCGTGATTGCAACGACCCTTATCTTCCGGAGCGTGTAAGATGACAACATCCGAAACGATGCGAACCACTGCAGAAGCGCCCGTCCCGCGTGATGAAGAAGGCGCCCCCCTGGTCCTGCTTGACGCCTGTCCGGATGGCGGATTTTTTGAGCTTGATCAGTGGTTGCCGACCGCAGAGCAGATGAAGAGCGCGGTACGCCTCAACCTAAAGGAAGCCATCTACGGCAGTCCGGCCTATCGTGCTGCGCTGGGCCCCTGTCCAGCGACCAGCATGCGCCACGGCATGGGCATGATCATGGCCGCGGCCTTGCTCGCAGGCGCACTGCCCTTCCTCGTCAACTGGATCCACGGGACCCAGGTCGGCACCGTTGCGCCCTTTTTGGATCCGGTAAACCTACTCGCCACCTCCCAATTTTTTGCACTCAGCGATAATGCCGACGCTGCGCTCTTCGCCGACGCCGCGCAAAGCATCGCCGGGCTGGAGCCGTGGCTGCCGATCTGGCAGGCGGCCGGGCTCAGCGCGCTGGGCCACTGGCTGAGTTGGCCCCTCCAATGGCTGGCGATTTGGATTGTCTATGGCGTGGCGGTGCTGGCCGTTAGCCACCTCTTTGGCGCCCATACAACGCTTCAGCACTTCTTCGCCGGCACCAGCTATGCCTGCCTGCCGCTCCTGCTGCTGGCCTTTATTCCCATCCCGTTATTGGGCGGCCTGGCTGCGCTGGTCGCTGCCATCTGGGCGCTCATCGTCTATGTTCTTGCCGTGGAGACCGTCGCAAAATTTGACATCGGCCGCGCCATCGTCAGCGTTCTCGCGCCGGGCGTCATTTTGGCCGTGTTGGGGATGCTGGGTTTGGGCGTGTCGATTTTATCCTGCTGCGGGTGACGGTCTTCTAATCACAGGGTGAGCAGGCCGTCGGAGAGAAAACGGATAGAACGCTGAACCGCTCCCCCCCCAGGCTGTTGCAAAATGTGGTATGCACCCGCAAAACGTTGGATAGTTGACCCCGCCAGCCACTTCGGGTACAATAATCGCACAAATGTTCGGTTTCTCTCGGGGAGGTTTGACTGTGGCCAAGACCAAGACACGCTATGTCTGTTCGGCTTGCGGCAGCGTACAGATGAAGTGGATGGGCAAGTGCCCCGACTGCGATGAATGGAATACGCTGGAAGAGCAGGCCGTACGGGTCGAGAAGGCAACGCGGACGAGTATGCCCGTGAACGGCGGTGGCTTCGCCGCGTAGCCCGTTGCGCTCGGTCAGATTCCGGCCGACGGTACGGAGCGCCTGCCCTTGCAGATGAGCGAGTTGAGCCGCGTGCCGGGCTGTGGCATTGTGCCGGGCGTGGTCGTCCTCGTAGGCGGCGATCCCGGCATCGGCAAGAGCACCCTGCTTCTACAGATGGCGGCGGAAATCGCCAACAGCGCGGGACCAGTCCTTTATGTCTCGGCCGAAGAGAGCGCGGATCAGATCCGCCGCCGCGCCGCGTGCCTAGGACTATCAGCCGACCGCCTCTTCATCCTCTCCGAGATTGTCGCCCAGCAGATCGCGGGCCAGGCCGAGCAGATGAAGCCGGCGCTGCTCATCGTCGACTCGATTCAGGCGATCTACACGGAGAATGGTTCCAGCGTGCGGACGACCAGCCAGGTTCGCGACTGTGCGGCGCTGCTGCTGCGCACGGCCAAGCAGTCCAACATCCCCCTTTTCCTGGTCGGCCACGTCACCAAAGAGGGCGCGATTGCCGGGCCCAAGGTGCTGGAGCATCTGGTCGATGTCGTGCTCCAGCTGGAGGGCGAACGCTTCCACGCCTATCGCCTCCTGCGCTCCGTCAAGAATCGCTTTGGCTCGACCAACGAGGTGGGCATCTTCGAGATGACCGAGCAGGGCATGGCTGAAGTCGCCAACCCGTCGGAGCTCTTTCTGGCTGAACGTTTGCCCAATGCCGCAGGCTGCCCAATCGCCGTCTCCATGGAAGGCACGCTAACCGCTGCTGGTGGAGGTGCAGGCGCTCGCCTCCCACACGGCCTTCAGCCAACCACGACGCACGACCAACGGCGTCGACCTCAACCGTCTGCTGCTGCTGGGGCTGGCGGCGCTCGACAAGCGCGTCATCGTATCCTGAGCTGGACCGCTAGGACCTCTGGGTCAACATCGTGGGCAGGGCGTATCAATGAACGGTGCCGCTGATCTTTCGTGGGGTGGCCATTAATCCTTCTATCGCAACAAGCCGGTGGCGGCCGATCTGGCCATTGTGGGTGAAGTGGGGCTGAGCGGCGAGCTGCGTAGCGTGGGCCAGCTGCCCCGGCGGCTGACTGAGGCCACAAAACTAGGCTTTACCCTCGCCATTGTGCCACGCAGCATTCTCAAGCGTCAGGGCGAGGTGCTCGTGCCCGGCATCGAGACTCATCGGCGCCCGTACGCTGCAGGATGCGCTGGACATTGCGTTGGTGACATGATTGCCTGACTTATTCCCCTGTCACAAATTTTGCGGTCCGAAAGGAGTATCAGCATGGACACTGAACGTGGCAAACCTGCGCCCTGGGGTCACTACGACGCTGTTGACCGCCAGGAAGATCCGGGTGGCCTCTGTGCATCACCTGGACTATATCTCAGGCATGGATGCGGTCAAACGCTACAAGCAGGAGACATACAGCCTGCTCGATATTCAACCCGGATCAGTCATTCTGGATATCGGCTGCGGCGCAGGGGACGATCTCTTGGCCATGGCAGAACGTGTCGGTGAAAGCGGTCAGGTTGTCGGCGTCGACAGCAGCGCCACGATGATTGAAACCGCTAGGGCTCGCGTGTGCGATGCCGGAGAGTCACGCGTCGACTGCCAGCAGGGAGACATCTACAACCTAAAATTTGCCGACGAGACGTTCGACGGCTGCCGTGCTGACCGAATCTTCCACCATCTAGATGAGCCGGTGCGGGCATTGCAGGAATTGGTGCGCGTCACCAAAGCTGGCGGACGCATCGTACTCTTTGATCCAGACTTCGATGCCAGCGTCATTGCGGCAACCGATCAAGCCGTGACCCGTCAGGTTACTCATATGATCTCTGATCGAGTCCTAGCCGGCTCAGATGCGCGCAACCATGCAGTCCTGATGCAAAAGGTCGGGTTGAGTGACATTTTGGTGATTCCCAAGACCTTCCTCTTTTTGGACTACGAGTTGGGTGATCGGCTTCTGGGTATCGAAGACGCTCTGAATCGCCTTGTGGAACAAGCGACAATCGACGCCGCAACTGCGGTAGGATGGCTGGACGACCTCAAGCAGCGGGATCAGAACAAGGCGTACCTCAGCATGATCACTGGCTTTACGGTAGTGGGTCAGAAACCAAACGGGAGTGGACCGTCGTTGCCGCGGCCCTGATCTGCCGCGTCAGCCCATAGTCGTAGAGGTGCTTCTAACCGATACAGCAGGACCAACGGTCAATCATCATCCCGCGCAGCCATCTCAAGCGTCGAACAATCCACATGCGATGTCCAAATCGGCTCCGCCAACTAGCTGCTGACTAGGGAGGGGAGCAGGCAGAGCCCGTAGCCAGGAAAACAAAAATACGGCCCGACCCTCAATAAATGGGTGTCGGGCCGTATTCGTCATGCCAGAACTGTCCTTCTAAAGTATCCGCCTACTCCTAGCGGCGACGATCACGTCCGCCGCCACCGCCGCGACGGTCACGTCCGCCGCCACCACGGC